>WYBW01000159.1 GCA_011525685.1 Verrucomicrobiia bacterium
GGAGCATCCGAAAACCATCGGCTGTGTGCCGCCGCCTCCGAACCCAAAGGCGTTGCCACATCCGTCCGGGCTGCCACCACCACACCCTCTCCCACTGTCTTGAGCTAAGTCCGACAGGCTGCTAGAGTCGCTCATATCGCCCCTTCCTCGACTTTGTACATTGTAGACTGGTATGCTGGGTGTGCGATTGGCCTCCATGCTCCATCGAAATATCCCTCGACCGCCAACCAATCTCCGCTTTCGATGGCATTGAATGTCATGCGCCACTCGTTCACGTTTCCACCCATACGGATCGCCAACTCTTTAAGCCGCTTCGCCGTTTGGGATTTTACCCCGGACAACTTTCGCCATGCTCGCCAGTTCATCGGCGCGATGTCTGGCGGAACCTCAATCCGGCAGGCCCCTATTTCCGGCTCAACAATCTCGTTTAGGGTCGCAGTGCCTCGCTGCGCGTTCTCGACGAATGTCCGGCTGGTGGTTGGTTCCCAATCTTGACGGAAGGAAAGCCACACAACGGGCTTCTCATCTTTTGGAATGGGGTATGTGGATGGCAAGACTACTTTGGATGCCTGTATCATCTTCCATTGCCTAAAGAAGGTGTAGTGGAATAGGCGCATGTGACGGGGCATGTCGGTGCCGCGTGGATCGCCGGGTTCTTGGACCGGACGACCACGGCGTGGGAGGTCGTAGTTCTGATCGTCACGAGCAGCGTATGCGTTGCCGGGACGGCGGGGTGGATATTGAGGATCATTCATGTTGGCTCCGATCACTTGGTGTGTCCCGATTGCGGGAGGCTGAATGACCACGCCGAGCAGCGGATGAAGAAGGCCGCGTGGCAGCCAATCCCCGATTGGGGCGCGTGCCCGGCGTGGCCAAGATGTGTATCTGTTTGATCGGTCTTCATCGTTCGATCAGCGCAATCGCCACCACGGCGATCATGCGCGTTTCAGGTTAAGAACAGGTTTTTCAGGCGGGTACGACACTCTTTGTGAAAGAATACTTCATCGCGCCTGAAGACGACGCGGGGTAGCTGTCAGCGGCAATCTTCAATCCCGGCACAAACGCAGCAAAGGGGAGCGTTTATTGGGCGGCGACGCAGTATGGATGCGCTATCGAGGGATATGACCAGCCTGCGGATCAACAATTCAGGCCCATGAAGCCATCAGCGACTTTCTGATATTAACAAGTGCGCACGACCCTTTGGCGTGGCCGGAATCAGCATTTCATCGGCGTGATTTCCTGATCTCAGGTCACGTCAATGTGCCGACCGGCTGGTCAAGGAGAAAGCATCATTGTTCGATGCCAAAATCTTCCATGCGGCGAATAAGCCCGTCGTACTGGTGCCGAAGGTTCTGGAACGCTTTCCGATTCGCTTCATCCTGATCGAGCATTGGGTTGCGCTCGACGATCAATCGCATTTCACCAAGAACACGTGCCACTTCAGTCGCGTATTCGAGAAATGCTTGGTTCAACATCTTGGGCGACGGCTTCTTGAGCCGAGCGGGACTCGCAATTTTGTATACAAGCTCTGCTGGCACGTTGTCCAACCATTCGCCCAACCGCTGATACCCGTCCTTTTCGGCGGCGCGAATTAAATCGGCGTGCGTTTCCGGCTTCATACGGATCATGAATCCTTTGTTGCCCGAAGGCGGGCGGCCCATTCTTGTGCTCATTCACCCGGATTTTGGGACGGCGTAGGCGTGTTGTATACACATTCCTCGGCGCAGGGGTTATCAGGGATTGGAGGCGTGGTTGAGCCGCGTGACGGTGGCGCTCACCGAAAGTAGGCAGAAGCCAATTAAAGATTGAAGTGAACAGCTTGGAGAAGCCGCCAGTCCGCTGCACGATGCTTGATGCAGCGTGACACTGGCCTGTTCGCTGGCCCGCGCAAAATTGCCCGTTGCAAGTCCGTGAAAATTGATCGGGTGCCGTTCTATTTAGTGAATGTTCAGCGGACAAGAATTTGGCGGGAGTGGCATAGAGGCTGGTCTTCAGGGACACGCGCCGGAAGTGCGAGCGTCGAGTGCTGAGATGATTCCCTTTGAGCACCGCCTGATGACGAAAAGGGAGATCGCCGATTACTTTGGAATCACCGAACGCACAATCGAAGTCTGGATGCGCCACCGTTACATCCCGTTTATCAAGATCGGCCAGAGCGTACGCTTCCGGGTAGCCACAGTCCTGCGGTACGTAGACGATAAGTATTTGGTGCCTGCGGGAGAGCCAAGGCGCGGTAGCAGAAATCAGAGGACTACGGTTATCGGCGATGATGCTGAGTCCGGCCCTGCCGGAACAATGCCTCATGTTCCGTGGGAGGCAACCGCCAACGGGGCTGATGCCAGTGCGGTGAATTGAATTAGTTTCTCAGGGGCGGGTGCGACGAGGCTAAACCACGCGTCCCCAGCTTCCTTGGGGACGACCTCTAAATAATGCTTGCGGATCATGGCTGGACTGTTGCCCATTTCCAGAGAGGTCTGCGCGACGTTTTGGGTGGCAGCAACTCGGTACGTGCCGAAGGAATGCCGCAGGCAGTTGTGCTTGAGCACGACCCCGGAATTCTCGGACAAGGCAGCGAGTTGGTTGGTGGGATTCTTGAACGGAACTACCATCTCGCACTCTTTCGGGCACGTGGCTAACCATGATTTCAAGTTCGGCAGAAGTGGCACGAGACGCGTGGATTTCACGCGATATTGGCCCGGTGGCACGCGGATGTAGCTCTCGCTAATATGATCCCACCGCAACCGCTGGATTTCAGATTGGCGCAGCCCGGCAAATGCGGCGATGGTCAAGTAACTGGTGAAATCGGGTCGTACGCACTCCAGCAACCGCCGGAGGTCTTCGACGGTCAGGATGTCGACGGGCTTGGCCGGTTCCTTGAATTCTGGAACGAATTGCAGCGGGTCGTGATCTCGCGGCACGTACTTCCTCAGCCGCGCAAATGAAAACAGGTTCGAGATGGCCGTCCGGTAATTATTCTTTGTGCGTAACTCAAACTTGAGGTTGAGCAGAAAATCGAGGATGTCGGTGTCGCGCACTTCGCAGATTGGGCATGAAAACGCCTTGGCAAAAACTCCCAGACGGCATTCCAGATCGTCGACGTGGACGGGGCTTGATCCGTCGCTTCGCCGCGTCTTGAGCAGTTCCTCGACCGCTTGGCTCACCAGCACCCGACTCTGAAAACCGGCGTGCTGCTTGACAAATAAGCGCACGGCATCGGTCAAGGTGCCGATCCCATTAAGCAGCGACCGGGCGTATACGTATTCACTGACCGCCACGTCCAACGGCACCTTGCTTTTCGACAACGCCTCGCGAGCGCGAATGTAGATGAGCCGGTCAGTGCTCGTTAGCGCCAGAACATCCGGCTCGCCCTGCGCGAGCTTGGTAAGGATGAGATTGGCCTCCCGTTTGGCATCTGAAAGAGTCGCCCGTCGAACTTGTTTCCGGTTCCCTCCGATGTAGTAGGAGATGACGTAGCCGACGTAGCGGCCTTTGTCGATGGAGTCGGTGATGACCACGTGTTGGTTGTGGCGGGTCAGTTCCAGTCGAAATCTGGACTTGGGCTTTTCGGCCATCTGCTTTGGCGGCACATCGGATTTCCGTTTCATACCGCCTGAGAACAGAATTTTTCCGCCGTGCAGGTTGACCGTTGTGACGAAACTGTGACGAAGGGGCCGAGGGCTGCGGCCCAATCACCGTAAGGGCTTGGGCCAAAGGAGTTGGGAATGGCGGGAGCGGCGGGGCTCGAAGGCGACCGCAAACCCGCGTTTTCCTGCGGAAAAACTCACGCAGACCAAAGCCAGTCAACGCGATTCTTCATTTCGAGTCAACCAAGGCTTTCAGGATGAAAAGGAAAATGGAAATCGCGTCTGTGTGTTTCAACCGCTTCAAATAACCTCGCGGCACCGCTGTTGCGGAGTTTTGCTTTGGTGTCCAAGATGCCGCTAGCAGGTTGTTGAACAAAGGCCTTTTTTGAGGCCCGACTCATTCTAATGACTCGGTATTCCCATTTGACGCGTGATCTCAGCCGGATTTTTGTCTGTTCACGCCGCCCGCTTCGGCGTTCTCA
>WYBW01000017.1 GCA_011525685.1 Verrucomicrobiia bacterium
GCTCCGCTCCGGCCTCCCTGCGTCCCCCACCTCCAGACGCAGAGAAAATCAACAACCCAGGGGACATTTTCTCCTGAGTTCTTAAGGGGACATTTCTAAAGAGTTTTGACAGCCCTGTTTTGGGGCGTTTTTCAGTTTTGCGGTCCGTTGACACGTCATTCGTAACCGCTATATTGGCCGCCTTTTATGAACGCAAGACCGCATGTGGCCGTGGTGGGCGCGACGGGGGCCGTCGGCGTCGAGATGATCAGGACGCTGGAGAAACGCAATTTCCCGGTCGGGAAGTTGACGTTGCTGGCTTCCGCCCGTTCGGTCGGCAAGAGACTGAAGTTTCGGGGCGAGGACATCACGGTCAAGGAACTGACCCAGGACGCATTCACGGGAATTGACATCGCGCTGTTCAGCGCCGGCGGCAGCATCTCGAAGGAGTTTGCTCCCATCGCCGCGAAGGTTGGCTGCGTCGTCGTGGACAACTCCAGCGCGTTCCGCATGGAACCGGAAGTGCCGCTCGTGGTGCCGGAAATCAACGCGGCCGATGTGAAGCAACACCGGGGCATCATTGCGAATCCGAATTGCACCACCGCCATCACCCTCATGGCGCTTTACCCGTTGCACGCGGCGTTCGGCTGCAAACGCATCTTCGCCTCCAGCTACCAGGCCGTTTCCGGCACCGGCGCCAAAGCCATCGCCGAACTGGAGCGGCAGGTGGATCAGATCGTCAAAGGCCAGCCTGTGACCAAGGAGGTTTACCCGCACCAGATCGCCTTCAACGTGTTGCCGCACGTGGATTCCTTCTTGCCGAGCGGATACACCAAGGAGGAGATGAAGATGGAGAACGAGGGGCGCAAGATCATGCATCATCCGACGTTCCGGGCGAGCGTGACCTGCGTGCGCGTGCCGGTCTATCGCTCCCACTCGGTGGCCGTGAGCGCCGAGTTTGAAAAGCCCGTGAGCGTGGAAGCCGCGCGCGCCGTGCTGAAACAAGCGCCGGGCCTGGACTTGGTGGATGAGCCGGAGAACAAGAAGTATCCAATGCCGCTGTTCACCTCGGAGAAATACAACTGCGAAGTGGGCCGCCTCCGACTGGATTGCGCGCTGGACAACGGGCTTTGCTTCTGGGTCAGCGGCGATCAGTTGCTCAAGGGCGCGGCGCTCAACGCGGTGCAGATTGCGGAGGAGTTGATGAAATAATCCATTCGCTGAGAGAGGCCGCGCCGGTCTGCCGAATCGAGCTCTTGCAGGCCTATTTCCGGTTAATCTTCCGTTTTCGCGGTTGCCGCTTCGCCGGCAACGGTTCGATCCGAGAGACGTGAAGCAAGGACAATTGTTTCACTTGGTCTTCCACATGGCTATTTGAGCCGGAGACCTTTCCGACAAAAATTCTCGAACCGAAAATCCAGGCAAATTCGGGGTGTGGAACATCGTGATACGAGCCGTCCGAGAGATAGATCCGAAAGGGTTGAAACGGAGTTTCGGCCAGCCATTCACGAACATGACTTGCGCTGATCATAACTTCGCTTTGAAGCTACTCCCGGGCAGTGGAAAGGCAAGCTCAGACCCAGGTTTCAAGGATTCCCCGCTTCTCTCGTAAACATGCTGGGCGGCTTGATGTTCGCCTCCTTCACCGCGTCCATCACCTTCACCAACTGGCCGATGGGGGCGGCTTTGTCGGCGTTGATGGCGAGGTTGAGGTCGGGGTCCTTTTCCGCCCGGGCGGTCAGTTCCGCGCGCAATTGATCGGCGGTCAAAGGCAGGGCATTCGGACCGAGCCGGAGATTCCCCTCGGCATCAATGCTCACAATGAGCGGCACGCTTTCGCTGGCGCCCGACCTCCGGGCCTGGCTGGATTCCGGCAGCGCCAGACGCAGGGCGGGCTGTTGTTTGAACGTGGTCGTGACCATCAGGAAGATCAGCATCACGATGAGAATATCAATCAGCGCCACAATGATGACCGTGGGCGTGCCGCGACGTTTGCGAATGAAGAAGTGCATGGTTACTTCGTTTCCAGCTCCCGATATTGGCGGCGGATGAATTCGTCACAAAGGGTCTCCATTTCGACCGTCAGGGTTTCGACCTTCTTGGTGTAGTAACACCATGCCACCAAGGCGGGAATGGCGATCAGCAGTCCGATGAGCGTGGCGCGAAGAATGAGCGCGATGCCCTGGGCCAGTTTGGAGGCGTCGGCCAGACCGGCCTGGCCGACGTCGCCGAACGCGGTCATCATCCCCAGAATGGTGCCCACCAGCCCGAGCAGCGGCGCAATGCCGACGATGATTTCGAGCACCACCAGGCCGCGCTCCAGCTTCACGATCTCGTGACGCGCGCGGGTTTGCAGCGCGTCCACGACGTCCTGCTTCGGCCAGTCGAGATGGTTTGCGGCGAAGAGCAGCAGCCGGCTCAAGGGTGCGTCATGTTGTTCGGTGACGCGCCGCAGCATGGGCACGTCCTCGGGCGTCTGGCAGGACTCAACGGCGGTTTCGATCTCCGGCGGCACGACTTTTTGCCAGCGCAGCGCCAGGCCGCGTTCCACGATGAAGGTCAGTCCGACCACCGAGGTCACGATCAGCAGGATGTAAACAAAGAATTCCATGTTGCCTTTGGGGTTGCGCCGCGGCTGGCGGCCATGCGGAGTCTGTCGTCAGTTGTAATAAAAGGTGAATTTGATTTCGCGATAGTCCTTGCCCACCATGAGCCGCATCTCCCGCGGCCATTTCTCGAAGGGCGACGGATCGCTCACCGCCTTCTCACATAACAGGGACAGCGTTCCCGTGACGGTGTTTTCGAGCACTTGCATGTCCGTGATGCGGCCGTCGTAGTTCAGGTGAAATCGGAGCACCACCATGCCGCGCCGGTAACCGTCGTAACTCATGTTGTCGAGCAGATCGTACCAGCGGGACTGGACCGCATCAATGAACGCGCGGTCGTAGGCGCCGAACGGCGTGGCCCGGGTGTCGAACGATGCCTCGAGGCGTTCGCGGCGCGTGCCACCGTCCTGTTTCATCTTCTGACCGACCAGCCGATTTCGAGCCATCGCCTCCGCGATGGTCCGCGGTCGAGCCCTCTCCGCTTCGCCCTGATCCGGGCGCGGATTCAAATCCGGTTTGGCCAGCGTCAAATCTCCCGGAGCGCTGACCGGTTTGGGGCGGGCTTCTTCGACCGGTTCGGGGCTTGGCTTGGGCGGGTCCGGCATGAGCTGGTCGAACTGGTTGCGCGGCACGTCCTCGGTGCGGATCACCTGGGTCTGGGTGCCGGTGATCTTGGGCGTGTCGGTGTCCGCTTCGGGTTCCGGATTGGCGGCGAGGGCGTTCTTGTCGGAGTAAAACGGCGTGTCCTTGGGCACCTCGCTGGTGGCCTGCGCGGGGCTGACGTCCACGAAGATCAGCGGCGGCTGGGTGTTCTCCGGGCGTTCCGGATGGGCGGCGGTTTGGGCCGCCGGTTGCACGAGTCGTTCGGCCCAGGCAGGCCAGCGCAGTTTCTGCCAGAGTTGAAAATGTTTGCCGACCGAATACGTGCCCCACACGAGCAGGTGCAGCGCGAGCGAGAACGCGAACGCCCGGGCCAGCCGGATCAACTCAGGCCGGTCCAGGCGCAACGACGTTTCATGCGCTCGATTGGTAGTCATGCGACCGTAACCTTGCCGCAGCGAAGCGGAACGGGCAACTGTTTCCATTGCCGTCGGAACTTCGCTCTCCGGCCGTGGCGGGTCGCCGCCAATTCTCGCCAAACGACAACGGGAAATCAAATCCCAGCCCGGCGGGCCGCCGGAACTGAAACCGGGCCGGTGCGATTTTGGACTTCACATTCATGGACTGGCGGGCATCGGCCCGGACGGGGCGCGCAAGCGGGCCAGCACCTGCATCGCGGCCGAGCGCACCCAGGCGCGGCGATCCTGCAACGAGGTCTCAAGTTGGGCGGTGGCGCGCTGCGCTCCTTCGGAACCGGCCCAGTTGCCGTCAATCTGTTCGAGTGCGAGCGCCGCAGCGTCCCGCACGGCGCGTTCCTCGTCGGTCATGGCCAGCACGAGCGCCTCGATGGCAATGGGGTTGCCCACCGCACCCAGCGCCTGCGCCACGGTCAGGCGCACGTCGCTGTCGGCATCCTGCATCAGCGGCATCAGCACCTCGGCGGCCTGGGGATCACGCCGTTTGGCCAGAAACTTCACGGCGGTGAGGCGCACCTCGAAGTGGCTGTCGGCGAGCAAGTCGAAGAAGCAGGGCACGTAGCTGGGGTCTTCCCATTTGGACAGCACCTCCGCCGCCGCCAGCCGCACCTGCGGGTCGTGGTCGCGAAAGCTGTTCATCAACATGGCCGCGACCTCGGAACTGGTTTCGTTGGCCAGCGCATAAATGGCGGAAACCCGGACGGTGGCGTCGGGATCGCGCGCGGCGGCCAGCAGGGGTTGGATGCGCCGTGGATCGTTCACGTTCTCCAGTGCCTCGGCCGCCGCCCGGCGCAGAAAGCTGGTGTCATTTTTGAGTTCAGCCACCAACGGAACGAACGCCGCCTCGCCGGTGCGGGCCGCCGCCGCCGTGTGACCCGTGGCGATTTCGAAGAATGCGGTTTCCTCCTCCGTGGAGGGTTTCCAGCCAAGGTTTTTGAGGGCGCCCGCCGCGGAGGCCCGGACATGGGTGGAATCATCCTTCAACGCCCAGAGCAGCGGATTGGTCGCGCGCTCATCTCCCAGCCTTCCCAGGGCGGTGGCGGCGGTTTCGCGCACGCCCTCGTTGGAATCGCGCAACGTGGTGATCAGGGCGTCCGTCGAGCGCGGGTCCGGAAAATTGCCGAGGGCCTGGGCGGCGGCGCGGCGGACCTGCGCGTTCACGTCTTCCAGACAGGTCATCAAAGAGGCGATTGCCTGCGGGTCGTTGGAAGAGGCCAGGCTTTCGACGGCCTTGCACCGCGCTTGCGGATTGCTGGCTTTGAGCCGCAGGTTGTTCCACCAGATCATAATTGAGCGCCTTTGCGTGGTTGGTTCATGCGCCAAACGGGACAATGGTGTCCTCGCGGCGTACAGCCCCGGACGCAGCCGCTGGCCGCAGCCGTGTGTATTGCTGAATCGTCATCATAGCCTTCGTTGTGCGAACCGGATTCAGCCGGTGCCGCCCTTTCAAGCTTTGGGCGTGCCAACGAAAAGATGCGCCACTGACCTCCCTGTCACGGTCCGCCTACTGACACTTGCATAATATAGTGATACCTTTTACCCTGTCGCTGTCTAAAACGATATGGGTAATCCAAAAGGTGTGAAACGAGACTTCGCCGCACTGGAACGGCGGCGGATGAAGGCGGTTAGACTCTTCGAAC
>WYBW01000160.1 GCA_011525685.1 Verrucomicrobiia bacterium
CTGCATGCGCGTAATCAGCAGAAACACGGCTCGTGGGTCATCCAAATCCTCACGTCACCGCAGGCCAAACCGGTGTGAACAACTTTTATGAAAAAGCCATTTACAACCCAGAGAACATCTCAGGCCGGTGCAATAGTTGAATGTGCCATCCGCAATGTGGGTGACGCTGGCGGGAATGGTCACGCTGGTCAAGCCGATGCAGGCCGCGAACGCCCCCTCCTGAATGTTGGTGACACTGGCGGGAATCGAGATGCTGGTCAATTGGCTGCAACCGGAGAATGCACCGGACAAGACGTGGGTGACGCTGCTGGGGATCGTGTAGCTTCCCGTTTTCTGAGTGGGACATTGAATGAGCCAGGTTTGGTGCTTGTTAAACAACACACCGGCCGCACTCAGATAGGCGGGATTGAGAGGGTTGACAGTGATGGACGCCAGGCTGTCGCAACCACCAAATGCCCGCAGGCCGATATTCGTGACTCCGCTTCCGATCGTGACACCAGTGAGGCTGCCGCAGCCGGAGAACGCCTCGCTGCCCAGGGTCGTGACGCTGTCCGGAATGGCGATGTTCGTCAGGCTGCCGCAGTTGCTGAACGCGTGGCTCCCGATGCTCGTAACGCCGTCGGGAATCGCCAGGCCCTGCAAGCTCTGGCACTGCTCGAAAGCGCCGTTTCCGATGCTCGTGACACTGCTGCCGATCATGACATTGGTCAGACTGAAGCACACGGCGAAAGTGCCGTCCGCGATACTCGTGACGCTGTTCGGGATCACCACACTGGTCAGGTTGACGCAGCCAAAGAACGCATTCCCGCCGATTCTGGTCACGCTGTTGGGGATCGTTACGCTGACCAACGGACAGCCGGAGAAGGCATCGCTCCCGATGTGGATGACGCTGTTCGGAATGGTCACGTTGGTCAGGCTGCAACTTGAGAAGGCGGCATCGCCAATACGGATCACGCCGACCGGGATCGTTATGTGGGTAAGGTTATGGCAGGAGAAAAATGCCCAGTCGCCGATGTTGGTGACGCTGGCGCCGATTGTCACGCTGCTCAGAATGGTGCAGTCATAGAAGGCATTGCTCCCAATGCTGGTAACACCGTTGCCGATGCTGACGTTTTCGAGGCTCCCACAAGAGTCAAACGCCCCCGCTCCAATTGTGACAACATTGTCTGGAATCGTGATGCTGGCCAGGCTGCTGCGACGGAACGCGCGGTCCGCAATGCTGACCACGCTGCCGGGAGTCGTGTAGCTTCCAGCTCTGCCAACGGGCCAAAGGACGAGCGTGCTCTGGGTCTTGTCAAACAACACACCGTCCGCGCTGCTATACACGGCATTGTCCGGCGACACCGTGAATGAAGTCAGTTGGGACAACACGAACGCATTTTCCCCGATGCTGGCAAGGCCGCTCCCAATCGCAATGTTCGTCAGGCTTGTGCAGGCATGGAATGCCAGCGCCCCGACGTGGCCGACGCTGTTGGGAAGCGTGACCTGCTGCAGGCTGAAACAGAAACTGAACATCTCATCCGCGACGCGCGTGAGGCCCTCGAGGATCGCGACGTTGGTCAGCCCGCAACTGCTGAAGGCCGCGTACCCGATGTTGGTGAGGCTGCCAGGAATTGTGGCGTCTTTCAGGTTGATGCAGCCAGAGAAGGCTCCCTCTCCAATGCTGGTCACGCCGTCTGGGATCGTGACCTCGACCAGAAAGTTGCACGCGGAGAACGTCCACTCCCCAATCTGGTTCAGGCTGCCGGGAAACGTGACGCTGCTCAGGGTGGAGTTGTAAAACGCGCGGTCTCCGATGCTGACGACCGGCAGACCCTGGATGGTGTCGGGAATCGTCACGGCACCTCCCGGACCCGTGTAGCCGGTGATGGTGATGGTCGCACCATCCGAAGTGTAAGTGAAGTCGCCGAATTGCTGGGCGGTGACTGCGAGCGGCGTGATCAGAAGCGCAATGCCGCACAGGGCGAGCATCTTGTTTTTCATGGTCAATTGATGGGTTCGATGGTCATTCAACCACTAATGCGAAATGGCCGGTAAAAACTTATCGGCAATTTTCACGGGCGCTTGAGGGGCTCCAAACCAGCAGCGCCTGTCCAGGCTCCCGAAGGGGCGTTGGCCAAAGTCCAGGTCAGGCCGGAATCTGTCGAGAGATAAACCGCACCCTGGGAACACTCGTTTCCCAGCGTAGGTGGATCCCCAGTTCAGCACTGTGCCGGAAGCTTGGAGGTACGTGACGCCGGCGCCGAGCCAACCTTCCATCATGGGCGGCAATAGATTGTGATTTCCGCGCATCCACCAGATTTGGCGAGGGCAAGCAGTAGGGTCTTGAAAGATTACTTCATTTGTAATTGGACCGTTCAGCCAGCAATGCCAAATTCGGGGCGAAGCCTTATCCGCAAGGTGGAGCGCAGCCTTCTGCCTCTGATCCCGTGCCTCTGCGTCGGAGTTGGCAAGGCGTGAGGGTCACGGAGTGGATTCGGGTCGAGTCAATCTCTGCCTCCATTCGGTGGCCTTTTCGGCTTTGCCGGAATCGGGCGCGGCTTTGTCCCATGCGACATAAAGGTTCACCAGACGTCGAATCGCCGCCTCGAGGTGCGGTCTGGACGCGGCAGGAATTTCCTTCTGCTTCCTGCTCATTCCTTCGTACCCGGTTTGCAGTGCTGGCTCGGCATCCGCGAATTTCCGTTGGCCCAGCAAGCTTTCGCCCAACAGACTATGGGCGTTGAAAGTGTGCCATGAATCAGGCATTGCGCGCCCGGCCAATTCCAGCCACTCGCGGACCAGGACCTCGCAATCCGTGTAATTGCTCCGCGTGAGCATCGTCAAAGCCAGTTGTGTGTAGCCCACTGCCAGGTCGTCAAGCCGGGCAGGTTGGTAGTTGGGTCCGGTGCCCAGCGCCTGTTTCTTGATGTTAAGCGAATTGCCGAACTGGAGTTCGGCTTCAGACAGCTTGCCTTGGACGCGAAGCACATAAGCGAGGTCGTTAAGCGCCGCTGCGTAACCCGGATGGTTGGTTCCCACCAACCGGCCTCGCATCGCAGCCGCCGCACGGAATTCCGTTTCGGCGTCGGCGACTTTGCCTTGATCGAGTGCCAGGCGCCCCAGATTCCTGAGCATGGCAGCCACCGCCGGATGGTCACCTTCATTGATCTTCCTTTGAACTGTGAGAGCCTCGCGCATCATGGCTTCTGCCTCCGCCAACTTTTGCTGGAAATAGAGGATGAGCGAGAGGTTATTCAATGATTCGCTAACGGCCGGGTGGTCCGGTCCTAGGATCCGCTTTTGAATCGCCAGCGCGTCACGCAGAAGCGGTTCTGCTTCCGACAACTTCCCCTCCATTCGCAGCAGGTTGGCCAAATTGCCCATGGAACTTGCCACCAACTGGTGCTCGGTTCCAAAGTGCTGCTGGCGTAGTGCCAACGCTTGGCGATAAAGGCCTTCCGCCTCCACCAGCCTGCCGTGGGACTCGAGAATGCCGGCCAGATTGTTCAGGTCCTTTGCCAGGTCGGGATGGTTTTCGCCGAGCAGTTTCCGGTTCATCGTCAGGACTTCGCGCTGCACACGTTCGGCCTCGACGAAATTGCCCCGCGCCTCGTAGATGCCAGCCAGCGAACCCATCGCCTGGCCGACGGCGGGATGTTCGCCAGGGAGAAGGTTCCGCAGCAAAGTCAAAGCTTCCACCTGATTGGTTTCTGCTTCCGCGAACTTGCCGCCTTCGTAAAGCGCCGTCACCAAGTTGCCCAAGGCTTGCGCGAAAGTCGTGGAGTTCGTTTGTCGCAAGTTGCGGAAGCAGATTACAGCCTCGCGGTGCAACGACTCGGCTTCAGCCACGCTGCCCTGTTGACGGCGCAGGGAGGCCAAAACGCCGAGGGCACTTGCATAATTGGCGTGATTGGTTCCCGCCAGTCTTCTCCGCATCGAGACCGCCTCCAACACCAAAGGCTCGGATTCCGACAACCGGCTCAGTTGCAACAGCGCCTGACTCAAACGTTCCAACGCGTCCGCCACAGCAGAATGGTCCCCGCCGTAGTAGGCGCGGCACTGGGCAAGATTTGTGCGCGCCAAAGCTTCGGCGCGCTGGTAATCGCCGAGTTCAAGATAGACTTGCACCAGCACGTCGCGAAGTTCGATCGCTACGTCGGCTTCATCCATTAACTCACGCGCGATTCGTCCGTCTGTCTGGTCCAAAAGCTCTCGCAGGATCTTGGTATCCCGGCCCAAGGCGACGGATGGCCCGACCCCTTTAAGCATCTCCTCGAGGAAAGTGGCCACATGCCGGCTCTTGCTGGCTTCACGGTCGGCCTGCCTTCTGAGCCGGCTCTGTTCACCTTCGGCGGCGACCGCCCGGTCATACGCCCTCCGCTTGTCTGTGTACTGCCATAAGGCAACCGCCAGCCCAACGACCAGCGCCACCGCCACTGCACCCACAGCGATGAAGGCGAGCTTGTTCCGGCGCAGCAGCTTCCGAAACCGGTAAGCAGCACTCGGCGGGCAGGCGACGACCGGCTCGCTGTTCAAATGCCGCTGGAGGTCCATCGCCAAACCATTGGCGGTTTCGTATCGTTGCGAGCGGTCTTTCTCCAGACACTTCATCACGATCCAGTCCAAATCGCCGCGGACGAAGTTAATGAGTTTCGGCGCTTCGGTGTGGCGCCGTTTGGCGGCAGTCGTGAGTTCGCCTTCGACCATCGTGCTCAGGCGGGTCGAGGGACGCGCCGGCTCCTTCTCGCGAATGGTTCGGCGCATTTCGTCGAAGCCGACTTGCAGGAGTTCCCTGGCCTCGAACGGCGTCTTGCCGGTGAGCAGTTCGTAAAGCAGCACGCCGAGGCTGTAGATGTCGGTGCGGGTATCAATATCCAGGCTGGTCATCATGGCCTGCTCGGGACTCATGTAGGCGGGTGTGCCGATGAATTGCTCAAAGGCGGTGAAGACCGTTTTGTCGGTCAATGACTGCCCTGTCGTGGCCTTGGCGATGCCGAAATCAATCACCTTGGGCAGCGGCACGCCGTCGTTCACGGTCACCAGGATGTTCGACGGCTTGAGATCACGGTGAATGATTCCCTTCTGGTGCGCGTGTTGAATGGCCTGGCAAACCTGAATGAACAATTCCAGCCGTTGCCGCATCGGCAGTCGGTTCTCATCGCAGAACTCGGTGATCTTCACCCCGCGCACCAGTTCCATCACGAAGTAGGGGCGACCCGTATCGGTCGAACCAGCATCAAGCACTTTCGCAATATTGGGATGGTCCATCAGCGCCAGCGCCTGGCGCTCAGCCTCGAAACGAGCGATGACCTGTTTGGTGTCCATGCCCAACTTGAGGATCTTGAGCGCGACGCGCCGGCGGACCGGCTGCGTTTGTTCCGCCATGTAAACCACGCCGCAGCCGCCCTCGCCGATTTGCTGGAGCAGTTTGTAACTGCCGATGTGGTCGCCGGGTTGTGCGGTGGGTGGGATCAACACGGCATGGGAGGCTTGTTCGCGGGTAACGGCCGGTTCATCCAGCAACCCTCCGGCACGTTCCAGCGCGCCGAGCAGGCCCTCGATGCGCTCACGCAGCACGACATCGCCAGCACAAGCCTGGTCCAGGTAAGCGCCACGCTGCGCGCCGTGGAGTTGCAGGGCGGCCTCAAAGACGGCCTCTTCGCGTTGTTCAGCGTCACTCATCAAACGGGCTGCATGGGGTCTTCTGCCCTGTAATGCGAAATTCTCGGCAGAAACCTATCGGGAAGTTGAGCCGCCGGCTTGCCGTTCAATTTCCCGGCAAAGCCACGCCCGGCTGTAAGACCACCAACGGCTGGCCGTGGGGACGGACACCCCGAGGACGGTGGCCGCTTCTTCGAGCGTGAGGCCGACGAAATAGCGGAGCTTCACCAACTCCGCCTTCTGCCGGTCGCGGGCAGCGAACTTGTCGAGCGCCTCGCTGATAGCCAGCAACTCGTCGTCTGGCACCGGGGCGGCAATTTCGAGATCGTCAACGTCCATCCGAGACTGGCCGCCGCCATGGCGCACAGCCTGTTTGCGGCGGGCGCGCTCAATGAGGATGCGGCGCATGGCTTCGGCGGCAGCGGCGAAGAAATGCGCGCGGCCATCCCATTTCTGATCCTCCTTGCCGACCAGCCGCAACCACGCCTCATGCACCAGGGCCGTGGGTTGCAGAGTGTGACCAGCAGCTTCATTTGCCATTTTGTGTGCGGCCAGCCGGCGCAATTCGGCATAAACGAGGGGCAATAGTTGATCCGCCGCCGCGGGATCGCCCTGCTCTGCGCGTTCCAAGATCAGGGTGACGTCGCTCATGATTGGGAAATGATGCACTGACCCTTTCAGGTTGCCGGCGTCCTGAAAAGCAGAAAATGAATGTGCCTCTCGCGCCTCGCCGCAGCTTATCACGAGTCCGCCAGCCTTCTGATCGGCAGGCAAGATGGCCTTCAAGAAACAACGAATCTTCCGGCTGATTCACTTCCTCAGCACCCGGTAGAAGCGAGCGGGCACTCCTGCCGCTGCTTGATCTTCCAACACCCAGGTTGATCCGGTCGCGACCTGGGTATCTCGGTCGGTCCAGTTCGTCAGGTTTTCGCTGGACTGGAGCGTGTAGCTCCGACCGGCTTGAGCCAGTCCTGTGATCTGGACACGGCTGGCGTCAAGGCGCGATTGCCCGTAGATGATGACGTCGAAATTGTTTTTGAGCCGCACCAGGCCGGAGCGGGGATAACCGGCAAATGAAGTGAAGCCGCCGCCCGCCAGAATGTTGCCGTCTGGAGTCAGGACCAGGGCCGTTACTCCGCCATCAAGCCCAGGGCTTCCGGGGTGGAAGGATTCGTCAAGCGAGCCATCACCTCGGAGCCGCACGAGGCCCGGATAAGGCAAGCCGTGAAAGGTCTGAAAGCCACCGCTAAGGAGAATCTTCCCATCGGGTTGCAGGGTCACGCGATCGAAGAGAGCTGGGTAGCCTTCGTTCATCGGGCCGGTGCCGGCATTGAACGTCGTGTCGAGCGTGCCGTTGCTGTTCAATCTGGCTACTCTATTTCTCACGACACCGTTAAATCTATCGAAGTAACCCACCGCGATCACCCGGCCATCCGGTTGCAGCGCGAGTTGATAGACCGAGCCAAATCCCGCTTCCGAGTCCATGAACCCGGTGCCGGGTGTGAACGTCATGTCCACCGTGCCATCCGCGTTCAACCGGGCGATTCCCCGGCGCGCCACACCTCGCACGGTTTCAAATGCTCCGCCAATCAGCAGCTTCCCGTCCGGCTGCAGGACCGCGGCATTCACCCCGCTGTCTGGTCCCGTGGCGATGTTGAAGCTCGGATCCATTGCGCCGTTGGAGAGCAGGCGTGCGAGATTGTTGCGCGCCACACCGTTGATGCTGGAGAAGAATCCATAGACTACGAGTTTCCCGTCCGGCAATGGGCAGACGCCGGCCACAAACTCATCCGTGCTCGGCGTCGCGTTGACGACACTGTCCTGACTGCCATCCGGATTCAACAGCAACAACTTCGTTCCGCCCATATCCTGAAGCGCGAGGATTTTTCCGTCCGCAGTCAGGAAGACTTGATAAACGGCTGGAATGAGTGGGAAGGTGGTGTCCCGCGAACCGTCCGGTAGCAGCCGGATCAGCGCATTCGGTGGCGGATTCCCACCGGCAAAGTTGTCTTCGAAACAAATCAAGCACTTGCCATCCGCTTGCATCGCGAGATTAAACACATTGACTGGCCTGGCGCCCGACGCAGGTTGGCTGAGACCGTAAGTTGGCGAAAAACTGCGGTCCATGCTGCCCGAAGCCTCGTCATCACGAATCAGAATCTCCATTTCGGCGACGCCCGGGAGCACACCCACCGGCAACTGCGCCAAGAGGAGCCTGAAAGTCTGCTCCCCCTCGATTTGCGTGTCGTCGAGAATCGAAATGGAGACGGTCCTGGTCGTTTCCAAAGGTGCGAAGTTCACCAGTGCCGAGACAGCCGCATAGTCCTCACCCCCCAGCGCGGTGACGTTCGTGGTGTTCACGTTGACGATGAGCGGAGTGGAACTGTCTCCATAACGTTGCAAGGAAACCTCGACGGTGCCGTCGGCCTCATCCACGGCGAACTGGGATTCAACGAAGCCGACCTGCGTTAGGGCTGGCGAGTCCGGGAACAGGCGCGCCAGGCCGGCGCGCGGTACACCATCCACCGAGGTGAAAAATCCTGAGATCAACACACGCCCGTCCGGTTGAACCTCCAATTCGCTCAGTCCCTGACCTTCGGGAAGCGGCACCTCGAAGCTCCAATCCCGCGAGCCATCCTCGTTGAAGCGCGCGGCCCAACGACGCGTGCCGTCCTCGAATAAAATGTCTCCCGCCAGATAAACGCGGCCATCCGGGAGGCCCACCAGTCCCGTGAAAAAGTTGAAGTCACTCAAGCGCGCGTCGAAACCCGTGTCCAACGTCCCATCTGCGTTGAGCCGGGCGAGGCCGATGCGCGGTACGCCGTTCACATGATTGAAAGCTTCGCCGGCGATCAGGATTTTCCCGTTGGGCAGAACGACAATCTTGCTGAGGCTATAAGCACCGTGAAGGTTGTTCTGCAAACCGGCAGTGAAGCGCGCGTCCACCGTGCCATTGGAGTTCAAGCGCACGATGCGGTCGTGGGTTACCCCGCCAAACTGCGAGAACCAGCCGCCGAGCAGGATCTTTTCATCCGATTGCACGGCGATGGTCGTGACTGAGGTGATGAGGCCTCCCAGGCTTACCCCCGGGTTAAATGCGCCATCGAGTGTTCCGTTGGCGTTCAGGCGCGCGACATTCTTCCGGCTCACACCGGCCACCGTGGTGAAGTAGCCACCGATGAGAATCTTCCCGTCCGGTTGCAGCGCGACGGCATCCACAATGTCGTCGGCGCCGCTGCCGGGATTGAATGTGGTGTCCAGCGAGCCGTCGGCATTGAGCCGGGCAATGCGGTTGCGCGCCACCGTGCCGATCTTGGTAAACTCACCACCGATGACGATCTTGCCATCAGGTTGGATTGCGAACTCGTAGATCACGCCGTTCACGCCGCCTTGACTGTTGTGGGCATCAAAACCCGGATCTACAGAACCGTCGGCATTGAGCCGGGCGACATTACGCCGCAACAAGCCTTGCACGTGGGTGAATCGGCCAATCGCCAACATCTGGCCGTTGGTCAAGGGAGCGAGGTCGAAGATATAGCCGACTTCAGACTGGTTCGTGGTCGCCACACCGACGCCCGGATCAAGGCTCGGATCCACCCGCACTGGCCGTTCGTTATCCCGAATTGCAACAGTAGCCGTTCGGCCTGCGCCCAGTTCGATTCCACTGGGATTGCTGAGAATCACCAGCAACGTTTTCGGCCCATCCACCACTGAATCATCGAGGAGGGGAACGGTGATGGTTTGGTTGGTTTCGCCCGGCGCGAAGTTGAGCGTGCCAGTGGCCGCAGTGAAATCGAGGCCGGCTTGCGCGGTCAGATTGCTGGTGGCGAAATCCACGCTCACGGCCGAGCCGGTGCCGCCGCGGCGGATCACGCTCAGGATGACGTTGGCCGCGTCTTCGTTGGCGACGTGCGCGGCCGCCGCAAAATCCAGCGAGTTCAGTCCCGTCGGGCTGGTGAAAACGCGCGCCAGCCCTGGCCGCTGGACGCCGCTGACTTCCTTGAAGCTGCCCGCGAGGACCAGTTTGCCATCAGGTCGCAGCGCCATCTGATCAATGGCTGGCGACGGGCCGTTGAAGCCAAAGTTGGGTGTCGTGCTTGCGTCAATGCCCACGTCGAAAGCTTGATCGCGCGAACCGTCAGTGTTCAGCCGCGCCACGGCCTGCACCGTGCCATCGGTGAACTCCACCCGCCCACCCAGCAGAATCTTCCCATCCGCCAGTGGCGTGAGGGCTCGGACACGAAACGCAACCAGGCGGGCATCGAAACTGGTGTCCAGTGAACCATCCGCATTGAGGCGCGCGAGCCGACGCGTCGCAACGCCGCCCATGGCCTCCAGCGATTCTTCGGCGTAGAGGATTTTCCCATCGGCCTGAATCGCGAGCTTGAACACCGGTCCGTTGGCGTGCCAGGGAGACGGGCGCTCGAATGTGTTGTCCACCGTTCCATCCGTGTTGAAGCGCATCAACGCATTGGAACTGCCGCCGCTCGACCAGCTACTCCTAGCGACGACGATTTTGCCATCCGGCTGCAAGGCCAGGGCGGCGAGGCCGGAGGCGCTGGTGCCGGCATTCAACGTCGTGTCCAACGTGCCGTTGGTGTTGAGCCGGGCAAGATATCTGCGGCTGGCACCGTTCACGGTTTCAAACCAACCGCCGAGGACGATCTTGCCGTCCGGCTGGAGCGCCAAATCGGAAAGCAGGAGGCTGGGGCCACCGCCCAGTGTCACGTTGAAGGTCGTGTCACGCGTCCCGTCCGGGTTCAGTCGGGTGATGCCGGTTCGCAGCGTTCGCGAGGCATCAAGGAAGAAGTAGCTTACTACTGCCTTCCCATCGGGTTGCAGCACCGCCGGCAGCCCGGCCAGATCAAAGCCCGAACTCACATGATTGACGGTGGTGACAACGAAACTCGGGTCCAGCGTGCCGTCCGCGTTGAGTCGCGCACCGAAACGGCGCGCCACGCCTTGCACATGACTGAACTGGCCGAAAATCAGTGTCTTGCCGTCCGGTTGCGCCAGCATGGCCTCGATGGCGCCGTTGGCCCCACTGCCCGGGTCAAAGCCCGCGTCGAGAATGACCGGGAGTTCCGCGGCCAGTCGCAATGAGAGCGTGCTCAGAATGGTGGTCAGCAGGATGAAGCGCGTGGTGGAGGTTGGTTTCATTTGGTGTTTCCTTTCGATTTGGGTTGTTACTTGTCGTCGTGGCGATGTCGGGCGTCACTCAATCGCCGAACGCCCAGAGGTGACCGGCGGAACGGACGTAGAGTTTGTTGTCCACGATGGCGGGCGTAGCCATGATGGTTTCCTTGAGTTCGGCACGGCTTCCACGCTGAAGTTGTCGAAGTAAGCGGTGTAGTTGGCGGGATCGTAGGCGATCTCCGGCGTGTTGATGGGCTGAGATGGACCGGCAAGCTGAAGGTAGCCGGCATAGATTTGTTCACTCATCACGGCCGCCCAAAAAAAACGGGGTTGAACCCAATTCCACGCCGTCCACGACGTAGGTTACGGTGAGAGCCAGGAAGTCCACGCGCAACAGCAGCGAGTGGTAGGCGCCGAAGGTTACCGGGACGGAGTAATGGTAAACAGATCCAAACTCGCCTGGGGTGTAAGCCCAGATTCTCCCGGCTGAGGAGACAAAGAATCCGCCGAGCGTCAGAACGTTCCCATTGGGCAGCAAGCCCACGGCAAGGAGGTTGGCGCTCAGGATGTCCTCTTCCGGCGTGCCGCCGGTGCCGGTTTGCGGACCGTCCAGGCGCACGTCGGCCCGCACTTCCAGGCGCAACGGTGGGTTGGCGGCCGTTTCCGTCAGGATTGGGCGGAAGCAGGTGGTGTTGACGCTCTTGAAGCGCAGACAATGAGTGCCGTCGCGCGGGTTTTCCGTGGAAACCCTGATTGGCTGGGCGTTGCCGAACCAATAGCTCAACCAGCCGTCCTGGTCGCGTACCGGTTGGTCCGCGGTGAAGGTCGGCGGCTCGAAGCCCGTTTGGTAGATGATGTCGTTGGCCGGCGCGGTCCAGGACAGCGCGGCGAGGATTGCCAGGGTGGCGATGGTTTTGGTTTTCATGGTGTTACTGTTTGTTAGAACGTTTCCATCAATCATGTAGCGTATCCTGCGTGGAAAAAGAATCCATGGCAGTCGGCGGGTGTGACGGCGGCGAACGCCGCGCCGGCGGCCTTGTGCAGTTGGCGTGCATTGCGGGGTTCC
>WYBW01000161.1 GCA_011525685.1 Verrucomicrobiia bacterium
CAACTGCACTGGCTGGCCCGGCAAGGACTGCGCCAGGCCCAACGCCGCAAAGCCACCCTCGTTGCCGCCTTCTGGAAGCAGGCTGATTTGAGCTTCTGAACTCACTATATTATGCAAGTATCAGTAAATTACGGCGAGCTTTCACTCACTTTGACCCGCAACTCCGCCCCGTTGCACCGGATTTCCGGCACATACATCGCGTGACCGACCACTGGTAACGCATGAAATTCTCCCGGCACTTCCGCGCGCAGGTCGTAACGGATTTGCCAGACGCCCTCCGGCAGCTTGTCAACGAACAGCGCCACCTTGCGGTCGCGCAGTTCCTGGTAAACCCAGCGCGAGCGGCCCGTAAAATCATTCTCCTCCTCCGAGGCAACCGGCGTGGGCGTGGGGCGCGTTGTGACGCGACGGGCGGCGATTGACGCGGTGTTGCGCGGCGCGGACAACGCGGCGGCAGACTGTGGACTTTGGACTCCGGACTGTGGACTTGAGAACTTCCGCTCCACCGCCCGGCTCTTGAGTTCGCGCGCATAAAGCGATTCGCCGCTGCGAATTTCCACGGCCTCGAAGCCGGCGGGCTTCAAATCCTCGAAGACCAGATACTCGTAATTGTTCTTGGCCTCGATGGTGATAAGCGTTTCGACACGCTCGCCGCTCTTGACCGACTCCCCATCGCGCAACGGCTCTTTGTCAAAAACATAACCTTTGAGCAGCGTCGGCCGGCCCACGAGCTTGTAATACTCGCGCTTCACGAAAATCTCGTTGCCCGCCGGCGTGATGGGTTCTTCAAGGCTGAAGAACTTTCCTTCCACGGCGAAGTAAACCGGCGTGTCGCCCTGCTTGCGAACGATGCGGATCTCGTTCGCATCCTTGATGAGCGCTGGTTCGATTGCAAACCGGCTGGGCGCGTTGAACACGTCCGCCCCGCTGACTTTCTTCTTTGCGATGGATTTTCCGTTCACGATTAACTCGTATTCCAGTTCCGGCTTCAACTCGCCGCTGACGCGGGCGTAATCGTTCATCGCCAGCACGACGATGGCGGTGTCGCGCGTGTTGCTCCATTGCGCCCCCCGGCGGTTTTTGATCAGCCAGTTCGTCACCGGTTCGATGAGTTTGTTTTTCGGATCAATCGTCAGCAGCGCCCGCAGCGCAAACGCCGTCGCTTCCACACCACCGTCGCTCCAGCGCCAGTAAATGCCGTCCTCGCCCCAATGCGCCGTGCCCATCACGCCCGCGTTGTCCGGTTTGCCGCCGACGAGCACCGACGTATCGGGCCGTTCGTCGCGCTTGACGCCGTTCTCCAAGTTCTCGATCAGGGTCTTTGCCTTGGCCGCGTCGTTGAGATGATGCGCGCCCAAGGCGAGGAGCGCCCGGGTGTATGCATTGAGCGCGTCGCGCTTGGTCCACAGATTTTCGAGAGCCTTGGGAATGGACGTGCCCGTCAACCGGTCCCGGAATGGCGCGTAGTAAACCGCCAGCGCGTGCAGCATGAACGCTTGCATATCCGGATTCTCCTCTTCCTCGACGATTTCCTTCGCCAGAAAATCCTTCGCCCGACTGAGCACGTCTTCCTTCACGGAAATCTTCGCGTCGCGAGCGAGCGAAAGACCCCACACCACATAAGCCGTCATCCAATGATCGCTTTCGCCTTCCTTCCACCAGCCCCAGCCACCGTCGCCATGCTGGAAATCGTAGAGCCGATCCAGCCCCGCCGTTACCATCTTGTCGAGTTCCGCGAGGTTCTTTTCTGTGCCTTGGCGTGGAGAGGCCGGTGTGCCTGTCGTCCGGCTTTCAATCCCTCCAAACACACGGCCCATCACGTCTTCGGGATCAAGGCCGACATCGCGAAGTGTTTTCGCGGTGATGGCCGCGGGGAGAAAACGGCTCATCGTTTGTTCCGTGCAGCCATACGGGTAATCAATCAAATAGGGCAACGCATCGAGCATCGTCACCGCGAGGCTCGGCGTGACTTGCACGGTGAGCGAGGTTGAACCCGCCTTGCGTTCCTGGGGCAGATCGAGCTTCACCGTGATGTCGTTGCCGCGCACCTTGCCGGCCTTGGTCAGGAATTTCTCGATCCCGTGTTCGTAGGCAACGTAGGTTTTCTCCATCGCGTCGGAATGCTTGCCGCCGCGCCCCGTGACCTTGAGTTTCACTTCGCCGGCCGTCTTGACCTCGCACTTCCAATCCGCGCGCGCTTCACCGTTGGCGGGCACGCTCACTTGTAGGACAGGCGTCGCGCCTGTCTCAAATTTCTTGGAGTTCTTTTCAGATGGAGACAGGCGCGACGCCTGTCCTACGACAAGGCCACTTGCCTCCACTGCCATACGCACCTCCATCGCCTCATCCGTGTTGTTGTTCACCACCGCCGAGATGACGACTTGATCGCCCACCACAAAAAACCGTGGCGCTTGCAGGCGAACAATGAGCGGTTGCTTCGTGCGCGTGGTCGTGTGGGCGATGCCGAATTGATTTCCCGCCGACGCCGCACGCGCCGTGGCCTTCCAGCCCGTGAGCGAGTCGGGATATTTCACCTTTACCGTCGCCATGCCGCTTTTGTCGGTCATCACATCCGGCTGCCACAGAATCGTGGAGCGGAAATCTGAACGAACTTGGACGGCGGCTTCCTGTCCGGGTGGCATTTCTGCGGGTGCCATTGCCTTGTCTTCGGCAACAGCACCAGCAAGCGCCATGGAAGCGGGCGCCGGCGAGGCTACTACACCGCGCGCGTAAAACGCTCCGGCAGATTTGACCATCTCACGTCTCGGCACACCACGGCCAAGCTCGTCCGATTCCATGTCCTGGCGATTCGCGAAACCCAAATCGCGTCCTTCCTCCCAAGCGGCCTGATCGCGGCTTCGTGAGTCTCTTCGCAGCTTTTCGCGGTCATCAATCAACTGGTCGTTCGCCCACTCGACCAGCTTCGCGTAGGCCTTTTGTTGAAACGTGCTCTGCGTTTGAACGTATTGGGCGCGCTTTTCACCGAAGTAAAATCTCCTGGGGTCGCCGGCGTAATCGCTCTGGATATAAAAGACCGATTCGTCAACGAAGCTCAGCGAAACTTCCGCGGGCACGGGCTTGCCTTCCTCGTTCCTCGTCGTGACGGTCAATGTGCCTTCCTCGCGCGGCTGGTATTGCGGTCGGTCGGGTTGCACGTCCACCGTCAGGAAATTCTTCGTGGGCGGCACGACAATCTGTTTCGTGTCCACGAACATCTGCCGGTCGCTTACCAACGCCGCGCCGAGGAAGATGTTGGGCACGTGTTTCTCCTCGATGAGCAGGTCAATCAGCTTAACCGTTCCCGTGATGTGGACGAGGCGATAGCTGTAAAGGTCTTCGCCCTCGACCGAGAACAGCACGTAGCGGTCGGCGGTGGGCGCGACGAGCATGATCGGCGCCTCGTTGCCCACGCGGAACGTGTCCTTGTCCGCGATGATCTGCACACCCTGGTAGCGGTATCCCAGTTCAGTCGTCTGGCCGCTGCAAACCCAGACCGTGGTTTCGGCGCGAATCGGATTGGCGACCTGATTCTTCTGTTTTGCAATTTCATCCTCGCTCGTCCATGCAACGCGATAGTAGCCATCGCGTTCCGGCGTGAAGTTGAACTCCGCCACGCCGTTCGTGTCCGTCTTGAGTGTGCGTGTGAGAATGTCGTCGTGCTCGTAACCCCGGAACTTGAGTCTCCAGCCTGGCTCGTTGGGCCGCGTGGGAGGTGGCGGCCAGATGGCGGCTCTGTCGCGCAGGGATTTCAGCTCATCGCCTTTGACTTCCCGTCCGTCCGGCCGGATCCAGATTTCCCACCAGTAATCCCGCGTGACTTTGATCGTGCCCTCCGTGACCACCGGCTGATCGTTTGCGTCGAGCGCCTTGAATTCCACTCCGACCTTGTCCTGCGGGCGGTAGAGATTGTGGTCGGCGTTCGCGTAAACGTAGTAGCGTTGCCGCGTCACGCGCACGCTGCCGGTGCCGACAATTTCGCGCCGGCTCGCATCGGTCACCCGCGCCTCGACGCGATACTCGAAATCCTGGCCCGCGCCGCGCGGCGTGTCGAAAGTGAGCGTGGCTTTGCCGGTCGCATCGGTCTTGAGCGTCTCGCGCTTCACGACCTGGCCGCCGCCATACCACCGGCGACTGGCGTGGGATTGATCCATGTCCTCGTAAAACCATGGGAACTCGCGCGGCTTGGGCCAGTAGTGATAGAACGGATTTTGGTGAACGAGCACCTCGACGCTTGCGTTCGCCACCGCGCCGCCGAAGTAGTAATCGGCCTGTATTTCCACCTCGACCTTCTCGCCGAGGCGGAAGGATTTTCGTTTGCCGTCATCCTCGGGTGTTTTCACGCTCACCTTGAACTCGGGCAACTTGTATTCTTCGAGCCGGAACAAAGTTGCGTTGCCAATGCCAGTCTTGCGGCCGGCGTCCCAGAACTGCACGCGGTATTCGCCGAGCGGCATCTGCTCGGTCAGTTCGAGCGCGCCCCACGCGCTGCCGAACGCGTTGAGCGTGGCCTTGTCCGCCTTGACCTTCGTGCCGCGCGGATCGGTGATTTCAAACTCAATAACCTGATCGCTTGGCGTGGAATAGACCGAGCCATTGTGGCGGCGCGCAATTAACTTCCAGCTCACCGTTTCCTTGGGGCGATACGCCGGACGATCAGTGAACGCATAAATGCGCCACGGATCTAGATTGCGCCCAGACCAGTGACTGTTGCCGGGGCTGAACGCCTGACGGTCGTTGACAATCGCGCTGACAAAAAGTTCGACGCTGTTGTTCTGGCGCGTGGCAAGATCGAAGACCGCGATCCCGTCCTGGCCGGTTTCTTTCGACTGCTCGCGCGCCCGCCAGGTGTTGTTTTCATGCCAGCGCTCCCAGAGTTTCACCTTGCCGCTGGCGAGCGGCGAACCGTTGAGGGCGTTGCAGAAATAGACCAGCGCCTGTTTGCCCGAGGTCTTCAACACCAGCGACGCGTCCGTCACCAGGATCAGATCGCGCGCCTCCTGGCCGCCGGCTTTGGCTTCGAGCACGTAAGCACCAGGCTTGAGTTTTCCGTCCAAACGCACCGCCTCGTTGCCGGGCTTGTAGTCGCCTTTGTCCTTGGTGTTGTGTGTCCATGATTTGATTTTTTCCAGCGAGCCGACGTCAATGGATTGCAGCCAAGCTTGCCGCTGATCGCTGAGCTTCACGTCCCGGCTCAAATCGACCGGATACAGCGCCAGCTCGATTGACTTCACGTTGCGCCAGTTCAAGTGATATGGAATCTCCGAATCCGGCAGAAAGATGTTGCCTACGCTGACGCCGAGTTGGGTCTGGGTGATGTTCTTGATCTGCTGCTGCGCCTGATCCCAATAGCGCGTCTCGCCTTTCTGAAATTCGTTCACCAGCCGGCGGAACAGTTCGAGCGCCTTCACATAATCCGGTTCCTGCCGCCAGTTGCCGTCCGGCAACACGATGATGCGGCCCTGGCTTTGCATCCACTCGGCGTAATGGTAAAGCGCGTCATCATACCAATCCGTTTTCTTGCCCAGCTTGAGCGCGCCTTCAAACTCGTCCACGACCCGCGCACGTTGCTCGTAATCGCCGCCTTGATTGCGCAAGGTGGTGGCGATGAGATAGTGCGCGTGGGCTTGGTCCTCGTCGGTTTGCGCGATCTTCAACGCGTTCTCGAGGACATCAAGCGGGATTTGGTTGCCCCAGTAACCGTAGTAGTAATCGCGCTGCACACCCGGAGGCCGGGCCATGCGCCAGGCGATCTTCAGATAGCGCTCGCGGGCCAGTTCGATGTCCCGCGCGCCGGCCCACCAGTCCAGCGCCTGTTGGTAATACGGCCAGGCCTGCCCCCAGTTCTGCTGACCGCGCCGCGTCCAGAAAAAGTCCGCGAGCGATTCCTGCACTTCCGCCCAGGTCTGGTCGCGATCCTCGGCGCGTTTCGTTTCGCGCAACAACTGCTCCAGCCGTTCGCGCGCCTGGTCGAGTCTGGTGGTGTCGGCGGTTTGCGTGCCAGCCTGCGAGCGCCATTGCGAGTCGGCATGCCGGAAGGAAACCCAGCGCGCCTCGTTCGACGAGAGGTTCGACATCACCAGGGCCCGCGCGTAAAGCTCGTGGGCCTTGGCGTAAGAGCCGTCGGCGTAGAACTTCTCAGCTTCAGCCTTGAGCGATGCGTATTCGGGCGGCTCGGCTGAGAATGCGTTCCACGCCAGCAACCCCATCAGGGCA
Source organism: Verrucomicrobiia bacterium (assembly GCA_011525685.1). Lineage (GTDB taxonomy): Bacteria > Verrucomicrobiota > Verrucomicrobiia > Limisphaerales > JADLHS01 > WYBW01. Next base: position 6,214 of record WYBW01000161.1, read on the forward strand.
AAAACAATGTGCTTTGTCATAACTCCATGCCGTTAGACGTGACTCGTCTCAAAATGCTCCGGCAGCGTCACCGTGAAAATCTCCTGCTCGGGAACCTTTCGGCTTCGCTCAGCGACGGGAGTTCAGGAGTTCAGGGGTGTTGCTCTTGTCCGTTGTGTGAATATGCGAATCTGCGGGACCACTTTCTGTTCAATCAATCCAAAGTCCTCGGTCTTCTTCCACAAAGATTCACAGGGCCAACTCCACGGAATCCCCCGGTTTCAATGCCTGAATCGCCGCGATGATCTCCGCAGCCTTGGCTCTCACAACCGGCCAGCGGTTCGTTGAAAGAACCAGAATCGCCAGCCGCCTGCCTTTCAGATTCTGCTGATACTTGAGCTGCTGGTCTGAAGTCACGAACGCATCGAACACCCTCCGCGCGCCTGAGCAATTCGCCGTTCTTCACGCGACCCCAGCCGATCTCTTGCGCCGTGGAAATCTCAAAATCCGCCAGCAGGCGGCGCAGCGGTTGAGGCATGCATTCGTCAAACAGGACTTTCACGCGTGAATGTCCTGAAGCAACCCGCTCTTGCTGTGTTCGAGCACCGCAATCGCATCCTCGCGCTTCACCGTTGGAAAGCAGTCCAGAAATTCATCCAGTGACAAGTTGTCCTCCAGATATTCAAACAGCGACTGCACGGGCACCCGCGTGCCGCGAAACACCGGCGCACCGCTCATGATCTCCGGGTCAACTTCGATTGGCAGATTCGCGTTCATGCTGTGAAAAATACCCGTCTTTTCGGCATGAAGCAAAGGCTATTCGGACCAACAACCGCACGGACCAGACAACTCTGGCGGACTTGTGCCGACAACGCCTTGTAGCTGGCGTAATCGTCGGCATTGAGAATGCCCTCAATGCCAGGGGATCGGGATGTGCCTTGAGCGTGCTGTCCTTACGACCAGTCCGTGAGACTGACTTGGATGGTAAAGGGGTTGACACTTCAATGATAGAGAAGAGTCAACATGACAGACGATCAATCCTCCAAGCCGGAGGGTTACAGTTCAGGCTTAATCGGCCCGATGTTGCGCACAAGAGATGAGAAAGAATCGAGAGTGCCTGCCGGGCTGGATGACTCGGTGCATATCAAATCTTTTTTGCCAGATCACCCACCCGGATGACCCCCGGTCGGAGAACCCTCGCGTTGAGGCCTCGCAGGTGAAGACGTTTGCCCGTCGGCGAATTGACGAACTTCAAGGCGTCGGCACCGTAACGAGATTTGAACTTCATGCAGCCATTGTGTGGCGGACTGGTGATTTCGATGGTGGCCGAACCGAGAGAGAGTCGAGTCCCGGGCGGCAAGTTTTCCGTGCTCAAATCCAGGTCCACGTACAATTGGTCGCCCGCCAGCGGCCAGCGGTCCTTCGTTTGCGCCAGCAAGGCCACGACGCGGGAATTCATGATGTTGAGCTGCATCTCGGGGTTTGCCGAACCATCGGGCGTGCTGGAACTGCCGCGGCTCTTCCAATTGTCACCTTTCAGACCACAAGCGGGGTCGAGTTCGCCCTCTTGCAGAACTTCCCGCGCTTCCACTTCGGGCCGGCGCACAATCAGTTCCAGCACGCCGTGGTCCTTGGGCGATTGCAGGATCGCTTCCATTCCGGCCTCAAGTTCAGGCAGCGTCAAGTGTTTCACTTCCGGGGTCATAAAGCTTGCGCCGGAGTATGCTTCCGACCTCGCCGCAACGCAACCGTCCGAACCATGCACTGTCTGAACCGTGCAGCGCGAGTGAAGCATACTGCTCACGCTGTGATAAAGCCTTCCCGTCTCCTTCACTCCTTTTCGCTTGGGCCGGCGAGGCGCATGGTCGCGCTTCGATTCCGGCTTGGTCGCGCCGCACTCTTCCAGCTTTTGGATCACGAGCCTGTGGCAGATTCGGGCGGGGACTCAGTGACAAAGACCTTGGAGCGGCGGCTTACCAGCCGCTCGGCCCACTGGGCGGCTGGCAAACCGCCACTCCCTCAGCCCGGCAGACTCGCGAAGAACTGAAATGCGCCGCTCAACCAAAAAATTTCAGAAATCTGATTGACCCAAACGGCAGTTCATGGCGAGATGATAATCCCTTACACGGGTAAAAATCAGATGGCCAGAGTTTCAGTCAAAAGCGGGAACGGTTCGCGTACCGCGAGCACGTCAAAATACGATGCACACCACAAAGTGCTCTCCCAGACCTACGGGGCGCTGGCGGATTTGCGCCGCGAGTTGTCCGATTCAAAGGCCGCGGTGGCCGAGCGGGAGGACATCCTGCGCAGCTTTGCCGTCTGCCCGGATTCGCAACGCGCCTGGCTGTTGCTCGAGGATTACTTTGAGAAGCTTTCGCTCTCCCGGAAGGATTTTCCCGGCACCGACTGGTGGCCGCGGATGCTGGCGGCGCAGGGCCCCGCGCGGCTGGAGGAACTGGCCTTCCTGTTTCTGCGGGCCAAACGTTCGCTGCCCAATGAACTGACCGCGCACGCCAATCCGGAGCGTTTCGCCCGGGCCGAGGAGGCGGAGCAGGAATTGAAGCTGGTGCAGGAACTGGAGAACTGGCTGTTTCCCGCCACCCCGCCCCATCTGGACGTGCCCCGCGCCACGTTGCGGGTCGTGTGCGAACCGGTACCGGACGAAGACCACCCGGCGCGGCATCGTTTGGGCGTGCAGTTCCAACTGTTCCGTCCGCGCACGGGAGAAAAGACGCGCACCTTGCGCGACCTGGTGGACCTGGCCATGCGCGCCGCCCACGAGCAGGAATTGTTTCCGCCGGCGGACTGGGAGTTCATCGCCTGGCTGGCCGAAACCCACCGCACCCGACAGGATGGCAGCGATACGCTCCTGTTGTCCGACGTGGAATTGCTTCACTGGCTCGCGCGTTGGGGTGATACGAACCGGCTCGTGCTCGCGCTCAATGGCAAGCCGCTGCAATTCCACGGCCAGATCGCTTCGCTCGAACCCCACTTGGAGAACGGCGACCGGGAACTGGCCTTCACCCACCGGCTGGCGCTGTCCGGCGGCGAAACCGTCGGGTTGGGCGAGGTGAAGTTTTTCAACCGGCAACCCCCGTTGATTCTTGCCGGCAACACCTTTTATCTCCTGCGCAACGCCCCACCCCTGACGGTGGTGGAGCGTTGGTCGCAGAAGCCCTCGGTTCCCGTCCGCAAGCTCAGTCACCGCCTGCTGATGCACCTGCGCAGGTCGCAGACGAATCGCGGTGTGAACTGGGAACAACTTTGCGTGGCGCATCCGGCGTCGCCGCAGTTTGTTTTTGAATTGCTGGATGAAACCGTTCGTCTCCGGCTGCTGGCCAGGAGCCAGCGGGACCAGAGTTTGTGGTCGTGGACCGGGCAGGAGTGGTTGCCGCAGGACCGCCGCCGGCGTCCGGGCGACAAACCGGAGATTCTCGACGACGCGCGCCTGGAAGCCGCGATCCAATGGCTGCGCAAACTGGATTGGTTCACCACCGAACCGGGATTGTGGACGGGCGATGCCAACGAAAATTTCCTCGGCTCGCTGGCGCAGGCCTGGCCGGAGCGTCCCAAGCAGGCGGAGTATCTGGGCAATCCCGCCTTTCATCGTTTGTTCCTGACGCCGCGCCGGCTCAAGCCCAAGTTGATTGTCAAAGGCAGCGGCATTGATTGGCTGGCCGTTTCCGCCGAGTGGGAAGCCGAGGGCATGAAGTTGAGCAAGGCGGACCTGGAACGCCTGGCTGCCGCCACGGGCCGCTTCGTCAAACTGCCCAACTCCGGCTGGGTGGAACTCGACACCGCCGCCGTGCAGTCCGCGCACGAAGCGATGGCGGACATGGGTGTGGATGGGCTGATCGCCGTGCCGCAGAAGGTGGGCATGGAGAACGTCGCGCACCTCAGCGAGGAGGAACTGGGACGCTTTGCCGATTCGCCCGCGGCGAAGGCGCTGCGCGAGCGCGTGCGGGACTTCAAAGGCGTTCCCTCAGTGGATTTGCCGTCCGCCATGCAGGCGGAGTTGCGTCCGTACCAGAAGGACGGCTTCGATTTCCTCGCGCACCTGGTCCAGATCAAACTGGGGGGCATTCTGGCCGACGACATGGGCCTGGGCAAAACGCTGCAAACGCTCACCTGGCTGGCGTGGCTCAAGGAGCGCAATCGCAAGAACCCCAAGCCCTCGCTCGTCATCTGCCCGGCGTCCGTGCTGCACAACTGGCGGCGCGAAGCCGAACGCTTCACGCCCGGCCTCAAGGTGCTTGTGCTGGAAAGCGGCGCCGCGCGGCACAACCTGCGCAAACAAATTCCGCAACACGACTTGATCGTGACCAATTATGCGCTGCTCCGGCGCGACCTCGAGGAACTTCAAAAATTTGCCTTCCGCGCCGTCATTCTCGACGAGGCGCAATTCATCAAGAACCCCGGCGCGCAGGTCACCCATTCGGTCAAGCAACTCAAGTCCGAGCATCGCCTCGCGCTCACGGGCACGCCGCTCGAGAACCGACTGCTCGACCTGTGGAGCATCGTGGACTTCATCCAGCCCGGTTACCTCGGCAGCCAGGAACAATTCCTGGAAACCTACGAGCCGAAAGGCGTCGAAGACGCCGAATCCGCCCAGCGCATCGCCCGGAAACGCCTTTCCGCGAAGCTGCGTCCCCTGTTGTTGCGCCGCTTGAAGAAGCATGTGGCCAAGGATTTGCCCGACCGCATCGAGCAGCGCCGCGATTGTCCGCTGGGCGACGAGCAGCGGAAACTTTACCTCGCCGAACTGCGCCGCAGCCGCGACCAGATCATGCAGGCCGTCGCCGAACAGGGACTCAACAAGAGCAAGATGCACGTGCTGGCCGCGCTCACGCGCCTGCGCCAGGTCTGCTGCCATCCGCAACTGGTCGGCAACGATTCCCCGAGCGGCAAGACCGACACGCTGTTCGAGTTGCTCGACTCGCTGGTGGCCGAGGGTCAGAAGGTGCTCGTCTTCTCGCAGTTCGTGCAGATGCTGCATTTGCTCGAGAAGGAATGTCGCACGCGCAACATCGCCACGCACATTCTCACCGGCCAGACCAAGGACCGGCAGGAAGTGGTGAACGCGTTCCAGAACGATCCGAACCCGGGCGTGTTTTTGTTGAGCCTGCGCGCCGCGGGCACGGGCTTGAACCTGACCACCGCCAGCTACGTGGTGCTTTACGATCCCTGGTGGAATCCCGCGGTCGAGGCCCAGGCCATTGACCGCTCACATCGCATCGGCCAGACCCAGACCGTCAACGCCTACCGCCTGATTGCGCCCGGCACGGTCGAGGAAAAAATCTGGGAACTCCAACAGAGCAAGGCCCAGACGATTGCCGACGTGCTGGGCGAGGAAGGCTTCGCCCGCAGCCTGTCGAAGGCTGACCTGGAATACCTGTTTGCGGAGGAGTGAGTTTGACCTCCCTTGCCCGGGAATTTTGCGTTGACAGTTGCGCGTCGGACGGGTGTATTCGGCGCACACCGCGGTCGTTTGTGCCTGCAAAAACGCACCGCCTCCGCGGCTCGTTGACCCGAGCGAACGCACTCAGATGAGCACAAAAAAGATCAATGTCGCAATCGTCGGTCTGGGTTTTGGCGCGGAATTCATCCCCCTTTGGCAAAAGCATCCTCACACCCATTGCTACGCCATCTGCCAGCGCAATGAACAAAAGCTCAACGCGGTGGGCGACTATTTCGATGTCGAAGTCCGCTACTCGGACTTCAACAAGCTGCTCAAGGACAAGAACGTTGATGTCATCCACATCAACTCGCCGATTCCCGACCATGCCTGGATGAGCCTCGCGGCGCTCAAGGCCGGCAAACACGTCGCCTGCACCGTGCCCATGGCCACGAGCATCGCCGATTGCCGGAAGATCGTGGACCTTGCCCAACGCACCGGGCTGAAATACATGATGATGGAGACGGTCGTTTACGCCCGTGAATACCTCTTCATGAAGGAGCTGCTGGACAAGGGCGAACTCGGCAAGCTCCAGTTCGTGCAGGCCAGCCATCAGCAGGACATGGACGGCTGGCCCAATTATTGGCCCGGCCTGCCGCCGATGTGGTATGCCACGCATTGCGTCGGGCCGGTCGCCGGCCTCATCGGGAAACCTGCCGAATACGTCAGTTGCTTCGGCAGCGGCACGATTCGCAAGGAACTCATCAAGAAATACGGCAGTCCCTTCGCCGTCGAAACCGCGCACATCAAGTTCCGCGGCAGCGATGTCAGCGCACGCATCATCCGCAGCCTGTTCGACACCGCTCGCCAATACCGCGAGAGCATTGATGTCTATGGCACCAAGAAATCCGTTGAGTGGCCGCTCATCGAACATGAGCCACTCGTGATGCACACGGCCAAACTGCCCGAGCCGAAGATTCCCAAGCCGGTGAAATGTCCCGACTTCGCGCATCGCCTCCCCAAGAGCATCGCCAGGTACACGACGCAGGGTGTTTACGACGCCAGCAAGAAGACGCATTTGAGCTTCACGCAAGGCAGCGGTCACGGCGGGTCGCATCCGCATCTCGCGCACGAATTCGCGATGGCACTGGTTGAAGACCGCGATCCGTTCCCAAACGCCAAACAGTCCGCCAACTGGACGTGCGTGGGCCTCTGCGCGCACGAGTCCGCCCTCAAGGGCGGCGCGATTGTGAAACTGCCGGCGTTCACGCTTTAGTCGCCCGCATGGAAACCGTGCCATTGAAACGGATCTCATCCGCACCGGGTTTCAGCCCGGTGTGCGGTTGCCCCGAAACTGTTGAGCCGTTTCAACGGCTTTCTCGTCACGCCAAGAAGCCGCCAACCCGGACGTTTCACACCTGGCAGGACGCCCGGCCGAGCAGCGCAGGCTTCTCGCGACGCGTCGGGATCTCGCGGGTTTCCAACCCGCCGTCCGCAGCATCTACACGGGCGACTGGCCGACTGGGAGTCGGCGATACGGCAGGTTGGAAACCTGCGCTACGAACCGGCAGGGCGCGTTCTTGCCGGCAGGGCCATGAATTATGCGCGCTAAAGCGGCTGCGCGTCTTCTGTTCGCTCGAACACCGGGCTGAAGCCCGGTGCCAATGAGAACCCACCAACCCAAACACCCAAGCACCCAACCTCGACAACCATGAACATCAGACAAGATGGTATAGCTCCCAACGCGGGCCGCCTGTTATGGGCGGGTTTCTTTGCAATCCTGGCGGCCGGGATCGGCTTCGGCGTCCGCGGCGGCATTCTCGCCAACTGGGGCGCGGAATTCGGCTTCACCGGCGCGGAACTCGGGGCCATCACCGGCGCGGGTTTCACCGGCTTCTGCTTCGGCATCATCATCGGCGGGGTGGTGTGCGACAAGCTGGGCTACGGCAAGCTGGTGATTGCGGCCTTCGCCTTCCACGTGCTTTCGGCGTTCGTCACGTTCGCCGCGATGGAAGGGCAGGCCAAAGCGGTGGCTTACAATTTTCTTTACTGGGGAACGTTCATCTTTGCCGTGGCGAACGGCACGCTCGAGGCGGTGGCCAATCCGCTGGTTTCGACGCTGTTTCCGAAGAACCGCACGCACTATCTCAACATCCTGCACGCCAGTTGGCCCGCGGGATTGGTGATCGGGGGGGCGATCGGCTGGGTGCTCGGCGAGAAATTCGGCTGGCATTGGAAGACGCAACTCGGCTTGTTCCTGATCCCAACGCTGTTCTACGGCGTTCTGTTCCTCGGTCAGCACATGCCCAAATCCGAGGCCTCGCAGAAGGGTTTGAGCATCGGAGAAATGTTCAAGGACGTCGGCATTCTTGGTGGCGCGGTCGTGTGTTTTCTGTTGGCACTTTTCTTCAGCGGAGCTCTTGGACTGGCCAACTCATCGGCGGTCGCAATCGCTGGCGGCCTGATGATCATCCTGCTGCTCATCAGCCACACACATGGGATTCGGGGAGAGGCCCTGATTCCCGTAGGCGCATTCTTGCTCTTTGTGCTGTTCATCGCTCACGCACTCGTGGGCGCGGTGGAACTGGGCACGGACGGCTGGATTCAAAACATCACCGGCAACATTTTGACGCCGGCTGAGGGCAAGATTCTGTTCGTGTTCACCTCGATGATCATGTTCCTGCTGCGGTTTTGCGCGGACTTCATCGAGAAGAAGCTGGGACTTTCGCCCGTGGGCATTCTGCTGGCGTGTGCGTCGCTGGCGGTGGTCGGGCTGCTGCTCACGAGCCGGATCGAAACCTTCTTCGGCGCGATGTTTGCCTTGGCGGTTTACGCCGTGGGCAAAACGTTTTTCTGGCCGACCATGCTCGCGTTGGTGGGCGACCGCTTTCCACGCACCGGGGCGGTGGCCATGTCCATCATGGGCGGCATCGGCATGATGTCCGCCGGGATGATTGGCGGTCCGGGCCTCGGCTACGCCAAGGACCGATTCGCCAGCGAGGCGCTCCAGCAAGCCGACGCGGCGGTTTACGAGCAGTTCAAGGTCGCCGAGCCGAAGGATTGGTTGTTTTTCAGACCGGTCAGTGCCATTGACGGGGCCAAGTTGGGAGAAGTGCAGGGCCGCCTGGCGGCCGCCCGTACCGAGTTGCTGGCGGAAGGCAACAAAGACCCCAAAGCTGCCCTGGCCCGGCTGAACGACCAGGAGCGCGCGGTGATTGAGTCCAGCATCGCCGGGGATCGCAAGACCCTCGTGGCTGACGCGTTCATCCCAGCGACCATGGCCTTGATCTATTTGTTGTTGTTCCTTTACTTCAAGGCCATCGGTGGTTACAAGGCAGTCCACATTGTGCCGGTGGAAGAACAGGCCAAAGAGGGCGGCAAGACGACGTAAATCAGTTCCAACCCGACTCAAAGGCGGCCCGGCGACGGGCCGCCTTTTTCATCCATCCAGAGCTGATTCAGTTTTCCCGCGGCAACGCAAACGCCACATACGCGTCCCCGTAGGGCGTGCCGAGTTTGTTGCCGCCGGTGGACGCGATCACCAAGTACTGCCGGCCGTTCACCTGATACGTTGCGGGCGGCGCGCCTCAGTTCAGGGTTCAATGACCTCCAGACCGCGGACATGGCTGAATTCGTCCCCGTTGAAAGTTGCAACGGCCCAGCGCCGATGCATCGCCGTAGCAGCGACAATAAGGTCATGTGGTCCAATCATCCGGCCCGCCGCCGAGAGTTGCGCCCACAGCCGGGCATGAACTCGCGCCACCGCGGCATCCAGCGGCACAATCTACAGCCGGCGAAAAGTCTTCGCCATCCATCGGCGTCGGCGGCGGGCACGCGCCAGGTCACTTTCGGCTTCGAGGCCGACCCAAAGTTCTGAGAACGTGATGGCACTGACGGCAACCGATTCTGGCGGACGCGAACGCAGCCAAACCGAGACGTTAAACGTTTCGCGTTCCTCGGCGATCAACAGGGAGGTGTCAATGATCAATGCCACGGGTTCTTCAACGGCTTGAGGGCCTTGCGAGCTTTGCTAATGTCGCCAGCCCAAGCGCGCCGGTCCTCGTTGCTCAATTCTGCTTCGGCAAGGTCGTCGGCCAGTTCGTGACTGCTGGTGCCGCGCTCGACCACAGGGACAAGGTAGGCGCACGCCACACCTTTCTTCACAATGGCGAACGACTCATGCTTGTCCCGGACCGCGTCCAGCACTCGCGCAAAGTTGGCCGCGGCTTTGGTGGCTTCCAATGTTTTCACGCGAGCAGTTTAAGCGAGGTCTGGCGCAGGTCAACCAACGGTGGATGAAGGTCCAGAATTCATTCCTTCAACTCCTGCAACGCAAACGCCACATACGCGTCCCCGTAGGGCGTCCCGAGTTTGTTGCCGCCGGTGGACGCGATCACCACGTACTGCCGGCCATTAACCTGATACGTCGCGGGTGGCGCGCTGCCGGTCCATGGCAGTTTCGCCGACCACAACACCGCCCCGGTGTCCTTGTCGTAAGCCCACAGTTTGTTGTCCCGCGCGCCGGCGCAGAAGACCAATCCGCCGGCGGTCACAATCGGACCTCCATAGTTTTCCGTGCCGGTCTTCGGAATGCCGGCGGCGGCGAGTTCGGGATATTCGCCGTGCGGCACTTTCCAGAGCAGCTTGCCGGTATTGAGATCAAGGCAGTTGAGCGTGCCCCACGGCGGCTTGTTCGCCGGATAACCTTCGTGGTCGTAGAACTTGGGGTAGCCCGCGTCACGATAACGCGGTCGTTCCGGCATGGGCGGCGCGGGCGGCAGCGGTCGGTCGCGCAGCATCAGATAATCCACCAACGCCTTGAGGTCGGGATGGCTGATGAGTTCCTCGGCATGGGCTGGCATGGCGTTGCTCCCCGTACGGACTTGATGGATGATCTGCTCGTCCGTGAGCCGATGACGCAAGCCGCGCAACGCCGGCGCGGTGCCGATGCCCAACCGGTTGGTGCCGTGGCACTGGGCACAAGTCGTTTCGTAGAGCGCCTGCCCTCGCGTCTTCGGCGCGTTTGGGTCGTCCGGGGGATCGTCGTTTCGCGCCACGGTGATGAGCCAGCCGATGTGGTTGGCAGTGACATAAAGCCTGCCCGTGTCCTGGTCCACGCACGCGCCGGTCCACTCCGCGCCGCCATCAATGCCGAAGAACAGGTTCACCCGACCCTCGGTGAACGGACGGAACCACCCGGTCGTGGCGCTCTTGAACTGGGTCAACACCTGTTCCGCCACCTCTTCGTTCCGGTCGGTCAGGTCGGCCGCCGTGTATTCCATCTTGGAAAACGGTTCGGGCAGTTCCGGGTCGGGTTGATAGGGCGAGGTCAGTTCGCCGCGCAGATCGCTCGCGGGCGCACGGCGGAGGCGGAACGGAAAAACCGGTTTGCCCGTCACGCGATCCAGCAGCAGCGTGTTGCCGATCTTCGTGCAGACGGAAACCACGTCCACCCTCTTGCCTTCGCGCGTGATCGTGGAGAGGTTCGGCGGCGCGGGAATGTCGAGGTCCCAGATGTCGTGGCGGATTTCCTGAAAATGCCAGAGCCGTTTGCCCGTGCGCGCGTCAATGGCGACGAGGCAGTTGGCGAACAAATTGTCGCCGCGATGCCCGACGCCAATGAAGTTGGGCTTGGGCGAGCCGGTGGTGATGTAGGCAATGCCGCGCACCTCATCCAAGGCCATGCCGCCCCAGCAATTCGCGCCGTAACTGACGGTCCGATCCCAAGTGTCATATCCGAACTCCCCCGGCTGTGGAATCGTGTGGAACGTCCACAAATGTCTGCCCGTCACCACGTCAAAGCCCCAGACATCCTTCTCGAAACCGGGCACGACGATGATGCGCTCGAAAATCGCCGGCCCGGCGGTGGCGGCGCCGAAATCGCCCTGGGCCACGCCGGGCAACAAGGTCTTGCCGCCCTCACCGAAATCCGGGATTGGGCGGCCGGTTTTCGGGTTCAACGCATAAAGGTATTTGCCGGCGCAGAACAGGACGCGCTCAAGTGGGACAGGCAGCTTGCCTGTCTCGTGGGGTGAGACTGTCTGTTCCACGGAAGGGACAGGCGAGACACCTGTCCCACGAGACAGGCTGGAAGCCTGTCCCACTATATCGTCTCCCGCCCAGTAAATGAGGCCGCGAAACGCCGGTCTGCCTTGCGGCTCCTCGGGCTTGAAACGCCAAAGCTCCACTCCGGTTTCGGCATTCACCGCGACGATGTGCCGGCCCGGGGTCGGCGCGAACATCACGCCGTTCACGATGATGGGATTGCACTGGATGTTGTTGCTGCCATCGCGCGAGTGGTAAACCCATGCCACCTGGAGGTTCGTCACGTTCTGGCGATTGATCTGGTTCAACGCGGAAAACCGTGTGCCACCATTGTCGCCATGCGAACGATGCCACTTCGTGTAGGTTTCACGTTTTGGAAATCCGTTGGCCGGCGTGAGTTCCTCCGGTTTCGCGGCTGGAATGGTTTGATACAGCGGCAACGTTTCGCGCTCCTTCGGGTCCTCAATGGCCCAATACTTCGATTGCAGGACAGGCGTCGCGCCTGTCTCCAAACTTGTGGTAATGGAATCAGGCGCGACGCCTGACCTACGCGCATCAAGTTGCTCCACCAGCCGCTCCAAACCTCGCAGGTTTTCCTGCAGCCGCGTTTCCGCATCCTCCTCGGTGTGATTCAGAATGCCAATCGGCCCGCGCCAGCCGCTGTCGCGAATGATGTAGAGCAGGTTCAAATCGAGATCGCCCTGGCCAATCGGCAAAATCTTCTTACCCGACTGGTCGCCGCGGCGGACCATGCCGTTGAGGTTCAACGCGACCAGATGCGGCTTCATCTGGTGCAGCAACTCCGCAAAACGATCAATGTGCTCGTGCCCGTGATGCTGGTTGTAAACGATGCCGACATTCGTGAGGCCCTGCCTCGTGAGCGCCTCGATGATGGCGATCTGGTTCGTCGGTTCCCCGAACCAGCCGCCGTGGTTGTAGAGCCCCACCGAACAGCCCACGCCAGCCGCGGCCTCGGCGATGGGCCGGATGCGCTGCGCCTCCGCATCAACGCGTGCCTTCTGCTCCTCCTGGCTCTTGGCGGCTTCGCCCCCGCCGGTGATCCACAGTTGAACGTCTTGCACGTTGTTGCGCTGGAGCACCTGGAGGATCAATTTCGCCTCGTCGTTCAGGACTCCGGGAAACCACCAGGCCAGCAGGCGGACATTGTGCCGTTTCAGCGCCGCAATTTCTTCGTCGAAGGTCGGAATGTGTTCCGCGCGATAGTCGTAGGCAAACAGCTTGAACCCGAGTTTCTCCATCATCGCCGCGCGTTCCTCCGGCCCGCGCTTCTTCGCGTCAAACGGCACGATGCACCAGGCGACGAGATTGGTGCGGGCGAAGAGGTCGTAATTGGGCGGCGACCCCCGGGGAGAAATCTGCGCGGGTCCAGTCAACGTTGTCGCAAGGACGACCACTCCGCCGAAAAGCCGCCGCCAGAAACTCGAGTGGTGCATGAGTCAGTCTCCGTTGTCCGATTCCGTCCGCCGTCCCCATCTTTGCTGCCGTTCCGGCAACGCGGTGTCCACCTTCACGTAATAGGTGTCCTCGCCGAACTGCCGGTCCGCGGCCTCCTGGAGCTGGCGCGAGGGCATGACGTAAAACCGCTCGTGCGGCTCGATGAACACGACCTGGCCGGTGGGCTGGCGCAAACACAGCAGCAGCGGACACCGCCCCGGATGCGCGGCCACCAGATCGCGCACGGCTTCCATGCTCTCCGGTTTCAAATGCGCGGTGTGCAACCGCAGGTGTACCTGCTTGGTGTATCTTCTGGGCGCGTCCTCCAGAGGCATGATTTCCTGGGGGAAGATCTTCGGACGCTCGTCGCTCGTGTTCACTTCGCCGACGACGAGGATGGCCTGGTTGAGCACGAGCAACTCGCGATACTTGTCGTAGTTCTCGTTCATCACCAGCACCTGCACCGAGCCGTGCAGGTCCTCCAGGGTGATCATCGCGTAGGGTTTGCCGCTCTTCTTCGAGACGCCGTGTTGCGCGGCGGCGATGAGGCCGCCGAGGCGCGTCAGGCTGCGATTGGGCAGTTCGGCGAGGGCGGCGGTATGATGCAGACAATACTTTTCCAGGATCGGCGCGTAGGGTGTGAGCGGGTGGCCGGTGACGTAAAAGCCCAGCAGTTCCTTCTCGTGCGCGAGCAGTTCGTGCTGCGGCCACTCCGGCAGGTTGGCGATGGCCTCGGGCATGGGCGCGCTCTTTTCCTCCAACAAGCCGAAGAGCGAGCTTTGACCTTTCTGCTTGTCGGACTGGAGGCTGGCGGCGCGGGCCAGCGTGCGCTCGATCTGCGCGAACAGCGTGGCGCGCGTCTGTCCGAAACCGTCGCACGCGCCCGACTTGATGAGGGCTTCCAGAATCTTCCGGTTCACCGTGCGGCCATCGAGACGCTCGCACATGTCCGCGAGAGACGTGAATTTCCCGCCTTCGTCACGGGCTTTCAAAATGGTTTGTACCGCCACTTCACCCACACCTTTGATGGCGGCAAGGCCGAAGCGAATGGCTGGAAGTGGGACAGGCGTCCCGCCTGTCTGAGCAACGGGCATCCCGCCCGCGTTGAGGTTGGGCTGAGATTCGGCGGCAGACTCGCTGGATGTTGTCTCCGCAAGGCAGGCTTTTCCGCTACCAAGGCGAAATTGACCGGCCGGCACTCGTGCCTGGGTTGGGTTCTCAGCGATATAATTCGCGAACTTTTCCAGGCTGCTTTCATCCCGCACGATGTGATCGAACGATTCGTCCTGCCAGAATTCGCCGGTGCGGCTCAAGACCTTGTTCGCTTCCTTGGCCGTGAACGATTTCCACGAGTGCAGAATCTCAGACAACGAGTGATTCATCACGGGCCGAAGCAGCACGTGAACATGATTGGGCATGATGGCGTAGTTGCCCAGCAGATAGCGTTCGCCGTCGAAGTGGTGCAGGGCCTGTTCGACGATGTCCGCGACTTTGGGATTCTTCAGCCAGCACTCACCTGCTCCCACGTCGAGATGGGCCTCCAGCTTTTCGCGAAACTCTTCGGCAATCTTCTCCACGAGTTCGCGCTGCCGCGCAGCGAGTGGGACAGGCGTCCCGCCTGTCCGCATCCTTTCTCCAGCGATGGTCGAACCAAGCTGCTTGGAAGGCTGTGCGACCTCCTCTGTGGCCAGTTTCTGAGCCTGCCTCAAGGCAGCGTCGCGCTCTTGTCGCCATTGCTCGAGAACGGATTTCGGCAACGAGTCGCCAAGCCTGAACGTGACAAAGTAAGTGACGCCCTCTTGCGTCCAGTGTGGCAGATGCCGGTTTTGCCGACCCGCCGGCCGGCGCTTGTCGAAGGCGGTGAAAGGTGTTGCGCCCGCCGCCTTGGATGAACGTTCCTCTCGCCTTTCCAGTCCTTGCATCGCGGGCGGGATGCCCGCCACTTGGACAGGCTGGAAGCCTGTCCCACTTTGGCGCGGTGCAAACGTCACCTGGCTTTCATTCACGTCCGGCGCGAGCACTTCGATGCCCATGGCGCGGGCTTCGGCGATGTATTGACTGAGCTTGGCGGTGTCGCCCATGTCGTTGGTCATCATCGCGCAGAGGAACTCGACCGGGTAATTGGCCTTCAGATACGCGGTCTGATAGGCCACGATGGCGTAGGCGGCGGCGTGCGACTTGTTGAAGCCGTAACCGGCGAACTTCTCGAGCAAATCGAAAATCTGGTTCGCCTTGGCCTTGGGGATGCGATTCTTCTCCTGGCAGCCCTTGACGAACGTCTCGCGCTGCTTCTGCATTTCCTCGACCTTCTTTTTGCCCATCGCGCGCCGGAGCAGGTCCGCGCCGCCGAGCGTGTAACCCGCCAGCACCTGCGCCGCCTGCATCACTTGTTCCTGGTAGATCAGGATGCCGTAGGTTTCCTTCGCGATGGGTTCGAGCAGGGGATGCTCATATTCCACCTTCACTTCGCCGTGCCGGCGCTTGATGAATTCGGGAATGAGGTCCATCGGCCCGGGACGATACAGCGCCACAAGCGCGGTGATGTGTTCGATGCTCGCGATTTGAAACTTCCGGCACAGGTCGCGCATCCCGCCGGATTCCAACTGAAACACGCCCAACGTGTTTGCCTTGTTCAGCAGGTCGTACGTCTTCGCGTCATCCAGCGGCAGGTGGTCCACGTCCACGGTGAGGCCCTTGGTCTGCCTGACCATCTCGCAGGTGTTGCGGATGACGGTGAGCGTTTTCAGCCCGAGGAAATCCATCTTGAGCAGGCCGAGATCGCCGACCGGGCCCATGGCGTATTGGGTGACGAGCGTGCCGCTGTCGTCCTGCTTGAGCGGGAGCAGGTTCACCAGCGGCTGGTCGCCGATGACCACGCCGGCGGCGTGAACGCTGGCGTTACGCGTGAGGTCCTCGAGGATGAGCGCGGTGTCAATCAACTCGCGCGTGGTTTCCTCGGTCTCGTAGGCCTGTTTGAGTTCGGGCGACTGCTTGAGCGCCTTTTCGAGCGTCATCTTCAACTCGGCCGGGATCAGTTTCGCCAGGCGGTCGCACTCGCTGTAACTCAAACCCATCACGCGGCCCACGTCGCGCACCACCGATTTCGCGCCCATGGTGCCGAAGGTGATGATCTGCGCGACGGAATCCCGGCCATACTTCTCGCGCACATACTCGATGACGTCGGCGCGGCGGTCGTCGGCGAAATCAATGTCAATGTCGGGCGGATTGACGCGCTCGGGATTCAGGAAACGCTCGAACAACAGGCCGTAACGGATCGGATCCACGTTCGCGATCTCGAGCAGATACGTGACCAGCGAACCCGCGGCGCTCCCGCGGGCCACGCACGCGATGCCCTGGCTGCGGCCGTAGCGGATGAAATCGCCGACGATCAGAAAGTAGGAGATGAAGCCTGTTTTCTCGATGACCTGGAGTTCGGTTTGCAGGCGGTCAATCACGACCTTGAGGGCGGCTTGGACATTGGGGTCGGCGAGTTTCTTGACTGGCTCGCTCTCACCCTGACGCTCTCCCGCGGGGAGTGGGGAGAGCAACCGGCGGTCATCACTTGCTCCCACGCTCGCCAGGTTGTCGGCAGTCGCAGTTTCGCTTGAAGACGGAGGATGATTCTCCCTCTCCCCAGGGGAGAGGGTCGGGGCGAGGGGTTCGTTTGCCCGATAAGTCGGCAACCGGCGGGGGTCCTCAATCCCCTCCACGATGAACTCCTTGCCCTCCGCCCGGGCGTGGATGGTGTAACGGTGGAACAATCCCTCGGCCAGCCATTGCCGCAGGAAACCTTCGCGGGTGAAATGTTCCGGCGGATGAAACACCGGATAGTGCAGCGTCTTGAAATCGAACTCCACGTTGCACTTCTCCGCCACCTCGAGCGTGTTCTTGATGGCGTCCGGCACTTCGGCGAAGCGCGCCTGCATTTCGTCGGCGGAGCGCAGGTAGAACTGCTCGCGTTCGTAGCGCATCCGTTTCGTGTCCGTCAGCAGCGTCTGGGTGCCGATGCAGATCAGGCAATCATGCGCGTGCCAGTGGCTTTTCTCGACGTAATGCACGTCGTTGGTCGCGACGAGTTTCAGGCCGAATTCCTTCGCCCACGCGATCAGGTGCTGGTTGACCCTGGCCTGTTCGGCAATGCCATGGTTCTGGAGTTCGAGATAAAAATCATCCGGCCCGAACGCCTGCTTGAACCAGTCCACCGTGTCGCGCGCCCGCGTCAACTGGTCCTTGATGATCCACTCGGGGATTTCGCTGGCCAGACAGCCGGACAGGGCGATGAGGCCCTCCTTGTGCGCGGCGAGCAGTTCCTTGTCTATGCGCGGTTTGTAGTAATAGCCCTCGAGGTGCGCGGCGGTGACGAGCTTGATCAGATTCTTGTAACCGGTCTCGTCCTTCGCCAGCAAACCGAGGTGGTGATAAACATCGCGCCCCCCCGAGGAAGTCTTCTTCTCCAACCGGCTGCCCGGGGCGACATACACCTCGCAACCGATGATCGGCTTGATGCCCTTTTCGCGGGCGGCCTTGTAGAAATCAATCACCCCGTGCATCGCCCCGTGGTCCGTGATGGCCAGGGCGGGAAACTTCAGGGCATGAGCTTTGTCCACCAACCGGTCCAGACGGCAGGCGCCATCGAGCAGCGAGTACTCGGTGTGAAGGTGAAGGTGGACAAATTCTGCGTGCGACACGCGGGCAGTTTACCCCCTGACGCAAAGCTGGCGCAAGGCGGGGATGCTTGCCGGGGGTGAACCGCGGTGCCGGCTCAGGCTTCCGCCGTCACGGTGTCGTAGAATTCCAGGACGTCGCCTTTCACACCCTTGAGCTCGGCCTCCTTGAACCGGATGGCGGTCCGCGGGTGTTGATTGAGCATGCCAGTCAGCAGATAGGGCAGGTCGTAGCCCCAGAGCAGTTTGGCGCGCAGCGGCTCGATGTGATTCTGCACACAGTCGAGCACCGGCCGGAGCTCATATTTGGGATTATGCAGGAAGGCGAGCAGCAACTCCATGGGACAATTGCCGGCCCCGCGGCCCAGGCCCGCCATCGTGGCGTCGAGAAAGTTCGCGCCTTTGACAATGCCCTCGATGGTGTTGGCGTAGGCAAGCTGCATGTTGTTGTGCATGTGGACGCCCACCTCCTTGCCCTTCGGCCGGCAATAGCCCAGATACTTCTCCACCAGGAAATGCACCTGCTCGCTGTAAAGCGCGCCGAAGCTGTCCACCACGTAGATCGCCTTTGCCTCGGAGGTCGCCAGCATCTCCAGGCCCTCGTCCAGTTCGCGATCCGGCACGGTGGAGACGGCCATGAGGTTGACCGTTGTTTCGTAGCCCTTGTCATGCGCGTCCTTGACCATGTCCAACGCGGTCGGAATCTGGTTGATGTAAGTGGCCACCCGGATCATGTCCACCACCGACTCCTTCTTGGGCGGAATGTCCTCATGATAATCGCAGCGCTCGGCATCGGCCATGACGGTGAGCTTCAGGTCCGTGGGATTGTCCCCGACAATGCGGCGCAGATCGTCTTCCAGGCAGTATTTCCAACAACCGTGCTCCCCGTGTTTGATGCCCTTGCGCGAGGCCTTGTAGCCCAGTTCCATGTAATCAATCCCCGCGGCGACGCAGGTGTCATACACGGTCTTGACAATCGAATCCTCGAAGTGGTGATTGTTCATCAATCCGCCGTCGCGAATGGTGCAATCAAGCACCTTGATCTCGGGGCGGTAAGAGAGCCATCGGCTGGTGGCGGTGTCCTTGGTCTTGGGGGCTTTCATCGAGCTTGAGTCGGAGTTCAATTCACTTTGACAGGCCGCATTGTTCCGCAAGCCGCCAATCGAGGACAGCAGAAAATGGCGTCGCCTTCCATCTTGGGACATGGCGCTGCATTCAATCACCCGCTGTGTCAACGATAGAGCTCAGGCTGCGCCCGCCAATCCTTGTCGCGGTCGTGCCCGTAGTCGGCGACGCGCGGACGGCGCTCGCGCAGGCGCACGGACTCCACACCGCAATAGTAACCCTCGGAGCGCGGATTCTTGCCGACACACTCCAACCGCAGCGTGTAAGTGCCCGGGGCCGGCCAGAAATCGAGCAGGTGAAATTCGTGGTCCACGATTTTCTCGCTGAAGAAGTCGAGCGGCCCGCCCAGCTTCACGCCGTTGAGCGTGGCCTGGTATTGGCCAAAGTCATAAGAGCGCGTGGCCTTGAGCAGCAACCGCAGCGGTTCTTTCCGCTTCACCTCGAACGGGATCTCCAGCCAGGCATTGTCCGCGGACGGTGCGCGGTAGAGCAGTTGCGGCCCGGGATGAAGATCGAGTTGCTGGCGGGCAACCGTGCCGGCGCCGTGGTGCTGCGCGTCGGCAAGATCGCGGGCATAAACGATCACTCGCTCCAGGTCGGGCAGACGGCGTTCGCGCGCGTGTGGAGCGCGCGTGGTGAAAGTGGGCGTGCCGGTCTGGTACCAGAAGGCCACGCTGGCATAATCGTCCTCGCGCTCGTTCCAGCTCATGGATCGGTACTCAGGATTTTCGTCGGGAGAAATCCAGCCGAAATGCTCGAAGGTCACCTTGATGCCCTTGTTGAAAACAACCGGGTCGGCGATGTGCCAGCGGTAGGCGCTGGTGTGGCCGCCCAGGATGCCCCACTGATCAAAGTGGGGAACGCCGAAGAACGGCGTGCTCGTGGTCTTCAAGCCCCAGGCGGAAAGGAAATAATCCTCCGTGCCCGTGCCCCAGATGGACGGTTTGGCCTCGCCATCAATGTAAATTTTTTCGTCCCCTTCACCGAACCACGAAGGGCTGCGGGTGCGCACGGCCAGCACCGTGCCGACGAAATGACCCTTCCCCTTGGTCTCCAACACCAGGTAATCCTCGCCCTTCCGCGTCGGATACTCCTGCCGATATTGGGCATGGAAATAAGGCGTGTTGCGCGGCAGGCTGCGCTTTTTGATCCAGTCAATGTTGTAATAGAGCAGGCTGATGGGCTTGTCGCTCTGGTTCTCGATCTCGATGCGCGCCGACTTCCGAAACGGCATCGGCCAGAAGCAATTGTAGGAATCCGCGTCTTCCACCGCCACCGGCAGGCTGATGACTTCGCTGCGTCTGCCGAAACAGTTGGCGAAGAAATCGCCGACCGGCGCCTCGACCGCGGGGCGTTCACGGCCATCCCAGAACATCCGCAACAACATTTCTTGGTGGTTGGCCGAACCTTGCTTGGCCCACGCCTGCGGTTCTGGTCCAAGGAACGTGAGCCAGATGTGCGTGATGACGCCCGGTCCTTTCTCGTCCATCAGCACGTGCGTCTCACCGGGTGGCACACGGAAGTTGTCCCAGTTGCTGGCCTCTTCGAGGTCACCGCGCGGGTCGGCCTTTGGGTTGTAATTGCGTTCCGCGTCGCCGCGCCGAACCTCGCCGATGCGCATGGTGGAAGTGGAGCGCATGGAGCGCCCGTCCTGCGGTTTGGTAAGGGCGCCCAAGTCACCTTGAGCCATGACCGGAAGGGAGCAGATGACGAGTGTCAGAAGAGTCGGGATTTTCATGGTAGTGCTCACCTGTGCCCATCGGTTTTGCCCGGGCCGGTTGGTGAATTCGAGGAGCAATGGGCGCTTAGAGACTTAGTCCTTTCAGGCGGCGGCGGACACGCTCCGGGTGTTGCCGGCAATCCAACACCGCCCAAATCCGGATCGTGCGACCCTCCAAGTCGTAGTAGGCAGCGTACGGAAAGCGCTTTGACAAAAGCCGGTGAAGACCGAAAACCTTCCGATGAATACCAGCATAGAGCCTGAGGGACTCAATGTCGGCATAAAGTGACTCCAAAAAGTAACCGCCCAAGCCTTCAGCTTGGCGCTCGTAGAAATCGAATCCATCAGCCAGATCATCGCGCGCCGCAGGCAGGACTGAGATTTTCATTCCGGTTTCTGTCGGAGCTGTCGCTTTGCCTCCTCCCATTCAACGAATGTCTCGCGACCCGATTTCACGGCTTCGGCACGATCGCGCAAGACATCTCCGTGCCAGGCAGGCGACTCGATCTGTGCGTCATCCCGGCTGAGGTCGGTCCAAAGCGCTTCCATGGCGCGAAGCTTGTCCTCCCTGGTCATCTGATCCAGTGGCAATGTGACATTCATAGTTGCGGTTCAATTAAGCCTCAGGTTCCCGGAATTGGCAAGGGCGTGAAGTTCCGTTGTCGTGAAGTTCCGTCATACGTTCGCGGCTTGGCTATTCCCGGCTGATGTTGTCCAACGCCTCCTTCGCCTTTTTGCGCGCCTCCTCGAGCTTCAAGTCCTTCGATTCCGGTTCATCCGCTGCGAGTTTCCAAGCGGCGATGGCTTCGGCATTGCGGCCAATCGCAGCGAGGGCGTTGCCGCGCAAATAATTGATGTGCGCCTCGCGGGCGTTCTCCAATCTGCCGGTGGCGAGGTTCGCCGGGTATTCAAGCGCACGATTGAACTCGGCCAAGGCTTCGGCCGCGCGGCCCGCTTTGAGATGCGCTTCGCCCAGGGCCAGGTGCGATTGCACGAACAGGTCGTGAACTTCGTGCGCGCCTTCCCAAATCGTAACGCGCACGGTGTCGAGCAACCGCGCCGTCTCGGCAAACTCCCCGAGCCGGTTATGCGCGCGGGCCAAAAGGGCGACGAAATCCGAGCGGCCTTTGCCTTCGGCGAACGCGGCTTTCAGGAGGTCGCGGGCCTCAGCGGCGAGCGCGCGTTTCTCGGCGTCCGACTCAGCTTTGTCGGCGAGGGCGAACAGGACGTTGGCCAGGTCGCGCGCGACGATGGAATCTTTGGGATCGGCCTGGTTCGCCTTCGTGAGCCAGTCGCGGGCGGACGGCAAATCGTTGTCGAGCGTCTTGGCGGCCATACCCAGCGCGCGGTAGGCGATGACGGGCTCGGCGCCGAGTTCGGCGGCGCGTTTCCACATCTCGCGGCCTTCGGCATGGCGACCGAGATGGAAAAGCAGGTGGCCGAGATAAAGCGCGGAGTAACCATCGGCGGCATCCGAGTTGACGGCCCACCGTAGCATCGGTTCGAGTTCCCGCTGGTAGGGAAACGCTGCCGACATTTCTGCGGGACGGAACAGCCGCCAATAGTTCTTGCTCCAATTGGCCCACTCCCTTTTGACCCAAGCTTCTGGAAGTGCTGCCAAGGGAGTCGGGCTGGCTGGGCCTCGCGCGTCGAACAAGAAGGCGCCCAAGATTCCCTGTGGCGTGCGTTTGAGGAGTCCACTTAACCGCGATCCGAGTTTCCAATTCTCGCCCAATTCCATGAAATGAAGTGCCAAGTCCCCAAAAGCGTACCCGCCATTCGCCCTTGCTCGAACCCACGTGTTGTTTCGATCGTCGTCGGTGTTTGGCCGCGCAAACTGGCGCAGACTTGTATATGCGAACCAATCCAGAGGGTCGATCTCCAAGGCAGTGTTAAGTGTTGCGATCACGTATTCTGCTGCTGGGCCGTTAGTGCCAGCCAGGGTAGGATCGTCTATGCTCGCCAAGGCGAGCAGCGTCAGGCAAAACGGATCTCCACGCCACGGCCCGCCGCCTGCCAGGGCCTCAACCGCGGCCATTGGTTGCATTCGGCGGACGAGAATCTTGGCTGCCAGCGCGCGAGCCGCCACCGCGGTGGCCGGATTCAGTGCAGCCCTCCACGCAAACTCCAATGCGGCAGCTTCATCCCCACGCCGGTAATCGCTGACTGCCAACACATACAAGGCAGGTCCGGAGTCCGGAGCCACTTCGATTGCCTTCAGCGCGGCGTCCCGTGCCTTTGCTGGGTCGCGATCCAGGTTGAGGTGGGCAAGTCCCACGTAAGCTTCGGCACATTGGGGATCAGTTTGGGCGGCTTTGCTGAACTCCGTTTCCGCTTCACTGAAACGTGCAAATAGAAAGTGCTGCCAGCCGGATTGGACAAGTCCAGCAGCTCCCGTTGGCGGCTTGGCCGGCTCCGGTGGCCGCCTAGCCGGCAAATCCAATGGGAACTTGAACTGCGCTAGGACCGGCATCCCCTCGCGCCGGAACGCGACTTCAAAAGGGCCTCTGTATTCTCCAATCTCAAACTGGGCCTCTTGTGGCTGGTTCGGTAGTGGTCCGAATACAGATGTATTGCTGCTACGGCGGAGAAGTTTCTTATCTCCCCATTTTGAAACCTCCGGTCGCCAGTGGAGAAAATCGCCTGTCCCCACGTAATACAGTCGCAACTGACCGTTCGTAATGGTCACATTCACCGCCACATCCTTGTTCGCAAAGGTAAACCCGCCGATGCCGTGGATCGGATACCACCATTCCTTCCATTCGACGGCTTCGCAGGGATCGAGACGGCCCACCTGGGCTTGCGTCAGGAGCGGGCCGGTTTGGACTTCGTTGTAGGGGCCGTCGTCGTCGGTGAGGTCCATCTGGTGCATTTTGCCGAAGCCGCCGTGGCCCCAGGTCCAGGCTTTCTTGCCGGGGAGTTGATGGTGGTTCGCATAGGCCACGACGCCGCGATCCAGGTCGTCGTTGTAGCTGCCGAAGAAATCCTGGTCGCAATGCCAGGCGAAGATCGAAGAGGCGTCCTGGTAATTCGTGCCGCGCGTGAGGTCCTTGCCGTGGTCCACCGGCCAGTTGAAAAACTTCTCGCCAGCGTGATCACAGCCGAGCGTCATCGGGTAGATGAAGCGGAAGCCGGGCGTGTTCGGCACGGCGGTGCAGTTCCAGAAGTAGTAGGGCCGGACGGTTTCGGTGGGATTGTAGATGCGGATGCGTTCCTCGATGAACGAGCGGCCCGGGCGCAGCGTGACGACGACCGTCCATTTCGTGCGGTAGATGCGCTCGGTCTCGCCGATGGCCACCGAGCGCGAGCCGTCCTTTTCCGGCGGCAGGATGACGACGTCCACGGGCTGCATGCAACTGACGGTGTGGCCTTGCGGGCCGGTGTTCCACTCGACGCCGCCGCTGGTCCACGCGCCGCATTGGCCGATGAGGCCGGGCTTGACGACGTGGTTGACGTAGAACATCGGCTCGCCCCGTGAGAGATTCGCTGCGGAGCCGTCTGGCGCGTTCTTGCCTGTTCTCTCACGGGGCAAGCCCGTGGTCTTGTCGAGGACTTCGTGAATCTTCCCGCCGAGTTCGGGCAGGAATGTGATGCGCAAATACTCGTTCTCCAGAACCACCGTGCGGTAGGTGCGATTGGTTTTGTCGCGGCTCAGGAAGTCGAGCATCGGATAGGGGTAGATGTTCACGCCATCCGTGCCGCGGAAGTAAGGGTGCTTCACGGCGGCCCAGCCGTAGGTGGGCAGGGTGATCTCGCCGGTGTGGGCGGTGACTTGGGCGGCGTGGGTCAGAAGTGTCCCAAAGGGGACGGCTGCGCAGAACAGCAGAATGCCGAGGAGGCGTTTGCCTTCGCAACGATGGAGATCAGTCTTTGCCCGGATCATCGTGAGGCCTTTCCTTGCCGACACCGATCACCATGCGCCTGGGCACGCGATTGAACAAGCTACAAAACGGACGTTCCCGGGTCGGAGCGGTACCGCTCGATCCTTCTGCTTGAGCCGTCAAGCAAGAGTCCGAAGTCCGAAACCCGACCGCCGAAAGAATTCCGAAAGCCGAAGCCCGGTTTGCCTGCTTGTCAGAGTTTGCTCCGCCATTCGGATTTCTGGCTTCGGGCTTCGTTCGGATTTCGGTTCTTCGGATTTCGGACCTCGACCCAAACAAACGGTTTGCGTCCGACTTTGGAGCGGTCCTGCTGGACGGAGCAAGTGGCTCACGCCCGCGTGCGGCGCTTCCCATCGTGCTTGGAAGCCCGACTTCAAAACCGGCAAGTTGCCTGCCGCCAACAGAATTAGGAAACGGAGTTGTTCTCTTCAGCAACCCCTGCCAACTCCACTGCGGACGATCGGCCGCCTATGACCGGAAGAAGTCGTGGATGACTTCCGCCACGCGCTGCACTTGCGCGTCGGTCATTTCCGGATAGATCGGCAGGCTCAAACATTCGCGCGCGGCTTTCTCCGCCACCGGGAATGAGCCTTCCTTGTAGCCAAGCGAGGCGTAGCATTTTTGCAGGTGGAGGGGCAGCGGATAATGCAGCGCACAGCCGACGCCATTGGCCTCGAGGTGTTTCTTCAAATCCTCGCGCCGCGGATGGCGCACGACGTAAAGGTGGTAAACGCTCTCCGCCCAGGCGGCTTCGCGCGGCAGTTGCAGCGGCGTGTCCTTCAACAACTCATGATAACGATGCGCCACACGGCGGCGGCCAGCCGTCCAGTCATTGAGTTTCTTGAGTTTCACGCCCAGCACGGCGCCTTGGATGCCTTCCATGCGGTAGTTGAATCCGACTTCGTCGTGGTAATAGCGCACCGAGGAGCCGTGTTCGCGCAGCGAACGGGCGCGCGCGGCGTAGGCGGCATTGTTGGTCACGAGCGCCCCACCCTCTCCGCAGGCGCCGAGATTCTTGCCGGGATAGAAGCTGAAGCAGGAGATTTCGCCAAACGTGCCAATGGTCCGGCCCTTGTATTTTGCGCCGTGCGCTTGCGCGGAATCCTCGACCACCGGCAGGTTGTGCTTCTTTGCCACCGCGAGGATGGGATCAATGTCAAACGGATGTCCGTAGAGATGCACGGGCATGATGGCCTTGGTGCGCGGGGTGACGGCTTTCTCAATCAGCGCGGGGTTCAGATTGAACGTGTCCTCGTCAATGTCCACATACACGGGCTTGGCGCCGACATAGGAGATCGCCCAGCTCGTGGCCACGAAGGTGTGCGGCGTGGAGATGACTTCGTCATCGCGTCCGACGTTGAGCAACAGCATGGCGACATGGAGCGCCGACGTGCCGCTGTTGAAGGCGACGCAGTGTTCCGCGCCGCAGAACTTGGCGAAGTCTTTTTCGAACTGGGCCACGTCCGGTCCAAGGCAGAACGAACAATGGTCCAGGGTGCGCGCGATGGCGGCGTCCAGTTCGGGACGCAGGGAGCGGATTTGCGCCGGCAGATCAAGGTAGGGAACTTTGTCAGGCATGGGAGTTGGTATCAGGTTGGTTGAATTGTCGCGTGAAAATAATCACAGCCCCGCCGGCAGGACAATCTAAACGTGAGGACCGGCGCGGTTGTTGGACGTGATGATCAGTTTGAGATCAAGGATTCTCGGCGGTGGAGGGTTCGGGGTTTTCCTTTATGAACTCGGTGACTTTCGCCTGCCAGGTGGTCCAGTCTTCGCCGTAATCTTCGCCCAGGAACACCTCGAGGATCTCCCTCGACTCGGTGGCTTTGAGATGTCCGCTGGTGCGCGCGACCTGCAACAGCAGGGGCAGCTTGAGTTCGTTCGAGCGGTTGAGCACGTCGCGCATCAGGATCTCCAATTCCTCCTCGGAGGTCTTGGGATCGGTGAACAACCTGCCCAGCGGCGCGTAGTCCTCATCGCCTATCAAGTTGGCGGCGTGTTCCAGAGCCTCGACGCGCCCGTCGGCGGGCAGTTGGGGCAGCAACTCCATTAGCTTCTTCCCGGCGGCGGCAGGCTCGCTTTCCAGTCGCAGGAGGTCGTCAATCCGGTTCTCCCAATCGGTGAGAAGGATTGGATTGCCCGCGCCGGTTGGAACGGGGTCGGGGCCGGTGGCCGGTTCAGAGGGCCGATGCGGTTTGCGGTTGCCCGCCGGTGGCGAGGCCGGAGTGTCTCCAGGCGTGGACGAACTGCGGGGAGGATTGGCGGCCATGTCCACTTCCGGGGCGGAGTCGGTCACCGGCACGGAAGGTTCAACAAAATGGCGGGCCAGCCAGAATCCCACGGCAACGACCGTGGCCAGCACGCCAACTGCCAGTAGAATTTTCGGACCAAGACGCATCTGTTCCAAACTGTCGGAAGCAGACTAGCAGGAACTCCGCCAGTTCTCCACTTGAATCCGGTCAAGCTTCAGGTGCCAGGCGGCGGACGCAAGGCCGCTACGAACGACCTCGTTTGGTCGCCACGAACGCGTAGCGGGCGTGGGTGAGGCCGTTGACCACCTCATCGAAGAAGTAGCGCATGCCGCGCGAAAGATTGACCCGGTGTGCCCGCAATTCGAAACCTGCCCGACTAAAGAGTTCGCGATAATCCTCCAGCCGGTAAGCCGGGGTGGGAGCGCGCTGGTGGGCGCGCGCGGAGTTCGGCGGTGGGCGGGGTTTGCGCTTCATCAGCGGCCAGACCGGTTCGCGGATGGACACGACCTGTCCGCCGGGTTTCAACACGCGGCGCAGTTCACGCAACACCACCAGCAGGTTGGCGGCCTGATGCAGCGCCGCCGAGCAGACCACGAAGTCAAAGTGGTTGTTCGGGAAGTCGAGCTTGTGAAAGTCCGCCGCCATGCGGGTGATCTTGCCTTCGTGCGCGTTGAGCAGTCTGAACGTCTTCGGCACCTGGTCCCGAAGTCGTTCGGGCGAAAAATCCGTGACCACCACCTCCACGACGCGGGGCAGCTTGGACAGTTCGGCGCTCAACCACGCCGCGCCCGCCCCGACCTCCAGCACCCGCCCGCGGAACTCGAGGCCGCACTTCTGCGTCAGGAAGGGGATGAATCTCGGGAACTCTTCCTTGAGACTGCGTCGCCACTCGGCTTCGTTGGCGAATCCGGCGTGCAGATGATTCTCCGCCGCGCGGGCGGCCAGTTCGCGGGAATGTGCCAGCCGCAGGAGATAACTCCTTTTCTCCACGTATCTGGATTCCGTCGGGTTCAAGCGCGGGAAAAATTAAGTGGTGACACGGAGCGACGCAACGCCGTTCTGCCGCGGATCGCGATGACGGCTTCAACAAAAACATTGTGCGCCCCGCAGGATTCTGGAAGAAAGCCGGCAGACGCCGCGGGCGACACGGCACGGTGAGAATCCTCCATCTCAACAATGAAAACGTCTGGCGAGGCGGCCAGCGCCAAACCCTGATGCTGGCCGCCGGCTTGCGCGATACCGGAGCGGTTTCAGTCGTGGGCTGTCCGGCTGGTTCACCGTTGGAACAGCATGCCCGGGCTGAATCGGTGGAGACCCTGGCGATTCCCGTTCACTTCCTCGGAGCCGTTCCTGCCTTGGCCAAAGTAGCTCGCGATTTCGATCTGATCCACTGTCACAGCGCGCGCGGTCACCGGCTTGCCGCGCTGACAGCGAACCTCCATCACACGCCCCTCCTCGTCACACAGCGCGTGGCGCTTCCCTCGCGCATGGCCTGGCTGCGCAAATGTTCATTCCGGCGCGCTGCCGGGGTGGTTTGTGTATCCCGATTCCTGGCTGGACAACTGGCTGGTCTGGAGTTGCCACCAGAACGGGTCACGGTGGTTCCCAGCGCCGTGCCGCCGCCGGATGCTGATTCCTTGACGCCGGAACATCGCGCCAGCGTGCGCGCCCGGTTGGGGGTGGCTCCGGAGATGACCCTCGTTGGCAATATCGCCGAGTTGGTCCGTGCTCAGGACCACGCCACGCTCTTGCGCGCCACCCGCCGGTTGGCCGACCGGCATCCCGCGTTGCGACTGGTGATCTTCGGTAACGGCCCACTCCGAGGAAAGTTGTTGTCGCTGCGCCGGAAGCTTGGCCTCCAGGAGCGGGTGCTCTTGCCGGGACACGAGCCGCAGGCGGAACGCTGCCTGCCGGCCTTTGAACTATATGCGACCAGCGCCCGCTCGGAAGGCTTGGGCGGGACGGTGCTTGAAG
This sequence comes from Verrucomicrobiia bacterium, assembly GCA_011525685.1. Lineage (GTDB taxonomy): Bacteria > Verrucomicrobiota > Verrucomicrobiia > Limisphaerales > JADLHS01 > WYBW01. The sequence goes on from WYBW01000161.1 coordinate 34,704, forward strand.
CGTTCGCGGCCGGCGTGCCTGTGGTGGCGACGGCCGGCGGAGGGTTGCCGGAATTGGTCAGGCCGGGTCAGACCGGACTGCTGGCACCCGTGGGTGACGCGCCAGCATTGTCCGAGGCCCTCCAATGTCTGCTCGCCAATCCACCGCTCGCCCACGAACTCAGCACGCGGGCCCGAAAACTTGTGCATACCGAGTTCACGATGGCCCGGATGCTCCAGCAGTATCAAACCCTCTACGAAAAGCTCATGGGGCGCTGAGGAGTCGGGCTTGGTGGCCGGCGGCCAATGGTGGGCGTTTCGCGTTGGCCTGCGTTGCCGGCATGTTGTTCCGAGGGTGACAATGCATCGGCGAGTTGGTAAATCCAGTCCCACTTGAAAACTGGTTCCGCGCTCGCGCCGCTGGTCCGCGCCAATCTGAGTTTCTTTCTGTCCCGCACGCACCGCGGAGCTTCCAGTCACCGCCCGCACCCGCCGGTTGCCCTGCCGGCGGACTTCTTTGGCATCTGCGCCGCCAGTGCCGACGACCCGCGCTGCGACGATTACGTGGTGGAGCGGCTCAAGGAGCTTGGGTTGCGTTGCGTCCGCGTGGATTACGGCACGGATTCAGCGGGGGGATTTGTCGAACGGTTCATCCATCGGCTCGTGCGCGAGGGATTTCAGGTGGGGTTGCATCTGGTGGGAACGCGCTCCGAAATGGAGGCGCTGCCGCAGCCGGAGGGTGCGGAACGTTGGCGCCGGTTTTTGCGCGCAACCTTCGCGCAGTTCGGCGGGCAGGTGGAGTTCTTCGAGATCGGCACCACGGTCAATCGCCGTCGCTGGTCGGGTTTCACGCTGCCGCTTTATCTCCGGGCGTGGGACATGGCCTGGGAGGAGGCGCAGGCTTCAGCCTTGCCGACCTCGAACGGACCGGAGGCTCGCGCCACCATCGTGCTCGCCGGGCCAAACGTCACCGACTTCGAGCCGTTCTACAACACCGCCCTCCTGGACGAGATGCGGCGGCGCGGCCGCCCGCCGGCCATTCACACGGACAACCTCTTCGTCGAGCGGGCGACGGAACCCGAAGCTTACGATCCCAAGATTCTGGGACCGGCCTTCGCGCCGTGGCTCAAATTCAACACCCTGAAGAAAGCCTCGCTGCTGGGGGCGATCGGGAAGTGGGCAGGCGTGGCGCGAAGTTTCAGCACGCATGTCTCGTGGAGTCTGAGGCGGATTCGCCGCGTGCTGGAGGACGCCGAGGAGCAACAGGCTGATTACGTGGCGCGCTACGGTTGTCTCATGGCGGCCTCCGGCGGCTTCCATCGCGTTTACTGGGGGCCGCTCATCGGCCAGCGCGAAGGGTTGATTGACGATGGCACGGATTTTTTTCCCGAGGTGTTTCACGTGACTTTCTACGGCCGCGCCCATGGCAAGGTCGGTAATTACCGCATCCGTCCGGCGTTCCACGCCTTCAGGACCGTGAATCGTTTCCTCGCCGGCACGACGTTTACGCGACGGGTCGAAACCGCCGGCGCTCTGGAAATTTATGAGTTTCAATCCGCAACACACACCGTGCATGTCGTGTGGTGCCGCAACGGAGCCTGCGCCGTGGCCAAGGAGTGCTACACGCCCACCGGTTTGGAGGCGGCCAGGGTTTTTGATCGCGACGGCAACCTGATGTCTGGCACTCCAGAGCTGTTTACGCAGCGCCCGGTTTATCTGGTTTGGGACAAGCGAACCCCGTCCTGCTTGCAGCCCCAACCCACTGACCTGGCCGGTGTTCGGCTCTCGTCGAGCCGGGAAGTGGATTACGCACCGGTCCAAGGCGGTGAATGGCGCGGATTGGCCTTGAAGCGGGCGGCGGATCGGACGGTGAACCCGCTGTCACTACTGCCCGGAGGATTCGCGTCGCTCGAGGCGGCGGGCGAAAGCGTGCTGCGCAACAAGCGGAATCGCGTCTGGCTTGTCCCGGCGCCCTGGGACGCGGCACAGGGGATGGTGGTGAAGCACTTCCGGCCCGCGCGGGGGTTGCGCGGGATGATGCAGGCGTTCAAGCCCACCAAGGCGCTGCGCAGTTGGAACGCTGCGCACGAGTTGCTCCGGCGCGGTGTTCCCACGCCCCGTCCCATCGCGTGGCTCGAACACCCGCGCACCCCGCGCGTGGCGGAGAGCTACTATCTCTGCGAGGCGTTTACGGGCGGCAGCTCGGCCCGGCACGCCTTCTACGCATTCAACCGCGGCGAAACGGAATTCCTCGGGATTCCCCGGGCGGAACTTTACCGCGCGATGGCCGGCCTGCTGGTCAAGATGCACGGTCGGGGAGTGTTCTTTCGTGATCTCTCCGCCGGCAACCTGCTTCTGCGCCCCGCGAAGTCCGGGCGCGTCGAGTTTGCGTTGATTGACACCGCGCGCGCGCGCGTCGGTGTCAAGAGCCTCACGATCCGCCGCCGGCTGGCCGACTTGATGCGGCTTTGCCATCCGCTGGCGTGGGAGGGCCGGGAACATTTGTTGCGGGAATACTTTTCGGCGGCGAAACTCCGCTTTGCACCCTGGATGCGGCTGGCCTTCCACTACTACGACTGGAAGCATCGGATCAAGAAGCGGGTGCGCCGACGGCGGACCAGAACCGCCGGTTGAATCGCCTCGCGGAACGGTGCGGGATTCGAGGCCGCCCGCCGTTGTTGCTGTGAACCCGCTTGCCTCGCGAAGCTAATCAGCCCATTCTGACGCATGACGTTGCCGAACCAACCTGTGACTTTGACCGTCGAGCAAATTGACGAGTTGAATCGCAAGCTTTCGCACATGCGCCACGACATCAACAACAACCTGTCGTTGATCCTGGCCGCCACCGAACTGATCCGGCACAAGCCGCAAACCCTGGACCGGATGATTGGCACGCTCATGGAACAGCCGCCCAAGGTTACCGAGGCGATCGGCCGGTTCTCCGCCGAGTTCGAGCGGGCTTTCGGCATCACCCGCTCCTGAAAAGCGGCCTTGGCAGCGGCGGGCGTGAGGTTTCGCCTGACGCGCGTGTCCTGTAACCCGCTCTCCGTGCTCAACGTCTTGCTTGGATGTGAGCAAAAAAGAACAACTGTCCACGAATCCTCAAGCCCATTTAGTTATGAAAACCACATTCCCTCTCCTTGCCTGCCTGACCGGTTTACTCCTCTCGCACCCTGCGGTGTCTCTGCGCGCCGGGGAGCAGGGTGAGGCGCCGCCCTCGACGCGGCGTGACGAAATCCGCCGGCAGTTGCGAGACCTGCCGCCCGAAGAACGCCGCGCCCTGGTGATGGAATTGCGGGAACTCTGGGCCTCCCGGGCCGACGCGCCCGAGTCGGAGCGCCGTCCCGCGCCGCGTGAGTTCCAACCCCGTGAACGCCCCATGTCCGCCGGTCCCGCAGAGGTTGCGGGCCGGTTCATCCTGCCGTTTGAACGCGTGCTGACGGAGGATCAGCGCGCCTCCATCCGGGAGGCTCTGCAAGGCCAGCGCGACCAATGGCGCGAACTCGACGAACGACTGCGCGCAGCTCGGCGGGAGGCGCTCGAGGTGAGTCTGGCCCGCCGGTTTGATGAGATCGCCGTGCGGCAACGGGCTTTGGCGGTGGCCGCGTTGGAAGCCGAAATGGCGGTGCTGCGGGCGCGGGCACTTTCGCAGGTGCGCCCTCCGCTTTCGCCGGAGCAGATCGAGCAACTCCACCAACTCCCGCCATTCGGCGCGGCGCTGCCCCGGGCCGAACTGCGCCGGAACGAAGGGCCACGGGAAGAACGTCCGCGGCGAAACCCGCGCGAGGAGAGCGAGCAACCGCCCCGGCCCCGACCGGAGCGATAAGCCCGGTGAAAAGTGGCGCAGCCTGGCTTCGCCTTGCGGCCCGGCCAACCGACTTCGGGCGATGTTGCGTTAGGCCGAGGGCGCGCGGATGATTCCAGCGGGACGGCTTTTCGTTTTGTGACCGAACTTGCATGTGGCATAGTCGCGCCCGTGGAACGGACCGAGGCGGAGTTGATCGCGGCGGTGCTGCAAGGCGATGCCGCGAGCTTCGAGCCGTTGGTCCAGAAATACTCGCCGCGCGTGTTTGCCACCGCCCGCCGGTATGCCCGCCGCGAGAGTGAAGTCGAGGACATCGCCCAGGAAGTGTGGCTCAAGGCATATCACAAGCTTTCGAGCTTTCGCGGCGATGCCCCCTTCGAGCACTGGCTCATGAAGCTGGCGGTGCGAACCTGCTACGACTTCTTGCGCGCCCATCAACGCAATCGCGAGGCCGCCTTCTCCGAGTTGTCCGAGGCCGAGGATGATTGGCTGGACCGGTTTGCGGCGCAACCGGAGTCGGCCAGCGCCGACGCCGACGCCGCGAAATTGTTGGTCGAAAAAGTCCTGGCCCAGCTTCCGCCTCCGGCGCGATTGGTGATCACCCTTCTCGAAATCGAGGAACGGTCGGTGAAGGAAATCTCCGAGTTGACCGGCTGGTCCGTGCCGCTGGTGAAAGTCCGCGCCTTCCGCGCCCGGGCGGAAATGCGGAAGATTCTGGCGCGCATCGCCCGGGACAAGTACCTGTAACCCCGTGTCACCAACGACCGTCTGACGAAACGTGGATTTTATGAACCTCGAAGCACTGCGCCACAAACTCCTGTCCGCCGCCCGCGCCCACCCGCCGGCCGACCACGTCCCTTATGCCTTCGAGAAACGCATCCTGGCGCGGCTGAATTCCCGACCGGCGCCGGACCTCGGCGCGCTTTGGGCCAGGGCCTTGTGGCGCGCCGCCGCGCCCTGTGTCGCCGTCAGCCTGCTGCTGGGCGCGTGGACATTGTTTACCGCCCAGGACAGCGTGGCCGGCGAGGAACTCTCGCAGGATTTTGAGCAGGCCATGCTGGCGGTCGTTGGTGCCTCGGAGGAAACCTGGTGAACACCTGGAAAGTCATTCTCGCCACCCTGGTCATTTTTGCCGCCGGCGTCGTGACCGGCGGGCTGCTGGTAAGCCAGGTCGGCAAGGCCCCACCGCCGGGCTGGCAGTCACCGCCCCCGCGTCCGGCCGAAGGACCGCGTCGCCCCAGTGAGTCCGGCGGGGGGCGCGAGGCGACCCGGCTTCCGGGACTGCCGGGCACCGTGCCGCAGTTCCTTCGCAAGGAGTTCCTGGAAAAGCTCAACCGCGAAGTCAGCCTCTCGCCCGAGCAACGCGAGCGCATTGAGCAGATCATCCATGAGGGCCAGGAACGCAACGGCCAGCTTTGGGAACGGATCGCCCCGGAACTGCGCAAGGAAATCGCCGAAACCCGCCGGCAAATCCAGGCCGTGTTGCGTCCCGAACAACGCGCGCGGTTCGATGAATTGATGAAGCAGCGTCCCCAGCGCCGGACCGACGAACCGAATCCGCCGGATCGCTTCCGTCCCCGCGACTCACAATACCCCGCACTGCGCGAAACGCCGTAATCCGTCGCGGCCGCCCGGCCCGTCTCATCGCACGGCCTTCAGTCGCCAGCTTCGCAACCGGAGCGCGTTGCCAATCACGATCAGGTCCGAGGCGCCCATCGCGGCGGCGCAGAGCATCGGGCTGAGGAACCCCAGCGCGGCCAGCGGCACCCCCAAAGCGTTGTAAAAAAACGCCCAAAACAGATTCTGTTTGATGGTTCGCAGAGTGGCGCGTGCCAGCCCCAGCGCTTCCGGCACCGCCTCGATTTCGGACCGCAGCAAGATGATGTCCGCCGCCTCGCGTGCAATGTCGCTGGCGCGGGCCACGGCGATGCCCAGGTCCGCCTGCTCCAACGCCGGGGCGTCGTTGATGCCGTCGCCCACGAACGCCACGCGCTCGCCGCGCGATTGCAGTTGCTTCACGAAGTCCGCCTTCTGTTCCGGGCGCACTTCGGCAAAGATGTGTTCCGCCGCAATGCCCACCTGGCTGGCGACGGCCTTCGCCGTTCGCGCATGGTCACCAGTCAGGAGAAAAGTTTTGAGACCCTGCCGCTGGAGCTGGTGGACGACTTTCGCGGCGTTGGGTTTCGGGGAATCTTTCAGCGCAAAAACTCCCAGCAACGCTTCCCCGCTGGCCACGCCGACCAGCATCGCTCCGTCCGCTTTCCATTGCTCGATCATCCCGCCATCCGCGGGAGGTCGGATGCCGCAGGACTGCAACCAGTTCAAAGAACCCAGCCGGGCCGCCTCCAGCTTCCCCTCTTGGGTTCTCAATTCAGCCTGCACTCCCGAGCCTGGAGTTTCCCTCCAGTTCAGCAACACAAGCTTCGTGTCCGACAAGCGAGCCAGCACTTTGCTGACGGGATGGTTGGACGGTTGCGCCAGCGTGGCGGCAAGTGCTTGTGCCAGGCGAACCGAGTCTTCCGTGTTGTCAGGAGTCCAAGGTCCGGTCAGAGCCAGTTCGCCGCTGGTCAACGTTCCCGTCTTATCGAAGATCACGGCCGTCACCCTGCCCGCCTTTTCCAACGCCACGCCATCGCGAATCAGAATGCCCCGCTGCGCGGCGGCGTTCGATCCGGCCATGATCGCCGTCGGCGTGGCCAATCCCATGGCACAGGGGCAGGCAATGATCAACACCGCGGCGGCGATGATGAAGGGCACGGCGACGTCGCCCAAGGGCAGATGCACCGGCCACAGGAATTTCCCCAGCCAATCATGAACCCGCGCGGCCGACTCCGGCGCGGCGCCCCACCACAACGCGGCCGCCACCGCGATGCCGAGGACCACCGGCACAAACACGCTGCTCACGCGGTCGCCCAGGCGTTGAATGTCCGCCCGGCTGCTCTGCGCGCGTTGCACGGCGGCGATGATGTGCGCCAGCGCTGTGCTTTCGCCCGTGGCGGTGACGCGCATCACCAACCACCCGTTGCGGTTCACGGTGCCGGCGTAGAGTTCGTCACCGGCGGATTTGTCCACCGGCATCGCCTCGCCGGTCAGCATGGATTCATCCACCGCCGAGTTCCCTTCGCTCACCACGCCGTCCGTGGGCACGCGGTCGCCGGGTTTGAGGGTCACCAGATTGCCCGGCCGCAAATCGGCCACGGCCACTTCGGTTTCACGGCCATCCGAATGACGCAGGCGGGCGGTTTGCGGAGCGAGGTTCAGCAGCGACTTGAGCGCGCCGGACGCCCGGGCGCTCACGCGCGCCTCGATCCAGTGCCCCACACTGATGAGCGTGATGATGGCCGCGGCTTCCATGAAATAGAGATGCCCGCCGTGTCCGCTGAACAACGCCCACACGCTGTAGCCAAACGCGGTGCTCGAACCGAGCGCGACGAGCGTGTCCATGTTCGAGCGGCCCATTCTGAGCTGCCGCCAGGCGCCGCGATAGAACGGCGCGCCGGCCACCAACTGGACCGCGCCCGCCAGGATGAACGCGACCCATTGAAACCAGCGCACCAGCCCGAGGCCGAAAACCCACTCGCCCGCGATCAAGGGCACAGTCGCCAGGACGCCAAGCCAGAGATTGAGCCGCCAGCCGGAAGAAGGCGGCTCGGCCTGATGAGTTGCGGTCGTGTCAATCGCCTTTGCTTCGTAACCGGCCTGCCGGATTGCCGCGAGCACGGCGGGCACGTCGGCCGGGGCGTTCACGTCCCAGCGCACCGTGGCCCGTTCGGTTTCGAGCACCACCGCCGCACTCCGCACGCCTCGCACGCTTTGAATCGCCTCGGTCACGTGGCGGGCGCAGTTGTTGCAATTCATTCCGCTGACCAGAAGGTCAGTGACCGTTCCGGAAGTGGATGAGTCAGCGGTGCGAGCTTGTGGGGCTGAATGGTTCATCGGTTCCGACTGTCGCCCCCAAGGTACTTCGCCAGGATCGGACGCAGTTCTGCCACAGTCTTTCGTGGCCAGAGTGTCTTGTCGGTCATGATGGCGTTCCGCAACGCCGAGTGGCAAGGCCAGTTGGCCGTGGTTGGAATGCGCGGAATGACAGATTGAACAATGGCGCGGGCCATGGCCGCGTTCCTGGCAAGGTTGGCCAGGACCATATCCACGGTCACGTGGTCGTGCTCCTCGTTCCAACAGTCATAGTCGGTGACCATCGCCAGGGTGGCGTAGGCGATTTCGGCTTCGCGGGCGCACTTGGCCTCACCGAGGTTCGTCATGCCGATGACGTCGTAGCCGAGCCGGTGATGGGTCAGTGATTCGGCCCGCGTGCTGAACGCCGGTCCTTCCATGTTCACGTATGTGCCGCCGTCGTGAACCCGGGCGCGGCAGGCGCGGGCGGCCTGCAACAGGAGCTGGCGCAGTTCCTCGCAAACCGGGTGAGCAAACGCCACGTGCGCCACGATGCCGCGTCCGAAGAAGGTGTGCTCGACGTCGCGCTTGGTGCGGTCAAGGAACTGGTCCACGAGCACGAGGTCGCAGGGATGATATTTTTTCTGAAGCGAACCGACGGCGCTGACGCTGATGATCCAGGCCACGCCGAGCTTCTTCATGGCCCAGAGGTTGGCGCGGTGGTTGAGTTCGCCGGGCAGGAGGCGATGGCCGCGGCCGTGGCGCGGCAGAAACGCCACGTCGCGCCCTGCCAGGCGGCCGGTCAAGAAGTCATCCGAGGGCGGGCCAAACGGCGTTCTGACCTTGACCCACTTCTGGCGGCTGAATCCTTCGAGATGGTAAAGGCCGCTCCCGCCGATGATGCCGATGCGCTTTGCTGCCATGGCAGGATGTTGACCGAGAGGCGTCGGGAGGGGCGAGGGAAATCTGTGGCGGCTTCGGATGGCATTGCCTCCGCCGACGGAATGGGAAGGAGAGGCACGCCGCCCGCAACGCCGCGGGCTACGGCTGCTCGACGACTTTGATCAGCACGGCCGCCAGACGTTCCGCGGCGAGACGGCAGTTCTTTCGCAGGCGCAGCAAGGCGGGGATTTTGCCCGGGGATTTCGCGATGGCCAGAGCAAGCTTGCCAAGATCCAGATTCGCATCCGGCTTAGAGATCTGGTTGAAGTCCAGCGGCAAGTCCTCGTCCGCCGTGTCAGAAATTGCCCGCACCGTGGCGCAAGGAACGCCGCGCTCGCGACAGACTGTCTGGATAACCTCGGACTCCATTTCCACGACGTCCGCGCCCGTTGTGCGGCGCAACTCCGCTTTCTCCGCCGCCGTGACGGCAACCCGCGCCGAGCAGTGGAAGCTTGCCGGTCTGGCGCCGGACCGGCCCAGTCTTTCAAGGAGCATCGCGTCGCCAGTCGCGAACACGACATCGCCAATGGCCAGTTGCGAATTCAGCGCCCCGGCGAAGCCGCACGTCAGCACAAAGCGCGGCCGGCAGTTCTCCAGAAATGACCTGAGCTTTGATTCGGCGTTCACCCTCCCGATGCCGGTGATGAGCCGGTGGACTTCCGGGAGGTCGGCGGCAAGGTTCTGGAAGGGGATGGCCTCCTCCTTGAGCGCGAAGCAAACAAGGCTTTGAGTTTCCCGGTTCACGCCCTCGAACGTTTCGCAGTGAGTGAACCCGCTCCGTCAATCGTCTGTCGTAAGCCGCAAATCATAAATCACTTGATCCCCGCCAGCCGCTCCTTCCAAATCCGATACAACTCCACCGTCGCGCGCACGTCGCGCAGGCAATATTCGGCGATGTCACGGTACTTGCCCTCCGCGAGCAAGGAGTTCACGTCCATGCCCGTCACGCCGTGGCTCTTGGGTGACTCAATGCCGAAAGCCTTGCAATAGAAATCGAGGTTGAACTTCCGCGCCGCGCCGTCGCGACCGCTCACCCCGTAAAACGTGAATTGCTCGGCCAGGTCGCAGTGCGGTTCGGTGGCGAACCGGTAGCCGAGCCAGTTTTTTTTCGAGATCGCCACGTTGAGCACGGCGGAGCGGAGATAGAGGAACGGCACGTCGAAGCCGCGTCCGTTGAATGTCACGACCTCGTCGTAGTGTTTGGCCACGTCCCAGAACGCGGTGAGCAACTCGACCTCATCCGCGCAGGGAACGAATTCCACCGGGCCGCCCTCCGCGGCGTCTTGCTCGAAGTCGTCCGCCGTGAACAACACCTTGCCGCGGAGGGTTTCGGCGTTGAGCATCGCGATGCAGACCACCTGCGCGGTGAAGGGCCAGAGATTGAATTGCCGCAGGACTTCTTCGCGCCGGATCGCGCGGGCGGTTTCATCTTCAATCTTCTGTGTCTCGCGCAGGAGATATTCCTGCTGGACCTCGTCGAAGTTTGCGAGCGGGAGCGCGGAGGTTTCGATGTCGAATACGAGTCTGGCCACGGCGGGAATTTAACCGCTAATTCCCGTCAATCCACGCTAATCTTATCATCCGCGATTACTGACTCGGATCCACCACTCGCCCAAGAAACAGAATGATGCCGGTCGAGTTTTCGCGGATGAGGAATACGAACGGGTGATTCGCCTTGAATTGATTGGACATGCTCCTGGACTTTGCCTCGAAGATCGTGACCGCGGCGGCTTTTGTTCCCTCTTCATCCACTTCGACGAAGGCTTGGTGCAACGCCGTGGACAAGTAGAGATTGTTGATTCCGTCAATACCGGAAAAATCCGCAGAGAGCCCATCGAAGGCTGTGGTGATGCCCAACGCGTTGAGCAGCGGAATCAGGTCGAGACGCTTGGTCGTCTTGAAGCGGGGAAACCAGACGAGCGTCTCGCGCGCCGGCTGTTGATCCAATTCCGCCAGCCAGGCCGGCAGTCTGTCGCGTTCCAACCGGCGTTCCAACTCGCTCAAACCGTCCACGGCCTCTGGAAGCATCACGACCATGGACAAGTCCTTGCCGAAATAGGGCAGTTCCAATAATCGCAGCGTGAAGTCTTCCTCGACCACATACGCCATCTTGAAATCCGCTTTTTGGTGCATCATCGGGACATTCACGCTTTGTTCCTTGGTGAGGTAAAAAGGTGCCGGCTTGGTTTCATCACGTTTGAACAAGGATGCCCAGCGGCCTTTGAAATAAATGGCATTGCAGAGCACGAGACTGGTGTCGCCGGCAACCTGACCCGGTTGGATCGTGTCCGTGAACTGATTCCCGGTGTTGCGCCGCACCCACTGATTGATCCGGCGACGGGCGGATTCGGAGTCGTCTCGAAAATCCACCATCTCCGCGGTCGCTTGATACGGGCCGTGCATGACGTCAAGGAAACCGTCGGTGAAAGGATCGCCCTCCTGACACCAGATGGAATTGGCGACTGTCAGGCGGATGCGACCGCGACGCTGCAAATCCGACAGGCGCTCGCGCAATACACCGGCAGTGTGATGGAAGTTGGATTGCGTGAGGCTGAGATGAAGCGCCGCTGCGATCTCCTGCTCCGTCTGCCCTCGCGCCCCGGCCAGGACCATTCCCAGCGCCGTCGAAATGCTGTAGGGAGAAACAAACACGTTGCCTGGTTGTTCCTTCAGCGTGCGGTAGAGGTCGAGCGCGAAGCGTGTGTTCGACTCGACAACAGACTTCACTTCAGGGGAAGGCTGGAACGTCCTCGGCGTGCCACGGCCACCGCCAACGAAGGCCGACCCCACCGCGATCACTACAACCAACGCAAGACACCATTTGATGCCAGGACTGACCCGCTTGGGTAGTCCGAAGCGACCACCCAAAGCCGTCCTCAGAGCGAAAATGCCGTAAGTTATCACGGCCCAAAAGAGCGCCATAACGGAGGCGACAAGCAGGAGCAACAGGACGGCCAGAACACTCGACTCGACTTCGGTCGCTGCTAGGAGCTTCAGCAGCGGATAGTGACTCCAAGTCAGCAAGCTGATGGCTTTGGCGAAGAGCCAGGAGTCCCTGGGCAACGTTACACTCAAGAAGACCAGAGCGATCTCGAAGACGATACCCACGAGAATTGCCCGCTTCCATCGGGACGAACCCTCTGAGGGCGTCGCGGTCGCCTCCGCCTGACCCGCGCACTTCCAGCACGAATCAAACTGGTCCTCCAACCTTTCGCCGCATTTCGGGCAAGTTCACATCGCTCGACCTTCGTCTTGCGTTCGCCACAACCCAACCGTCCAACCGTGAATCCGGCGGCAAGCAGCGTCAATGAAAACTCTTTGGTCCGAATACCGGACAACCTTGGGAAGAACTGACTCGCGGAAGACAACTGAAATGGCAGGCAACAAACTGGCGGGACGAACCGGAGACAACAAAAAAACCAGGATGGAAAACCCGTCACGCAGACCAAGCTTGCCATCCCGGTTTCTCCAAGGAGTTACTTCTTCTTCTTACCTTTCTTTTTCTTCGCTGCCACGAGTATCACCTCCGATCTGGTTTGTGGGTTGTTGCATTTGTTTCATGCAAGAGGGCCAAGTTTTTTGGTTTTGCTCGTTTGTAGAAGAAAAATCCGTCCACATGCAAACATTTTTTTCATGCGCGAACGGAAATTTTTTCAGGTGCGCCAGGCGTTTGCGCGACTCCAACGACGCGGCGAGTCAGTTGCGCTCGAAGATTTCAACGATGCTCTCGGAGTCAATCCGGACGGCTTCGCCGTTGTCCCCGAAGTAAAAGAGCATGCGATAATCCTTCGTGGCGCCAAGGTCGCGCGGCGTCTTGAAGGCGTACTGCGCGCCATTGGTGAGCCGGATCGCGAACGGACGAAACGGATTTCGCTCAAGGGTCTCCTTGATCTCGGCGGTTTTCATGTTGCCAACTTACCGCGTCAACGGGCGAGATGCAATTTGCATCCGCGAACCTGTTACGCGCCAAACTTGTCGAACAGGCGCGCGTTGGCCTGCATGAGCCGGATCAGATACTTCGCGTCGAACACGCCGAGCGAACCCTGGTTGGCGCCGGTTTCAGTGAAACGATCCAGCTTGTCGGAGCCGCTGAATGCCGAGTGCAACAACACCGGTTGCGGATGCCACGAGTGACCCTTGAGCGCGCATGGCGTCGAGTGATCACCGGTGATGGCGAGCACGTCCGGTTTCTTGCGCAGCAGAATTGGCAACGCCGCGTCAAAGTCTTCGATCGCTTTTTTCTTCGCGGCGAAGTTTCCATCCTCGCCCGCCTTGTCGGTGTACTTGTAGTGGATGAAAAAGAAGCCGTAATTGTCGTACTCGGTGAGGTAGCGCTCGAACTGCTCGGCGATGGTCTGCGGCCCCTCAATTTTCTTCATGCCAACGAGTTGTGCGAGGCCCTTGTACATGGGATAGACCGCCAGACACGCCGGTTTGAGCCGGTAACGCTCCTCGAACAGCGGGATGTCCGGCTGGTGCGCAATCCCGCGCATGAGGAATCCGTTCGCCGGCCTCTCCTTCGCGATGATCGGCAGCGCCTTCTTGTAGAACTCGGCAATCAGTTTCGCCGTCTTCTTCTGCTTCGCGTTCTTGGGATCGCGCGGCTTGACGGTGGGAATGGCAAAACCTTCGCGGTTCGGATCGGCGTCCGTCAACGGCCCCTCCAAGCCCTTGCCGCGGAACACGACCACGAAGCGATGTTCCTTGCCCGCCTGGATGATGACCTGCGTGTCGCCGATCTTTTTCACCCTGGCCGACAGCATTGCGCAGAGCTTCTCGCACGTCTCGGTCGGGATGCGCCCGGCGCGGCGATCGGTGACGATACCTTTCGCGTCGAGCGTGGCGAAGTTGGCGCGGGCGCAGACGTCGCCGGGTTTAAGTTCCACACCCAGGCCGAGCGCTTCGATCACGCCGCGGCCCACCTGAAACTCCAGCGGATCATAGCCAAACAAACCCAGATGGCCCGGTCCGCTGCCGGGCGTGATGCCGGGCGCGACGGGAATCATGCGGCCCTGCGCCGAGTCCTTGCTCAACGCGTCGAGGTTCGGCGTGTACGCGGCTTCCAGCGGGGTCAGGTAGTTTTGCTCCTGGGTCGCCAGGTCACCCAGTCCGTCGAGCACGACGAGGGCCAGCTTGGCATTGGTCTTGAGCGTCAGTTCAGAGTATTGATCGTCCAATTTCATTTTCGATGTCCAGTGGTTGAGAGAATGTCCGCCGCGGCTCAAACCGCCGTCGCGCACTCGACGAAATCATGGGGACGAGTCCGCGGCAGCGTCAACGGGATTCCAGGGATGGATCAAGGTGGATCGCACCACGGCTTAACCATCTGACGCCTCCTCCAGTGTCCACTCGTTGCGTCCATCCGGATGGCAGTGGCAGTGCGCGGCAAAGAATCCACCGCGATGTCGCCAGAACCAGGGCCAGAGGCTTTCGCGATCGGTCTGGGGCAGATTCAATTTGTCCAGTGCCGACCGCGTGAAGAACCGGAAGTTGCCTTCGCGATGATCAGCAGGCAGGACTTTCAGCTTCATTCTCACCTCGAACAAGAACATCAGCCAGTGGGCGCTGCCCTGGTAGCCTTGTTCGCTGACGATGCCCGTCAAATGCAGGTCGGCGGGTTGGATCGCCAGACCCAATTCCTCGCGCGCCTCGCGGCAGGCGCAGGCGTAAGGGGATTCACCCTCGTCCGTGTGGAGTTTTCCGCCGGGCGGGCTCCAGCAACCACGATTCGGCTCCTGCGCGCGTTCCAGCAGCAGCACTTCGTCGCGTTCGTTGAAGCAATAGAGCAGGGTGGCGATCTTGTGGGGCAATTTCACTGCCGGAAGTGAAGCAATCCGTGCGCAACACGGCAAGTTCCGCGCAGCTTGGCCGGGCGCCGGAGAGGTGGCCTGCCAACTGCCCGGTCCACTGGGCGGGTGGCAAGCCGTCTCTCCGCCAGACCGGCAGACGCGCAAACAACCGAGATGTCCTCATTGCCGAGTCTGGTGGCGCTTGTCGCGCTGCGACAAGCCGCGCCGCGTTCAACGGCGCAACGAAGTGACGAAAGATTTGCAGGCCGTTCCGCCCGCCCGGCGCGGGCGGCTTTGTTGCCGCGCGCCGAACCCCCACCAAAATCACTTGCCGATGCAATACAGCTTGCTGCCGGTGCGGATGAACAGGTTGCCTTGTGAGATGGCGATGCTGGAACGCAGATCGTTGTCGTGGTCGTCACCCATGGAAACGGTGCGGAGGAGTTTGAATTCCTTGCCGGCTTCGACCACGAAGACTTCGCCGCGGAAATTCATGAAGTAAATTTTGCCGTCCGCGGCCGTGGGCGAGGATTCAATTTTCGGGCGCGAGGTCAGTTCGCCCACCCACTCCGATTTGCCGGTGGCCGGGTCCACGCAACTGATCGCCTTGGTCTGGCGTTCGCCATTCACGACCCAGAATTTGCCCTGGTAGAAGAGCGGGGTGGCCACGTCGGTGGACACCTCGCGTTCCGAACTGGTCCAGGCCAGGTCGGAGTCGGTCAGATTGCCATTGAGTCCGAGCTTAACGGCATAGATCGGCGCACCCTTGGGCGCGGAACCCAGGGCCACGCCGGCCCCGGCGGTCGCCGAGGGCACCAGCCGCCAATGACTGATCTTTTGCGGATTCCACGTGCCCCAGCGCCACAGTTCCTTTCCGGTCTGCAAATCATGGCCGGTGATGCAGTCGCCGCCGGTTACGATCAATTCGGTGCGTCCGGCGTGCGTGTAGGGAATAGGTGTGGTGAAGGACTCGCGCGATTCAGCCACGGCCTCGCTCGGGCGGTTTTGTTTCCACATTTCCTTGCCGGTTTGCGGATCGAGTGCCAGCAGGTAAGAATCGTTTGGACCATCCGCGCGTCCGCTGCCGCGCACGGGCACGTCGCGTTGCAGCACCTGGATGAACAGCTTTCCGTCGTACAACGTGGGACTGGTGGAGTAGGTCCAAAGAAAGGCGAACGAGCCATAATCCTTCTGGATGTTGCGCGACCAGACCTTCTTTCCGGAAAAGTCAAAGGCCGCCAGGTCGCCGTTGCCGTAGTAAAAGAAGACCAGTCTTCCGTCGGTCGTGGGCGAGGGCGACGCGAAGTTGCTGCGGTCGTCCCGGCTGAAGCCCGCGCCACACTCCTCATTCCAGAGCACCTTGCCCGTCTGGCGGTCGAGGGCGATGGCCCGCAGCGTCCGGGACTTGAGGTCGGTGGAACTGACGAAGACCGTGTCGCCCCAAATAATGGGAGTGGCGGCGGATGGGCCGGGCATGTCGGTCACCCACTTCACGTTCTCGGTCTTGGAAAAACTGTCGGGCAGATTTTTCTCGGTGGACGAGCCGTTGAAGTGCGGCCCGCGCCAGTGGGGCCAGTGCTCGGCGCCGGCGGTCGTGGCGAGCAGACCGGCCAGCGTGACGACAAGAAGTGTGTTCGTTCGTTTCATGTGGTTTCGGGATTGTTCGACGCTTCACGCCCCATTTCAATTCGATTCGGCGACAAAATTCCATTGCCAGAGGGGGCGCAGCCGTTAGCATGGCCGCCCTGTTTGACAGGGAAAATCAATCCATACATGAAGACTTACGACATTGCGGTGATTGGCGGCGATGGCACCGGGCCGGAAGTGGCCGCCGAAGGGCTGAAGGTGGCCGAGGCGGCGGCGAAAAAGTTCGGGTTCAAGCTCAACTGGCATCACTACGACTTTGGCGGTGACCGCTACCTCAAGACCGGCGAAGTGCTGCCGGACAGCGCGGTCGAGGAACTGCGCAAGTTCAAGGCGATCTTTCTCGGGGCGGTCGGCCATCCGCAGGTCAAGCCCGGCATTCTGGAGAAGGGAATTCTCCTGCGGCTGCGTTTCGAGTTGGAGCAATACATCAACCTGCGTCCGGTGAAGCTCTACCGCGCACAGGATTGTCCGCTCAAGGACAAGGGGCCGGAGCATGTGGACTTCGTGGTCGTGCGCGAGAACAACGAAGGCCTCTACACCGGCGCCGGCGGATTTCTGTTCAAGGGGACGCCACACGAAGTCGCGCTCCAGGAATCCGTGAACACCCGGCGCGGCGTGGAGCGTTGCCTGAAATACGCGTTTGAACTGACGAAGAAGCAACGCGGCGGCAAACCGTGGAAAGGGTTGAAGCCGGAGGATGTTTCCGCCGGCAAAACCGCCCAACTCACGCTCTGTGGCAAAACGAACGTGCTCACTTTCGCGTTCGATCTCTGGGAACGCGCCTTCATCGAGATGAGCGCAAAATACCCGACGGTGAAGCGCGATTACGCTCACGTGGACGCCACGTGCATGTGGTTCGTGAAGAACCCCGAGTGGTTTGACGTGATCGTCACCGACAACATGTTTGGCGACATCATCACGGACCTGGCGGCGATGATTCAGGGTGGGCTGGGCGTGGCGGCGGGCGGCAACATCAATCCCGAAGGCACGAGCATGTTCGAGCCGATGGGCGGCAGCGCGCCCAAATACACCGGTCAAAACGTCATCAATCCCATCGCAGCCATCAACGCCGCCGGAATGATGCTCGACTTCTTGGGAGAGTCGCAGGCTGCCGCCGCGATCGAGGCCGCGGTCATCAACCTCATCAACACGAAGATCAAGTCGCTGGCCGCGGGCAAGATGGGCTACGGAACGCGCGAAGTGGGCGATCTCATCGCTGCGGCGGTCTAGCTTGCGCAGTTGAACTGAATCCGAAGCGGATCGTCGCGCTCCATGCGCAGCACACTCAGTGACTGGCGCGGGCCGGGGCCGCTGGATTCAACTGCGGAAGCGGTTGAGTGAGAATCCAAAATCCGAAGGCCGCAGGCCGAAAGAATTCCGAAATCCGAGGCCCGAATAGCTTGCCTGCTCGAGCGTGCCCCCGCCCTTCAGATTTCGGGCTTCGGTCTTCGTTCGGATTTCGATTTTTCGGACTTCGGACCTCGACCCATATCCACGTTTACGTTCGACTTCAGAGCATTGTTGCTGACAAGCCTTTGCCGCGGTTTTGATAGTTTGACCTGGGCGATACCCTTCCTTAAACTCCTTGTTCCGTTCTATGAAGATACTGGTCTGTGACCCGATTTCGCCCAAGGGGATTTCACTCTTGCAGCAGC
>WYBW01000162.1 GCA_011525685.1 Verrucomicrobiia bacterium
GGAAGCGTGGACGCGCCGGGTCAAACGTTGGCGCAACGCGAAGATGGTGATGCGGTGGGGCGCCGCCGCACTGCTCGTGGCCGAGAAAGGCTTCCGCCGCATCCGGGGCCATGAACACCTCGCTGAGTTCATCGTGGCTCTCAACCAACCCCAAACAAAACTTGTCCCCATGGTCAAAGCCGCGTAATGAATCTCTCCACCAACCGCTTTTCAACTATCGCCGGGACATTCCCGTTTCCGCGACTGGTTCGGATTGTTCTCCGAAAAGGTTGCGTCGAATCGTCAAGGCGCGCTCCAGATGGGCTTGTGATTTGTCGGCGACCCCAAGCCGATAGTAGGCCCTCCCAATGGTGATACGCAGGGTCGCCTCAACTTCGGGCTGGTCTTTCAGTTGGTCCGCCAGCCCGGCTGAAAAGTCGTCGAGCATCTGGCGCACGCTGTATTCCTGCCCTTTGAGTGCGTCGGGATTGGCTGAACTCAATAACTGCTGGAGAAATTCGCTGATCGTCGTCGCCTTGGCCGCTGCGGTCTGGGCATTCTTCTTTTCGGCCTCGGCTTCCTGACGCAGTTTGCTTTGCTCCCGTTCGGCTCGCGTGGCGCGCAACGCCTGCCAACTGCTCGCCACAACCCCCAGTCCGAGCACGATCCCGAGTGCTGTCGCCGCCGCGAATCCGAATTTGTGGCGGCGAACGGTTTTCTGAAACTCGTACCACCGGCTGGGCGGGCGGGCGGTGACAGGCTCGTTGCTTAAATGACGCTGGATGTCCATCGCCAGGCCGTTGGCCGTTTCGTAACGACGCGTGCGATCCTTCTCCAGCGCCTTCATGACGATCCAATCCAAGTCTCCACGCAACAAACTTCCGAGCTTGGCCGGTTCGGAATGCCGATGGCTGGCCACTGTGGTGAGATCGGCTTCGAGCATCGTGCTCAGGCGAGTGGACGGGCGCGCGGGTTCTTGTTCTCGAATCGTGCGGCGCATTGCGTCGAGTCCGGCGGCCATCAGTTCGTTCGCGTCGAAAGGCGTCTGACCCGTGAGCAGTTCGTAGAGCAGCACGCCGAGCGCGTAGATGTCTGTGCGCGTGTCAATGTCCAGGCTCGTCATCATCGCCTGCTCCGGGCTCATGTAGGCGGGCGTGCCGATGAATTGCTCGAACGCGGTGAAAACGGTTTTATCGGTCAGGCGTTGATCCGTCGTAGCCTTGGCAATGCCGAAATCAATCACCTTGGGCACGGGTTCGTTTTCGTTCTGCGTCACCAGAATGTTCGAAGGCTTGATGTCGCGGTGGATGATGCCCTTTTGATGCGCGTGCTGGATCGCCTGACAAACTTGTGTAAACAGCTTCAGCCGTTCTTCGGTGGATAGATTATTCTGGTCGCAGTAGTCCGTGATTTTGATGCCGCGCACCAGTTCCATGACGAAGTAAGGGCGACCGGTGTCTGTCGCTCCGGCATCGAACACCTTCGCGATGTTCGGATGGTCCATCAACGCGAGCGCCTGTCGCTCCGCTTCGAATCGCGCGATGACGGACTTCGTGTCCATACCAAGCTTGATGACCTTCAGCGCGACGCGCCGACGCACCGGTTCGAGTTGCTCGGCCATGTAAACGACCCCGCAGCCGCCTTCGCCGATTTGTTGGAGGAGTTTGTAGCGTCCGATCTTGTCACCGGGCTTTTCGCTGAGTTCGCGCAAGACGATTGTTGATTCAGGGTCACCGCTCAAACCCGTGGGTGGTTCTTCCAGAAAATCCCCCGCGTTCTCCGCCGCGCGGAGCAGTGCCTCGACACGCTGTCGCAACGCTGTGTCCGTTCCGCAGACCGCTTCGAGAAAGGCTGCGCGAGCCTCAGGGGTGGGGAGCAGGATCGCTTCAGCGAACACCGATTGTTCAGAGGGAGCGGGCGTCATGGCACTCGGTTCATCGCCCATACATGCGCCATTCAATCAGAAAATGGCTCATTTCACGAAATAATAAATCGCATGAGCCTTTTCGCCGGGATTTGGCTCATGACGGGATGAAAGCCATCATGCTATGAGCAACTCAAACTTGGTCCAGACGATCGTTCTCGCCACCAGCCTTCTGCTGCAATTGACATCAATCTGTTTCCACTCGCACGCTACGGCTGGCGATGTGGATCTCTCCTTCGATCCCGGCTCGGGTGTCAATGGACCGGTGAATGCCGTCGCGGTGCAGGCGGATGGCAAGGTGATCATTGGCGGTCAGTTCACCTCGGTCAGAGGTCTGCTGCGCACCAACCTCGCCCGGCTCAATGCGGATGGCAGCGGTGACCCGACTTTCAATACGGGCGCTGCTCCCGGGTGGGTTTCTGATGTCGCACTGCAACCGGACGGCAAAGTGTTGTTCTCCAGCCATTCCTACCATACCGAATGCGATGAGTTCAGTTGCTGGGATGTCTATGACTTCTGGGTGACACGGCTCAATGCCGACGGAAGCGTGGACAGCAGCTTCACTCCTGCCGCGGCCGCAGGATCAGACGCTGCGTATCAGGCCGGTTCTCTCGCTGTGCAATCGGATGGCAAGGTGCTCGTCGGGGGCGATTTCTGGACGATGAACGGCACGAACCGCAGCGGCATTGCCCGGCTTAATTCCAATGGGACTCTGGATACGAGCTTCAATCCCGGCACAGGGATCGGCAGCAACGGCGGCTATCGCGTTGGGGTCAAGAGTATCGTTGTGCAATCTGACGGCAAAGTGCTCATCGGCGGTGATTTTACCGCCTTCGACGGGACAAATCGCCACGGAGTCGCGCGACTCAACGCCAATGGAAGTCTGGACCTCACGTTCGATCCCGGCCTCGTCATCGGCGCGCAATACCCCAGAGTGGAGTCCGTCGCGGTGCAGTCCGACGGTAAAATCTTGCTGGGCGGATATTTCACGAACGTCAATGGCAACTGCATCATTCGCGTTCACTCCAACGGAACTCTGGACAACAGCTTCAATACGGGCACGGGGGCATTCGGTGTCGTTACTTCTGTCGCGATGCAGTTGGACGGCAAAGTCATTGTGGGGGGCTATTTCGCTTCGATCAACGGCACGAATCGAGGCAATGGAATTGCCCGGCTCAATGCGAATGGAGGGCTGGATCTCAGCTTCGATTCGGGAACCGGACCGGCCGGCGTGGCCTCGGTTGCCTTGCTGACACATGGCCAAATATTCATCGGCGGTAATTTCACCGCGGTCAACACGTCCAATTGCACCAGCATCGCGCGGCTCAATCCCGACGGCAGTCTCGATGCGAGCTTTTATCCCGGTCGCAAACTGGACTCGGTTGCTTCAATTGTTGCATTGCCCGACGGCAAGGTACTGGTTGGCGGCCCGCTCACGTTCATCAACGGCACGAACCAGTATGCCAGCGCACGGCTCAATGGCGATGGGAGTCCGGACGACACGTTCAGTCCCAACAGTTTCGAGCCGGCTTTGGGAGACGTGGACCTGGGAGTTTCTTACGAACCGGGTTCATTCGATTACATCACGTTTACCGCTGTTGCACTGCAAACGGACGGCAAGGTGCTCGTCGCCGGGGTCGCTGTTCACTATGAGTACGTAACCGACGGCTATCTCGTTTTCGATGGCTACTTCGTGACCCGACATCATGCTGACGGCAGCCGCGACGTCAGTTTTACTCCCGCGCTGGGAAACCGATTTTATGCCGGCGCAGAAGTTGTGCATGCGCTGGCGGTGCAACCGGACGGCAAGGTAATCGTGGGTGGATACTTTCACGCGATCAATGGCACGAACCGAAATGCCATTGCCCGACTTCACGCGAACGGGGCTTTGGATACCAACTCCGCTTTGGGCATCGGCGGTTCGTACTGGGATACGGTGTCGGCACTTGTCGTTCAGCCTGACGGCAAGGTGCTCGTCAACGGAGGTTTTGCTACGGCCGGCGGCACGAACCTGGGCGGGATTGCCCGGCTCAATGCCGACACGAGCCTGGACACGAGTTTCAATCCCACCCCCGGAACGTATGGCGGTCCGATCGCATTGCAGCCGGATGGCAAAATCATCGTCGGCCTCAATCGCCTCAATGCCGGTGGCAGTCTGGATGGCAGCTTCAACACTGGCACTGGAGCAAACGGGAGTCTTCGCACCGTCGCGCTGCAATCAGATGGCAAGGTGCTCATCGGCGGCGACTTCACTACAGTCAACGGCATAGTGCGTCCGCACGTTGCCCGGCTTCACGGGGATGTTCACCTGCCGTTGTTGAGCGTCGCGCAGGCAAACGGGTTGATGGTCCTTTCATGGCCATCTGCTGCCACCGGATTCGAAGTGCAGCAAAACACCAACCTGAACACAGCCAACTGGACCCTGCCGCCTGAAACCGTCACCGACGACGGCGTGACCAAGTCCATTTTTGTCAGTCTCGCGCCGGGGAATCGCTTCTTCCGACTATTCAAGCCGTGAATGGATTCACGTTGTAACCGCATTTTGCTCCGCTACCCTGAGCCGAGTGAGCGACGTTACGCGCATCCTCCACGCCATTGAACACGGCGATGCGCGAGCCGCCCAAGATTTGCTCACCCTGGTCTATGCCGAGCTGCGCCGGGTCGCCGCCCGCAAAATGGCCAGCGAAGCCCCGGGTCATACCCTTCAGCCGACGGCGCTCGTGCACGAAGCCTGGCTCCACCTCGGCGGCGATGATCAACCGACCTTCAGCAACTCTCCCTCACCATCGAGCGAGCGCCTTTGGTCGCCGTAGTTCTGAAAGAGCTTGAAGGGTTGAACCGCTGGTTTAAGGCGGGCTTTGTCGCTGCATTGCGGAAGCGAGTCTGTGCTGGAGAATCCCTCACACAACGGATCGCGGAGATTGACGAAGGCTTCGCCGATTTGGACGCGCTTCAAATGCTCGACCTCAATCGTCCGTATCGCGACGAATTAGTCCGCGACGTTTTGGGCATCTTGGAAACGGACGAGCCGGAGATTGTTCCCAAGCCAGGCACATCAGAGCGCTGGTGGAAGATCGCGCAATTGTCAGCGTTCATCAGTTGGAAGGACACTTGTGAAACAGAACGCCCCGTGTTGCGTCGCATGAACGTTGCACAATTCGAGCAGAGCCAGCGTCGGCTTGCGACTGCGCTCGAAGAAAAGCGGGAGTTGGAAGTGGCGTTCGTGCGCGAAATCTGGCACGAGCGGCAAGCGGCGCGGCGCAAGGGCGACTTCAGCGGCATCCTCGTCACCCGTGGACCAAACAGTAAACGACTTCGCCAAGTCGTGGAGTTGGGGCAGGCCGTCGGCCTGTTTGATTTCCGTCCTTGCTGGCTCACAAATCCCAACACCGCAAGCCAGATATTGCCGCTCGCGGAGCAGTCGTTTGATTTGGTGATTTTCGACGAGGCTTCGCAGTGTCCAATTGAGCAGGCCATCCCGGCTATCTATCGGGCCAAACGTCTTGTGGTCGCCGGTGATGAAAAGCAACTGCCGCCGACTGCGTTCTTCCAATCCGGCTTCAGCTTCGGGGATGAACCAGCCGAGGAAAGCGAGCAGGAATCGGCCGAGAAAGTGGATGTGGATGAGCAACTCGCCGCCGCCAGACAGCAACAAGCGCTGGCCGTCACTGATTTACTTGAGGCGTCGAAGCCGCTGCTCCGTGACTGCTTGCTGAACATTCATTATCGTTCCGAGCATCCGACGCTGATTTCGTTTTCCAATCACGCTTTCTATTCCGGGCGGCTGCAAATGCCGCCCTCGGTTCACCGAAAAGTATCGAATGCGCCGTTGCTGCTGATTGAGGCGAACGGCGTCTATGACAAGAAACAAAATGTGGCCGAAGCGCACCAAGTCGTCAGCTTGCTCCGGAAAATTTGGCTGGCAGACGGCCAACCTCCAACGGTCGGCGTCGTGACGTTCAATGAAGTGCAGCGGGATTTGATTGAAGACATGCTGCTGGACGAAGCAGCAAAGGACTCGGCATTTCAGGCCCGCTACGTCGAAGAACGAAATCGAGTTGAACACGAACAGGACGTCGGCTTCTTCGTAAAGAACCTGGAGTCTGTGCAAGGCGATGAGCGAGACGTGATGATTTTCTCGACGACTTTCGGGCGCGATCCGCAAGGGCAGTTCCGCCGTTTCTTTGGCCCGATCAATCAACTTGGCGGCGAACGTCGCCTTAATGTCGCGATCACACGCGCCAAGAAAAGGAACTACGTCATCACGTCAATGCCGCTTCACGAAATCTCAGACGCACTGGCAGGCGGAGGCGTGCCTGTCGGCATCTCTGTCGGCGGACGCGATTACCTCCACGCATACATGCAATACGTGAAGGCGGTGTCCAACCAAGACCCGGACGCACAGCAACAGACGCTAACGCTCGTGGGCCGGTTGGCGACGATGGCTGGCGCAATGCCGAGCGCAGGTAAGGAAGACTCGCCTTTTGAGGCGCAAGTTCGCGACGCACTCACCGCGCTTGGCCACACAACCGTGTCACAAGTTGGTGAAAGCGGTTTTCGCATTGATCTCGCTGTCATTTCGCGGGTTAAAACCACCCACTTTTCGCGGGTTCAAAACCACCCACCCCTGAGACGTTGGTTTCATAACATTTTGCTCTCTCCGATCAAGCGTTTTCGCTTCGAGGCAGGCCAGCA
>WYBW01000163.1 GCA_011525685.1 Verrucomicrobiia bacterium
CGCATGGGTCTTGTCCGCCAGTGCGAACCAGACCCGGTTTGCTGGCTCACTCGACGTGAGCCGCGTCAACATGCGTTCGGTCCAGATGCTGCGTTCCACCCACCACCACGGGTCGCGGTCGCGGGCTTCTCCGGCTTGTTTAGGCGGCGTTGCCGCCGCCACTGTCGCCGGTTTGTATTCGTCGTTCTGGTCTTTCACGCATCCACTTTCCTGCGTCCCTTCGCTCCACGGTCATTACCCGCTTCCTCGCTACTACGGACGCTCTGACTCCCGCCGGGCGGTTCTTCGGGCCTTCCGGCCATGTACGCCGCTTGACCCCGGCGGGTCTCCCTGATTATCGCGGGAGGACTTCCGGCCATTCCGTCTCCAACCATCAGCGCGACGACCGGGGTTCGCCCGGCTGCCAGCGGATTTGCGCCCGCCCCGACAGGCTTCGCCTTTCGCTCGAAGGCTCGCCCGTCCACGCCGACCGCATCGAGTTCACGGCGACGACCCACACGGGCCGTCTGTGTTACGGACTGGTCGTTCTCGTTCCGTTGCTCTCCACCCCGCATTACTGCGACGCAGTTACAGTTCGATACCGCACGGTTCTTCACCGCACAGGAGCGGACTTCCACCGCTCCGTCCCCTCGCCTTCTCAGGCGCACGAGCGCGGACAGCCTTGTCCGCGCGAGGTCATCTATGGTGCTGAACCACGCGGACATGGCTGTCCGCGCTCCTGATGCGGTCGTTTGTTCGCCGAAAACTCTGTCTATCCTCAGCGCAAGGGGACGCGTTGTCCTGCTGCCAAACATGGTTCAAATACCCTCAGTAAAGGTCGGGCGCCGTGCTTTGCCAAACGGTCTGAGCAACTGGTTCGCCCCGACCGCCAAGAGGTCAATGTCGGCGCCGCACATAAAAAACTGGAAGCCTTGCATTTGAGCGCGCCGGATTTGATCCGGCGTGAGCGCGGGCCGGCCCAGGAATTTGCCGTGTCGTTTTCCCGCCGCCGCAATCCGGGCAACGGCCTCATCGAGCTTCGGATGATCTTGTTCGCCGCGCAAGCCGAGCGCGAACGACAAATCGCTCGTGCCGATGAAGAGCACGTCAATGCCCGGTGTTGCAGCGATCTCATCAATTTGGGCAAGTCCCGAGGTGTCTTCCACAATGGCGACGACGAGAACATTTTCATCCGCGAAATCGTAGTAGCCTTGCGGCGCAGGCCAGCAGAATTGCGCGAGCCAGGCGCCCGAGCCGCGCAGTCCTCGCGGTGGGTAGCGGCACGCCGCGACTGCCTGACGTGCGAGTTCCGGGGTGCGCGTAAAGGGAAAGATCACACCCAGCACTCCGGCATCCAGAACGCGCTTGGCCATCCAGAGTTCGTTGGTGGGTGGACGCGCCAACGGCACCGCGGGCAGTCCCCGCGTCGCCAGCACGACGTTGCGCACGGTTTCCAGGTTGACCGGCGCGTGCTCCATCTCGAGCCAGATGAAATCGAATCCTAGCGCCGCGCATTGGGCCGCAACCTCGACATTGTTCACGCCAATGACGGGTCCGATGACGGATTCGCCCCGCTTCAACTTTTGTTTGACCGGGTTTTTGAATTTGGACTTTCGGGAAGTGATTTTTCGTGTGGGCATAAAAGAAAAGTAATCAGCGCCGTCCTCTTGCAGAAGTGGAGTTGCCTGCAAAGTGGCTTTCATTAACACCCTGCTTCAACAGGATGCCGGATGTGCGAGATGTCGGGGCAACCGTTCCAACGATTTCAAGTGCGGTGTCGAAACCGTTGAAACGGTTTCTCTCATTTCCGTGTAGCGAAGCACCCTGCTGAAGCAGGGTGTTAATGAGACGGGACGAAGGACTTTTCACCATGTTTGCAAGAGGTGCAGCTTACAGAGTATTCATTGTTCTGTGGATGCCGGCTCTTGGATCAGCCAAACCTCCGCCACCTGGCAGGCGCGGCCGTTGCCGCCGAGGCCGGGTTCGGCGCGCCAGGTCAGCTTCAGTTTTCCGGACGCCGTCGCGGCCGCTGGCAGGGCAAATTCCAGTGGCTGGATCGGTACGGGCTTTTCGCGCAAGGGATGAATCTCCAGCGTGTCATTCGCATCGAGGCGGATTCGTTTTTGCGAATTGTCACCGGCGTAAACAACGCGAAGCCGGTAGCGCGCGTTGGGGTCGAGGTCGGGATAAAGCATCTCCAGCGGCGAATCATAGAGCGCCTCGGCGTGGTCCTTCCAGGAAACGCGTCGCACCTGACCCGTCGCGCCGGCGGGAGCATCCAGCAGCCGGCCATCGGCGAAGTTGACGCGCGGCGTCTGAAAACAATCCGGGTCGCGCGCGAAACCCAGTCCGGGCAACAAGCGCGGTTGCGCGGCCACGTTGCCAAGATCATCGTAGAATCCGCCCGGGCCGGGATTCGTCCAGTTGACGATTTCGTCCAACGCTTTGAGCCGTTCGGCCTCGCTTTGAAGCTTGCGGATTTGCGCAAAGCGCTCTTCCAGCCACGGGCGATTGTTCAGCGGGCGGTCGAGAGTGTCGAGCATTGCGCCGCGGTCCACCGAGATGGCCCTGTATTTCTCGACGCTCAATTGCAAGGAGATGCTCTGGAAAAGCGCCTCGGCGAGTTGGAAGATGCGAAGCCGCCGTTCATCGTTTACCGGATCGTTGGCGGTTTGCAGAATGATGGATTCGGCTTCACTCATTGCCTTTTCACTGCCGGTGCTCGCGGCAGATCGCAGCGTGGTCATGGCGCGTCGCTCCCGTTCGGTTTCATGCAGCAGACGGCGACGGACATGAGCATCGAAGTAGGCGCGAAAAAGTCCCTGCTGAAAGCGCCAGTTGCGGAGCATGGACGGCGGGACGGATCGCTCAAGCGCCTGAAAATGCGTCAACGTGCGCTCCACTCCCACGTTCTGAACCAGAGGCCCGCGCCAGTTTCTCTCCAGCGCAAACAAACCATCAGAGAACTGTTCCTCCACCTCCACACCGATGAAGTAGCGACTGTATTCGCGCAGCACTTGTTTCACATCCGCATCAGGATCCCAGCCCAGCGCGCTCCAAACGATCTTGTTCACGTCGTCGTTGCAGCCTTCCGAGTAGGCGATGAATCCAATTGAATTGGGCAATGTGTGGCGGGCGATGATCGCATGATCTTCGGGCCGCGGGTTGATGCCTTCGCGGCCGGCGGCGACGGAGAAGGCCACGTCCCATTGCGGCACGGGATACTGGCATTGCCGCGAGTGCGTGATGTCCGGGTAGAGGCGGATGGAATACCTGGCAGGGATGATGTCCCGCAGTTGCTTCGGGCTGACGCGAACCTGCGGGCCATGCACGATGCCGGACAACCACGCGGGCTGATCGCGCCTGAGAATTTCCACAAACTCGTCAAGCCAAGGCTGAGTGAATCCTTGTGGAGAAACCCACATATGCGCTTTCGGGTGAAACCGATGGAGGTTCGCAGTTTGCTTTTTCAACAAAGCCATCAAGTGTTTCGGCTGCGTGTGTCCGGGATCTCCACCGGGAACAAAAACGGCATCAATGCGAGGCAGCTTGAAAAAAACTTCGCCCCACTCCTTAAGCGCCGATTCCACTGTGGCCGTGTCGGAATAATCCTTGTCCAGGGCCGGATACCAGATCCACACGTCGAGGCCGTATTCATCCGCCAACCGCGACATGCCGATCATCATTTCCATGGGCGGTCGTGGGAAATGCGGGCTGTCGGCGTCATCGTCCGAGCGTGGCGGGATTAACTCGACGGCGTTGCAGCCGAACACGGCGAGATCACGGTAGTATTGTTCCCAGGTCGGCAAATCCCACGCATCGTAGGAATGGGTTTTTGGGCGATAGCCGAGCTGATGTCCGCGCAGGGAATACTTGGGCACGGTGGCGATGTTCAGTTTGTCATCCAGCAAGACGCTGCCGCGCTGCATCCGCAGTTCGCGCAACAGTCTTCCGACACCAAACAACACGCCGCGTGCGTCGTTGCCAATTACGAAAACGATCCGGTGGCCTGAACTGCTTCTCACGGCCAGTTGGTAGCCCTCCGCGCTGCTCGATTTGGCGATGCTGCGAAGTGCGTCACCGCGAGGCCCGGCGAACGCTTCCAGCGCGTCGCGGTTGCCGACGGCGATGATTGTCGCGTTCGACGAAGGCCAGGAGTCCATCACAGACCAGCGACACAGGGTGCGTTTCTCGACTTCCTCGACCAGCATCGTCACCGCTTTCTTTTCGGGACCGGAAAGGTTTGGCGGAGAAACGACCACGGCGCTTTTTAGATCCAGTGCATACGTTCGTGATAATCCCGCGAAAAGAAGTATTGCGAGAACCATCATGCTGGCCAAACAAGAGAGAGTTTTCGGAGAAATGAAATGCCCGTTGGCTTCATCACCGGGAGCGCCGGCATCCTGCCGGCGAACCTTCACGCCCACAAGAGGTATACGCCGGCAGGGATGCCGGCGCTCCCGGTTTGGGTCGAAGCGATCGCCAGCGTGCATCTGGCGAACTATCCAGATTGGTGCGCAACCAAGCCAGAAAAAATTCTGGAGGCAACTGCCGGCAATTTCCATCGCTCACTGGGTTTCGGCTTTACGACAATCAAAGGCGCGGACATCTTCGCATCCGAATGAAACCTGCCTCGACTCACACCAGAATCATCCTTCTGACAAGTCTTTCAGCACTTGCACTTGTGACTTCGGCTCATGGCCAAAGTGGTGCTCTCAGCAACACACCGGTGCGCCAACTGTGGAAACCCGTGCCCGACGACGCTTACTTGCAGGAGATCGGCCAGATGATTCCAACGGACAAACCAGTGACCTCCGTCGCTTTGCACAAGGAAACGGTCTTGGTAGTTGTCGGAGGAACGATGAAAATTCTGGGCGGAGGAGTGCTAAAAGATGCCGACGGCGCTCCAAACGGTGTACGACGATTGCGCGCTCTGAACGGCGCGATCTGGGCCTCTGGCGAGGACGGGACACATCGCTTTGCGGATGGCAAGTGGGTTCGCGTGGATGAGAAAGCTTTCAACGCCTTTTGCGTTCACCTGGGCGAGGTCCATGCCGCCACGCGGGACGACGTTTTCCGGTTCGATAACGGCAGGTTCATCAACCTCCGCCCGGCGGAAGGTTATCTGACCACCGACACCACGGTGATCATGGAGGACGGGACGCAGGTGCTGACCGACCCCGTGCAAATCGGGCCGGTGGAGCGAATTGCCTCCTACAGCGGCACGCTCTACCTGCTGCGTCGCGGTGAACTGGCGCTCCTGGAAGGGCGGACGATTGTCGAGAACCCGGTGGACTGGGGCATGATGCCTTCGCGGGTCACGCGCGACCTGCTGGCGCTCGGCAGCCGGCTTTGCGTGGCCACTGATCGCGGGGTGGCCGTGTTGCGCGGCATGGCACTCACGTCACTGCGAGGTTCCGATGGCCTGCCTTTCGAGGACACAACGTGTCTGGCGGAAGGTTTCAACGGCAACCTTTGGATCGGCACGAGCCGCGGGGCCATTCGACAGGTCGGCGGGGAGTTTCATTATTTCGGCGCGCAACATTGGTTGCCTGGGGATTACGTGCGGGACATTGCGGTGAGCGACCAAGCGGCTTACATAGCGACTGATGGTGGATTGGGAATAATTTTCTATGAGCCATACACGCTGGCGAGGAAGGCGGCTTATTTCGAGCGCGAGCTGGAGGAGTCCGGCTACAAGCGGCTGGGCTTCGTTCACAAGCTCTATTGGTCGGGCGATCAAGATGGCTGGCTCAGGGAAATCAGCGACAATGATGGCGGGCACACGGCGCATTATCTGGCGGCGATGACTTTCAAGTATGCGGCCACGGCCGATGAGCAGGCTCGCGCGGAGGCGCTGGAAGCCTTCAAAGCCATGGTTTGGCTGGACGACATCACACCCAAGCCCGGTTTCATCGCGCGCTCCATCTGGTCGGTGAAAGCCGACAAGGGCGTCCGTGCCCGGCACGGCTCGGGCGGGTTGCCGGCGAAATGGTATGCAACCGACGACGGACTCTGGGTCTGGAAAGGCGACACCTCCAGCGACGAGGTAAACGCGCACTTCTATGCGGTTTCGCTCTTCCACGATCTGGCGGCCAAAGGACCGGAGAAGGAACGCGCGGCCAGGCACATCGCAAATATCACCACGCACATCATCGAGAACGGTTGGGTGCTGCGCGACATGGACGGCAAACCGACACGCTGGGGACGGTGGGATCCCGATTATTTGCTGCGGCCTTACGGCTACGAGGCGCGAGGCTTGAACGGGATGGAAGCGCAGACCTACGTCATCACTGCGTTCGCGCTCACTGGCGACGCGAAATTCCAAACCGGCCTCGATCAACTTTTGAAATGGCGTTATCACACCTATACCGTGCGGCAGAAGGTGACCTTCCCGCCGGAATCGGTCGTGCCTTGGGACGATGAACTGGCCTTTCGCTGCTATCATCCCCTGCTCCGCTACGCGCGCGGTCCTGAACTGCGTTCGATCTACCTTCGTAGTCTGGAGCGCCACTGGGAAGTCATGCGGATGCAGCACGTGCCGTGCTTCAACTTCATTTACGGCGCGCTCACCGGAAACGACTGTGAGGTGCCGCAAGCCGTTCAACATCTGCGCGAGTGGTCGCTTGATCTGGTGAGCCACAGTTACCGCAACTCGCACCGCAGCGATCTTGCGCCGCGGCCCGGTTACGTGCCCTACATGGGCGGCACACGCGCCATCTCGCCCCGCGAGTTGGAAGCGGAATGGGGCAGTCGCTCCGCCTTGCGCTACGACGGCGGCAGCGGTGGTCGGGTGATGACGCCACCCATCGGCTGGCTGGAGGATTACTGGATGGGCCGGTATTACGGCTTCATCGAGGCGCCGAGGGCGCAAGATGCGGTGCTCACCTCCGTTCCGAGACGCTCTGGCGCTCAAAGCGGCGCGTTGCCTTACGACGGGCCACCCAGACCGATTGCCTCATGGGAACGATGACGATCGGCGTTGCTTGGCCAATTGGTGACCGGTATTCTGCCTCATGCATCCTGAACTGCTGCCCATGAAACTCACCGCTTTGCTGGTGCTGTCGTTCTCACTTTGCGCCATGACCGGCTTGGGCGCCGAAAGGCGTTCCTTGGCCGAGCGTCTTGGCTACAAGGCCACCGACAAGATTCTCATCGTCAACGGCGACGACACGGGCATGTGCCACGCCGCCAATGTCGCCACAATTGAGTCGCTGGAGAAGGGCCTGATGCGCTCGGCCACGATCATGGTGCCTTGCCCGTGGTTTCCCGAGATCGCCGCGTACGCGAAACAGAACCCGGGCAAAGACTTCGGCATCCATCTGTGTCACACGTCCGAATGGGTGAAGTATCGCTGGGGACCGGTGGCGCCCCGCGACCAGGTGCCGGGTTTGATTGATCCGGATGGTTACCTGTGGCGCGGGGTGGAGGGCGTTTACACGCATGCCAAACCCGAGGAGGCGTTGATCGAAGGCCGGGCGCAAATCAAGAAGGCGCTCGCCGCGGGCATTGACGTGACGCATCTCGATTCGCACATGGGCACGCTGCAGCTCAATCCTGATTACATGAAGGTGTACGTGCAACTGGCGCTGGAGTTCGATCTGCCGCTGCGCATGGCGTCGCAGGAAACCATGGCGCGGTTCGGCCAAGCCGATTTACGAAATCAGATTGCAGCCAAGGGCATCCTGTTCACAGACTACTTCGTGTACGACGAGTTGAAACTCTATGATGACATGAGACGCGACACGGACGGCGTGAAGAAGTTCTGGCTGAACATCGTGAAGAACCTGAAACCGGGCGTGACCGAACTTTACATCCACGCCGCGCTGCCCACCGAGGAATCCAAGGCCATCACGGGTTCATGGTCCGTCCGTGCGCAGGAGTACGAAGTCTTCACGCACGACGAGGATATGAAGCGCCTGATCCAGGAGCAGAACATCATCCTCATGAGCTACCGGCCGATTCGCGAGTTGCAGCGCAGCGAGCGAAAGGCAGGCGTCGGCAGGTAAGAGAGAGTGCCAAGAGTCATTCCGCTGCGAGCAGTTTTTCCTCCCCACAAACCGTTGGTCTGTAACGCCGACTTTCCAGTCGGCGCGCCCTGTGGAGTATTTTACCGAGAGTGGGCATCGTTCAGCACGGGCACTTACTCCACAGGGCAAGTGCGCCGGTTGGAAAACCGGCGTTACGCCGTTGCCGCTTGTGGGTTGGCAAATGTTCGCACCGACCTCATTTCAAACCATTGGCGGCGCGGAGAACTCCATCAACCATCGTGCGTCCCAGCGTTTCGCCATAGAAGCTCACGCTGGCTTCGTAACCGCCCTTGCGCCATTCCTCCGCCGGCAGAATGTAACTGACCCATTCATCGGCCAGGCCTCCAATCGCGATGTGCCTCGCCCCGGTGGACTCCCGCGCTTTCCTCTTGAGCTCCATGCCCAACTCCGCCGCCATCTCACCCGGCACGCCCAGGATCACCAGGTCGCCCAGGCGAAAGGCCGTGCTCCGCGTCTGCGCCGGTTGCAAGGCACCAAGCAGGCCGCCGATCATGGTTTCGTTCAATCCATATTCCGCGCCACCCGTGCTCATGAAGTCGGGATGCCAGGCAATCTTGGGAAGCATGATGGTTTCCGTGTGCCACGCAAGTTCCTTGGGCTGGTGTGGCCGGATGGTTTCCCAAGCTCGCCACGCGTGGATGCCCATCTCGCGGCCGTACCGTTCCGCGCGTTCCCAGCGGCTGCCAGCCTCGGCTGGCGGCGTTGGCGATTGGTCGCCCTCCGCGCCGTTGTAATACATCGCGACGACGCCCGAACCGATCAACGCCTCCACCGTGCGCTGCAAATGCCCCGGCCAGTCGCCGGAGAACAGCATGTCCTCGGCGGCCATGAACGTCGGGTGCGCCGTCCAGTTGACCAGGACGGCCATTGGTTTGCCCTCGTGTGTGTCCACGCGGGTGACGGTCAAATCGGTGTCATGACTGGTCAGACCCTTGCGACGGTTTCTGTTTCGGTCCGGCACGCTCACGGTGGTGGAACCCGCCACCACCGGGGTGAGCTTTTGGCCGGCCTGGCGGACGGCTGTGGCCAGTTTCTCCGCCGTGTGATCGAACAATTCCTTGTGAAACAAGCCGATTTGCGGGATGCCGAACTTGTTGCCCGGATGCAGCGCCATCATGTCGAAGCTGGTGTGCGTATGACTGGGGAGCAGCATGATCTGGCCGGCGCTCCAGCCTTCCGCGGAAAGGCGTTCAATCACGGCGGCCTTGAACTGCGGTGGAAACGCCAGAACGTCCGCCGTGACCAGCGCGAATTTCCGCTCGCCGCGCGCCAGCACGAGCGCCTTGACCCAGACGGGGTCGTGAACGCCGAGCGCGGGTTTGCTCATTCGCGCGCCGTAACCGCCCAAGGCGGCTTTCATTTCAAGTGGCGGGGTGAGATTCACCCGGGCGACGCCGGCTTCAAGCGTCGAAGCTTCGGCGGCTAGAATGTGAGTTACTGAATGGAACACTCCGCAGAGCAGCGTGAGAAGGCTGAGGAGTCCAAACAACTTTTGGAGGCTAAGGTTGAGATTCATAGGCGACGGTCAGAAATGGCTGAGTGGGATAATCTGCACTTTCATCCAACTGTTTCATGAGCACCGGACTTCAGCCCGGTGGGAGCGAGCGTTGCGTGGGCGAGCCGTTTCAACGGCGTGGCCACCGCTGGTGGAAGCCGCTGAAGCGGCTGAAACCCTTGAGCGTCCGGTTCACCGGGCTGAAGCCCGGTGCTAATGAGATGGCAGGGAAATCCCGAGATCATGAGTCGCGAAGCAGAAGTGGTTCGCCGCGTGGTGTTCACCGCGGGATGACGGGCAGGATCAGATGCGAGGGTCGTTCCGTGTCGTGGAAAACCTTTTGCTTCGCGGCCAGCATTTCCGTGTCCGTGCCAAAGGGTCTTCCACTATTGGGATTGCGGTCGAAGCGCGGGAAGTTGCTGCTGGAAACTTCGAGGCGGATGCGATGGCCGCGCTTGAAGAGATTGCTGGTGACCCAAAGATCAATCTCGAAACGCTCGGCCCTGCCCGGCTCAAGCAACGCAGGCTTCTCCATGCCGCTGCGATAACGCGCGCGGATGATGCCATCGCAGAGATTGTAGGCCTTGCCGTCGGGATGGACATCTACCAGTTTGGCGGTGAAGTCCGTGTCGCGCGCGCTTGAAGCCGCGTAGAGAATCATCTTCACCGGACCGGTCACTTCTACGTCCTGCTCCAGCGGCGCGGTCGAATACACCAGCACGTCCTGGCGCTCTTCAACTTTGGTCTGGTCGTAGGGACCGGCCGAAGCTCCCACCAGGTTGTTCCCGCCAACGGTGGGCACAGGGTCATCGCCATCGTACGTGAATTCGTCGGGCTTCTCCTCCTTGGGTGCGGTGGTGTCCAACGAGCCATCGCCCTTGAGCGAGTTTGCCTTGCCGCCGCTGTGCAGGTAGTAGGACGTGAACACCGTGCGCTCGAGTGGCCATTCGTTTTCGCCACGCCACCGGTTTTCACCCATCACGAACAAGTAATACGCTGGCCAATTCTGCACGCCGGTTTCACGGCCTTTCAACCAGTACTCGAACCACTTGAACTGCCAGGACGCCACGCTGAGTCTGGCCACGTCGCCGAAGTCGAGTTCGCCGACCTTGCGACCACCCACACCATGCGCCCACGGTCCCATGATGACGAACTGGTTGCGGCGCGCGAGGCGGTCGCGCGAACTGGCGCGGACCTTGGCAGCCATGTCCAGCGTGGCCTTCGAGAAAATGTCGTACCAGCCGCCGATGTTCAGGATGGGCACGGTCACGTCCGCGTGACGATGCTCGATGCTCCGCTTGCGCCAGTAATCGTCGTAGGTCGGATGCGCCACCCAGTCATTGAGGTAAGGAACTTTCTTCTCAAACTGATCGCCGAACGTGTTCAGCGGCAGATGCCGGAAAGTGTCAGGCAACTTGTCGGGACTGACGGCCACCCCGCCCACCGCCGCGCCCCAACCCATCAACAGCGCCAGTTGGAACGCCCCACCCGAGTAGGCGATGTCGTAGGCATTGTCGAACGGCACGACCGGCACCATGGCCTTGAGATGTTGGCTGGCGTTGGCCGCCGAAGCCCACTGCGTCCAGCCGACATAGGAGCCACCGGCGGTGCCGATGTCACCATTGCACCACGGCTGTTTGCCGACCCATTCCTGCGTGTCGAAACCATCCTCGACATCGTAGCGGAACGGATCCCAAGCGCCTTCCGATTTGCCCCGCCCGCGGCAATCCTGCACCACCACGACATAGCCCGCCGCGGTGTAGTGTTTCCCATCGTCCCACTGCTCATCCATCTTCCCGTAGGGCGAACGCATCAACACCACCGGGTATCGTCCCTCAGCTTTTGGCCGCCAGATGTTGGCGGTGAGCTGAACGCCGTCGCGCATGGCGATTTTGACATCGGACTCAAAAATAAACGGCCGCTCGGCCGGTTGCGCCAACAGCGAGGTGGCGAGGAAAAGCGATGCGAGAAGTGGAGGATTCGTTTTCACGGCGGCATTGAATCAGTAAGTGCGGCCGCAAGTCCAGCCGACTGATTCAGGCTTTCAATTCCCGGCCTGAGGAATAAATTCCGCCCAACGGAAAGCGATCCAATGAAAGTAATCCCTCAGTCTTGCCCGGCGAGAACGCGCGTAGCGCAGGATTCCATCCTGCCGTATCGCGGATTTCCAATTCGCGGGTCTTCGCCAGCACGAGCGATTCAGAGCTTGCGGCAGATTTGCCGAATCGAATTCGGCGATACAGCAGATTGGAAATCTGCGCTACACCCTGGCAAGACTGGCGCTTTGGCTATAAAAACAACCTTCCCTTTACTTGTCAGCCTGTTGCTCCTCGGCTGCGCGGCCAGCCCACAGGATGAACCGAAATGGATTTCCCTTTTCAACGGCAAAGACCTCACGGGCTGGACGGTTCGCGGGAAAGCCACCTGGTCGGTCGAGAATGGCGTTCTGGTTGGCATCGGTGGCATGGGACACATTTACACCGATGTCACCTGTTCGGACTTTGAGTTGAAGGGCAAGTTCCGCATCACGGAGCAGGGCGTAAAAGCCAACAGCGGACTCTACTTCCGCGCCCATCCGCCGGCCGATAATCCCGATGGCTTTCCGCGCGGTTACGAAGCGCAGATCTGCAACAGTCAGGATGCCTACACCGGCTGGTTGTGGAAACCCGGCAAGCCGACCGGCAAGGCGACTGAACTGCTCACCAAGGATGGCGAATGGTTCGAGTACCGCATCCGCGCCGTGGGCGAACACATTCAATTCTGGATCAACGACAAGCTGGTGATGACCTACAACGACGACGAATATAAAGCGGGCCACTTCGCCATCCAGGGTCACAACCCCGGCATGAAGATCGAGGCGAAGGAACTGTATTTCCGGAATTTGAGCCGACCGTAATTGCGAATCCGTGTGTGCGACATTTGAGCAACCGAAGCACTTGAACGCTGTCTGTTACCAGCGCGTGGTTCGGACAGTGCGACCGTTGATCATCGTCAGCGCCTTGCTCCTTTCTGGACTGGCGCTGATCGCACTGTGGCGACGCGCGGCGGCCGGGGCGCAGATTTCAGCTACACAGTGGGTGTTTGGTGGCAGTCTCGGCCTGTGGGTTGCCGTGATAGCCTGGCTGGGCTTGCGGCTGGAACTGTGGAATCGTCACCACCTGGAGTTTCGGGAGCATGGCCTTTTCCTGGCCGGGCGCGGCGGCGTCCCTTTCCACAAATTTCTTGATTGGTCAATCACGCCTGACCCCGTCGAACCGCGATACACTCGTTTGCGGCTGACTTACAAGTCAGGCTTCGCGCGAAAGCAGTGGACGATGTTGCTGGACGATGAGGCGCAGATTTCAGAATTGCGCGATTCACTGAACAAGGCGCTTCGTCGAAGTTAGGGCGATTGAGTTGCTCGGTGGGAGGAGGCTCGATCTCGCATCAATGCTCAAAACTTGGAGAGAGGCGCAGCAGCATTGTTCTGACAAAGTGACCATTTCAAGCGTCGGCCGTTTCTTGGCCGCTTCATCACCCCGGTCCTCTCCCGCTGGGAGAGGGATCAAGGGAGAGGGAGACTCGCACGGACAATTCACATTCCCAATTCCACTGAACCACGAAACTCCCGGAGCTCGCGTCGCTTATCTCTCCGACGCTCTACTTCAACCAGACCAAACCGTGCGCCGGCAAATCCGCTGCCTTGGCCCCAAACTGAACCCGCGCCGGCTGATCGAGGAAGTTGTAAACGCACGCCTCCTGGCCAAACAAAACCAGCCCCACGCCGGAAGGCGACTGGAACTGCAAGCCAAGCGGGGACAGCAGCGCCAGCCGTATCCGGTCTGCCAGCGCCTCTGGCAAACTCGAGAATCCGAGCGGCCTGGGTGAGAGCAGCCATTCTCCCTCCTTGCCGAAATCCTCCTCCGAGAAAGTCCGTACGTTCAGCACGAACACCTGTCCCCGCCCCACGCGGTGGTGCGTCAGAAATGGTACCCGCTGTTCACCCATTGCCGCGTTCACTGGCACCGCGCAGCCGGCAGGCTTCAACCTCGCCCCCAAATCCACCGGCACTTCTGCGGCAGCCGATTCTCCCTCCATCTCGAAACGACTTGCCGAGCCGGGCACGTCATCCGGCGTCAACTCAACCCCGGCGAGCGTGAAAGATTCAGACCCAAGCGCCTTCAGCAAGGCGGGTGTCACGACCAGCGTGGCGCCGCCTTTCAAGTGTCGCCCCATCTTTTCGAGCAGCTTCGCATCCGCCGCCGCCTGCACGGGAAGGAAGGCCACTCTGGCATCTTTCGGATATTCCGCTACCGGCAGAATCGGAAGACCAATCATCCCGAGGTAATCCGCCAAGTACATGTTTCCGCTGCTTTCGCTTCCGGGCGGTTTGTAAAAGGCAATGCCGCGCCGGCTCTTGCCGCGGATCCGGCTGGCCAGTTCCTGTAACTCCCGCAGTCGCTCGGCCAACAAGGCGTCACCCGGATGCGGCGTCATCAAGTCGCCCAGGCGGAACAAGGTGAGTTCCTGCGCGCCGGCCAGTACGCTTTGGTAAGCCTGGTCCACGAAGTTCTGCGCGCTGCACTCGATGTGGTCGAACCATGCCCCGCGCACCTTCTTCCCCGCGATTGCACTGAGCCAGCGGAAGTTCATGTAACCTTCGGTCGGTTGCACGAATCCCATGCGCCGGGTCTGCGGATTGCGGACTTCCGTACCGACCCAAATGGTCTCGAACGGCACCGACATTCTCGGCGGATCGTAGCCAAAGAGATGGAACCGATCATACCACTGCGGATACTTGAGGATGAGTCTTGTCCGGCGATTGGCCGCCCGCGTCGGTTGCACGATCATCGGTTCAATGAGTGACACCAGCAGGTCCCGGCGGTATTCGCCCCAGGAACGCCCGCCTCGGGCCTGATCGGATTCCGACGAAACGTCACCGGTGCAGTAGAAATCGTCCACGATGATCTGATCGAAGATGGGCGCGTTCTCAGTGAAAAAGCCGGCCACATCGGCGCGGGTTTTCGGACTCTCCCAATTCAGCCAGTCCAGCCCGCCGGTCTGGCGCACGCCGAATTTCGCTCCCGGCACCGTCGCGATGCCGCCGCTACATTCGATGCCGTGGCGGAGGAAGTCGTCACGAACCTCCCGCAGTTTGGCCGGCGAAACGTATTCATCGCCGCGCCGGCCTTCGAGAAACAGGCGCGAGACCCGCAACGGTTCGAGCGTGCGCAGGACCTTCTCTCTGGACTCAGGAGTGGCAAGGTGCTGTTGCACGTCGCCCGCGGTGCAATAAACGCTGAACCTGAGCGGGGCGCTTGCGGCAGAGGCGAACGAGCCACTCACCGCCAGGAACAACGTGATCAGCACGCAGCCGGAAGACACAGCAGGACCGTGGCGGGAAAGGAAGGGGCAAGCCGCTTTCGCGCCTCTGATCACCACGCTGAGAGCGGAGTCGTCATGACGCTTTGCCACCTCGCTGCAAATGCCGTGGCTCGCGCGTTTCGCGGATTTCATGGTTTGCAAATGTCCTGCTCTACGTCAGCCGCTCCAGGCGATGCCTCATTCGAGCCCGACGGTAGCGCATATTTTCAATCTGAGGTATCGCCGAATTCCCTCCGGCAGATCAACCAAACGCTCGGAATCGCCGGTGCTGGCGACAGTGCGCGGATTGGAAATCCGCGATACCGCTGGATGGAATCCCGCGCTACGAGCGCGCACGCCACACAAAATTGAGGCATGACCGCGCCAAGTACTCCAACGTTCATCCGATGTAGAATCAGTCACTCTCCTGACGAATCATCGCGAGGTGAACGCTTCGCGAACCGGGCGCGCAATCCAGGCCTCGGGGGGTTTGAGACCAAAAGCGAACGCGATGGTCGCCGCCGTGTCATAGGTGTCCACCGGCGACTTGATCTCGTATCCGGGCCGAATGTCTGGCCCGGTGATGATCCAAGGAATCTCGATTTCGACCATCGTCGCCCCGCCGTGGCCCTTGTCCTTGCCGCCATGGTCGGAGGTGATCAGCAGCAGCGTTTGGTCCTTGATTCCGGCTTCTTGAATCGCCCCCATGACTTCGCCAATGAGCATATCTGCGACCGCCACCGAGGCGTAATACTCCGGCGTGCCGTGGCCATGCTTGTGCCCCGCGCCGTCCACGTGATCGAGATGAATGAAAGTGAAGGTCGGGCGGCGGGTCTTGATGAACTCCACCGCGCGCCGCGTGGTGTTGGTGGGCCCCGCTGTGTCCTCGATCACATCCACCAGGTTGCGCTCGAACAAACGGCCATAACCGCCCCAGTCGTGAAACACGCCGGTCACAGCCTTGGGCTTCTGCTCGCGCAAGACGCTGAAGATGGTCGGAAAGATTCCGCCCGGTCCTTTCACGGTGGGGGCGATGTCGAACTTGTCCGGCTGCCAGTCGTTCGAGGTGACCCCGTGCTGTTCCGGCCCCGCGCCCATGATCATCGAGGCCCAGTTCGGGCTGCTGGACGTGGGCATCACGCCGCGCGCCCGCAGCGTCCAAGCGCCGGTTTCGCGCAGGCGCTGGAGATTCGGGGCCTCGCCGCGGAGCACGCCGTCCGGACTCAAGCCATCCACGCCGATGACGACCATGTGGTTGACCTGGGCGGTCGCGCCCGGTGACAGGAGCGCGGCGGCGGCGGAGAGAACTTGAACCTGCTGTCTGAATGATTTCATGAAGTTGAACATGCGTTTCGTTGGTTGCGAACCGATTCTGCCCTTCAACTCGGTGGTCATTCAATCCGGAACTTGGCCAATCGCGGCACTGGGGAATTACCGATGGCGACGTTCAACCTCAGCGGATCTCCGCTTCGGGCCTTATTCATAAACCAACTGCGCCGTCGCTTGGCAGTCCTTGGAAGAAACCGTTCGCAGCCAGTAGGCGGCAAAGGCTTCGGGGAAGGTGTGCTTGACCGATTTTCCTGGTGCGAGTTCAAAGTCGCGATACGTCACCCAAAGTCCATCGCCAGTCAAATCCACCTGGATGGAAATCGTGACCGGCTCTTGCGCATCGTGCGACAGCGTCAGCGATTTGCGGTCGTAGGCCGTCATCAGATAAGGATCACTTGGTTGACCAGCGGTCACGGCGGTTTTGAACCAAGGACCACCCGCGCCACGTGGCTTGCCCAACTTCCACACGTCGTCAATGGCGCCTGCCCACAGCACGGCCTTTCCGTCATCGGCGCGAATGAGATGGGGATTGTTCCTGGGAGCATCGTTGGCCACGCCGGTCATGATGAATAGTCCGCGATAGGAACAGTAATCGTGTATCTGCCGGTTGTGCGTCGCCACGGGTCGAATCTTGGCAAAGCCGCCGGCGTTTTCGGCGGGCAACTCGAAGAACGTGCCGTGCGCGTTGAACAAATCACGCTCCGTGGCCACCTCGCGGTCCACGCGGCAGGGACCAATGTCCGACTCACGATCAAATCTCGAATCCCCCTTCGGCAGACGCCAGCGCCGGCCATTGTCATCGGTGAAGATCACGGAAGCCTCGTCAATCATGAGGACTCCCGTCGGGATGCGCGTCCGGTTCCTGGCAAACTCGTAAGCTCCTTCGTCCTCGACCCGGCGCAGGCGCAAGTCCCCGTCGAGTTCGTAGTAACCCACGTCCCGAGGCCCGTTCGGGCTTGCCGCCATCGCCGCGACCGCCAGCGTGCGCTTGTTCTCGCCGCGGGCGCGAACCAGACCGCCCGACATCGAAGGTTCGCCAGCCTGGGCCAGTCCACCGAACATCTCGTCCGCGCGAATCGTTCGTCTGTCGCGATTGGCCAGTTGAAACCAGGCGGTTACGTGATGCAGCGACTGCGTGCCGCGCAGCCGCAGCCAGCAAGCTTTGTCGCGCAACTCAATCCACTCATAGCCGCGCGGCGGCAGGCTGATCGCTCGCCACTTCCGCCAGACGCCGTTGCCTTTCTCGTCCGCCTCGATCACGATGGTCGCCGCAGTTTCTCCCTCGTGCGCCAGGTGCAGACCGCGCCGGTCAAAGCCGTTGACGAGAAACGGATCAGAAGGGGTGTTGGCAGGCACGTTCTCGCGAACCCAAACGCCGCCGCGACCGATCACCGGCCCCAGCTTGTCGAGCTGGTCCGGCTCTACAAACCACAAGTTGGACTGGGACTGTGGCGGGGCGATTTCACCCTTGGCCTTGCGCTTGTTGAGGAACTCGTTTCTCGCGGTGTCGTCACAGCCGAACACGAGGCGATCCTGCCAGCGACAAAAGTCACCAATGACCTTGAGATAGTTGGAGCGCGCCGACAGGCCGGCGGAGTTCCCGGCCGAAAAGGTCTTGGGAAAGCGCCAGAACGCCCCGTGCATGGTCATCAGCAGTTCGCGCTCGCCAATCTCGCGGATGCGCGGCCATTCGGTGTTCCAGCCGTGAGCGCCGTCGTAGCTGTGACTGGATTTCGGGAGACGGAACACCTGCCACCTTCCATTGTCGAGAACCATCAAGAGGAGCGAGCGATGATCCCAGCCGATGGTCCAGATGGGATCGCGGGCGGGACGGGCGTTTCCAAAGATGCCGCCCGGCCCGGTGACTTCGGTGAACTGATTGCGGCGAACCACGGTCCAGGAGCTGGTTTTTCCATCCCATTCCGCCAGGCAACCGGACGGCACGTCGGGTCGGCGCTGAGCCTCAGCGCCATACTCGCCGTTGTTGGCGTAAACGACGCGGCCCTGGCCGGAATAAAAGCCTTTGCCATGATAGCCCGGCAGGCTGGCGAACGTTCCGTTGGTTTGATGTGTATCGGTGAAACGCTCGGTCACTGC
Organism: Verrucomicrobiia bacterium; assembly: GCA_011525685.1. Classification (GTDB taxonomy): domain Bacteria; phylum Verrucomicrobiota; class Verrucomicrobiia; order Limisphaerales; family JADLHS01; genus WYBW01. The sequence continues at coordinate 18,295 of WYBW01000163.1, forward strand.
GAGGGTGTGGACGTCCAATTCGTAAATCCCCTCCTCCATCGTGGCAACGTAGAGCTTGTTCGCCGGGTCAAAGAGATGTCGCGCGTTTCCGGTGGGTCGCCCCGGCATCTGTTCGAACGGAATCACGCGAACATTCCGCCGCGCATCAATTGCGTAGGGGCCGATGAACAGTTGCTGCGATTCGCCATGTATCATCCGGTTGGCCGGCGTGCCGCCGATGCTTTCCGGGCGGATGATCGGCCGCAGGTCAGGGGTGATTTCATACAGCTTGTCGGAAGAACCGCGTGGCGCGTGCGGCGCGTAGGTGACGACCCAAAGGCGGTCCGCCCAGGGCACGACCGCTCCGGTGCCACACTCGCCTTCGTTGTTGAACATGGCGAGGCTGGGATAAATGCCGGATAACTGGCGCGGAAGGTCCGCCGCCGTCGTACCCCACGCGGCCGCTAACAAAAGGGTGAGAATTCCGCGAGCAACAAGCCGCGGAATCGCAGGGAAAGCGCGTAGCGCCGGTTCTCCAACCGGCTCCCTTGCTCCGTGGAGCAAGGCCCGTGCGGGGCGCTGCAAACTGTCGGCGAAATGCTCCGCGAGGCGAGCCGATTGGAAAGTCGGCGTTACGGACCGGCGGTTCGCGGCGAGGGTGGTGACGAAGCGGCAGGCTGGCTGAATCGTTTTCATTATCCAGTGCGGTGGCATCCGCAGCGTGCGTAAACCACCCGATTAGCCGCGTCAAGGATTCCTGCCGCACTGCCGCACGGTCGTGTGCCGCCGTTCCGCGTCAGCCAGATGACTGAACTGTCATTCGCCCATTCTTGAGGCTTTGCCGGAGAAGCTGATATGCATGGGGCGCGTTGGTGCTTGCTGGAAGCTTATGCAAATGAATGAGACTAGGTTAGTAGCGCGTCTTCAGCCACCTGTTTGCGCCGGTGCTGTCGGTTTTGATTGGAGGCCGCTTGGGGGCCGAGAAGATGAGAATTGAGACCGCCACTTTGCGTCGCTGGTTGTTGAGTGCCTTTGCCGTCCTGGCCTTGTTTTACAGTCTGGGCGGGCGGGGACTGAATGAACCTGACGAAGGACGGTTTGCCGAGATCGGCCGCGAAATGGCTGCCAGCGGTGACTGGCTGACTCCCAGGCTGAATGGGGTGCCGCATCTGTCCAAACCCCCGCTGACCTACTGGCTGATCGGATTGAGCATCAAAGGGCTGGGGGCCACGGAATTCGCGGCGCGTCTGCCGGCGGCGCTGGCGGCACTGGGGACGTTGCTGGGATTGTATCTCCTGGCGCGGAGCGCGCTGGGCGAAGAGACCGGTCTGGTGGCGGCGCTGGTGCTGCTGTCCAGTCCGCTGTTCTTTGTGATCGCGCGACTGATCACCACCGACATGCTGCTCACTTGTTTCGTGACGTGGAGCGTCTGCTCTTTGTGGCGTTGGTATGACTCACCGGATCGCGCCTGGCGAAAGCTCCGATGGTTTTACATTTTCCTGGGGCTGGGGATGATGACGAAAGGACCTGTGGCCGTGGCGCTGCCCATGATGGCACTGGCAGGGCTGCGTTGGAAGAATCCCGATCTGCACTTGCGAAAGATGCAGTGGGCGCGTGGAGCACTCATTGTGCTTGTCATCACAGCGCCCTGGTTCATCGCCGTCGCCGGGACGAACGTCGAGGTCTGGAAGTACTTTTTGGGCCGGGAGATGGTCGGGCGCGTGATTTCCTCGGTGCATCGCCGGGAGGAGGCCTGGTGGTATTTCTTGCCGGTCATCGCCGGCGGAATGTTGTTTTGGCTTCCCTGGCTAATGGTGTCTCCGGTGGTGTTGCGCGGCGCGGCGCCCCGTCAGCAAAGCATGATCCGCCTGTGTCTGGCCTGGGCCGGGCTGGGATTGATCCTCTTCACGATAAGCCGGTCGAAGCTGGCGACTTACGCGTTGCCGCTGCTTCCGCCATTGGCGGTATTGGCGGCAGCCACGCTGGCTGGCTTCGCGCGCAACATGGCAGACCGTCGAGAAGTCGGCTGGGGACGGTTCGCCGGCGCCGCGTCCCTGGCTCTGCTGGTCGGACTGGTGGTGACGCTTACCGTGGCGGGAACGCGCAATTTTCACATGGAGGTGTGGGCCTGGTTGGGCGACTGGGTGTTGGTCTTGTCGGTGGTACTGGTTTCGGGCGGGCTGCTGATTGGCCGGAAACTGCTGCCGGCCTCCACGGTTCTGGGGGTCGGCGTGATCGGACTGTTCCTGATGTTGTCCGCGAAATTCCCGGCTATCGAATACGCGTTGCCCAACAGTGCCCCGATGAAACACCTGGCGCGAAGAGTTCGGACCAAAGACCCAGGCGGACAGGCAACCGTGATTGCTTATCAAAACCTCCCACCCGGACTGGTTTTTTACCTGGGGCGACCGGTTCTGTGGTTCCAAGAAGCAGTGGCGGGCAGGTCCGGGCGCACTCAGGGAGTCTTCGAGTATCGTTCTCCGCAAACGGAATTGCCAACCGTGCTCACCGATACCGCGCAAGTGGCCGCGCTGTTGACCGGATCGGAGCGGGTGTTCTGCGTCGCGAGAACGCGCGACGCCGCGGCACTCGCGGAACGGTTCTCACTATCCGAACTGACCCGTCAAGGTCGCTACGCGCTGCTATCCAACCGCGATTCATCACCGTTGGAGTTGCCGCTGCTTCGTGGACAGGCCGCAGGGGCAAAGCACAAACCACTTCCGACGGAATCACCGTAACGTCACGATTCAGCCCGGCTCAAACCCGGCGCGGCCACCGACCGTTCACGTTCCGCCAGCGTCGAGCTTTTCCGCGGGGGGAGCTTTGCCACCCACGCTGATCAAGTGGTGGGTTGTGTGGATGTACATGCGTCCACCGGAGACGGCGGGAGTGCTGTGGGTGAGTTCATTCAGCGGATTGCGGGCAAGGACCTCGAACTGATCCGCTGCGGCCACGACGACGACTTCACCGGTGCGCGAGACGCAGAATAACCGGCCATCCACCCACACGGGCGACCCGAAGAAGTTTCCGCCCACCCGCTCCTGCCATTTCACTTCTCCCGTCGAGGCGACCACGCTGCTCACAATGCCCGCATCGCTCCACAGGAACAACCGGTCGTTCACATAGACACTCGTCGGCACGTAGGGCGCGGAACGGCGGATTTCGTAGGCGCGCTCGGCCTTTCCACCGCGGGTCGGATCGCCAGGACGGACCGCGATCACGTAATTGCCACCGCCGCCGCTGCCGCACGATCCGATCAGCAAATCACCGGCGATGACCGGCGAACTGACGCTGCGTTTGTCGAACGCCCCGGCAAATTCCCAGACGACCTTTCCCGTGTCCGGTGCGATGGCCGAGATGCCGTGCATTTCGCTGTTGAAGATCAGGACGGGCTTGCGGTCCTTTGGCTGATAAACGCACGGTGTCGAATAGGAGGCCGCCGAGTTGCCGCTCCGGCGCGGAGTTTTCCAGCGGGTATCGCCGGTGCGCGCGTCCACGGCGATGAGAAAACTATCGCCGTCCTGTTCGTTGGCCAGGACCACCAGGCCGTCATGCAGGATGGGCGAGGGACCGCCGGAATGTTGGGTCTGATGAGTGCCCAAGTCCCTTTCCCAAACCAACTCGCCACGATGATCCAGTGCAATGAGAACATGGTGGGCTGGCTCGGTGCGGTTGACGTAAACCCGCTCGGCGTCCACGGCGGGTGTGGAGGAGGCGAAAGTGTTGTTGGCGTGCTTGCGGTGCGGGGTGAAGGGGAATTCCTTGCGCCAAAGGATGCCGCCGTCCTTGGTGTTCAGGCAAAGAACAATGAACTGCATCCGCCGCTCATCCGCCGAGGTGACGAACACCTTGTCGCCCCACAACACCGGCGAGGAATGGCCGGCGCCGGGCAACGCCACCTTCCAATTGAAATCGGACTCCGCCCACCGAGTGGGAATGGTCTTCGCCTCGCTGAGGCCGGTGCCGTTGGGGCCGCGAAACCGGGTCCATTCCTGGGCCACGGCTGACAGCACCAGAACGCTGCTCAGGCTGGCAACAAAAGCGGTGCGGAGGAGTATTTTCATTTGCTTGAGGTGGAACGTAACAGAACCAACGCGCTCCGCATCAGAAAACATTGGATCAACCTGTCGAGCGCGGGCTTCTGGAGAAAAGCCAGGCGTCCGCCGAATAACGCCCCGGCCCGGCGATCAGGAGCGCGAGGTAGCCGGCCAGATAAATGAACGCCAGTTCGCCGCTGCCCGGGCCACTCAAGGCCATCTTGTGCGCCACTGCGTAGGCGACCAACATGGTGATCGCCAGGTTCAGCGCGGCGAACCGGGTCATCAAACCCGCTGCCAGGATGGCCGCGCAAAACACTTCGGCGAAGACCGCCAGCGCCAGACTCATCGAGCCACCCATGCCGAAGAGGTTCGGAAATTTGGACGACTTCCCTCCAAAGTTGATGAGTTTGTCCAAGCCGTGGTTGAAAAGCATGGTGAGTCCCAGCCACAGGCGAAGCAGAAGCAGGGCGGCATCCGTCCACCGCGTGGCGGCTTCCGGGTGGAAGAGACGATTGGCAAAGAGTTTCATCTATCGGTGGACTAACATGGTTGGGGACTTGCGGGTCATTTGCGGGAGCTGATGAAACTTGGTGCCGGTTCTGGCCATTTCATCGAAACAAAAAAGGCGTCCTTGCGGACGCCCGGTTAAGCTGTTCTTCCACGCGCTCAAGCGGCGGCTTCACCGACTTGAAAGCGGACGAAGCGGCGGATCGTGATTTCGTCGCCCAGCTCCTTGCCCACCTGGGCCAGGTGCTCCTTGACGCTGACCTCGGAGTTCTTTTTCACGAAGCCTTGATCCACCAGGCAGTAGGTCTGGTAGAATTTTTCGAGCATGCCTTGAATGATCTTTTCCAAGGCCTGCGGGGGTTTGCCCTTGAGGCGGTCGGATTGCGCGGCGATCTCGCGCTCCTTGGCCACGACCTCGGCCGGAACCTGCTCGCGGCTCACCGCGTAAGGGTGGCCGGCGGCGATTTGCAGGGTGATGTCCTTGACCAGTTGTTTGAAGTTTTCGTTGGCCACGGTGGTTTCCTTGCCCGCACCGACCTCGACCAGCACGCCGACCTTGGCACCGGTGTGGATGTAGGCCGCAATCAAACCATTGCCGCTCACTTCCATCCGGGCGTGCCGGGCGATTTTGATGTTTTCGCGAATCTTGGCGACGGCGGCCTCGCGGTCGGCCTCAAGGTTGACCGCCGGGTCGGCCGCCAGCTTGCGGGCGATGTCGTCGCAGAAGGCCCGGAACATTTCATTGCGGGCTACAAAGTCGGTTTCGCAGTTGATCTCGGCCAGTACGCCAAGCCTTCCGCCGGCGGCGATGTGCTGGGCGATGACGCCTTCCTTGGCTTCGCGGGCGGACTTGTGGGCGGCCGTGGCCGCGCCTTTCTTGCGCAGCAACGTCATGGCGGCTTCGACATCGCCTTGGGTCTCGACCAGCGCCTTCTTGCAGTCCATCATCCCGGCGCCGCTCATTTCTCGAAGTTGAGCCACCGAGGCAGCAGTAATTTCAGCCATAAATTTCGATTCGTTCAGAGTTGAGGGTTAAAATGCGAAGCGAAGCAGTCAACGCGGCACCGGCCGCGCAAACCACCTTGCTCCCGAAAACATCAAGCCGGCGGGGGCATTGCCTCGGCGGACGCGGGCGGGATGGCCACGGCCGCCGGTTCCGGCGTGGTAGCCGTCGGCTCGGCCGCTGCGCTCTCCTCGGCCGGTTTGCGGCGGGAGGCGCGGCTCTCGAATTCCGCCAGCGCCTGCGTGATGACCTGGCCCACCGTGGCCAGCACCATGCGCACGGAACGGATCGCGTCGTCGTTGCCGGCGATGGGGTAATCCACCTGGTCGGGATCACAATTGGTGTCCACGATGGCGACCACGGGCACTTTCAGTTTGCGGGCCTCGGCCACGGCATTGTGCTCGCGCTTGATGTCCACGACGAACATCGCCCCCGGGATCCGGTCCATGGCGTGGATGCCATCGAAATACTTGTGCAACCGCGAAGCCTCGCGGCGGATGACCGCCTGCTCCTGCTTGACGTAATGGTTGATCGAGCCATCGGCTTCCATCTTCTCGATTTCCTTGAGGCGGAGAATCGAACGTTTGACGGTGTGAAAATTCGTGAGCGTGCCGCCCAGCCAGCGTTCCGTCACATAAAACTGGCCGCACTCGCGGGCCGTTTCCTTGATGGCCTGTTGGGCCTGCTTCTTCGTGCCCACGAAGAGCACCTTGCCGCCCTTGCGCACGGTGGCGGACAGGAAGTCGCACGCGCTCTCCAACTGGTTGAGCGTCTTGCTCAAATCAATGATGTGAATGCCGTTGCGCGCGTCGAAGATGAAGGGCTTCATCTTGGGATTCCAACGCCGCGTCTGGTGTCCAAAATGGACCCCCGCTTCCAACAGTTCCTTAATGCCAATGCTCAGCACAGTTTTCCTTTGGTTGAAAGCCCGCCTCAAGGCGGACCATCCCGCGGAACACGGGATTGATTCTAATGTTGTTGTGGCCACCCGCATTCACTCGAACACGGATTTTGAAGGCCGTTTTCCCCATCCCGCCAAGCAATTGCCCGGCGAAAAAGGAGCGGTAAAATAGCAAAGGCGCGCCTTGTGGCAATGCTTTCTTTTCACGATTCGGGCCGGCAAACTGCGTTTGATTTGCCGCATGAAACCGCGCTCACCAGTCACCCTGGAAATTTGCATCCTGGCCGGCGGCCTCAGCCGGCGCATGGGAAGCGACAAGTCCCGCCTCAAACTCGGTGGTCGAACCCTGCTCACCCGGCTTCGCGCGACGGCGAAATCGCTGGGCTTTCCGGTGCGCGTAATCCGGCGCGACGCGGTGCCCCGTTGCGGCCCCTTGGGCGGGATTTACACGGCGTTGAAAACCACCGATGCCGAGGCTGTTCTGTTCCTGGCGTGTGACATGCCATTTGTCAGCCCGGAGTTGCTGCGGGCCGTGTGTTTCCGCCTGGATCAGGCAACCGAGGCGCTGTTTGTAGTTTCAAAAGGCAGGCCAGGTTTTCCATTTCTGCTGCGCCGAAAAACATTTCCAATGGTTGCCCGACAGATCGGACGTGGTGAACTCTCCCTGCAGGAACTGGCGCGGCGATTGAAGGCCGGAACCTTTCGCCCGCCGCCGAACTGGCAAACACAGTTGAGCAATGTGAACACGCCGGAGGAATGGGCGGCGGTCGTGAGGGTTTGGAATCGTAATTCCGACAGGTCACGTGTGAAGCGAGTTGCACCAAACGCGCCCCGGTTTCCAGCCAAAGTGGAGCAAGAGCGATGGCATCGGCACCGCGATCGGCAACCTCTTGCCTGAGATTTGTGACGGCCAGACTCTCCTGCCCGCGGTGGGAACAGACCATGAGCCTGCCCGAGAAAATCTTGCTCCGGCGTGAGGCGGTGGAAGACTCTCCGGATTGTGTTTCATTCATCGGCTCGTTCCGGACAGCAGGATGTCGCCTCGTCGGCAACGGGTGATGGTCCTCGCGACATTCGAGGGCCGTCAGTTCCAAGGCAACTCTGCTGGTTCACTGTTTCACTCGCTTGTCAAAAGCGGGTCAATCCGTTATCGTGACGCCATGTCAAATCTGCGGTTTTTGTGGCTCACGATGCTGGTCTGCGGCGGGATGGCGGCAACCGCCGCCACCGTGCAACTCAAGGATCAGGCCGCCATCACGGGCAAAATCCTCGCCGAGAAAGGTGATTCCATCGCCGTGGACGTGGGCTATACCGTGCTGGTGATTCCCCGCAGCCAGATTGCGAAGATCACGGAGGACGAAAAGTCCGCGCCAACGGACGAGGTCAAGCTGGTCGTGCCTCAAACACCTCCTCCCGCTGCCAAACCCTCCGCCGCTGCGTCAACCTCCAAAGGCATCTACACGGTGGCCTCACGGGCCGCCCCCGAGCGCTCGGTGCGTGAACTGGTGAGCCTGTTGGGCGAAGCCGTGGTGCTGGTGCGCACGCCCAGCAGTCTGGGGTCGGGTTTCATCATCAGTGAGGAGGGATTTCTCATGACGAACTTCCACGTGATCGAGGGTGAGAGTCAGATTTCCATCGAGGTCTATCACCAAAAGGGCGGGCAGCTCGACCGCAGAAGTTACCGGCAGGTCCGCATCGTGGCGATGAACAAGTTCGCCGACCTGGCGCTGTTGAAGATCGAAGACAAGGACGCGCCGGCCTTCAAATTCGTGCCTATCGGCAGTTCCGATTCCTTGGCGGTGGGAGAGAAGGTGTTTGCAATTGGCAGTCCTTTGGGTCTGGAACGCACGGTCACAGAAGGCATCGTAAGCACCAAGACCCGGCAGATGGCCGGGGCGCTCTATTTGCAGACCACCACCCAGATCAATCCCGGCAACAGCGGCGGGCCTTTGTTCAATCTGAATGGAGAAGTCGTGGGCGTGACCAACATGAAAATCACTTTCGGCGAGGGGCTGGGCTTCGCCATCCCGTCCGAGTCCGTGAAGTACTTTCTCGAGCATCGCGATGCGTTTGCCTATTCCAACGACAACCCGAGCAATCCCTACCGCTATCTCGAACCGCCCAGCCGCATGAAACACTCACCGGCTCTCGAATGAACCGGCTGCCCTGTTTCTTGATGTCCTTCTCATTCCGACCCCGGCTGACGATGTCGTTGGCGGCCGGGATTCTGGGCATGCTGCCGCCGGCGCATGGCAGCAGCCCTGCCATTCCGCCTGCCGAGCAACTGCTTCCCGCCGACACTTTTTTGGTTTTCAGCGTGCCCGATTCCGCGGAGCTGGCCGCGGTGATCGCGAAGTCTCCCCAGTTTCAGTTTTGGCATGACCCGGCCATGAAGCCCTCCCGCGAGAAGTTCACCGCCCGCTGGAAGGAGGAGTTGCTCGTGCCGTTGGAACGGGATCTGGGGGTGGCGATGGAGGACTTTGCCGGACTTTTGCGTGGGCAACTCACCGTCGCGCTCACGCGCGAAGGCTGGCAGGCCCAGGGTGGCCAGTCGCCCGCGTTCCTGCTGTTGCTGGACGCGAAGGATCGAAAGGATCAATTGACGAAGCTGCTGGCGGACCTTCGCCGGAAGTGGGTTGAGGGTGGCAAGCCAATCAAGACTGAGAAGTTGCGCGATGTGGAATTCACGATCGTGCCAGTGACCACCAACGATGTGCCGCGAACGCTCCGCCCCTTTTTTCCGCGCAGGCAGGAAGTTCAGGAACTCGGCCGCGAGCCCAGACCCAGACCGGCATCCTTGGGTCAGTTGATGGTGGGCCAGCACGAGTCGCTGCTCATCGTCGGCACCTCGAGCAAGGCTGTTGAAAAGGTCATGGCCCGCCTGACCGGCGGGACGTTGCCGCCGCTGGCGGAGGAGGCGGCGTTCGAGGCCAGCCGGTTGGCGGCGTTTCGCGCCGCGCCGCTGATTGGCTGGTTTCACGCGGCGAGCTTTTTTGAGGTGCTGTCGCGGATGCCCAAGGACGAGCCGAATCCGCTGGCGCCGAGTCCGGTGCCCGAACTCTCCTTGCTCGATCTGGTCATGGCCAGCGGGCTGCCGAGCCTCAAGACGGCCGCGCTGGCGGTGCGCGATCAGAATGAAGGAATCTCCCTCGATCTGCACTTGGGCGCGCCGGAAACCAGCCGTCAGGGGGTTTTGAAGATTCTTTCCGTCGAGGCGAAGGATGCCAACCCACCACCCTTTGTGCCGGCCGAGGCGGTGAAGTTTCAACGCTGGCGTGTGGATGGACCAAGAGCGGTGGCGACCTTGGAGAAGATGATCCGCGAGCTGTCGCCTTCGATGATCAATACCTGGAATTATGTGCTGGAGAGCGGCGAAGCGGGCGCGAAGCTGGACAACCCGGCCTTCGACTTGCGTCGCGACCTGGTGGCTAACCTGGGCGACGATCTGATCCTTTACGAAAAATCACCGCGCGGCATCACCCCGGCTGAACTGGAGTCCCCGCCTTCCCTGTTGCTGATCGGTTCGCCCAATGCCGAAAAACTGGCCGACTCCCTCCGCGCTCTCCTGGTGCTGCGCTACCCGGAGGCCCTGCGGCCGGAGCAGCGCGAGTTTCTTGGGCGCAAGGTTTACCACTTCCGCATCCAGGAGTTGCCGCCGGGTGCGATGCGGCCGGTGACGCGCCGGTTGAGTTATGCGGCCAGCGGCGGCTATGTGGCGATGAGCATGGACGTGGCCACGCTGGAGGAATACCTTCGCGGCGGGGAGAACCCGGGCAAGTCGTTGCGGGACACGATCGGCCTGGTCGAAGCCGCGCAAATGGTCGGAGGCCAGCGAACGGGCATGTTCTATTACGAGAACCAGAGCGAAACCATGCGGGTGAACTTCGAGGCCTGGCGCAAGGGAATCACAGCCAGCGGTTCCTCCGAAGGCATGAGCTCTGGTTACAATCCGTTGAGCGACAGTATTCCCTACACGGGGCCGGAGCGGAGTTTGAGTGATTGGATGGATTACACGCTGTTGCCCGGCTTTGACGCGGTGGCCAAATACTTTCACTTCACGGTCGCGGCCGGCAGCGCAAACGTCGAAGGGATGACTTTCAAGTATTTCTTTCCGACACCACCGCCGTTGAAAAGATGACTGTCCGCCATGATGGTCCAGCCAGGGCCGGCACGATTCCCGGCGGCAATCTGCTGCCAAGAAGAGCACGAATCCTTGGTGACATGCAGGCAGGCTCCACTCAACGGGCGGAATCGAGGCCCAGGCGCAGCGCCGCGTTCAGCCCGCTTCAGCTCACGATGGTGAGAAGCAATCCACAACCGGGCGAACCATGAACAAATTCATCCACGCTCTCGCGCTCTTCGCCGTTCTCTCGTCCGGCGCGGCCGAGCGAACGAAACCCAACATCGTTTTCTTTCTCGCCGATGATCTCGGCTATGGCGACCTGAGTTGTTACGGCCAGCAGAAATTCAAGACACCGAACATTGACCGGCTGGCGGCGGAGGGCATGAGGTTCACGGCGCACTATTCCGGCCACAACGTCTGCGCACCGTCCCGTTGCACCCTGATGAGCGGCAAGCATCCCGGGCACGCCCACATCCGGGACAACCGCGGCGGACTCGGCAGCGGACAAGAGGGACAGGAACCGGTGCCCGCCAGTGAACTGACACTGCCGCTCACCCTCCAGCGACTCGGCTACACGCTCGGCGGCTTCGGAAAATGGGGGCTTGGTCCGGTCGGCAGTTCCGGCGATCCGAACCGTCAGGGCTTCGATCTTTTCTACGGCTACAACTGTCAGGCCGTCGCGCACAATCATTACCCGACTCACCTCTGGTCGAACGAGACGCGCATCGTGCTCAACAACCCCCAGTTCGCCGCGCACCAAAGACTGCCGGCTGACGCGGACGTCAACTCGCCTGCCTCCTACGCGCCGTTCTCGGGCAACGATTACGCCCCGGACCTCATCGGCACACAGGCGCTCAAGTTCATCCGCGAGAACCGCGAGCGTCCGTTCTTCCTCTATTACCCGACGACCGTACCGCACCTGGCGTTGCAAGTGCCGCAGGATTCACTCAAAGAGTTTGAAGGCAGATTTCCGGAGACGCCCTACCCCGGCGGACGCGGCTATCTTCCGCATCGCACGCCGCGCGCAGCTTACGCGGCGATGATCACACGCCTCGACCGCGAAGTAGGCCGGGTGCTGGAGCTCGTGAAAGAACTGGGCCTCGAGGAGGACACGCTTTTCGTTTTCACCAGCGACAACGGCCCCTTGTTCGACCAGTTCGGCGGCACGGACACGGAGTTTTTCAACAGCGCCGCCGGGTTTCGGGGACGCAAAGGTTCTTATTACGAAGGCGGCATTCGCGTGCCGTGCCTGGTGCGCTGGAAGGGTAAGATCACCCCGGGCACAACCACCGACCGCGTGACCGGCTTTGAGGACTGGCTGCCAACGTTGCTGGAACTCAGCGGCGCGAAGGAGCAAACGCCCGTCGGCATTGACGGCATCAGCTTCGCGCCGACCTTGCGCGGTGAGCAACAAGAGCCTCGGCCGTTCCTGTATCGCGAGTCGCCGGGTTACGGCGGCCAACAATGCGTGCGCGTGGGTGACTGGAAACTCGTCCGGCAGAACCTGAACGCCGGGCCCAACGCCACCAACCGGCCGACGAGCGAACTCTACAATCTGGCAACGGACCCGCGCGAAACCACAGACCTGGCCGCGCAGCATCCCGACATGGTGAAGAAGTTGAGCGTCATCGCGCGCGAGCAGCGGATGCCGGCGAAGCTGTGGCCCATCCACGCCTTGGACAACGCCGAGGCCGCGCAACCGCCGCCGGCCAAGGCGGCGAAGGTTTCAGATTTTTCCGACAGCGAGATTAACCCGGCGATGCGCCCGATCACGGACGACCCGAAGCTGCCGCGCGTGCTGCTCATCGGCGATTCGATTTCCATCGGTTACACCTTGGAGGTTCGCAGGCTTCTGGCAGGCAAGGCTAATGTTCATCGCATTCCGACGAATGGCGGGCCGACCAGCCGGGGACTTGCGCAAATGGACCGCTGGCTTGGAAAGGGTCGCTGGGATGTCATCCATTTCAACTGGGGTTTGCACGATCTGAGGATCATGACGAATGGCCACCACCAGGTCGAGTTGGCGCAATACGAAGCGAACCTTCGGCAACTTGTGACAAAGCTCAGGGCCACCGGCGCGAAGTTGATTTGGGCCAGCACGACGCCGGTGCCGGAGGGGAAACTCAATCCACCGCGCCGGCCGGCCGACGTGCTGCGCTATAACGAGGCGGCGTCGCGCGTCATGAAGGATGCCGGTGTCACGGTGAACGACCTTTACGCGTTTGCGCTCCCACGGCTCTCCGAAATCCAGTTACCCAGCAACGTGCATTTCAAGCCGGAAGGTTCGGCACAACTGGCCAAACCCGTGGCGGACGCGATTGCAGTGGCACTCGCGGACTCAAGACCATGAACTCCGGGCCGCTTGCGATTCCGTGCCAGCCCAGACCCTACCGCCCACCCAAGGAGAGTCTCCGTTTTGATGCGGCGGGTCGAGTCGCGAAAGCAGCGGTGTAAAGCGCCACAAAGTCACTACGAGTCACGGAACGAGGATTGAAGTTCGCCGTCCATTGCCGGGCCGCCTCCGCCGCAAGCTGAGGAATCGCGCTCTTGCGAACACCACAATCCTCCAGCGAGCGCGGCAGTCCAGCGATGCGCAACGCGGCCTCCAGCCGCGCCACCAGCGCCTTCAGCGCGGCGCCGGCAGAATCAGTTTTCCCGGCGATGCCTGCCGCCCGGGCCAGCGCCGCGTACTCGTCGCGCGTGGCGGAGTCCGCGCCGTTGAATCGCACCACGTGCGGGAGCATGATGCCGACGGCCTGCCCATGCACCACGTCAAAGTGGGCCGTCAACGGATTGGCCGCGGAATGCGCCGCCCCAAGCATGCTGTTCTCGATGGCCAGCCCGGCGAACGCCGCGCCCAACTGCATCCGACCGCGCGCGTCCAGATCGCCCGGATGCTTCATCACCTCGGGCAACGCGGTGATGCAAAGCCGGAACGCCTCGCGGGAATACATCTGCGAAAGCAGATTCCGTTTCCGGGTCACCGCCGTTTCCACGGCGTGAGCGATCGCGTCAATGCCGGTGCCAGCCGCCACCCTGGGCGGTTGCGACAGCGTGAGTTGCGGATCGAGGATCGCGACGCGCGCCGCCGCCTTCGGATCGAGGCAGGCCATTTTCTGGTGCGTCTTCTCGTGAGCGATCAGCGCGGCGGACTGACATTCGCTCCCCGTGCCCGCCGTCGTGGGGATCGCAATCAGCGGCAACATCGGCCTGGTGGCCTTGCCCACGCCCCAGTAGTCCTCCATGCGGCCCCCGTTGGTGAAAATGAAATTGCAGCCCTTGGCCGTGTCCATCGAGCTGCCCCCGCCCAGGCCGACGATCAAGTTTACCTTGGCGGCCTTGGCCATCGCCACGCAGTCGTCCACGCACCGCGTCGTCGGGTTCTCCCGCACCCGATCAAAGAAGGTGACGCGCAGTCGGGCGGTTTCCAGGCTGGCTTTGACCCGCGCCGCGTGCCCGGCCGCCACAATGCCGGTGTCGGTGACCAGCAGGACCGATTTTCCTCCCAGTTCGCGGGCCAGTTCGCCGACGCGGTCCACGCTGCCCGCGCCGAAGACAATCCGGGTGCGGGATTGAAAATCAAAAGCCCTCAATGCTGAGGGCCCATCGTCTGGCTGCGCGTTGGACGTCGTCACTTGCCCACAGTCTAGCCGATTCCATTTCGGCGGAGCAAGCCGCGTGGTGCAGGCTGCGGAGGGGGCATCGCCCTCGCAGTGGGTCTCGAGTGGTCCGCAATCTTAAATCCCCCTTTCGTTAAACCGCGTGAGGCAACTCCGGCTTTCCAGTCGGCGAGTGTGCGGCAACTGGTTCGCGCCGGTTGGAAAACCGGCGTTACGCTCTCGCGGTTCAGAGTCTCAACGCGCGAACTTCGACTCGGAGACATCCCAATTTGAACCGCCTGGAAAATATTCATTGACACCCGGCGGCAACTGTCATAGTGTCCTATGACAGACGACGGTTATGCTGTTTCACATTGATTTCAAAACCGGCAAGCCCGCCTACCTCCAACTGGTGGACCAGGTCCGTTACGCCGCCGCCTCCGGGGCGTTGCGGGCCGGCGATTCGCTGCCGTCCATCCGCCCGTTGGCGGAGGAGCTGCGGGTCAACCGCAACACGGTCGCCAAGGCGTATGCCGAACTGGAGAGCCAGGGGGTGATTGAAACGATTCCGGGCAAGGGCTGTTTTCTCAAGGATGGCAACACGCCGTTCACCAAGCCGGTGCGACAAAAACTTCTGCTCAAGGAAATTGATGAAGCGGTCGTCACCGCGCACCACCTGCAGGTGGATCGGTCCGACTTCCTCGCGCTGGTCAAGGAACGGCTGGATTACTTTGAAAGCAAAAAGGAGAGGCCATGAACACACGCTTTCGCACCGGCACTGCGGTGAGACCCGAATCCAACGACTCCCCCTCACCCCGTTCCTCTCCCTCCGGGAGAGGGAGAATCGCTCTCAGAGTGTTTGGACAACGCGGGGCTAAGTTTGCCCGGCGTGCTCCCGAATTTCAGAGAATGCCGACACGCTGTCCCCTCTCCCAGCGGGAGAGGGCAAGGGTGAGGGAGAGAACGAGGACATTCTTGGATCGTCGGAACTTCCTTCCCATCAAGGCACAGATATGAACACCAACCCTGTCATCGAAATCAAAGACCTGCACCGCCGTTACGGCAAGCTGGAGGCCGTGAACGGGCTTGGTTTGTCCGTGCAGCCCGGCCGCTGTTACGGCTTTTTTGGCCGGAACGGCGCGGGCAAGACCACCACGATCAAGTGCCTGCTCAATCTGTTGCGCCCCACCAGCGGCAGCGTGCGCGTGTTTGGGCTCGACCCGCAGCAGAACGAGGTCGGTGTGAAATCGCGCCTCGCTTACGTGCCGGATGCCGTGGCGTTCTATCCGTGGATGACCGTGCGCGACACCTTGGATTACCTCGCGTCGTTCCGGGCGAGCTGGAATCGCGACATGGAAAACGATCTGCTGGGCCGATTCGGCCTGAACGAAAGCCAGAAGGCCAGCGATCTCTCCAAGGGGCAGAAAACCCAGCTTGCGCTCATTGGCGCCATTTGCCCCGAGCCGGAGTTGCTTGTCTTGGATGAACCCACCTCCGGCCTCGATCCGATCGTGCGGCGGGAATTCATCCAGACGGTGATTGGCGCGTATCAATCCGGCGACGCGGAGAAACGCACGGTGTTTGTCTCCACGCATTTGATCTCCGAGTTCGAGGGCTTGATTGACGAGTTCACGATCATCGAGCAGGGCCGCGAACTTTTGACCATGGAATCCGATGCCGCGCGCGAACGCTTCAAGAAGATTCGCGCCCGGTTCACTCAACCGCCGGCCAGCCTGCAAGCTCCCGGCGCACTGCAAGTGCGTCAAGAGGGCCGCGAGGTTGAGATTCTCGCCAACGGCAACAGCGAAGAACTCGTCGCCTGGCTGCAAAACCTCCATCCGGAGGACTTGCGCGCCGAATCACTCTCACTGGAAGAAATCTTTGTGGCCTCGAAAGCCCTGGCTGGATCGAAACCATGAGCGCGCTTGTGCGAAAAGAAATCCGGCTGCTGCTGCCCGCGTGGGTTGCCGCGCTGGTGCTGGTGATGGCCCCGATTCCGCTGGGAGAGTTGCTGGGGCAACACTCCGCCGACGAGATCACGTTGCCGTTATCGGTTTACAGCGTAGCCATCGCGTGCCTGATTCTGGGTTTGACCGCGTTCGGCCGTGAAGTGGCTGCGCACACTTTCGGACTGCTCCTGTCCCAACCCAATCCTCGCAGCAACATTTGGCGGGTGAAAGCCGGTGTGCTGCTCGTCGCGATGATTCCGCCGGCGCTTTTCCTGGGGTTGTTGAGCCGACAATTCGTGCCGGCATCGGAAAGGTGGGAAACCGTGCTCACCTGGTTTGTCTCCGCGTGCGTGGCCATCTCGGGCGGACTTTGGACGACGCTGCTGTTCCGCCAGATCGTCGCAGCGTTCTGGATCTCGATGCTGGTGCCGTTCGCTGTGTTGGTTTCCGTGACGAATCTGGGGGAGGAGGTCCTCGAACCCAAAACCCGGACCACCATCGCGGCCGTGGTCTTGCTCGCGTATTCCATCGCGGGTTATTGGTTCGCGCGCTGGCAATTCCTGCGTGCCCAGGACACCGCTTGGACCGGCGGCAACGTCTCGTTTCCCGCCCTTTCCCGCTGGCTGCCCTGGGTAGGTTCAGCGCCGGTTCACCGGAGAGCGCACCCGCTCGGCGCGCTGTTCGGCAAGGAGCTTCAATTTCAACAGATCAACTGCCTGCTGGCCGGCGTGTTCTTGCTTATCCAGATCGCCGCGCTGCTCCTGCAAAAGGCGATCAGCAGTTCCGAGCACTCCATGCTGGACATCGTCGTGCAGAATTTCTGGGGCATCTGGGCGATCATGCCCCTGCTGGTGGGCTGCGGTGCCGTGGCCGAGGAACGCAAGCTCGGCACGCTCGACTCGCAACTCTGCCTGCCGGTCTCACGTGCGCGGCAATTCACGGTCAAAGTACTGGTTACTCTGGCTTCCGGCATCGTGCTCGGAGCCCTCGTTCCCATCGTGCTCGCCTGCCTCCAGCCGGCGGGCGGGCCCAAGGGCGGCGAGTTCATCGCCACCTGGACCTTGCTCTGCGCGGGTCTGGCGCTCGTTTCGCTCTATGCCTCCTCGATGACCCAGCAACTGCTCCAAGCGTTCGGCGCGGCCATCGGCATCCTCGTCGTTGCGTTCTTCCTGGGCAACTGGTTTGCCGGCAATTTTTCGCGCGGGCAGGAAGAGTTCAGTCTGCTTGGTTTGACCCTTTGGCGCGGGCCACTGGTGCTGATCGTTGGCGCGGGCGTAACGCTGGGGATGGCGCTGATCCTTGCCTGGCGGCGGTGGCGTTGGGGTTGCGTGTGCCTGGTTGGCCTGTTCGGTTTGCTTTTGCTCTGGGCGGCAAACCGCACCTGGACGGAGGCTTCTGTGCTGACGGAGTCGCGGACGTTCGGCCTGAGAAGCCAGTTCGTGATTCTGGTTTCGGCGCTTTCGCTTTGCCCGGTGCTGCTGACGCTGGCGCTCGCCGCGAGGAATTTCGATCACTCCCGAGTCTCGTTTTCGCTCTGGCGACGCAACGCGGGGATCTGGCTGGCCTGTCTCATCATCACCGGCATCCTCACCCCGCTGACTTACAACCGCGCTTGGGAGATCGTAATGCGCTTCGAGCCGCCCGCGGGACCGCCACGGTTGAGCGGCGAAGTGCAACCTGTCATCACCCAAACGTTCGTTAACCGCGCCACACTCGTGTTGTTGCCAGACGGACGACTCTGTTCCTACCAGGCATACGAGATGATCCCCAGGCGGGACACAGGCAGCCAAATCTCCACAAATGAGCCGGTTTGGCGGCCGATTTCAAAACCGCGCGTCGAATTCCTCGACGGCGGCAACTGGTTGACCATTGCTGTCACTGGCCGCGAAATCGTGGGCGTCAAGTCGGACGGTTCGCTCTGGCGGGCGGCGTTCCACGAACAAGTGGACGCGGCCGGAAAGGTGGTCACGCTTCACACCGGCTCAGTGGCGCAAAAGGGTCTGCCGATACGGCCAACCGGCTTGAGGTTTGACCGTTTCGGAAATGAAACGAACTGGGTCTCGGTCGCCGCGGGCGGGCAGCATTGGGTGGCGCTCAAGCGCGACGGCACGATCTGGGGATGGGGTGATAATTCCAACCGGCAAATGGGTGATGGACCGAAACTCCTCACGGACCGTCTATCGCAAATCGGTGGCGGGTCGAATTGGGTGGCCGTGTTTGCCGGCCCAGGCGTCACCTCGGCCGTCAATCGCGAAAACGAGATCTGGAGATGGGGAAGGTTTCCCGCCGATCACCAGGGCAGCACGTATGAGGACGGGCCGCTGAAGTTCAAAGTTGGCGCCGCTGGAATTCGCGCCATCGCCTCGGCCGGCAACGCGGACTTGATCCTCGACACCGAGGGCGGACTTTGGGGATTGGGATTTGTGGCCGCGTACCTGAGCGGCAGCACCGCCGGTTTCCGGATTCACAGAACGCCGGTCAGAATTCCTGGCGAAGATTGGGTCGCGGTCAGTTGGAACTGGCAGGGTTGGGCCGCGTTGAAAAGGGACGGTTCCGCTTGGGGACAACCCGTGACACGCTTTCTCGGCGAGGCGATCCACGCACCCCGCCGGCTCGGTCGGCGAACCGATTGGGTGGCCATTGTGGCGGACTGGAATTCCACCCTGGCGCTCGGCCGGGATGGAACGATCTGCCGGTTTGGAGAGCCCACGCTTGGGCCCAAACCGGAACTGCTCGCCCCCACCCGCCGGGTCACCTGGAGTCTGAATCTGCTCGACGCGGCTGAGTAGATGGAAGATGCCACCGTGGCTGGACGAGCACCGTAGGAGCGCAGCGTTCAGCCGCGCTTCAAAGTTGCCAAGGGTTCAGGTCACCTCTTGCCGGGCCGGGAGTCCTCCGGCCGGGCGGCGGGTTTGGGAAGTTCAACCGGCGCGGTGGCGTTGAGTTCATCGAGCACACTGGTGGTCAGGTCCTGGTCGCCGCTGTGGTAGAGGAACACGGGCGAACCGTTGGGCGATTGCGCGGAGGTGTCCACCACCAGGGCGTAGTTGCCCGCCTTGGCCCGGGCGTTGATGAGGCCGCGGATTTCCTCGATGATTTTGTCAATCATGCGGCGACGCTGGAGCGCCAGCCGCTCATCGGCATTGGTGACGTAACCCTTGATGGTGTCCTCGCTGTCCTTGATGTCGCGCAGCTTGGATTCGGCGGTCCGCTTGCGCCGCTCGCGCTCCTCGGTGGACACCACCGGGTCGTTGGCCTCACTCAAAAGCCGCTGGTAATCCTCGGTGAGTTTCTTGTGGGACTCGCGGAGCGCCGCGAGTTCCTTCTTCAGTTCAGCCTCAAGGTCCTTCAAGGCGCTGTCGGCCTGCTTGGTCTTGTGGTAGTTGTCGAAAACTTTCCGCAAATCCACCGTCGCGATCCTGGCCTGCCCCCAAGCCGTTCCGGACACAAAAGCCAGAAGCACCACCGCGATCAACCACTTTGAAAAACCGTTGTTCATAAGCATAGACAATCAGATTCCACCCGCTGCGCCAACTCCAAATTCCTGTCAGCCGGGCCGGTCAACCCGCGGGAATAAAGACAACCTGGCGGGCAAAACGTTCAGTCCGCCGACGTGGAGGGTTCTGAACGGCAGGTCGAGAGTCTCGGTGAGCCGGTCACAATGCAAGGACTGTCGCCGCCGGAAAGCCGGACCGGTCACGGAGCGAACAGACGGAAGTAGCGCGACTGGTTGGTTGCGCCGAGCGTTACGAAGTAGGAATCCCCGCTCAAGACCGGTGCGTTCGTGACGTTGAGCCAGTTGTTCGTCGCAAGATTGGTCCGGGACTGGAGCACGTAACCAAAGGCGGCGGCGGGCCAGGACAAGACCACGTTGGTGTTGGACAAGGCGACGCTCAACTCGGGCGGCGGGATGACCGCCAGCTTCGCGACAAAGGCGTCGCCCAAGCCGGCGGCCAGCGGTTGGAGCGCGCAGGTGGTGGGGAAATTGGTCGAAAGTGTCTGGCCGACGACGTACGCGCTGCCGGCGAGGTCCACTTCGATGCCGAAGGCGACGTCATTGGAACGCCCGCCAAGGTAGGTCGAATAAAGCAAGGCTGACCCCGAGGCATTCACGGCGGTGACGAACGCGTCGCGGCCACCACGATTGGCTCCCTGTGTCGGCACGGGCTGAAGAACCGGGAAGTTGGTGGACAGCGTCTGGCCGGCAACGTAAGCGTTGCCCGCTGAGTCCACCGCCAGATCCCAACCCACGTCGTCGTTGGCACCTCCGAACACCACCGAGTAAGCGATGTTGCTGCCGGTGAGCTTGGTGAGAAAGACATCGGTGGCTCCAAACGTATTGCTCGCACTGGCACCGGCGAACACCGTGGCCGGGGTTTGTGGATCAATGGCCAGCCGGTTGACCAGCGCATCCGAACTCAACGTCCAAGACGCCCCGGCATCGGCGCTGCGATACAAGCCGGCCGAGGTCGCGGCGTAAAGCGTGGCCGGACTCTGTGGATCAATCGCCAGCGCGTTCACGTTGGAGACTCCGGTCGCGACGTGCAATCCGGTCCAGTTGGTCGCGGCGTTGACAGTCTTGAACAGGCCGCGGGCCGTTCCCGCAAACAGGGTCGAAGGAGTGGACGGATGGATTGCCAGGCTCAACACGGAGAGATTTGTCAGGCCGTTGTTGAAGACCAGCCAGTTGGTGGCGCGGTTGAGACTGCGATAAACGCCGTTGGGTGTGGCCGCATACAACGTGCTGGGCGCGAGCGGGTCCACCACCAGCGCACGGACGTTCTGGCTTCCCAGACCGGAGTTGAAGGCTCGCCAGTTGGCCGCGCCATTCGTGCTGCGGTAAACACCGGCACCCGTCCCGGCATAGATGGTCGCCGGGCTGGCCGGGTCAATCACCAGGGCGTTGACCGACAAGTTGACCAGGCCAGTGCTGGTCAGTGACCAACTGACACCACCGTCCAGGCTCTTGAACGCGCCATCCGAGGCCGTGCCGGCATAAACCGTCGCGGGTGTGACCGGGTCAATGGCCAGAGCAGTGACGATGCCCACGGCGATGGCGGGCGCGAGGCCGGCCGTGGTGGGTGCCGCGTTGAGGCGTGGTTCCCAAGTGACGCCGCCGTCGCTGCTGCGAGCGACGCCGTGTCCCGTGCCGGCAAGGATGCGCGCGGGTGAAAGGGGATCAATCGCAAGGGCGCTGACACTTCCACTCAGCAAACCGTCGCTCTGGAGCAACCAGGTCGCGCCGGCATCGTCCGAGCGGAACACGCCCCCGCGGTTGAGACCGGCGGGCGTGACCGGAAAACTGAAGTCGCTTTTCGATCCCGTCACGAAGGCGTTGGCCGACGAATCCAGGGCGATGCGGAAGCCCACTTCATTCCCGCGGCTGCCCAGATAGGTGGAGTGGAGGAGTTGGCTGCCGTCGGCCTCGAGCACGCTGACGAAGACATCCTGTCCGCCCGCCAGCCAGGGTTGCAGGGCGTTGGCGGTGGGAAAATTCGTGGACTGGGTGAAGCCGGTCACGTGGGCGCGGCCCGCCGCGTCCACCGCGATGCCGTCGGCTTGATCAGTGTTCGTGCCGCCGAGATAAGTCGAATAGACAAAGGCCGAGCCGTCCGGGGAGAGCTTCGTGACAAACACGTCATCCGCCCCGGCGTTGGCGGCTTGCAGGGCGTTGGCGGTGGGAAAGTTCGTGGACTGGGTGAAACCCGCGATGTAGGCGCTGCCGTTGGCGCCCACGGCAATGGCGATGCCCTGATCGTTCGTGCTGCCTCCCAGATAAGTGGAATACACCAGCGCGGAACCCGTCGGATTGAGTTTGGTGACGAACGCGTCGAAAGGATACAGATTGAAATACTTCTCCGGCTTGCCACCGAGGTTCGTAACGATGGCGGAGGCGAGCGGGAAATTGGTCGAGTCAGTAAAGCCCGTGAGGTAGGCGTTTCCGCCGCCGTCAACCGCGAGGCTCAGGGCGGCATCGTTCCCGTGGCCGCCGAGATAAGTCAGATAAACCAGGTTCGTGCCGGAGGCATCGAGTTTGGCGACGAAAGCATCGCCGCCGACCGTGGTGCCGCCGCCGTAGTTGGGCTGAAACGCGCCTGGTGTGGCAGGCAGTTGCGGTGAAAGCGTTTCGCCGGCGATAAAGACATTTCCGTCCGCATCCAGGGCGATGTCCCAGGCCGTTTCCTCCTTTGCGCCGCCGAGATAGGTCGAATAGCTCAGGACGGGATCAATGATCAGCGGCAGAGCGGGATCGAAATCGCCCAAACTGAAAGAGAAAGTTTCGCGACCGCTTAACCGATAAGTCACCTCCACCGTGCGCCGCCGGTCGCCGTCGGGCTGATACGCCACGGGCCGATGCTGGTGAATCCGTTCGCCGCCCGCCTCGACGATCAGTTGGCCCTCGGCATCGAGGAACACGCGATCCGCCCCGAGAATCTCCAGCCGGATCACGCCCGGGTCCGCGCCGGGAGCGACCAGGAAGTCGTATTCGAGTTGCTGGCCGCTGGGATAATAAACGACATCCACGCCGGGGTAGGCTTGTTGGACCTGGACTTTTTGGAAGGTGGCGACCTCAGCACGCCAGGCCTGGGAGTCGTTTCCGAGGAAGTAATTCACCTTGCCTGGCAACCCGTCGAGTCCGGTCAGGCGAGCCGTCGAATCGGCACCGATCAGCCGGAAGACCACCGACTGGGTTTCCACTCCGCGCGTGCCGGTCTCGCGGGCGGCACGGCGGCGAAGTTCCGCTGCCGGCAGGGTACGATTCAACACCACGACGGCTTCAGTGGGGGAGAGGAAGACGTTGTGGCCGCGACCGCGGGCGAGGAACTGAACTTGCGAGCCGGCCTGTCCGTGGTTGGCTTCGAAGTAGAGCGGCAGGCTGGAGAAGGCCGGTGAGGCGGTCGTGCTGGCCGAGGACTGCGTCGCGGCAAGCGGCACCCCCGACGACGCGCCGGTCAGCAGGAGGCCGAGCACTCCGCAACCAAGCTGGCGCTTGATAAACCTGTGAAGTTGAGAGGCGCGGTTCATGATCAGAAGGGACGTTGCCAGCCTACACCGAACTGGAAACGGCCTTTGCCGTTGCTGTAGTCGTCGTGATGAATCGGGATGCCGTAGTCGAGCCGCAGCGGGCCGATGGGCAATTCGAGCCGCAATCCCACGCCCCAGTTGTCGCTGTAATCCTTGAACGTGTAGTCGTAGGGATCGCTTCGCACGCTGCCGATGTCATAGAAGAGCGCGAAGCGCACTCCGCCGACGCCTTCCTTCTTGATGATCGGGATGCTGTATTCCGCGGAGGCAAACCAGAAGGTGTCGCCGCCGATTGGCTCGTCATACCCCGGTTCGCGCGGGCTGATGTCGCGATACTCGAATCCGCGCAAGGAGTAGAGGCCGCCCAGATAGAAGCGGTCGTAAAATGGCACATCCTCGCCGTCGAGACCCTGTGCCACGCCCGTGCGCCCGACCAGTTCGAGCACGTGTCCCTTCATGAACCCGCGGAAGTACCACGCCGTGGTCAGTTGCAGTTTGTAGAAGTCCCGATCACTGCCCAGATATTTGGTCGCGATCTCCGCGAACAAGTCGGTGCGTTGTCCGGCGTCGGGCAGGAAGGTGCTGTTGCGGGTGTCCCACGCGATGGAGCCACCCACCCGGGACAGGAGGTTGTAACCATCCTCCTTGAGAATGTCATCAGGCGCGCCACGCACCACCTCGATGCTTTCACCGCGGCCCGGCTGATTTTGTCGGACCAGGCGCGGCTTGGCCCAGTCCTCGACCAGGATGCCCACGCTTTCCAGGTTGTACATCACGCTGCCAATGAGGAAGTCACTGCCCAGAGCGCGCGTCAGACTGAACCGCGCGCCCGTGCGAACCTCGTCGTAAATGTCGTCCTGGCTGACGTAGTCCTTGCGGGTGTGGTACAGGTCCACGCCCAATGCCAGTTTGCGGTCCAGAAACCAGGGCTCCTCGAAGGACACCACCACGTCCTGACGCTCGGTGCCCAGTTGCACGCGCAGGCGAAACTTCTGGCCGCCGCCGGTGAAGTTGGGCGGATTGAACAGATCGAAATTGCCCTGGGTCAGTTCGACGAAACCCACGAGCGAATCCACGGAACTGAACCCCGCGCCGATCATCATGTTGCCGGTGGTGGTTTCCTCGACGCTGACAATGAGGTCCTTGCGGTTGGGGATTTCGGTGGGTTCGGGGCGCAGGTCCACCTTGCCCGGAGTGAAGAAGCGCAAGCCCTCGAGGCGGCGTTTGCTGAGTTTGACGCCGACCATGTTGAAGGTTTCCCCCGGCGAAACCGCCAGTTCCCGCCGGATCACCTTGTCCTTGGTCTTGGTGTTGCCGCGAATCTCGATTTTCTCGATGAACGAGGGCTGACCTTCATTCACGCGGAATTCGAGGTCCATCGTGCCCGTCTCCGTGTTGGCGATGCGGTTGACCCGCAGGTTGCCGGTGGCCCGGTTCACGTCAATGTGCCCCTTGACGCCGTAGAAATCCTCGACCGCCTCAATGTTTCGGGCCAGGCCCTTGGGCGTGAAGATCCGGCCTGGTTTCATGACGAACTGACGGGAGAAATTGACGGTCTGCGACCAGGCCCGCCGTTCCGGGCCGGCCTCGGGCGCGGAGCCGGGATCGAAGTCAACGCTGATCGCGTTGGTGGGCAACATGGTCGTGCCGAAGAAGGTGACGGTGCCCACGCGGTACAGCCGGCCTTCATAGACGTGGAATTTAATGATCATCTTGTTCGGCTCGGGGTTCTCGAATTGCACGTCCTTGATCTCAAAATCAATGTAGCCGCGGTCGCGGTAATACTCCGCCAACCTGAGTCGGTCCTCCTCGAACTGATCGTCCTTGAAAACGCCGCTGCCGGTCAGCCAGGACATCCACCAGCGGTCGCGCGTCTTGATCTGTTTGCGCAATTGCTTCTGGGTGAACGCCTCCGCGCCAACAAAGTCCACGCGGGCGATTTTGACCTTGGGACTTTCGATGATTTCCAGCACCGCGGTGCCACGACCGGTGTTCTCGTCAATGCTGACCACGTACTTGACCTCGGTTTTTGGATAGCCGGACTTCTGGTACAACTGCTCGATGGCCTTGCTGTCGGTGAAGAGCTTTCGCTCGTCGAGTGGATCGCCGACCTTCGAGGTAAGTTTCTTTTTGATCTTGGAGGTTTTGATTTTCTTGTTGCCCTGGATTTTGAGATCGGTCAGGCGCGGTTTGCCCTGCAGGACATAAGTGACCACCACGCCGCCGTCCTCCGCCCGCTCCAGCGGGGCCACACGGATGTTGTAGAAGAAGCCGGTGGCGTAGAGATTGTTGATGTCGTCCACGGTGGCCTCGGGCCGGTAGGTGTCTCCGGGTTTGATGCGGATGTTGGCGCGGACCAGGGCGTCGCTGGCGGCCGGCGGTCCGACATGCCTGATCTCAATCCGGGAAACTTTGACGCCGGCGAGCTGTCCCCAAGCGGCCGGGCTGAACACCAGCAGCAGCGCGCATAGCCCCCCCGCCCAGCCCTTACCGGCCCAAGACATCGCTGCGCCCTTGAAGTAAAAGCAGGGCTCGGCAATCAGTCGGTTCATTCAGCCTCACTCACCCGGCACATCCGCGTCGCTGACTTTGGCCGCGCTTTCAAAGCGGGTATATGGTTTCAAAAAGGTCAAGTTCACGTCGCCCGTCGGCCCGTTGCGTTGCTTGGCGATCAACAGGTTCACCGGCACGCCGTCCGGTTCTTCCGCCGCCCCGCCCTCATCGTCGTCCGCACTGGGCTTGTATAACAGACCCACCACGTCGGCATCCTGTTCAATGGCGCCCGATTCGCGCAAATCCGAGAGACGCGGCTTGCGGCTCTTGTCCCGCTCCAGTTCGCGATTCAACTGGCTCAACACGATGACCGGCACGTTCAACTCTTTGGCCAGCGCCTTGATGCCGCTGGAAATGTCCGCAATTTCCTGCTGCCGGTTTTCCTGCGAACGCCGCGCAGTAGAATGGAGCAACTGGAGGTAGTCAACGACGAAAAGCTTGATGCCATGCTGCTGCCAGAGGCGCCGGGCGCGCGCGCGCAGTTGCAAAATGGAAAGTCCCGGCGTGTCGTCAATGAACAGCGGCGCGTTGGAGAGCCGGCCCGCGGCGCTGGTCAGTTTCGGGAAATCGCTCTCCGGCATGAACCCCTCACGGATGTTGCGCAGGTTCACCCGGGCGTTCGAGCACAACATGCGCAGCACGAGCGATTCGGCGGTCATTTCCAGGCTGAACACGCCCACCGGCAGTTTGTCCTGCAACACCACGTGCTCGGCGATGTTCATGGCCAGCGACGTCTTGCCCATCGAGGGCCGCGCGGCGATCACGATCATCTCGCCGCCGTGCAGGCCGTCGCTCATCCGGTCCAGATCGGTGAACCCGGTGGCCAGTCCACCCAGCAGGCCCTGCCGGTTGAAATAATTCTCGATCGTGCCAATGGCGCGATGAACCAGTTGCTTGACACCCTCGGTCCCGCCCTGCACGCGCGATTCGCTGATGCGCAACACGTCGCGCTCCACTTCGTCCAGCAGCGCGTCCACTTCGCCCTCGTAGTCGTACACGCGGCCGACGATGTCCGTGCAGGTCTGGATCATTTTGCGAAGCACGAATTTCTCGAGGACGATCTCCAGGTAATAGGCGAGGTTGGCCGCCGAGGGCACGGCGTCCTGCAAGGCGTTGAGGTAGGGGATGCCGCCGATCTGATCCAGCAGTTGCCGGTCCTTGAGCCGCTGTTGCAAGGTGATGACATCAATGGCCTCGCGGCGGTCGAACATCTCCAGCAGCGCGGTGTAGATGGTTTGATGGCGCAGATCGTAGAACACCTCGGGGCCGGTCTTGAGTTTCTCGATGCATTGTCCCAGGCAATCGTTGGGGGAAAGCAGCACGCAACCGAGCACGCCCTGTTCGGCTTCGGGAGCGTGCGGCGGCAGGCGATCGGTGCGCGCCGCCTCTGTGGCGGCAGGTTTGCGGCGGCGGGTTCTCTTCAAATCCGCCACGGCGCCCGCGCTGTCGGAAATGGAATCAATCATGCCGGAAGAGGAACCGATTTGCGCGGGCGGCGCAATCCCATCCTGCAAAAGATGCCGACAGGCTGTTCACCGGTTCTGCGCAACGGCCTGAAAAACAAACGGCCGGCGATCCTTGGTTCGCCGGCCGGTTTGGCAGGGCGGGGATGCCCTCGGGGTCAATAAACCAGTTGTTTCTCCAACGTCACGAGTCCGGTGCTGATGGCGTACTTGGTCAGCCCGGCCACGGAATGAATATCCAGCTTGCGCATGATGCGCTCGCGATGGGTTTCCACCGTGCGCACGCCCACGTTGAGCTGGCAGGCGATTTCCTTGTTGCTCAGGCCATCGGCGATGAGCATGAGCACTTCGCGTTCGCGGCTGGTCAGCGAGGGGGTTTCCGCGCCGTTGCCAGCGCCCTGCACAAACTTGTTCAGCGCCACGCGCGCCACGTCGGGACTGAAGTAGGCGTCGCCGGCGTTGACCATTTCGATGGCGCGCACCAGTTCCTCGGCGGGCGCTTCCTTGAGGATGAATCCCCGCGCGCCGGATTGGATGATGCGCACGACGTAATCACTGTTGCTGTGCATGGAGAGGATGAGGACCTTGACGCGGGGCATTTCGCGCTGCAACACCTCCGCCACCGCCAGGCCGGTCATGTGCGGCATGTCAATGTCCATGAGGATGAGGTCCGGCTGTAATTCGCGCGCCAGCCGGATGGCTTCGCGTCCGTCCCCGGCTTCGCCCACGATGGCGATCTGCGGCTGGCGCGAGAGACACAGGCTGATGCCGCGGCGCACGACCGGGTGGTCGTCCACCACCATCACTCGAATGCGGTTGTTCATAGGTTGATTGATCTCCATGGGATGCCTTCAGGTGGTGTTTCGTTTTGAGTCTGGTGTGCTCAGAGATTCTGGATTCGGTTTTGGAATGGCCTAATCGTCTCCGCCTCTTCGCGGTTTGTCGTCGCGCTCATCACAGGATTTGTCCCGCCCGCCATGGTGCTTGCAGCGTTGGGTGTTGTCCGGAAGCTCAAAGGCGCGATAGAAGCGCATCGGCTGGATGGCGGGATGGCTTTCGGTTTCTGGAGGTCCGCGATCCACCCAATGAAGCCGACCGCCCGTTCCCGTCACGATGCACTGCGCCATTTTCCAATTTTCCAAGTCACCGCTGTACTGGATGCAATAACGACGGTTCAAGAGACTCGCTAACTCCACCTGGAAACCCTCGCCCGGTATCATCGCACCCCGGTCAATGGGATGCAGCTTGCCGAACGCTGTGGGGCTGGCGCTTGGGGCGGGTTTATGAATCTGAAGTTTGCCCATCGAGGAGGGATCCCCGCCCAACATGAGGGAACTGCCGGGGTTTTGATGAGCGCCTGCCGCCAGCCGCGCCAGGAACTGGATGTAACCCTCGCCGCGACCGGTATAGCTCACTTTCAGAGTGCAGGTCCGAACGCCGTTGACCGGCTCGGAAAACGTCGGGCCGGAATTGATCGTCACATTCGGCGAAGGGGTGAAGTCCAGCAGGCTTTCAAAGCCGGGCCTGCCATTGTTCAGTTCCGGGAAAGTGATCCTGACCGTTCGGTCTTGGACCGCCCCGCCACTGACAAGGATGCGGCAAGGAATGTAATCGAGGTCCCGCCAGTTCCGGAGGTTGCCGCTGATCCACGCGCCGCAACCTCTGGATTGGCCCTGCAATTTGAATGAAGCGCCAAATACCGCGGCCTGGGTCAGCAGCACGCATAACACTCCAATGATCACACGGCGAAGACCGGTGCAACCAAGAGGATTGAACGTTGTATTCATGACCAACTGCTCCTTGAGTTGAGTGTCAACTTGCAGGAATGGATACGCCGCCGCGTGGGTGTCCACAATCGGGGCACTTCAAGTTCATTGACCCGGCAGAAGTGCGGACCGCCGTCCCGGAGAATTCCCGGTGGGTACGAGTTCGGAAGAAACCACTGGAAAAGCGGTTTCGCACTTCGAGCCTGTGAACTTCAACGCGGATTTCCTGGTCAGATCACAGGTTTCCAAACCTGCGAGTCGCCGGCAGTCGAGCGCCTCGCCAATTCGGAAACTGGCGATCCAATTCTGGCGAGGGTCGGGGCCAGGATGGGAACTTATTGCACTTGAAGCCGGTAAAAGGAAGCGGCGGCGTCCAACAGTTCGGTAAACCGGAGGATGCCTGGTTCGGCGATTGGTGGGAAGTTGGTTCGGAGTGTCCACGGGCCGGCGGCGAGGCTTGTGCGCGACTCCACGGCATAGAACCGGTTCGGTTCGGCCCAAAAGGCCAGCGTGACGGCCCCGGACGCCACGGCCACCGTGAGCTGGTTTTCCAACCGATAGCGCAAGCGCAGGGAGGGGGCGTTGGTGGACGCTTCGCGAGAAGCGATGCGCCGCACGGACTGCGCCACCGCCTCGTTGCTCGCCCGCAACATCCAGCCAAAGTTCGTGCCGGGATTGAGCAACCAGAGTTGAACATCGGCGGTCAAAGCCCTGGAACTGAGCACTATGTTCGTGTGACTGCCAGTGAACGTAGCGGTGACGCTGGGCCCGGGCTCGTAGTCCACTCCTGCCTCTCCGCCGGGGCTGGTCCACAGGGCTTCGGGATGCCGCTGCGCCAGCCAGGTCGTTTCCGCGGCCGTCGCCGGTTCCCCGTTCACGCCGCCCTTCGTGCCTTCGGTCCAGGTCCGCAACAGGCGGTGCAATCCATAATCCACTTCACCGGCATTGGCGGTTGTCACGTGGAAGAGCAACTCGGCGGAGCGGATGCGAGCGCTGGCGGGCAGAGCGGTTTCGGGTTGGAATCGAACGAGATAACGCGACCGTTTGTTGTTGGAATGGACGCCCGCCGGGACTTCCGTGACCGTTCCCAGGTTGTTCGTAGGAGCGACTTCATAAAGTCCCGTGTCGGCCACCGCCAGGAGATGGGTTTCCCACTCAAGCGCCGGGATGCATTGCGGGGCAAGGACGATCTTGATCCACATCAGCAGGCGAACGGCACGGCATGGAAAGCCAGCGCGCCGACCCCCGTCCGCTTCGAAGCGTATCCGGAAGCGCATGGGTTCTTCGTGATCGGTTGGGGCAGAGCTGCGTTGAAGCGGGATAAATGCCGCGCCTGGGGGCGCGGGCTTCTGCCCGCCTCGCCGTCGCACATTCGAATAATGTCGAGGAATTTTTGCCCGCCCAAATTGCAGCCTACATAAGCCGGCTCTGATCACTCTGAAAAGTGAAGGAAGCGGACTTGCGACCGGTGCTGCTGGGTACATGAGGCCGGATTCCGAGATTCGCGCCGCGCCTGCCTGAAAAGCCCGGGGCGCGGCGCGAATTGAGTCAGTTCTTATGGCTGCGGCAACGGAAAACCGTCCGTGAGCGTTTTCATGAACGCGACCAGGTCGGCCTCCTCCTCGGCCGTGAGGCCGAGATCGCCCAGTTCATCCGAGTTCACATTGTCCGGAACTTCCGGCGGTGGCCACGGAGCCACGTCGCGAGTGTTGTAGAAGTGCGTGATCTCCTCCAGCGACTTGAAGAAGCCGTTGTGCCCGTAAGATTTCACGAACCCGGGATGGGGCCGTTTGTCCACGTTGCGCAAGGTGGGCACTTTGTGTTTGCCCAACTCCGGCATCCACACCTCTTCCGGGTAGCCGGCACTGGCCAGGAAGCCGGCCAATCCGGGATCCACCCAGTTTGCCTTGTCCGGATTGGTGCTGGGGGGGGAATGGTAGAACGGGTTCAGTGGATTCTTGGGAATCCCTAGATTGTCGTAGGTGAAGTCGGTGAACAATGGCGGTTCGCCATGCTCGCCGGGCTGACTGAGGTGACAGGCCGAGCACATGGCCTTGCCCTCGAAGAGTTGCAACCCGCGCAACTCCTGGGCAGTCAATTCCACCTGACCCTTGAGGTAATAATCGTACTTCGAGGTGAACGGATTGACCTCTGCGGAACGCTCGTAAGCGGCAATGGAGCGGCCAATCTTTTCGTAAGCGGCGGCGACATCCGCCTTGGACTTGTAGCTCAAAGAGCCCGGGCCCCAGACCTGCTCGAAGAGGGCGGCATAGCTGGATTTGGACACTTTGAGCACCACTTGTTTGGCCCCGGGCATGTTTTGTTCGAGGTTGTTGAGGAACGGGCCCAAGGCTTGTTCGGCGAGCGGATCACCCAGGGTCCAACCCGTGGCGCGTCCATCCCAGAACATGCCACCGATCCACAGTTCTTCTTCCTCATCGAAGTACAGGACCGGGCTGTCGCCACCATAGGCAGCGGTGGGCGGTTTGCGATTGCCGGCGCGGGTGTGAACCGCACCGGGATAAATGGCCTGCCCGGCGTTGATGGCCGAGTCCGGCCCGGTGAAGCCGGTCTCCGGAGCGTGACATACGGCACAGGACTGGCCGGGTGGAGTGGAAAGGTTCTTGTCGAAGAACAGGTTCTTGCCCAACTGCTCGAGCGGGGTGAGATCAGCCGCGTGAACGACTGCCGACATGGCGCAGAGCATGGCGATGCCCGCGATGGAGATGCCGAGGCGTTTTATCATGATGGACTCCTATCTGGTGGCTTGTTTTTGGTTGATTCGCAGGCTGAACGCCTGGTGCCGGCACCGGCCCGACATGCCAGCGTTCCCTGGCTGACCCGCGAAAACTGGCTCATGGTGTGACTGCATACGTCACCCGATAAAAGCGATTCCCGGTGGTTGAGACGGTTTGGTCCACATACGTTGTTGGCGTGTTCGTCGGAGTGTGACTGACGGATTGCCAGACGGCGGCGTCACCCAGGCGGTCGGTGTGCTCAATGGTGTAAGGCTCGCCGGGCCGGCAATGGAAACTCATTTGGAAACGGCCCTCCGGCGTGAAACCAAGCTGCTCCAGGAGGAAAGGCGTCTGCCACGTGGCTGATTGCATCAAGGTGGGCGGGCACTTGCCGTGGTTGTTCCACAAGTCGTACAGCTCCTGCCCTTTGGTGTTGGTCCGGTTCTCGTCCCGCAGAAACTCGATGAACTCCTTGCTCGTGCTCTGAAAGTAAAGGCGCACTTCCGCCCGGGTGGCGCGGGGCGGCACATCGTACAAGGTGCTGTCCCAATACTGCCCGTCCTCGTAGCTGTAACCCGCCGGCGCGCCTCCGAACGCGGCGAACGCCTCGTTGGTGAAGCCGCGCGGCGGAATGCGGTTGTCATCGAAAATCTTGTTGTTGAGGACGAAGTGCAGTGAAGGTCCCTCGGGCAAGCCCACCAGGTTGGTGATGTTCTGGTCAATGCCCGGATGCACCTCGTAAATCTTCGCCTGCGCGTCGTGGGTCAGCACGCCGGTGTCGGGATCATAAGCGGCGGATTCCGCAAGCAGCGCGGCGTCCGCGTGGTAGAACCGGGCGTTGATCCACATCCGCCGGCCCTCGGGATAACCGGTCGGCAACTTGTGGCCGCAGTTGTTGGTGATGAACACCTTGATCCGCGCCCCGGCGTCCTGGATCGCCAGATCGGCGGCGTTCTGCAACATGGAAGTGGCCCGGGCGACGCCGGCGGTGATCGCCGTCCCAGGCACCTGGTTCGAGTAGAGATTCACCAGCAGGAGCGGCAGCCAGGTGCTGTGACCGGTCAGGTCATGCAAAGGCAGGTCCTGTCGCAACGGCGTGGCGGGATGTTGATTCGGGTCGCAACCGTACCCGGCGACGTCCCGCATGTGACAATCCTGACACGTGGCCACACGGCCATCCGGCTTGTTGCCGGCGAACCTGGGCAGATGCACGCCGGCGGGCGTGTTGAACTCGCTGTGCAACCACTCGCTGTAAGTGCGCTCGACGACCCCGAGTTTGTGCGGGCCGAAATCGGTGGCCGGACGATCCAGATCGTTCGGTTGGTAAACACCCCCGGCGTCCCGCTCGAACACAGGATTGCTGACGTCGTGGCAGGTGCCGCAGAAGGCGGCTTCCCGGTGAAACGGAGAAACCGTCACCTCGTGCGGAGCGACAGCGTCGCTGAACGGCCCGCGACGCGAGGACTGAAAATCCAGATGCACCATCGCCGAGGCGAAATTGGTGCCGGGATTCAGCATGGCCGCGAGGATGGCGGCGTCCTGCGGCGGGCTGATGCCGGTGTCAAAGATGGGATCCACCATCCGGTGACAGAGGTCGCACGACACCCCGACCTTGTCCGAATTCAACATGGCGCGGCCATCGGTGGGAACGGATCGTCCCATCACCCAGCCAGTATGGATGTGGCAGCGCAGACAAAGATCCCCGCTGTTGCGGGCGTCCTGATTGGCGATGGCCAGATTGGCCTCGAACAAAGGGTCAATCGAAGCGTGCGCCATCATGCTGCCCTGCCAGGTGAACCAGGGTTCGGTGTTCGGATTGTAATTACCGTGGCAGGAGGCGCAGTTCTGCGGGGTGGCCAGCGACGAGTTGAGTTCCAGCGGTTGCGTGCCGGGCAGATCGAAATCCCGCAACGTGGTGGGCACGCGGGCGGCCACTGTCGGCGAAATGATCGTGAACGCGCTGTCACTCTGGTCTTGACTCGTGTTGTCCAGGTAATCTCTGGCGATCAGGCGAATCCGAGCATTGGGGCTGGGCCGATCAGCCGGAGTCCAGGCAAACCAACCGGTATTCGGCAAGCCAACGGCCACGCGGTCGTAGGTCGCGCCACCGTCCAGCGAAACGTAAATGTCCAGGCTCGCCACCCCGTTCGGATCCGTTGCCGACCAGGTGATGTTGGTCGTCTGTTCGCCGACCAGCACCTCGCCGCCGTTGGGTTTCAAGACGGTCAGGGCTGGCCCGTTGGTGTCTGGCGGACAGGGGTTGGGAGTGCAACTCGTGCCCACACCTTGGAAGGTGCCGCCCAAGGTGGCACACTCAGCGGCCGTCGTAATGGAGCAATTGCCGCTGGGCAGGCAACACGCGCCAACCTGCGCCGGCGGAATGAAGTCCACTTGTAGCCGGGGACGGCGCGCGCCACCGGACACCGTGCTTTCGCGGCTGTGGAACTGGCGCGCCGTTTCGATCAGATTCCCTTCCGCGCCGCGGACCAACCAGCCAAAATTGGCGGCGGGATTGGCCAGCCAGAACTGCACGTCCTGCACCATCCCGGGCGTGGACCACGAATAGTCGCCGTTGCTGGTGCCGACCGAGGCGGATCCACTGCTCGTGGTGCTGTAATCGCCCCCAATTTGCGTCCACCGGATGGTGTTGAAGAAGCGATGCAACCACGTGGCATCGCCCGTCTGAGCGTCCGTCCCCTTGCCCTCCTGATCGGGAGCGTTGGAAGCGCCCTCGCCCCAGCTTGCCAGCACCCGGTGCAACGTGTGACTGCGCGGGCTGCCATCAATGGTGCGCGACATGTAAAGCGTCAGTCGGACGTTGGTGATGGTCGCTGTGGGAGGGATGGCGCTCAGGTCGAACTGGAGCAAAGCGCGGCGGGTATTCTCGCTGTCGCCCTGCTTGGTGTTGCCGGCAAACAGGTAAGTGCCCGCGCCGTTGCTGAGCTTTCCATCCTTCTCCTCGAACAACGTGTTGTCCTTGAGGGGCGTAAGCGTCACCGAATCAGCCCAGGCACTCTGAGTGCTGCCGACGGCGAGAACCAACAGGGCAGCGCAGAGATTCAGGAAGTGGCGGCCCTTCAGATGGAAGCCAGCCAACGAACGCAACCGTCCAGCGGGTAGCAACTCGCGTGGCTTGAGAAGAGGGATGTTTGATTTCATGCGAACAACTTTTGCCAAAGGTTGCTCACCTGCTGGGCGCGTGCTGCTGGTTGGATCGCCCTACCGCCAGCCGGGGCCGGTCGAGGTGATGGTTTTACAGTGGACCATTCATAAGAGATTGCGGTCCAAACTGGCTACACGAGGATTGCCGAACCTTGACCGTTTCTTGCGCGCGCCCTGAGTCGGTGGGGCGTTGATGGCAGGAGACTGCGTCCTGCGTATCGGAGTACCGCATTCGCGCGCGGCGTGCGGCCAAGTGTCCTCGAGCCATGAACCGCGATGGCATGGCGCCGGTTTTCCAACCGGAGACCTTGCCGTGTGGAGTAAACCCCGTGCCCGGCGCAACGGGCTTTCGGCGAAATGCTCCACTGGGCGAGCCAACTGGAAAGTCAGCGTCAGCGGCAGGCGGTTCATGCTAAGTGCATGCATTACCGGTTCGATGCTGAGTGTTGAGTGCAGGAAGTTGCAAGCTTCCACCGCGGATTCCCGATGCACGAATCACGGCGCGTGCCGCGTCCCGGGGCTGCCCCTGTCAGTAATCCTCCCCCTTCCCATCCGTGTTCAATCGTATTGAGATCGTCCGGCTCGCGAGGTAACTAAACTGCGTGATCATGCAGACGATCCAAGGAGACGAAACGAGCACCGGAATCAGGATTGATACCCGGCAGTTCGACACGCTCTTCCTCCGGCGGAACTGGATCAGCGTGGTCATCCAGGAAGTCCCCGGCGGTCGATATTGGGAATGTCAGGGACACTGGACCGGGGATTTGGAAGCCGCCACGCGCTTTGCCAGTTGCGCGGCGGCGATGGCGCACGCCAGCGAGTTGAATCGTCCGAGACTGCAACTGGTCCTTCTGCGCGAATCAAGAGCGTGCGGGGTCATTCCTTTCAGCGCCATCGCCTGACTGGCGCAACTTCTGGCAGGTTGACGCCCAACCTGAAGCGGGCTTCTCCTGTGCGTGATCGAAGTTCGAGGTCCGCGTGTTTGCCACTCCCGCTTTCCCCCATGGGCGACAGGTTCGACTGTTCTCGCCTTCCCCGGGCCTTTCCCCGTCGGGTAAAGTTCGCACGCGCCTCCGTGATCAATCAGGTTGCGAGATCTCAACCACGGAACGAACCTCTTGGGCATGATCGGCGTGAGCTTGAACCAGACCGGCTCGCCTGATTCCAAGAGCGGGATCAAGTGCGAC
>WYBW01000164.1 GCA_011525685.1 Verrucomicrobiia bacterium
CTGCGTTGACCAAGCGTCTTGAGATGTTCTCCCCACCCGCGTGGGGATGGTCCGGGTTTCAACAACGTCATCACCAAGCTGCCCGGTTCTCCCCACCCGCGTGGGGATGGTTCGGTTGGCGCCGGGCGGGCGGATGCGTTGCCCACTGCCCCGTCCTCATGTCATCCCGCCGGCGACGCATCCGCCCGCCCGGCGCAACTAAGCCACCACAAACAGCCGGCAGAGTCCCTTACTCATCTTGAGACAACGCGAAGATTCGCGGAGGACCGTAGCGCTTCTTGCCGCGCAGTTTCGTATGGCCAGTTCCAGCGCCGGCCGGGCGTGTGGCAGCTTTTAATCTGGTCACGGCACTCGACTTCATCGGGGATTTGGGTTGAAATGGAGGCCATGACGAAGTTGAACTTTCCTTTCACCGAAGAAAAAATCCGCGCGCTCAAGGTTGGCGACGAGGTGTTGATCACCGGTGTGGTGTTCACGGGCCGGGACGCGGTCCACAAGTATTTGCACGAGGGCGGCACGCTGCCGCCGGGCGTGAGCCTGCGGGATGCGATCCTGTATCATTGCGGGCCGGTGGTGATGAAACAGCCGGACGGTTCCTGGAAGGCCACAGCGGCCGGCCCGACCACCTCCATTCGCGAAGAGCCGTATCAGGCGCAGATCATTCGCGATTTCGGCCTGCGGGGTGTCATCGGCAAGGGTGGCATGGGCGAGCGGACACTGGCCGCCTGCAAGGAGCACGGCTGCGTTTATCTCCATGCGGTCGGCGGCGCGGCACAGGTGCTGGCTGAGTGCATCAAGAAAGTGCGCAACGTTCACTTTTACGAGAAGTTCGGCGCGCCGGAGGCGATCTGGGAGTTTGAAGTCGAGGATTTCCCGGCGGTGGTCACGATGGACTCGCACGGCGGCTCTCTGCACAAGGAGGTGCTGGCCGCCAGTCAGGCCGCCTTGGCGGAACGGCTTTGAGCGTCCGGCGAGACTCAAAATGCGCCTGTGCCTTGCGCTGCTGTTGGTCTGCGCCCTCGTGCGCCGCGAGGACTCCTGACTTGTTACAGATTCTGCTCTCTTGCTTTCGCTTTACCTTCGGACAGGCGGGACGCGCCGTCCCACTTTGCGTAAAGCTTCCCCGCGATGTGGTCTTTCTCGCAGCCCACAAAGCGCGAGGGGGTAACGCCGGTTTTCCGACCGGCCCGCTTGCCCCGTGGAGTAAAACCCGTAGCTGGAGCTGTGGGTTTATGGTGAAATACTCCACGCGGCGGGCCGGCTGGGAAGTCGGCGTTGCTCATCAGCCGATTCATGGCCCGAATTTATTACGCCGCCAAACGCGTCGCTGCCTGCCGCAGCGCAACAAGATCTACCGCAAACCGACTGGGAGGCCGGCGTTACCTGCCCGGTTGTAGCGCTTCGGATCAGACCAACTGCGGATGGACCTTCTCCGGGTCCACATCGAGATCTTTGATCGCGCGCTGGACGGTTTGCCGCTCGACCTGGCCCTGTTGCGCGAGGGCGTAGAGGACGGCGATCACGGTACACTCGGCGTCCACCTCGAAGAAGCGGCGCAACCGTTCGCGGGTGTCGCTGCGGCCAAAGCCGTCCGTACCGAGGGTCATCAATCCGCCCGGCACCCAGGGCGCGATCTGGTCGGGCACGCTCTTGATGTTGTCCGAGACGGCCACGAAGGCGCCGGATTCCTTTTCGAGCAGGGATTCGAGGTAGGATTTCCGGGCCGGGGCAGTGGGATGAAGCATGTTCCAGCGGCGCGACCGGAGCGCGTCGTTGCGGAGCTGGCGGTAACTGGTCGCGCTCCAGACATCGGCGGAGACGTCGTAGCGGTCCGCCAGAATCTCCTGCGCCTTCAAAGCGGCAAGGATGATGGGGCCGCTGCCGAGAATGTGCGCTTTGTGCTTCCCCTTTTCGGGACCGGCTTTGTACCGGTAAAGGCCTTTGAGAATTCCGTCCTCGACGCCGGGTGGCATCGCTGGCATCGCGTAGTTCTCGTTGTAAAGGGCCAGGTAATAGAATACATCCTCGCCCTTCACGTACATGCGTTCGAGGCCGTCAGCAATGATGAGCGCAGTCTCGTAAGCGAAGGCAGGATCGTAGGAGAGCAGGGTCGGAATGCCCGAGGTCGTGAGCAGGCTGTGGCCGTCCTGGTGTTGCAAGCCCTCGCCGTTGAGGGTGGTCCGGCCTGCCGTGGCGCCCAGGATGAATCCGCGCGCCCGGATGTCTCCGGCCAGCCAGAATAAGTCGCCCACCCGCTGGTAGCCGAACATCGAGTAATAGATGTAGAAGGGGATCATCGGTTCGCCGTGCGTGGCGTAGGAGGTGGCGGCCGCCACGAACGAGGACATCGCACCGGCTTCGGTGATGCCTTCCTCGAGAATCTGGCCGTCCTTGGTTTCGTGGTAATAGAGCAACGATTTGCTGTCCACCGGCTCGTAGAGCTGGCCTTTCGAGGAGTAGATGCCGACCTCGCGAAAGAGCGCGTCCATGCCAAAGGTGCGCGCCTCATCGGGGATGATGGGCACCACGCGGCGTCCGATGGCCTTGTGACGCAGGAGGAGGCTCAACAACCGCACGAAGCCCATGGTCGTGGAAACCTGCTGGTGGCCCGAGCCTTTGAAAAATTCGGCGAAAGACTCGCGGTCCGGAACGGCGAGCGGTTCGACCGAGACCTTTCGCTCGGGAAGATACCCGCCGAGCGCCTTGCGCCGCGCCATGAGATAGCGCGATTCCGGGGCGTCGGCCGGCGGACGGTAAAAAGGCGTTTCGGCGATGACATCGTCGCTGATGGGCACGCCGAACCGCTCGCGGAACTCGCGCAGTTCCTTCTCGTTCATCTTCTTTTGTTGATGCGAGATGTTGCGGCCCTCGCCCGCTTCGCCGAGGCCGTAGCCTTTGACGGTCTTGGCCAGAATCACCGTGGGTTTGCCCTTGCAGTCCATGGCAGCCCGGTAGGCGGCATAGACCTTCAACGGATCGTGGCCGCCGCGGAGGAGTTTTTGAATCTGCTCGTCGGTGAGATGGTTGACGAGTTTGAGCAGCTCGGGATATTTGCCGAAGAAATGTCGGCGGGTGTAACTGCCCGGCTCGACGGAGTACTTTTGGTAATCACCGTCCACCGCCTCTTCCATCCGCTTGAGCAGCAGTCCGGACGTATCCGCGGCGATGATCGGATCCCAGTCGCCGCCCCAGATGACTTTGACAACATTCCAACCCGCGCCCAGGAACAGGGCCTCCAGTTCCTGAATGATCTTGCCGTTGCCGCGCACCGGACCGTCCAGGCGCTGGAGGTTGCAGTTGATGACCCACACGAGGTTGTCCAAGCTCTCGCGCGAGGCCAGGGTCAGTGAACCGAGCGTCTCCGGTTCATCGCATTCGCCGTCACCGATGAAACACCAGACTTTCTGCTCCTCGCCCTTCAGGAATCCGCGCGCCCGCAGGTAACGATTGAAGCGCGCTTGATAGATGGACATGATCGGCCCCAACCCCATGGAGACGGTCGGGAACTGCCAGAACTCCGGCATCAGGTACGGATGCGGGTAGGAGGACAGCCCACCGCCTTCGGCCAGTTCCTGCCGGAAATTCTGGAGATCGCGCTCGTCCAAGCGGCGCTCCAGAAACGCGCGGGCATAAACCCCCGGCGCCGCGTGGCCTTGGAAATAGACGATGTCGCCCGGAAACTCGTGCTTTCGCCCGCGGAAAAAGTGGTTGAACGCCACTTCGTAAAGCGTGGCGCAGGAGGCGAAGGTGGAAATGTGACCACCGAGGCCGTTGTGTTTGCGGTTGGCGTTGACCACCATCGCCATGGCGTTCCAGCGGATGAAACTCTTGATGCGCCGTTCGAGGTCGCGGTCGCCGGGGTAGGCTGGCTCCTGCGCGACCGGGATCGTGTTGACGTAGGGCGTGTTGACCGGTCCGCGCACGGGCACCCCCGCCTGATAGAGACGATGGCCCATTTCACCAGCCAGGCGTCCCGCGACCTGCGGTCCCTGGCTGCGAGTGGTGAACTGGAAGACCGACTCGAGGAATTGCGCCCACAAATGCTCGTCCGCACCGGCCGGTGCCGGCGGGTGGTTGACGGGTCCGTTTGCTTTCGGGTTTGGTTTCACTGGTTTGCTTTCCGCTCCAGCCGCCGCTTCTGCGGCGCGCGCGGCAGGACAGCAAATCAGTAATCAGCGTCACAATCAAGTCTGCCGAACCCCCGGCGTTCCGCGCGGTCGCATCTCGGTGTTTAGCAAGTCGTCCAGTTTGCTGGAGGGGTGGCTTACCAGCCGCCCCACCGGTCAGGCGGCTGGTCAGCAGCCTGTCCAGCGTCCACGCCATCCACGCGGCCACATGCCGGCAGACCCGGCTTCAGGAAAGTGAGATGCGCTGGCCCGCTTGGCTGTGCCACAGAGGCATATCGCTATTGCCGGGAACTACACAATCCCTTACATTGCGCGCTCTCAAAAGCTGCAGCGTTGGAAGCATGTATGAAGAAGACAGAGTCCAAGACTCAAAATGAGCAAGCCACTCCCCCGGTGGCCGCCCCGGAGTTGGCGGCGGAGGATTCCGCCCCGGCGGCCGACCAGACGGGCGGTGAGGAGTTGCCGACCGCCGTGGAGTTGAGCACGTTGTCTCCCGAGCAGTTCGAGGAGCTCAAGTCGCGCGCCGCCAAGGCGGATGAGTATTGGGATCGGCTGTTGCGCACCACGGCCGACTTTGAAAACTTCAGAAAGCGCGCCGCCCGCGAGCGTCAGGATTCCATCCGTTACGCCAATGAGGCGTTGATGCAGAAACTGATCACGGTGCTGGACAATTTCGAGATGGCGCAGTCGGCGGCCCAATCGGGCACGGCGGACAGTTTGCAGTCGTTTCAGGAAGGCGTCAGCATGATTTACCAGCAACTGCGCGGGGTGTTGACCGAGGCCGGCCTGGAGGAACTGGATGCCACGGGACAGAAGTTTGATCCCAATTTTCACGAAGCGGTTTCGCAACAGGAATCCGCCGATGTGCCGGAAGGGCAGGTCCTGCAACAACTGCGCAAGGGTTACAAGTTGCGCGAACGCCTGCTGCGCCCGGCGTCCGTGGTTGTGGCGAAGCCGCCGGCGGGGGCTTGACGCGCCGCCAACCCGATCCCCTGCCCCATGGCCAAGCGTGATTACTACGACATCCTCGGCGTTGGCCGCGATGCCAGCGAGGAGGAGATCAAGAAGGCGTATCGCCGGCTGGCCGTCAAACATCATCCGGACAAGAATCCCGGCGACAAGACCGCCGAGGAGAAGTTCAAAGAACTGGGTGAGGCCTACGAAGTGTTGAGTGATCCTCAGAAGCGCGCGGCCTACGACCAGTATGGTCATACGGCTTTCGATCCGCGGGCCCGGGCGGGCCGGGGCGGGGGCGCGGGCTTCCATGATCCGTTTGAAATCTTCCGGGAAGTTTTCGGCGGCAGCAGCATCTTTGACGAATTTTTCGGTTCGTCCCGGCACGATCCCACCCAGCCGCATCGGGGCAACGACCTGCGCTATGATCTTGAGATCACCTTCGAGGAAGCCGCCATGGGCACGGAGAAGGAAATCTCCCTCACCAAACCGGAACGCTGCGATGTTTGCCAGGGGTCCGGGGTCGAGGCCGGGTCGCGCACCCGAACTTGTCCAACCTGCCATGGCCGCGGCCAGGTGGTCAGTGCCCGGGGCATCTTCAGCATTGCCCAGACCTGTCCACACTGCCAGGGCGCCGGTCAGGTGATCGAAAAACCGTGCAAGGGCTGTCACGGCTCGGGCCGCCGCGACCGGGTTTCGAAGATCAAGCTGCGCATTCCCGCGGGCGTGGACACCGGGGCGCGGTTGCGATCCGCCGGCAACGGCGAGGCGGGTCTGCGCGGTGGTCCGCCCGGCGATCTCTACGTGGTCCTGCACGTGCAACCCCACGAAATCTTCCAGCGTGACGGGGATGACTTGTTGTGCGAAGTGCCCGTGAGCTTTGTCCAGGCGGCACTGGGAACCGAGATTGAAGTACCGACGCTCAACGGCCAGGCCACGATTAAAATTCCCGCCGGGACTCAGCCCGGGACAATGTTCCGGTTGCGGGGAAAGGGCGTGAAGAATTTGCAGGGCTTTGGCCACGGAGATCTGCACGTGCGCATAGACGTGGAGGTGCCGACGCACCTGACTGCCGCCCAACGCGCGAAGCTCGAGGAGTTCGCCCACCTTTGCAGCGGCCGGGAGAATCCCAAGAGCCAGGGCTTCTTTGAAAAGGCCAGGAAGCTTTTCCAGCAGTTTGGCTCGGAATCCTGAGCCGGAATGTCCGTGCTGGACGATGGATCAGCGCAACGCCTCGCCGGGAGCGGTTGCCGCGAAACCCGGGTGGCTCACTGAAACAACCGCAAAGATTCGATGCATCGTTTTTACCTGCCGCCCGAGCAGTGCCGTTCCGAAACGCTCGAGCTGACCGAGCGCGAGGCACATCACGCCGTGGACGTGCTGCGCGTCCGAACGGGTGAACCAGTCACGGTCCTGGACGGTGAAGGCGGCGTGTTTCTTTGCGAAGTGCGGGAGTTGGCCGGCCACCATCTGCGGTTGAGCGTGCTCGAAAAACAAAGCGCGCCTCCCCTGCCCTGCCGCGTCACGTTGTGTCAGTCCATTCCCAAGGGGAAACTGTTCGAGTCCATCGTGCAAAAGGCAACCGAACTGGGAGCCGCGCGCGTCGTGCCGCTGTTGGCGGAACGCGGTGTGAGCCGGCCCGACCCGGCGGCGGCCGGCACAAAGTGCGACAAGTGGCGACAGGTGGCCATCGAGGCCATCAAGCAGTGCGGGTCGCCGTGGTTGCCGCGCATCGAACCACCGGTGACACCCGCGCAATTCCTCGCTCGCGGTGAGACCATTGAACTTTCGCTCGTCGCGGCCCTTGAGGGCGTTCGCCGTCATCCGCGGGATTGCTTCCATGAATTCCTTGATCAACACCGGCGCATCCCGTCCTCGGCCGCCGTGTGGATCGGCCCGGAGGGTGATTTCACGGCCGCGGAGCTGGAGCACATCAAGGCCGCCGGCGCCAAGCCCATTTCCCTTGGACCTTTGGTCCTGCGCACAGACACCGCGGCAACCTACTGCCTCTCGATTCTCAATTATGAGTTCAGCATGACCCCTCAATGACAGCGTGGTGGCGGGACAGTGCCTCCTCCGCAGATGGGCGAGACGAAGATGCGTGCCCCCGAATCTCCCAGCGTATGGATCTCAACCCTCGGTCTTGACCATCGGCTGTGCCAGCAGGAGCGCTTCCATGGCGCCTTCGACGGGATTCTCGGTGGCGTAAGGATTCCCATACGGCTGCCAGCCGGCAGCGATGTGTTTGTTCACGGCTTCGTCCAGTTCGTGCGG
Source organism: Verrucomicrobiia bacterium (assembly GCA_011525685.1). Lineage (GTDB taxonomy): Bacteria > Verrucomicrobiota > Verrucomicrobiia > Limisphaerales > JADLHS01 > WYBW01. The sequence goes on from WYBW01000164.1 coordinate 7,356, forward strand.
GTTGTTCCCGTACGCGGTGGAGTAGTGCGTAATTTTCATCTGCTGAAACTAGCCAATCATCGGTGGCTTCCAAGTCTCAAAAACAGGCGTCCTCCGTACAAAAGGAAAAGCCCCCGGGCGTCCTGAACGCCGGGGGCATGAATCTTGTACTGCGGGAGGTGGCCGGGCCTACTTGGCGGCCGGCTCTCTCTTGGCCACCCAATCCCGCGAGCGTGGCTCGCCATCGCGTTGAGTCTCCGATTTTCCCTTTATGGTGTCCCCGGCAACTTTGCCGGTGTATTTGGTCACCATCCGGTTGTTGTTGAATTCGCGCGTCACCTTGAAGGTGATTTCATCACCCTTGATCCTGCCTTCCTCGATGGCCGTGTCGTTTTGCCGTCCCGAGATCGTGCCGGTCAGCTTTTCACCTTCGGCTTTGAGCTTGAAGGTGCTTTCGCGGACCTGGCCGTTCTGGTTTGTGATGCTGGATTTCCAGGTGCCCGTGACGTCAATCTTCTTGTCCTGGGCCAGGACCGAGGAGGTAAACGCCAGCGCCAGCACAAGACACGCGGCGAATTGCGGCAGGGATTTGAGAGTTCGATTCATAATGATTTCAGGTTGGGTGTTTGACGGTCGCCCATCGAGCCGATCATGGCGAAATGACAACTCGCGGGCAGTTCACGATGTGCAGGCTCTACCTGGCAGCGGCCGGACCCAAGGAGAAATCGTGAACCAAGACCGTCGGGTCAGATTGATCCAAGCTGGCCGCAGGCGACCGGCACTTTGCCCGGCCACCCAGATCATTGCGTCTTCTTGTAAATCGGCTTGGTCACGATGACGGCCGCCGCGGGCTTGCCGCGTATTTCAATCTCGATGGGCGTGCCCGGTCGGGCCGATTCCGGTGGCACATAGCCCAGCCCGATCCCGATGCCCAGCGAGGGACTTTGGGTGCCGCTCGTCACCTCCCCTGCCCTTGCGCCATTGATCCAGATTGGATATTGCGGCCGCGGTGGCGCGGACTTGCCGGTCATCTTGAAAGCCACGCACTTCTTGCGGACGCCGCCGGCCTTCTGCTCGACGAGCACACCGCGGCCGACAAATTCTCCCTTGTCCAGCGCCACGAAGAAACCCACCCCCGCCTCGATGGGCGAGGTGTTCTCGTCCAGTTCATGGCCATAAAGCGGATAACAAACCTCGGTGCGCAAGGTGTCGCGTGCGCCCAGTCCGCACGGCTTGACGCCGAATGGTTCACCTAGCGACAAAACCTTGCCCCAGACCTGTTGAATGGAATCGTCGCCGCCGATGATTTCAAATCCGTCCTCCCCAGTGTAACCGGTTCGCGAAACCAGCACATTCGCCTTGCCGAACGTGAACCCGGCGATCTGGTTCTTTTTCAACTCCGTGACGGATTGCACGCGCAGGCCGGAACACGCCGCTCCCGGAATGCAGGCCTCCATGAAATCTTTGGCTCTCGGTCCCTGCACCGCCACGGCGGCGTAATTATGCGAGGCATCCGTCAGGCGCAAGTCGTCCCGGCCGGCAAACTGCGCGGCCTGGGCCTGGAGCCAGGCCACGTCGGCTTGGATGCGCGACGCATTGATGATCAGCAAATAGACCCCGCCGGAAAGTTGATAGGCGTAAAGATCATCAATCGTGCCGCCCCGCTCGTTGCACATCAGCGTGTACTGTCCCAGGCCGGGCGTGAGCTTGCGGATGTCGTTGGTCAGGGTCCGGTTCAGGAAATCGGCCGCCGCCGCTCCGCTCACGGTGACCTCGCCCATGTGTGAGATGTCGAAGATGCCGGCGGCGTTGCGGACGGCCAGATGCTCCTCCACAATGCCGGTGTATTGGACGGGCATCTCCCATCCACCGAAGTCAATCAACCGGGCGCCAAGTTTTTGGTGTGCGTCGAAAAGGGCAGTGCGTTTCAACATGACAAGTTTTCTCCCTCAACTCTCCTCGTATCGGGCTGAAGCCTTCCTCATCCCCATTTCTCGGTTCGCATCTGCGGCTTGGGAACGCCAATCTGGTTGAGCACCAGGCCCTCGGCGAATTCCACCAGCTCGTTTGGGCCGCAGGCGTAAAAGAAGGTGTTCGGCAGGTCATGCACCTGCTCCTGCACCCACTCGGCCGTGATGCGCCCGCGCCGGCCCGTCCACGGATCCTCGGGGTGCAGGCGGGTGCAGGTGACAAAGAAGTTGAAGTTGGGATTGTCCTGCTCCAGTTGCCGAAACTCCTCGTCAAAAATGATGTCGTTGGTCGTCCGCACGCTGTAGAGGATCGTAATTTTCGTTTCGAGTTCGCGGCGCGTGGCCTCGCGCACAAAACCGCGGAAGGGCGTCACGCCCGATCCGCCGGCGATGCAGATGAGATGTTTGTCCGGTTCAAACACCGGCAGGAACTTGCCCGCCGGCGGCAGGACCATCAGCCGCTGCCCGGGTTTGATCCAGTCCACCAACCGGGTGCCCATCTTGCCATCCCGTTTGACGGTGAATTCATAGAAGCCGACATCGAGGGCGCAGGAGGAAAGAGAGTAGGCTCGTTTGTAACTGGGTTCGTCCGGCCAATAGCAGGTGATGAATTGGCCGGTCTTGAAGTCCATGTCATAACCCGTCGGCCATTGGAGCCGGATTGTCTTCGTGTCGGCCAGTTCCGATTTGACCGACTCCACCACCATTTCCGTCGCTTCTTTGGCCATAGGATTCGCAGGAGTGGCGGCAGGATAGTTGAATCGGTTTGGCTGTAAAGAACGCTTTCCCGGATTGCCTGGCCATCCCAAGTCCGTTCGATTCAACCGCGCCAGCGGTGCGGTGAAAATCCGAAGGCCGAACGAAATCAGAAATCCGAAGTCGAACGGTTTGTCTGGCCGAACGAGGCCTCACCACTCGGATACCTGATTTCGGGCTTCTTTCGGATTTCGATTTTTCGGATTTCGGACACCGGCCAAAATCAGCGGCTGGCGTTCGACTTTACCGCAGCCGTGCCAGATGGCGGCAGACGCCGGTCCTCCTTCGGCTACGGCAAATTGATCCGGGCAAGGACTTCCTGCGCCAGCAGCTCATACGCCGCCGCGCTGGCGCTGTATTTGTCGTAATGGATGATCGGCTTGCCGAAGCTGGGGGCTTCCGCCAGCCGCGTGCTGCGGGGGATCACCGTCTCAAAGACGCGGTCTCCCAACAGTCCGCGGACTTCGCCGACCACTTCCTGCGACAACTTCGTCCGCGCGTCGAACATCGTCATCACCACGCCAAAAATATCGAGCCGGGGATTGACGCCGCTGTCGCGCAGTTGCGTCAGAACGCGATTCATCATGGTGATGCCTTCGAGGGCGTAGTATTCGCATTGCAAGGGCACCAGCAGGCCGTCGGCGGCAGCGAAGGCGTTCATCGTGAGAATGCCCAGCGACGGCGGACAGTCCACCAGGACCAAATCGAACCGGTCGGCCTGCACGACGGGTTGCAGCGCCGACGCCACGCGGTGCAGATAGTTTTCTGCGCGGGCCAGTTCCACGTCGGCACCGCACAAATCCACTTCGCTGGGAATGACCTCCAGCCGGTCATAAGCGGTGGGTTTGATTTTCTCGATCAGGTTGCCGTCGCCCAGCAAGACACGGTAAGCGCTGGCGCCTTCGACTTTCTCCAGACCCAGGCCGCTGGTCGCATTGGCTTGCGGGTCCAGGTCGAAGAGCAACACCCGTTGGCCCAGCGCCGCGAGGCACGCCGCCACATTGACGGCGGTGGTGGTTTTCCCCACTCCGCCCTTCTGGTTCGCGACCGCAATGATCTTGGTTGGCACTGCGGGGATTAAAGGAGAAAGCGCAACCTGATTCAAGGCTTCTGACCACGGCGGTTCAGGAAGGCAAATGCAAGGTCCAAAATGGGCAAACACCCAAATACTCAAGCACCCTAGCGGTTCACCTCTGGGAATTTGGGCATTTGCTTGCCTGTCCATGCCTCTCACTTTCGCTGGATTTTGTCGCCAGACGGTCGCATCATGCGGACATGAAATTGATCCTTTCGACGCACAACGTGACCTTGACCAAGGCCATCGAAGATCACGTGCTGGACAAACTCGACAAGCTCGATCACCTGGATCGTTGGGCGGTGGACGCCCGGGTCACCCTCGAGCATGACCACAAGCGTCTGCCGGAAAAACAGTTCTCCTGCTCGATTCGCCTCGGGGTGCGCGGACCGGATTTGTTCGCGATTCACGCGGACGAGGACCTTTATACCGCCATTGACAAGGTGGCCAAGAAGATCGAACAACAGATTCGCAAACGTCACAGCAAGCGCAAAGCCCGGAAGCACAAACAGGCGGCGCGCGGAAAACAGCGTCTCAAGGACAACGGCCTCTAATGGCTGAACGCCCGCCCTTCATCCTCCGCGCCCGGGTCGTGCTGCCGCTGCGGCGGCCTCCCATCGAAAACGGCGCGGTCGTGGTGGTTGGCAACCGCATCGTGGCGGTGGGCCAATGGCGTGCGTTGCGCGGGCGGTATCCCGGGCCGCCCGTGGACTTGGGCGAATCCCTTCTGCTTCCCGGGCTGGTCAACGCCCATTGCCATTTGGACTACACCGACATGGCCGGTCTGTTCCCGCCCCGGAAAAGCTTTTGCGATTGGATCAAGCTCATCACCACGGAAAAGTCCCTTTGGAGCTATTCGGATTTCGCGAAATCCTGGCTCGCCGGCGCCCGGATGCTCGTTCGCACCGGCACGACCACGGTGGGCGACATCGAAGCCGTCCCGCAACTGCTCCCCGACGTGTGGACGGCCACACCGCTGCGGGTGGTTTCCTTCCTGGAGATGACGGGCATTCGCAGCCGCAGGAATCCGGATGCGATTGTCGCCGAGGCCACGGAGAAAATTGCCTCCCTTCCGCGCGGCCGATGCAGTGCCGGTCTGTCGCCTCACGCCCCGTACTCGACCCTGCCGCAATTGATGAAACGGTGCGCCACAGTCGCCCGCCAACGGCGATGGCGTGTGGCCACTCACGTGGCGGAGTCGGCCGTCGAGTTCGAGATGTTCCGCCGGGCCAGGGGCGAAATGCATGATTGGCTAAAGCGCAGCGAGCGCGACATGTCGGACTGTGGCGGCGTCTCCCCGGTGCAACACCTGGCCCGCTGCGGATTGCTCGGGCCGAATCTGATCGCCACGCACGTGAACTACCTGGCCAAAGGCGACGCGCGGTTGCTGGCCCGCAAACGAGTCAGCGTGGTTCACTGCCCGCGCAGCCACGATTACTTTGGACACGCCCCGTTTCCGCATCGCACCCTGTCCCGGGCCGGCGTGAACCTCTGCCTGGGCACGGACAGTCTGGCCACCGTGCGCAAACATCCCCGCCACCAGCTCGAATTGAACCTGTTTCATGAGATGCGAGCGTTTGCGGCGCGCAACTACGGCGTGTCGCCCGGGCGGATTGTCCGCATGGCCACCGTCAATGGCGCGAAGGCCCTCGGCCTGTTCGGCAAAGCTGGCGAGCTGACGCGGGGCGCGTTTGCCGACATGATTGCCCTGCCTTTTTCCGGACGGCTGAAGGAGAGTTACGCCGCGGTGCTGGAACACACCGGCAACATCCGCGCCAGCCTCATTGACGGGGAATGGGCGGTGACACCCCAGATCTCTTGATCGTTTCGCACCGTGAGTGAGTTTGAACGCGAATTGCAGAGCCGTCTCGCGAACATTCGCGAGCAGGGCCTGTATCGGGAATTGCGCCGGGTGCAATCGTCCCAAGGTCCGCGCATCGAGATTGGCGGCAAGACGCTGCTCAACTTTTCCTCCAACGATTATCTGGGGCTGTCGAACCATCCGGTGTTGAAGGAGGCTGCCATCAAGGCGGTCGAGAAGTTTGGCGCCGGGAGCGGGGCTTCGCGGCTGATTTGCGGCTCGCTCGCGCCTCATCACGATTTGGAGGAATCACTGGCGAGGTTCAAGGGAACTGAAGCCGCCCTGAGTTTTTCCTCCGGCTATGCCGCCGCGATCGGAACGATCTGCGCGTTGCTCGCCAAGGACGACATCATCGTTGTGGACAAGCTGGTCCACGCCTGCATCGTGGACGCCGCCAGACTTGGCGGCGCCAAGATCCGCATCTTTGCGCACAACGATCTGAACGAACTGGAGGACATCCTCAAGTGGGCCGAAGGCAAATCACGCATCACGCATCACGCATCACGAACCCTCGTCGTCACCGAATCCGTGTTCAGCATGGATGGCGACCATGCGCCGCTTCGCGAAATCGTGGCGCTCAAGGAGAAATACGGCGCCTGGCTGATGGTGGATGAGGCTCATGCCACCGGCCTGTACGGTCCGAACCGTCGCGGACTGGCGGAGCACCTCGGCGTGAGTGACGTAATCGAGATCCAGATGGGCACGCTCGGCAAGGCGCTCGGCGCCAGTGGCGGTTTCATCTGCGGCAGCCGGGCGCTGGTGGACCTCCTCATCAACCGAGCGCGCAGTTTCATCTTCAGCACCGCGCCGGTTCCCGCCGCCGCCGCCGCCGCGACCGCCGCCGTCAACCGGGTGCAATCCGAGGAAGGCAGGGCGCTCAGTGATAAGCTCTGGGTGCGCGTGATGGAACTCCAATCGGCCCTCGGCTTTCGGCCTTCGGCCCTGCCGTCGGCGATAATCCCGCTGATCCTTGGTGAGGAATCCGCCGCTGTCGCCGCCGCGGCCCGGTTGCGCGAACAGGGGCTGTTTGTTCCGGCCATCCGTTACCCGACCGTGGCGCGGGGTGCGGCGCGATTGCGCGTCACTTTGACCGCGACGCACACGTTGGAGGATGTCAAAGCCCTCTCGCTCGCCTTAAGACAGTTTGACCATCGGCCATCGGCCATCGGCGATTAGCCATGCACAAGCTTGCCCAACTCGACCACCGCTTCGTGTGGCATCCGTTCACCCAGATGCGCGACTGGCTTCAAAGCGAGCCGATCGTGATCGTCGAGGGCGAGGGCGCGGTCTTGCGTGATGTTAATGGCAAGGAATACCTCGATGCCAACTCCTCCATCTGGACCAATCTGCACGGTCATAACCATCCGCGCATCAACGCCGCCATCACGCGGCAGTTGCGGAAAATCGCCCACAGCTCGGCGCTCGGGTTCGCGAACGAACCTGCCTCGCTGCTGGCGGAGCGCCTTGTGCGGTTGTCAAACCCGCGCGCGGACGGATCGAAAGTGGGAAGTTGGGAGAGTGGAAGAGTGAAAGGAATGTCCACCCCCGCTTTCTCACTTTCTCACCTGCCCACTTTCAACGCCGCCTCGAGCAAGGCCGAGTTGACCAAGGTGTTTTACAGCGACGACGGTTCGACGGCGCTCGAGGTCGCGCTCAAGCTGGCCCATGAATTCACACGGCGCACACGCGGCGGCAAAGCGCGGCCGAAGTTTCTCTCCCTCGAGGGCGCCTACCACGGCGACACGGTCGGCGCCGTTTCCTTGGGGCACATTGACCTATTCCACAAGGCTTACGGCGGGCTGCTGTTCAAATCGGACAAGGTCATGTCGCCCTATTGCTATCGGTGTCCCTTCAATCGGGCCCGGCCGGATCGGGAGGACGCGCGCAAATACCGCAAGTGCCAATGGGAATGTGTGGGCCTGGTCGAGAAAACGTTCCGCCGCCAAAGGCGGAAAGGCAATCCTTACGCCGCGTTCGTCTTTGAACCGCTGATGCAAGGAGCCGCCGGCATGATCGCCCAACCCAGCGGCTGGCTGGGGCAGGTGACAAGCCTTGCTCGTGCTTATGATGCCCTGTTGGTGGCCGACGAAGTGATGACCGGTTTTGGCCGCACGGGCGTGACCTGTCACGTGGACGACGCGGCGGTCGCGCGCGTGACGCGCCAGCCCGAAACCGCAAAGCTGTTCGCCTGCTCGCGCGTGGGCGTCCAGCCGGACCTGCTCTGCGCTGCCAAGGGTTTGACCGGCGGCTATCTGCCCATGGCGGCAACCTTGACGACGCAGGAGATCTTTGACGCCTTCCTGGGGCGTTACGACGAGTTCAAAACCTTCTTTCACGGTCACAGTTACACCGCAAACCAACTGGGCGCGGCCGCGGCGCTGGCCAGTTTGGAAATCCTTCGCCGCCGGGAATCCGTCCGCGCCCGGGCTGTCTTGCAGCAAACACTGGCCGGTGAGTTGAAACAGCTTTGGTCGTTGCCTCAGGTCGGCGACGTCCGCCAGGTGGGCGTGATGGCCGGCATCGAGTTGGTCAGGGACTGGCGCACTCGTGAGGCGTTCGCCTTGCGCGAACGGGCCGGGATCCGTGTGTGCGAGGCCCTGGCCCGGCGCGGAGTGTTGACGCGGCCCATCGGAAACGTCATTGTCCTCATGCCGCCATTTTGCACCACGCCGGTTCAGGTGCGGAAAATGATTTCGGCACTGGTTGATTCGGTCAAAGAAACCTTTCGATGAAAATGAAATTGCAATCCTTGTTTGCTGGTAATGGCCGCTGGTCCGCGCGGCTTTTAGTCTTGCTCATCGGCGCCTTCGTTTCTGGCGCGCTGGCTCAAAGCACCAGCCAGGGACGCGTGCTCGAGTCCAAGGCCCGTCATCTGGGCGACACGGTCGTGAAAGACTGGCCGGAAACCACCGCGGAACCCGAGGGCCTGAAGCTCGAACTGCGCTTCGACGCCAGGTCGAACCCGGCGGAAGTGGTCCTGGCCATCCAGCAACGCGACGTTTCGAGTCCTTGGAAACTGCGCCTCAATGACCAACTGGTCGCCACCCTCAAGCGAAACGGCGAGCCCAGGCTCTTTTATTACCCAGTGCCGCCGGGCACTCTGCGCCACGGTCAGAACACCCTGACGATTGATTCGGGAGGCACAGATGACATCGTCGTTGGCCCGATTGCGCTGCACGATCGGCCTCTGGCTGAAGTCCTGGATTTGCAGCAGGTCACCCTCAGTGTGGCGGACGCCCGCTCGGGTGAGCCTGTGCCGGCGAGGATCACCATCACGGACTTGCAGAACGAATTGGTGGAAATCTTCAACGCGTTCACCAATGAAACCGCCGTCCGGCAGGGATTGCTTTACTCACGCGGCGTGGAAACCTGGATCAAATTGCCGCGCGGTGAATACTTCGTTCATGCCACCCGCGGCATGGAATGGAGCCGCGCGCAGGCCAGAATCTCCGTCCGCAAGGACCAGGTGACGCGCGCGGACCTGCGAATCGAACGGGAAGTGGACACCACCGGCTTCATTGCTGCCGACACCCACATCCACACCTTGACCTACAGCGGTCATGGCGATGCGAGCATGGAAGAGCGCATGTTGACTCTTGCCGGCGAAGGCGTGGAACTGGCCATCGCCACCGACCACAACCACAACACCGATTACCGTCCGACTCAGGAGAAGATGGCTGTCAGCCAATACTTCACTTCCGTAACCGGGAATGAAGTCACCACCGCCATCGGTCATATCAACGCCTTCCCGCTTGATCCAAAGGCCAGCCCGCCCAACCACAAACTCGGCAGTTGGGTGCAATTGGTGGACGACATGCGCGCCAAGGGCGCCAGGGTCGTCATCCTGAATCATCCGCGCTGGCCTAATCTGGCCACCAGTGTCTTCACGAAGTACGGCCTGAACCGGGTCTCGGGCGATTTTCGCGAGGAAACCAACGTTCCCTTCGATGCGGTTGAAGTCGCGAACGCCCTCACCCCACAGCCTGATCCGCTCTACATTTTCCAGGACTGGTTCGCGCTGTTGAATCGCGGACACAAGGTTGCGGGAGTGGCTTCCTCCGATTCACACACGGTTGGCGAGCCGGTGGGCCAGGGACGCAGCTACGTGCCCAGCGCCACCGATGATCCCGCCCGCATCAACGTGGCTGATGCCTGCAATCGCTTCCTGCGCGGCCAGACCTCCTTCAGTCTGGGCATCTTCACCGACCTCTCGGTCAACGGGCGCTTCAAGATGGGCGACCTTATTCCGGCCAGAACCGGCAACGTCCACCTCCGCCTGCGAGTCGCCGCGCCGTCGTGGGTGACGCCGCGACGCGCTTTGATCTTCCTGAATGGACGGCAGGTGGCCGAGAAGCCGGTTCGCGCCGGCTCGCCGCGCCGGCCCACCAACGAGTTCATTGACTTCCTGCTCAATGTTCCGCAGCACGACGCGCATCTGGTCTGCGTGGTGCTCGGCGATGGCGTGCCGCATCCGAGCTGGCCGACCTCCGACAAATACACGCTCGCGGCCACGAATCCGGTCTTCCTGGACGCCGACGGCGATGGCAAATACAGCAGTCCGCGAGAACAGGCTGTGGCGAAGTTGACGCGAGCCGGCATTTCCACCGATCACCAGTGGGAGGCGCTGGCCGAGGCGGACGACGTGATTGCGGTGCAAATGTTGAGCCTGATGCGCGAGCACTGGCCGGAGTCGGAACAAAAGACCCTGGAAACGCGAATGCGCGAGGCTGCCGCGAGCCGGCCGCTGATTCGAGATTACCTCGAATACCCTCTACCGCCGATCCGGCTGAGTGCGGGCCAACTGAAGTAGTGTTCCGCCTCGGCTGCACAGCCCATACGACGCGCGGCGGGATCGGTGCCGGTGCTCCCGGTGCTGGATCAGCGTTCCAACAATTCCTTCAGCTTCCCGTCCATGGCTTGCGCCCACATTTCGTAGCCGCTTTCGGAGAGGTGCAGAAAATCCGGCATCACGGACTTGGCAATCGAACCGTCTGACTCGATCAGTTGCGAGCCGAAGTCCAGGTAGTGAACCATGTTGCCATCCGCGAGCCTGGCCAGCGCCTGATTCACTTGCAGAATTTTGCCGCGCTGCGCACTGAAAGTCTGTCCGCGCGGAAAGATGCCAAGCACGAGCACCTTCGTTTCGGGCAGACGTTCGCGGATTTGTTTCACGATGGCCTGCACGCCCTGGAGGATTTCCGCCTCGGTGTTGTCATCGCGATTTGAGTTGTTCGTCCCAATCATCAGCACCGCGGCTTTGGGTTTGAGGCCGTCCAACTGGCCGTTCTCGAATCGCCACAACACGTGTTGCGTGCGGTCGCCACCCACGCCGAAGTTCAGGCACTTGCGCCCGCCGTAATGCTTCTGCCAGACATTCTTACCGGCGTTTTCCCAGCCCTGCGTGATGGAATCGCCGATGAACACAATGTCGCACGGCCCGGGATTGGCCTTGGCGCGCTGCAAGACCACGTCCGTCCGAGCCTTGGCGCGTTCATCGGGCCGCGGCGCGGGAATGATTGCGCTGTTGGGCCGCGCGGCCGCGTCGGCCCCGGCCGTGGTCTGGGCCTGAAGCGAAGGGAGAACAAGCGCGGCCAGTGCGACCGCCGAGAAAAGACGGGCAAATGAGTTCATAGACCGAGTGCGTGAGTTTGGCGGTTGTAAGGATTCGGAATTCATTGCAGCGGCCCCTGCTTCAACCGCTCGTTGATCCGGTTCAGCAGGTCCTGTTTGCTCGACTCATGCGTCAGCCGTCCGAGTTGCGAAACAATCGCGTGCCGCGCCGGGTCGCAGAAGTCAGGTCGCGCGATCATCTTTTGCAACACCTGAACCTTGCTGCTCTCGAAGCTGAGGCTGCGGTAGGCGGTGTTGACGAGATGCACCTGCACCGGCGGCGCCAATCCGGGCCGCTCGGCCAGTTGTGAAAGCACCTGCGTGCGCGTTGAATCGAAGTTGAGTTGTGCCGCGGCGTCAATCTCGCCCACCGTCGCCGCCTGGCTCGGATCGCCCACGACGATCGGGGGCGGTGGCATTGGAGCCGGGGGTGGAGGGGAGGCCTGGGAGCGTCCGCCGATGCTTACCACGCAACCCGTCAGCGTGGCGGCCAGCGTCAAAAGGCCGAGGGAGAGGAATGTTCGTTTCATATTCGTAGTTAGGTTGAGTGCAATGGGAACGTCAATCTTGGTTTCCACAGAGACGTGTCCGGCTGGGCGTTCCCCATCGCCAGACGGAACACCGGAGAGGCGGCTTACCAGTCGCCCTGCTCTCTGTGCGGCTCGTAAGCCGGCTCTCCGTCAAGCAGTGGACCCACAAGGGTCCGAGATGCACCCCTGCGTTACTGCGTCGCGCTGCTCGTCAAAATCCCGGACGATCATCCAGCCAGTATGACGAAGAGGTGAGTGCGCAATTCAACGAGCGCCGGCGGGGTGACGATCTACTCCCAAGACACTCTCCCCGCCAGCTTCAACAACTCGATGCCCATGCGATCGAGCGAATCATCACCGGCCATCGCGTCACCATGGTTGGAGAGCAAAACCACGCCGGTTTCATGCTGCCGGTCGAACGCAAGAAAACTGACGTAACCGCCCGTGCCTCCGTTGTGCCAGTGGAAGGTAATCACGCCGGCCATTTCGTAAATCTGCCAGCACAGTCCGAGCTTGCCCGCCCACGACTCAAAGTGCGGCTTCTGCGCCAGCGTGAGCGCCGCCCCGAGAGGCGAATCATCCGTGGCCAGATTCGCCTGAACCAATTTTGCCAAATCATCCAGACACGAGCGCAAACCGCCTGCCGGAGCGAGCACGGCGAAATCCCAGTTGGAGACCACGTTGCCCTGCGTGTCATGACCAGGCGCGAGGCGAACACGCTGCGCTTCCGAAAGGGTCATCCCCGTCTCGGTCATGCCCAAAGGTTCGCAAATCTGCTCGCGCACCAGTTGGTCAAAGGGAACACCGGCGCGCCACTCGAGGATGTGCCCCAGCAAACCCACACCGAGATTCGAGTAAACTGATTTCCTTCCCGGCGGGCGATCGAGCTTTGCGGCGCGGAGGTAATCGTAAAGCTCCTGGCTTGTGTAGCGGGCATAGGGATTGGCCGCATTGGCTGGTGAGAGATCGAGATTCGCCGGCAAACGCGGCAGGCCGGACGTGTGCGTCGCAAGTTGCGCGAGCGTGATTGGCCGAAGCTCCGCGGGTAGTGTCACCTCCGCTGGCAGATGCTTTTCAATGGTGTCTTCCAGCCGCACCCTGCCCTCTTGGACCATTCGAGCAAGAGCCACACCGGTGAACGCCTTCGTGATCGAGCCGACCTCGAACATCGTCGCCGCATCCGGCGCGTTGGAGTTCGCTGGGGACACCTGACCAGAACCGAGCCAATGCGTTTCGCCCTTTTGCACCACTCCGATGACCAGCGCGCCTTTCGGGCGTTTGGCGAGGTAGGTCGCGGCCATCTTTTCCACCCGGACGCGCAGGTCGTGGGTATCCGCCTGTTTCTGAAACCGCGTGGCATCCTTGTATTGCCAAATGATCAGGCCGATGATCCCAACCAGGACCAGGCCGCCGACAGCCGCGACTGAAACGAGGATCCACATCCAAAGACGGCGCGTGGTCATTCAATGTCCATGCTGATGTTCCTGAATGTATTCCTGCTTGAGGCCCAACTTTTCGGGCGCGTGCAGGACGAGCATCTTCATGCGAATGTCCGATGGAACTTCGGTGCGCGTCAGCTTGGACACGATGACCATCAGCGCGATGGCCAGCGGAACGGTCCAGATGGCCGGCTGCTCACAGAGGATTCGCAACAGGGGATACTGCGCCCAGAAATCGTTCAGGGGTTTGAAGATGGCAAAGAATTGGGCGGTCCTGTCCGTGGCCAGCGCCAGGTCACTGAAACTGGTCAGGGAAATACCCGTCAACGCCAGCAGGCCGCCGGTCAACATGCCCGTCGCCGCGCCTTTCATGGTCATGCCGCGCCACCACGCGCTCATGAACAACAGCGGGAAATAACTCGCGGCCGCGATGGCGAACGCCTGGCCGACCATGAAGTTGATTTGCAGCGGCTCGACAAACGAACCGGCAATGATCGCGCCACCGCCCAGCAACACGGCGCCAAGGCGGAACATCCTCATGCGCTGTTCCGGTGTGGACTTGGGCCGCAGCATCCGGCCATAGACATCGTGAGCCAGCGCGCCGGTCATGGAGACAAGCAGGCCGCTGAACGTGCTCATGAACGCCGCGAACGCGCCGGCGCAGGTGATGCCGCTCAGGATGCTACCCCAAGGAACTTTTCTTTTGGCGGGGAGCGCGCCCGCCCCGGGCGCACCGGCGGACGCCCCGTCCGCCGCACTCGCACGGTCGCCGACATTCGCGCCATCGCGTGCCGTCGCGCCCCTGCCGTCAGCGAGGGCGCTGACGGCTGCGCCCGAGGCGGGCGCGCTCCCCTTGTCATTCAGAATGCGCGGCAATTCCAGCACCACCTTGTCCGTTCCCTTCGCGCCGACGCCGGCGTAAAGCTCTGGCAACAGATTGCGCCCCATCACGCCGAACACGGGCGGGAACACGTAGAAGATGCCGATGAGAATCATCACCCACATGGTCGTGCGCTTGGCGGCGACACCGTCGGGGTTGGTGTAAAAGCGCACGAGGATGTGCGGCAACCCCGCCGTGCCGCAGACCAGCGCAATGATTAGCGAGTAGGTGTAGAGAAGCGCGAGCGGCTTCTCATGTTTAGCAAGCCATGCTTCCGGAGTCACATTTTCAGCGGTCATTGCTTTGAGGAGTTTCACTACTGGAGTGTACTCTTCAGTCCTCGCGCGCCGGACTGGTAAGTAGCGATTTCCATCGAGATGCCGGAATTGAATCCCGTTCGATTTCAACGCTTTCATCAAACCCCGCATCACCGGACCACGGTAGCCGGCGGCCACTGGCGGAGTAACACGCTCGGCATCCCAGTCCTCAATCAGCAGTATTTCCCAATCGTTCATGTGGGCGATAAACTGGAACGCGAGATCCACAGACATGTTTGTCTGTCCTGGGAACAGGAGATTCGCTTTGCCGTCTATTCCGATCAGGCGTTCGATGGAGGGCAGCAATTTCCCTTGGCTGGCGATACGATTGGTTCGCGCCACACCACTCAGCTTGTATGAGCTTAGTTCATAAGGCGGCAAGTACAGCCTGAACCGGGGATGAACGTTGGTCATGGCCTCGCCCAGACTCGGCCTGCCGACGGCCCGGGCCGCGACCTTGGCGGCTTTGGTCGTGAGCGGGCCGAAGGGGGAAAGCCAGGTGGAATCGGTGGGGGCTTTGGTGGGCAATGGCTTCCGATCTGAGGCTGTGAACCCGGCAGCTTCAATCATCGCGCTTGCGGCAGTGAACCGCGCCAAATTGGTGGTCATGATGAGCGCGACTCCGTCTTGTCCCACTTCCAATACTGTCAAACCGTTCGTAGCAAACAACGAATCCAAGTACCTACGGTATGCGCCTGGTAAAGTTTGACCAGTTGGGGGCGGTACTTTGCTCAGATCGAGTGCCTTCAATTTGGCGTGCAGAACCACTTGCTCAATGAAGTTCGTGTATTGGTCGCCAAGCCCAGGTAGCACTTTGGCGTAATCTGAAAGTGCCATGGTGGTATGAGACAATATAGTCGCTGGGCTCGGGCTCACTGGTAGCAGTCCGAGACGAACGATGTCGGCTTTTGCCTCGGCAAGTTTGCTTTTGTGAATGTTTTGGACTGTTTCGATTTGAAATTCGCCTGGGAAATTGACCGGGTTCAATTTCACTTGGGTCGGTGCAGGAAGTGGAGACTCTTTGCCATGCAGTTGGTTTACCCCGAGTTGTTTCCCATAATGCCCATACACGGCCATGAGCACGAAGATGGGCACGGAGATGGCGAACATCTTGGCCCAGTATTGAAACGCCTGCACTAACGTGATGCCTTTCATGCCGCCGAGCGCGACGTTGAGCGTGATGACCGCACCCACCAGCACCACGCCCGCCCAATACGGCAGCCCCGGGAAAATGTAGGCCAGCGTCGTTCCCGCGCCTTTCATCTGCGGCATCGTGTAGAAGAACCCGATGAACAGCACGAAGCACACGGCAATCTTGCGGAACAGCGGCGAGTCGAATCGGCCCTCGGCGAAATCGGGAATCGTGTAAGCCCCAAACCGTCGCAAAGGCCCGGCGATGAACAGCAGCAGAAACAAATACCCGCACGCGTAACAAACCGGATACCAAAGCGCATCGTAACCGCTGGACATCACCATGCCCGCCACACCCATGAAGCTGGCGGCGCTCAGGTATTCACCCGAGATGGCGCTGGCGTTCCAGCCCACGCTCACGCTGCGTCCGGCCACGAAGAAGTCGCTGGCGGTTTTCGAGCGCCTCGCTGTCCAGAACCCCATGCCAATGGTCAAGATGACGGTAATGGCGCTGAAGGTGAGGATCCAGGGGTCTATTTGCATGGGCTGGCAGAGGGGTAAAGGAGAAAAGGGGAAAGGGAGATTTTAGTTCGGACGGTTTGCCCGCAGGAGTAACCACGGTTCGGGATTGTTCTGCATCCTGACGAGTTTGCCGATAAGCCGGTCATACGCGCGATGCAACTCGCGACCTTCCTTGGCGGTCATGTATCCGC
>WYBW01000165.1 GCA_011525685.1 Verrucomicrobiia bacterium
ACCCATCCGGTTGAAGCGGTAAAAAGGGTCGAAGAAAAGCGGATCGCCCCGCTTTGGATGCCCGAGTGGCCGCCAACCCGGGGCGACCGAGACGAATCACCGCTGCGCGCGGGTCGTTTTTTTGCCAATGCCAACGCCAATTTGAAATCCAAGCATTATTCAGCGTCTCCTTAATTCGCCGAGAGGCATGTCGGCGTTCTACGTATCGCCGGTTTCCAACCGGCGAGTAACGTTGATTCTCGAGCGACCTGTGGTGGTGGTCCCTCGCCAGGCCGGCCTCACGCTCGCACACTCGCCGACTGGAAAGTCGGCGTTACACGTATCGCCGGTTTTCCAACCGGCGCGAAACCGTCTCCCAGCACTGGCCGACTCGAAAGTCGGCGTTACAGCCACAGGGCGCTTCACCACCAGACTGACCGGGCTTGAACCCAGTCAGCCACCTTCACTTTCCGTGAAAGATTTCCCCAACACCCGCGATTACATCTTCATGCCACAAGCAGAGACACATCAAGAAACGCCGGTCAATTCATCCCGACCCATGAAGCCAATCATCCGTCTCACCGTTCTCACCCTTGCCCTCGGCGCGCTTTGCCTGCCGACATGGGCCAACGACGGCGCTCACGCACAGTCCACCTGGAAAACCCTGGCGGACTTCCAATGCGCGCTGCCGGCCACCGTGGACGCCCTGGCCAAGGATGCCGCCGGCCATCTTTACAAAGCCATTTCCACCGCCGATGAGCAGGGCCGCATGACCGCCCAGATCCGCCGGAGCACCGACGGCGGCACAACCTGGTCCTTCGTGGATCATCTGGTGGCCAGCAATCTTGGCTCGGTCCAAATCCGCAGTCTGGGAGTTGACAAGGTGGGGCAGGTTTACGCGGCGGGTTATCGGGCGGACGATCAGGGTCAATACCGTTGGATCGTGCGCAAGAGCAATGCGGACGGCACGAACTGGTCCACGGTGGATGAGTTTGCCCTGCCCGGCGTCCAAAGAACACTTGCGCAGGCGCTCACCGTGGATGCCGATGGCCGGATTTCCGTGGCGGGCTATGGGGACGCGCCAGGCGTCGCCGGTCAAACGCAGCCACGCACGCGCTGGTTGGTGCGGCAGAGCCGGGATGGGGGGCGGACGTGGACCACACTGGATGACTTTGACTATCAGCACAGCGCCAAGGCGACAGCGATCCTGAGCACACCCGAAGGATTGTTCGTGGCCGGTTCCGGTTGGAATGGAAATGCCAAAACGAGCGAGCGTTGGTTGGTGCGCAAAGGCGTTGTGGATGCCACCGGCGCGTTGCAGTGGCGGACGGTGGATGAATTTCAACTGCGGAACTTGGACCACCCGTTCGGTGCGCAGGCGCAGGGCTTGGGATTGGATGAGCAAGGCCATCTCTACGCGGTGGGGCGTGGTTATGCCTCCGGCGATGGCGGGAACAGCGTCCACTGGCTAGTGCGCCGGGCGTCCAGCACCGGCACGGACTGGAAATTGGTGGATACGTTTCAACTGCGAGCCGGGAACTTTGCGGCCGCGATCGGCGTGGCTTCGGGCAACTCAGGCGGAGTGTATGTCGTGGGACGAGCCACTGACCCGCGCAGCGGCTCGCACTGGATCGTGCGCCACAGCCCGACAGGTGTGGCAGGCAGTTGGAGAGTTAGCGACCATTTCAGCGGCACGCCCGCGATGACGATCCTGTCAGGTGTTACTCTGGCCGACCAGGCCGCTGACGGTTCGATGACATCACCCCCGGCGGCTTTTGCCCACGGGTCGGCGATTTTAAGCGACTCGACCGGCGTGTTCACCGCTGGTTCAACCCGGGCAGAAACCAGCCATGCCCTGGTGCGGAAGCTGGAATTGGTCAATCCGACGAAACTGGCCACGACGACGGCGCGATGAACCCAAGTTCACTCTTCGATCCATTGCCCCAATCATCAACCCATCGGACACAATCCATGAAACTTGACTCTCGCTCCGGCTTTACGCTCATCGAACTGTTGGTGGTCATCGCCATCATCGCCATTCTTGCGGCCATGCTCCTGCCGGCGCTGGCCCGCGCCAGAATGAGTGCCGACGGCGCGGCGTGCCGCAACAACCTCCGTCAGATGGGCATCGCCCTGCGGCTGTATCTCGAGGACGGAAGCGTCTATCCCGGCGTGGGACGCATGACCTACGCGGGGCCGTGGTTCATGCAGCTTGAACCCTATCTGGGTGACAGATGGCCCACGAACGACAACCCGGCCAATGGAGTGTTTGCCTGTCCCGGTTACAACCGCATTTCGGGGAAGTATTACGGCGGTTATGACACGGTTCCAAATAGCGGACGCGGCGCTTATGGTTACAACTTCAGCGAAACTTACTGGGGCATTCCCGACCGCCAGTGCCGCGGTCTGGGCGGCTACACTGTCAATGAGTCCGGCCGGGGCCGGCCGCTGAAGGATAGCCAGGTCGTCCGCCCCACCGAAATGATTGCCATGACCGATTCCGTCGTGGAGGCCCACGCTCCGAACTACACCAGCTTCTCTCCCGGTTACCCGCTCGCATCGTATGCGGCGCTGTCCGAGCCCTTGTTCATGGGCATCTCGGACAGGCGCTCACTCGATGCCGCGCGGCGATTCTATGCCCGGCGGCACAAGGACCGGTTCACAACGCTGTATTGCGATGGCCACGTCGAAGCCCGCAAGGTGGACGAACTTTTCAACGCCGCGCGGCCGGAGGTGCGCCAGCGCTGGCATTTCGACCACAAGCCGTAACGCCGGTTTTCCAACCGGCACGTATTCGGCTTGAGCCTTTTCCGGCAACCGACAGTCCATCCTTCCATGCGCCTCCACGTAGCGG
>WYBW01000166.1 GCA_011525685.1 Verrucomicrobiia bacterium
CTACGCCCCGGATTTTCCACGTGCTCTCCCTCACCCCGCCCCTCTCCCGCTGGGAGAGGGAGAACCGCTGTCCGCTCCGCGTTGCTCCTTGCTTTGGTTTCATTCCACCGAAAACAGCGAAGAACCGACATGCTCAAACTCATCCAAAAACGCTACGGCGCGGCCGAACGCATCTGGGTGATGGACCGGGGCATTCCCACCGAGGCCGTGCTGGCCGAACTGCGCCAAAGCGATCCCAAGGTCCGCTACCTGGTGGGCACACCCAAAGGCCGGCTGACGCAACTGGACAAAGAACTGGCGGACAAACCTTGGCAACAAGTCCGCCCGCATCTGCGGGTCAAACTCCTGCCGCAGGAAGGCGGAGTCTATGTGCTGGCCGAAAGCGGCGCGCGCACGGCCAAGGTGCGGGGCCTGCGCCGCCGCAAACTCAAAGCCCTCTGGCAGCGTCTTAAAGACCTCCAAAAGCAGGACCTCACCCGCGACCAGCGGCTGGAAAAACTCGGCGGGGCGCGCGACCGCGCCGGACGCGCCGTGGCCGGCCTGGTCCAAACCACGGTGGACGCGGCCGGCCAACTCCCCTTCACCCTGGACCGGACCAAACGGCGCACGGTGCGCCCGCGCGAAGGCCGGCATCTGTTGCGCACCAACCTCAGCGCCAACGATCCCGAACTGCTCTGGCGTTGCTATATGCAACTGGTGTTTGTGGAAGAAGCCTTTCGCACCCTGAAGGGCGACCTGAACCTGCGTCCGATTTACCACCAGCGCCCCGACCGGATCGAGGCGCACCTGTTCGTGGCGTTCCTGGCGTATTGCCTGAGCATCACGTTGCGGCAACGCCTCAAGGCGCTGGCCGGGGGCCTGATGCCGCGGGTGGTTTTCGAGAAACTGACCACGCTGCAACTCTTGGACGTGCGCGTGCCCACCACTGACGGCCGGGAACTCTTGCTGGTGCGGCGCACCGAACCGGAGCGGGACGTGATGTTGCTCCTAGCCCGCCTGAACCTGACGTTGCCGCCCCAGCCACCACCCCGGATCCGCTCCGGCACCACCCGCGGCGAGGTGCCGATGTAGTGGCGACCTTTGCCCCCGGCCAGTTCTGAATCCGAGGAAAATCGGCCCGCCCAATCTCAATACCCCCCAGTAGCGGAAGTCGGGCTAATGGCAATCCGTTCCCCACCGTTGCCGACGCTCCGGCACAACTCGTCACGATCAGCGATCAACTGAGCACCAACCTGGATTGGAGCACGCTTGAACTCGTTGAATTGGGCTTCGGTGACACAATTGTCCCGATTCCTCCGGGCCGCAAACATTACGCCGGCTCCGTTCCGCTGACCTTGAGTAACGAGACATTCAATGTCGAAATGGAAGCCGGCATTGATTCCGCCAACGGACGCGTCTTCGCCAGGTTCCAGTCCATTGATCCGCTGACCAGCCTGCCTCCGAGCCTCGGCGGTTTCCTGCCGCCCGAGGACGGCACCGGCCGCGGCAAGGGACACTTCAGCTTCCTCGTTCGCCCGCGAACCAATCTGACCACGGGTGTAGAAATTCGAAACGTCGCGCTGATTGAGTTCGATCACCTGGAAATCATCGCCACCGACCAGGTGGATCCGCAAAATCCCGCCGCGGGCGTGGACCCGAACAAGCAAGGGCTCAACACGATGGACGCCGGCGCGCCTTCCAGCAGCGTCGCTGCCTTGCCCGTCGAGAGCACCAGCCCATTCATCGTTCAATGGTCTGGTGTGGACGATCCGCTCGGCAGTGGCGTGGCGAGTTACGACATTTACGTCTCCACCAACGGCGGCGCATTCGGCGCGTGGATTCTCGGAACGAACGGCACTGCCGCAATGTTCACCGGTCAGGTCGGCCAGACGTATGGTTTCCACAGTGTGGCGCATGACGGCGTTGGCTTTGTGGAGCTGCCACCAGGGACGCCGGATGCGCTCACCACAGTCATTCCAGACCTGCCTCCGCCAACGTTTAGCATAAGCAAGCACGTGGATCTTATCGCCCTCTCGTGGCCGGCCAGCTACGCGGGCCTTGGGCTCGAATTCGCCGAGAACCTGACGCCGCTCGTGGACTGGGAGGAGGTGACCAGCGGGATTGCCGAGAGTGGCGGGATCAAATCCTACACCGTCGCGCCAAGTCCGGAAGAGCCGGGGCGGCTGTATCGGTTGCGATGGCCTTAACCCCGCCGATAAATCGGCGGGGACCAATCTGGTTGGTTTGAGGTAAGTGTCCCGCACACTGAGTGACTACGGTGTGCAGGGCAACTTGCGCAGGAAGCCGCGAGATCAAATCCGCTTCTCGTCCGCGTCAATGTAATCCACGAACGTCTTGAGGTCGGTGCGATGTTCGAGGCCGCTTTCCTTGAGCCGCATCTTGAATCGTTCCTGTGCGGCGGGATCATCGGCTTTGGGACGTGACAACTGATCCTGCGCATGGGCGGCTTTCTCGGCGGCGGATTTCTTCACGTGCTGGTGAATCCAATCGCACACCTCGCCGTCGCAAACCGAGTTCCTCACCACCTCGACCATCTGTTCGTGCGTGACGCCGGCGTATTGCAGCCACAAGCCGTCAAAGCCTTTTCCGAGGTTGGCCTGATAATCGGGATGCAACTTGCCCGCGAGGTGCAGGCGGATTTTGTCAATGTAACGCGGCAGATGCATCCAGCCGTCCATCGTTTCACGGCAACTGCGGGGATAAATGATTTCGCTCATAACTCAATTCCAAGCATCGCGATTTTATCGGGAGGGAGACGTGCGCAATGTCGCGGCAAACTCGTCCGCGCGGCGTTTGCCTTCGGCCACCTGCTCGCGCGTCATGCCGCGCCGGACTTCTTCGCGGATTTCCGTGGCTTCGGCCACGCCCCGGTCCGCGGCCAGGGTCAGCCACTTGTAAGCTTCCACAGGGTCGGCCGGAACGCCCTGGCCTTTCTTGTAACGCATCCCCAGATGGAAGATGGCCAGGGCATAGCCTTGGTTGGCGGAGGCGCGATACCACTTGAGCGCCTCGGCATCATCCTTGGGCACGCCGCTGCCCACGAGGTACATCAAGCCGGTCGCGTATTGACCCGCCGCGCTTCCCTGCTCCGCGGCCTGACGATACCATTTGGCCGCCTCGGCATTGTCTTGGGGAACGCCCCGTCCGGCTTCGTACAGTTCGCCGAGCGCAATTTGCGCCCCGGCATGGCCCTGTTCCGCCGCCAGTCGGTAATAATTGGCCGCGGCCTGGTAATCCCGTTTCACCCCGTCGCCGTTGACAAGGAGCGTGCCGAGTTTGAACCGCGCCTCCGCGTCACCGGCGTCGGCTTTGGCCCGGATCTCGCCTGGATTGACCACTTCCACCGACGGAGGCGACGCTCCCGGAGGCTTGCCACAGGAGATCAACCCAAGCGCCAAACCTAACAGCACACCGGCAGCAGCCAACCGGGTGAAGACTGTGGTTGTTTTCCGTGGGCTGGACGAAATTCGCCCGGCGGCAACTCGAGCGGAATGAACTGTGGCGGCGAACTGACTGGCCAGCCCAGTTGCCGACAGGTCATTGAGTTTGCCAGCTTCGATTTCACAGCAGATGGGATTCATGGATGCAATTCGATTTCATTCTGTGCGCTGCCCGGGCTTCGTCCAGACAATTCAACTTTGGGTCAGCTCCACAATTTCCATCGAAAATCTGTTGACTTGCCGGGGAAGAAGGATTCTTCTTTAGACATTCAACCGAACGACAGCCACCGGAAGCCCAGAGGTGGCGTGGTTTTTTTGGTTGAGATTGGTGCGCCGATTTGTAACACACTTGTAACATTGAGTCCGAACCCAGCGATCACCTTCGTGCTTCCACCGAGAACAACCGTGCCCGGCCTCGAACATTCCTGGCGGGGCAACCACCGTTCGGTGCTTTGTCACATTCCGCCTTTGGGATGTCACCGGATTGTCAGTTGAGCAAACCTTGCCGCCCCCTAAACTCTGCCCCACATTGATTCATGATGAACTCTCAAGAGCCGAAAAGTCGTAAACGAATGCCCTCCTCCCGGAGCGGCGGCTTCACCTTGATTGAATTGCTGGTGGTCATTGCGATCATCGCCATCCTGGCCGGGATGCTGTTGCCGGCGCTGGCCAAGGCCAAGGACAAGGCCAAGGCCGCGCAGTGCATGAGCAATCTGAAGCAGGTGGTGCTGGCCGCTTCGATGTACGCCGGTGACAACCGGGACAGTTTTTATCTCCGGCCCGACGGCGGAATCCCGAATGACGGCCAGTGGACGCTGCGGCCCGGCTCGGACCTGTTGTTGGATCCGGACGTGGATGGCCGCGCCTACTGGGCGCTGGGCTACGTCAATTACTTCGCCAAGAACAAGCGCATCTTCCGCTGCCCCAGCGCGAAGTTCGTGGATGAGTGGCGTGAAGAAGGACGAAACTTCCCGTCGGACTGGTGGCAGGATTCGAGTTATGGCATGCACCAGTTTCTGATGACAGCATTCAATCCCGCCGAGGAATCCTTGCGGAAGAAGCTCGCGAGCTACCAGGACCCGACCAAGACGATCTTCTGTCACGACGCCGCCGAGCAGAAAATGGATGGCGGCAGCGACAGCCTGAGCACGTTCACCGATCCGCCGTCGGGACGAATCCTCACCCAATGGGTGCTGCCGGGCAGCAGCTTGGCGCCGCTTTACGGAAACTACGCCTTCGAGTGGGAGTGGTACCGCCACAGCAAGCGCAGTCAGACCGTCTGGGTGGATGGCCACGTCTCCCGGATTCGCTTCACCGGGCACAACAGCGGCGGTATTGATTACCGGCATTACACCGGCATCCGGCCAAAATATCCGGTCGCCGATTGAGCCAGTCCCAAACGGTCTCCAAGTCAACTCACCCACCCCATTTGAGATTTATGAAACTCACCATTCATCGTGTCGCCGCCCTGGCATGCCTGTTCGCCTTGACACTCGCTCTGGGCTGCGGTCGGAGCAATCCGCCACCAACGCCGCTCACCGAGCAGGAATTGCCCGGCGCGCTGGAGAAGGCATTCGCCACCGGGAAGCCCGAAGCGAAGGAACTCGTTTCGCAAGTCCTCGCCTCGGTTCAGGCCAAGGATTATTCCAAGGCCTTCTGGGCCATTCAGACGTTGGCGGGGGTGCAGGGGATGACCAAGGAACAGGTTAATGTCGCCGCCCGGGCGACCATCACCATCAGCGGTCTGTTGCAGACCGCCCAAGCCCAGGGCGACGCCAAGGCCGCCGCCACCATCCAGCAATACCGCGAAACCAAATAGAAGACCCGCAGTCGCTCCACCGCTAACCGCAGCCATCCTGACGTTATGATGCCTGTTCAGAGCAGTACCCTCCATGGCAGCAATCAGGCCTCGGCTGCAAATCCCGTCCGCTTTGTCAACCCATCGTTCCCCAAAATCAAATCCTCAACCAACATGAAGACACGACACACCCTGATGCGCAGCCTGCGCACGTTCATCGCGATTCTCACGGCGACGTTTTTCGTCGTCGCGGGAGGCCACGCCCAAACCATCGGCCAGTGGGACTTCAACAGCGGCAATCTGACGGCGACCGCCGGCAGCACGCTGGGCAATCTGGATTACGCCGACGGTCCCGGCGGCCAGACCCAACTGGGCACCGCCTTCGGCACCACCACGGCCTTGGGCGTCCCCGACATCAACGGCACGCCAGCGGCCATCATGCGCTTCCCGGCGGCGACCGCCGGTATGGGCTATTACATGCCAACTCCGGCAGGCAACGGCGGTGGCAGCTTCGTCAATGAATACACCATCATTTTCGATTTATTGTATCCCTCGAACGGCGTCCTCCGCCCCTTGCTGGACACGGATGCGGGGGTGTTTTTTGCGGGAGCGGACTTCGCGGTTAACGCCACGGGCGGCATTGGCATCACACCCACCGGGCCTTTTGACGGCACGCTCGCGCCGAACACCTGGAATCGCGTCGGCTTCACCGTCACGGCCAGCCAGATTCGCAAATACATCAACGGCATCGAGGTGGGTTTGCAGGGCCACAGCTTCGAGGGGCGCATGGCGCTTTCACCCAACAGCGTGGCTTTGATCCTCGGAAATCTCGTCGGGGATGCCGGCTTGGGTTACGTCAACAGCATCCAGCTTCGCGACGCGGCGTTGAGTCCCGGCCAGATGCAGGCGCTGGGTGGCGCTTCCGCCGACGGCATTCCCCTGACCATTCCAGCGGTGCCGTCCTACATCGCGTCACGAACACCCGCCCCGGGTGCGACCGGCGTCGCTCCGCAACCGGCGATCAGCGTGGTCCTCGACCAGGGTGACACGACCGTGAACACTGGCTCGATCCAGCTCGCTTTGGACGGTGTGAATCTGTCGGCCAATGTCAGTCCCACGCCGCCGACGTTCACCATCACCGCCACCCCGCCCGCGCTGCTCGACCCCAACACCACCCACGAGTTGCGCCTCACCTGGCAGGACAGCGTAGCCGGTAACAAGGTCGCCACCTGGTCGTTCACGGTCGCCAATTACCAGAACGTCATTTTGCCCGCCCCATTCTACCTCGAGAACTTTGATTCCGTGCCGGAAGGTGGCCTGCCCGCGGGCTGGGTGGTGACGAACAACACCGAGACACACATCGCCGGCTTTGACTTGAATGAGCCGCGATCGGATGCCTACAAGGACTTTGTGGTCATCAGCGACACGAGATTCTCCGGCTTGAACTTCGACGTGCCGCGCCGCGTCGCGCTGCCACCCATCGTCCTGAATGGCGTCCTCCAGTCGTCGCTGATTTCCGGGAACTTCGCCTATGGCGAATCGGACGTTCGCTCGGGCAGCCAGGTCCAGGTGATGTTCACCCATGACATCAACTGCACCGGCCGGCAGAACATCTTTGTCGCCTGGAAATCCATTTACGAGCAGAACCAGGACAACATCGCCTCGGTGGAATACTCGATTAACGGCGGAACCACCTGGCTGCCGGTGATCTATTATCTGGACGACCAGAATCAGGCGGCGGACATCATCCGCACCAATGGCGTGATTGACGTCGGTGCCACGTTCAACACTGCCCGGGGCGACCATGCTTATGGCCAGCCTTATGGCGCTTACATCGGCGCACCCATCAGCACCGCGTTGATTCCCTACATCGCCGGTCGGATCAATGACGATCCTTTGGATGGCAAGCGCATCGAGGTCGTCCGCATCCCGTTGGCCGACAACGCCGCAACCGTGCGTTTCCGCTTCATGCAGGCCGGCACGGCCAGTTGGTATTTCGGCATCGACGACTTCGGCCTTTACGAGGTCAACACACCGGTGATCACCAGCAATCCCCAAAACCGGACCATCAACGCCACCGAGTCCACCACCTTCAGCGTCGCGGCCACCAGTTCCACTCCGTTGACCTATCGTTGGCAGCGCAATGGCGTGAACCTCACCGAAGGCGGACACTTCTCCGGCGTCACCACGGCTACGTTGACCGTTTCCAACGCCGAACCGGGGGACGCAGGCTCGTATCGTTGCGTGGTTTCCAACACGGATGGGTCCGTCAACAGCGCGTCCGCCACCTTGACCGTGATTGACGCGCCCCAGGTCACGGCGCAACCGGCGCCGGTGCTGGTGAGCGCCGGCTTCCCAGCCTCCTTCAGCGTCAGTGCCGCGGGCCGGCCACCGTTGAGCTATCAGTGGTTGCATAACGGCGCCCCCGTGGGCACCGACAACAGCACCCTGACCCTGCCCAGCGTGACGGTCGGCGACGCGGGGCAGTACCGCGTGGTCGTCACCAACGTCACCGGCGTGGTGACCAGTGCCGTGGCCGTGCTGACGGTCGTTAGCGGCCCGATGAACGACAACCTCGTGGCGCACCTCAAGTTCGACAACAACTACAATGATTCCTCCGGCCGCGGCAACAACGCCACAGCCATCGGCACGCCCACCTTCAATGCCGCCGGGCGGCTGGGCCAGGCGTTCCAATACACCACCATCGCCGGCCTCGAGCAGCACTATGCCACGCTCGGCTACCCGGAGGATTTGCAATTCACCTCCGCCTCGGACTTCACCATCGCCTTCTGGTCCAAGATCGCCCCGGGCAGCAAGTCCAGCGATCCCGCCATTCTCGGCAACAAGAACTGGGACAGCGGCAGCAACATCGGTTATGTGCTGGGCGTGCAGGGCAACAACAACTTCGAGTGGAACTACCGCGAGGAATGTCCCAACACGCGCAAAGACTTCGATTCCACGGTCAACATGGTGGATGGCGAGTGGCATCACATCGTGTTTTCCGTGCAACGCGGCGTGCTGGCCCGCACCTACATTGACGGCGTCCTGCGGGACACCCGGCCAATCGTGGACGCCGGCAACTCGCCCACCACGATCGACACCGTGCCGGCGATCAACGACAACCAGAACTGTCCCGGCAACGGCACCCGCAACGCCAGCGCTGTCAACATCGGCCAGGACGGCCGCGGCGTGTATGGCGCTTCCATCACCAACGCCCTGATTGACGACGTCGGCTTCTGGCGACGTGCCCTGACCGCCCAAGAGGCCGCGGCGATCTTCAACGCCAGCTTCTTCGGAACCGACCTCTCCGCCGCGAGCGTCACTGGCCCGGTGCCGCCGCCCCAGATTACCCAATCGCCCACCAACGTGGTGGTCAGCGAAGGCGCGTCCGCCAGTTTCACCGTGGTAGCCACGGGGGGCGTGCCGCTGTCTTATCAGTGGCGGCTGTTCGGCACCAACCTCCCCGGCGCCACGAATCCGACCTACAACATCGCCGCCGCCAGCAGCGCCAACGTCGGCGAATACACCGTCGTGGTCAGCAACCCCGGTGGCAGCGTGACCAGTGCTCCGCCCGCCACGTTGACGGTCGTGACCCTGCCCGTCATCAGCGCGCAACCGCAGAGCCGGACCAACAACCAGAACCTCGACGTCACCTTCAGTGTCACGGCCAGTGGCGGCGACCTGACTTATCAATGGAAACATTACGGCACGAACATTCCTGGAGCCACTGGCGCCAGCCTCGTTCTGGCCAGCATCTACCCGGCACAAGCCGGTCCTTACAAGGTGGAAGTTCGCAACGCCATCGGACCGGTGGAAAGCGCCGAGGCCACTCTGACGGTGCTCCCCGTGCCGCCGCCCCGGCTCACCGGCCAGTGGGATTTCCAAAACGGCGACCTCGCGGCCACCCTCGGGCTGCCGTTGGAATACTTCAACGCCACGGTCCAGGCCGACACGTCGTTTGGCACGACCACGAGCTTCGGCATCGGCAATATCGCCGGCAGCCCGGCGGCCGTCCTCCACTTCGTGCCCAGCACGTCCCTCTGGCAGGGGTACAAGATGTATCACAACACCACTCCCAATGGCGGCAGCCTCAATGTCAGCCAGTGGACGTTGATCTTCGATGTCTATTATCCGCCGGCGTCGCATAACCGCTGGCGTGCCTTCCTGCAGACCAGCCTCGACGGCTCGACCGACGGCGACTTCTTCGTGAACAACAACAACGGCATCGGCATCAGCGGCCAGTACCAGGGCGCCGTATTGCCTGAAACCTGGCATCGCATCGCCTTCGCGGTGGACATGTCCAGCCCGCTCAGCCCCGCTGTGGCCAAGTGGATTGATGGCGTAAAGGTGGCCTATCAGACCGGCCTGGGCGGCGGCCTCAATGGCCGCTTCACCCTGCAACCCTACGCACTGTTGTTCGCGGACGAGGACGGCGAGAACTCTGAAGCGTACGTGAGCAGCATCCAGGTCTGGAACGGCAAGCTGCCCGACCCGCTGCTCGCTTCCATGGGCGCTCCCAAGGCCAGCAAGTTGCCCGGCGCCATCACGGCCCGCCGCGTCGCCGGCGGGGTCGAAATCTATCGCACCGGTGATCTCGGCGTCGAACAGTCGGACAGCCTCAACGGTCCGTGGACCGAAATCGTCGGCGCAGCCAATCCGCTGGTCGTGCCCACGACCGGCGCACCCAAGTACTATCGCCCGAAGTTCTGAGCGATTGACTTGACCCGGAGCGGTTTCAATGGCTCCGGTCTGGGAAAATACCCGGGCCGGAGCCTTTTTGCTGACCCAAGACGCCGATTCACTCGATCACCCGGATCACTCTCTTGTGCCCACACCTGGCAGCACTCGCGCCTGTCGGCAGCGACCGGCCCCGTGCGATCGAGTATTCCACAAAGGCTCGAATACGAAGTCTAACCGCTAATCGTGAAACAATCATGATACCCCTTCAACGAATCCCGCTATCCCCCGCGCTCATCGCGTTGCCCACTGCCCTCCTGGCTACTCTGCTCATCATATCGCCTCGCTTGGCCACCGCCCATCCCGACAAGGTGGAGGACCGCTTGCTGCTCCATTTTGCCACCGGCGTCCATCCGATTGAAAACGGCGCGTGGCCCGACCTGACGCACAAGTTGACCGCCCGTGTCCAAGGAGAACCCAAACTGGCGAGCATCGGTCCGGCTCAGGCGCTGGTCTTCAACGGCTTCACGGACTGGTTGTTGGTCGCGCCCGACCGCGCCTCCGCCCAACCCGGACTGCCAAAGAAGGAATTTTCCGTGGCCACCTGGGTCGTCGTCAACGAAACCCATCCCGATGGTGGCATCATCGGCTTTGCCCAGGATAACGGCGATTTCGAGAAAGGCTGGTTGCTGGGGTTCGACCGGAAGGTCTTTTCATTCATTCTGTCGAGCACGGGCGCCGATGACGGCAACGGGCGGCTCACGCGCCTCAACGGGAAGACGCCGCTGGAGGTTGGGCGCTGGCACTACGTGGTCGCCACATACGATGGCGCAATCATGCGGCTTTACGTGGACGGCAAGCCCGATGGCGAAGCCACCGCGCAGTCCGGCGACATCCTGTATCCCGAGCGTGGCCGCTACGCCGTGGGGGCTTACGCGGATGATGATGAACTGCATCCTTTGGACGGGGCGCTTTTCGAGGTCAAGGTGTATGACCGCGTCATGGCCGCGGCCGAGATTGCCGACGTGGCGCAGAAGAACGAGAAGCTCCTGGCCTATCGTTCGAGCATCAACCAGAACCTCCAGTTCGTCGTGAAGCCGTATCTCCAATTTGGCACGACCGATTCCATGACCGTGTTGTGTGAGACGGACAAACCGTCGCGGATGACAGTGGATTACGGAGAAATACAACCGCTCAATCTCCGCGCGAACACGAGCGAGATGAAATCAATCAATGAACTCAAATTGGGCGGACTGAAACCCTACACGCGCTATTTCTATCGCGTCACATGTGAGGACTCTGAGGGCAATCTGGCCCGCAGCGACATCTATTCCTTCCAGACTGCGCCCGGCCCGGATTTGCCGTGGGCTTTCGGCATTCTCGGTGATACCCAGCGCAATCCAGATGTGACACGCCGTTGCGCGGAGGGCATCTTTGCTCTGCGCCCCAACTTCATGCTTCACCTCGGCGACGTGGTGGATGACGGCTTCGCCAAACAGCAATGGCTGTTTGATTTGTTCGAGCCTTGCTCAAAACTGTTCTCACAAGTCCCCGCGTTTCCCGTCATCGGCAATCACGAGAAAAATTCGCACTGGTATTATGACTACTTCAGCCTGCCTGCGCCGGAGTATTACTACACGTTCACCTACGGCAACGCGCAGTTCTTCATGATTGACTCCAACAAGGATTGCGGGCCGGACAGCGAACAATATCGCTGGCTGCAAACGGCGCTCGCCGCCTCCAAGGCGACCTGGAAATTTGCCGCGCATCACCACCCCTGCTTCAGTTCGGACGAAGACGACTACGGCGATCATCTCAAAGGCAAACCCGGGCGCGACTACACCTGGGGCGACAGCAACGTGCGCCGCCTCGTCCCGCTCTACGAAAAATACGGCCTGGACATCGCGTTTGCCGGGCACATCCACAGCTACGAGCGCACCTGGCCGATTCTCCAGATGACCATCAACCAGGCCAAAGGTGTGCGCTACATCATCAGCGGCGGTGGCGGCGGTGGGTTGGAGTCAGCCGCGCCGCAACGCGCCTGGTTCACCTTACACGTCGCCCGCGGTCATCATTACTGCTTTGCCTCGGTGCATGACCGCACCATCCAGTTCAAGGCTTACGATCTGGAAGGCCGATTGTTCGACACCTTTGAACTGACCAAGCCGTCGCGGCGTTGAGCGAGTGCGAGGTGTCGAAGCGCGCGAGTTGATAGCAGAATGGCGGGATTCAATCTGAACTCCGAAGTTGGGATAGGGTAGGGACAAGGGATTGACCTTGCCCCTCCCTCCGAACCGGACGGGCGGATTTCCCGCATCCGGCTCTCCAGTCAGTGGGTTCGTAAGCCTACGATTGTCCGCGTCCACTCGTGTTCCGCTGCCAAGGACAGCAGCCCACGGCGGGCAAACCATGCGTTCGGCCAGCGTTGATGGGCTGCTCCCTTCCCATACCCTCGGCCATCTTGGCGCCATTGCAGCAGACTCCGCAGTCGCCGTCTCACGTAGCCGTCCACCGTCGCAAACGTGTTCGCTTTGCTGTGCTGGAAATACCCATACCAGCCCC
>WYBW01000167.1 GCA_011525685.1 Verrucomicrobiia bacterium
CAACTGCACTGGCTGGCCCGGCAAGGACTGCGCCAGGCCCAACGCCGCAAAGCCACCCTCGTTGCCGCCTTCTGGAAGCAGGCTGATTTGAGCTTCTGAACTCACTATATTATGCAAGTATCAGTAACACGTCGGCGCTATATGAATTATCCAGTCTTGTTCGAAGAGATTGAAGCGGGAGATTTTGCCCCAGGTTTTTACTATGCGCACCTGCCGACGCTGGGCCTGACCACGCACGGCCTCGGAATCGAAGGCGCGCGCGCCGCGGCCCTCGACCTTGCCCGCCTTTGGATAGGGGAAAAGCGCGCCAACGGTGAAACGGTTCCGTCGTCATCTGATTGTCTGCTTTCCACTTTGGAAATCCCCGAGGATGCCTTTCAAAGCGCGTAAGGTATTGAGGAAGCGGCAACGTGCCGGCATTTGTCATCAAACGCCATTCCGGCTCGCACGTAATTCTTCGACACCCGGACGGAAGGCAAACCTGCGTGGCTATCCACACGGGCGACGTGCCAACGGACACATTTCGAGCAATTCTTAAAGAATCAGGCCTTACCGAAGAGGAATGTCGCAGCCTCTAACATCATCCATCAATGAACCACGAATGGCCGTCCTCAGACCCTCACCCCTGCCCTCTCCCATCCGATGGGAGAGGGAGAATCGTTCGACAGAATTCTGTGAATACGTGCGCCGGAGCTTGCCGAACCATCCACCGCAAACCACAATGTGCCGACGGCTTTTCCCTCTCCCGTTGGACGGGAGAGGGTCAGGGTGAGGGCATATTCAAGTTTCAATCATGCGCATCGGATTTCTCGCAGACGCCAGCATTGAGCAACTGGAATGGGCGAAGCAAAACGGCTTCGGCTCAATTTCCTGGATGGCCTTTGCCAGAAGCTTTGCCGCGCCCGGCAAGGAATGTTGGCGCGAGGATGCGGAACATTTCGCGGCGGAAGCCAAGGCTCGCAGCATCCGCATCTCGGCCATCGGCGCACTTTATCAAAATCCGCTCGACCCGGCGCAAACCGATTACGCCCGCGCGGTGTTTCATCGTGCGATTGACGTGGCCGCGCTCATCGGCGTCAGGAACGTGGCCGGTTTCGCCGGCGCGGTGATTGAGTTGGAAACCAGCGACCGTGGAGGCAATACGGTTTACAAGCCGCTGGAGAATTTCCTGCCGCGTGTGGTCGAGTTCTGGCAGCCCATCGCGAAGTATGCCGCGGACAAGGGTGTGCGCCTGGCGTTCGAGCATTGTCCGCAAGGGCATTATCACCTGCCGATTATGCACTACAACATTCTCGGCCAGCCCGCGATGTGGGAGCGCTTCTTCGACGCCATGAACTGCGACAACGTCGGCATCGAATGGGACGCGAGCCATTTGATGTGCCAGTTCATTGATCCGGTGGCGAACATCCACAAATTCGGCTCGCGCATTTTTCACGTCCACGCAAAGGACGCGTTCATCAACCGGCCGTTGCTCGAAACCTACGGCATCTGTCATCCTGGCGTGGCGGAACACCGCTGGCCCGGCTTCGGCCAGGCGAACTGGGCTGAAATCATCCACGCCCTTTTGCGCGCCGGCTACGACTCCGACCTCAACCTCGAAGGCTGGCACGACCCGGTCCTCCGCGACCACGGCGAGGCCTCGCGGCAGGCGGGGCAGAAGCTGGAGCGGCAGGGATTGCTCCTGGCCAAACGGTGGCTGGAGCAGTTTGTGCCTGCCGAGGCGGCTTCATGGAAATGATTTGCAGCAGCCCGGACTGGAAGTAGTTTAGCCCCATGATCTCGCTCCCGCTCAAAGCAATGACACAGGCGGAGAAACTCATGGTCATGGAGGCGCTCTGGGAGGACTTGAGCCAAAACGAACAAGCCTTCGAATCCCCAGCCTGGCATCAGGAAGAACTCGCCGTCACGGAAGAGCGAGTGAAGTCCGGCACAGAGCAGTTCGTGGATTGGGAAAAGGCGAAGATGGAACTGCGCGGACAATTTGAATGAATATCCGCATCCTGCCCTCGGCGGTAAAGGAGCTTGCCCGGGGCAGTCGGTTCTTTGAACGCAAAGGCGAAGGTCTGGGGCATTATTTTCTCGATTCGCTCTATTCGGACATTGACTCGTTGGCGCTATACGCCGGCATCCATCTGAAAGTGGGCAAGTATCATCGGTTGCTGTCCAAGCGCTTTCCTTACGCGATTTACTATCGAGTCGCCGACGCAGGCGTGGAGGTGTGGCGTGTGCCGGACTGCCGTCGCGACCCGCGGAAGATCCGTCCCGCTTTAAGGTAACACTTCGCCATGGACAACAGGCGCAGTTCTTCCGGTCTGAGCACGATCCTCCTTTGGGGGTTGGCTGTGGCCTTATTGCTGGGCGGCGTGGGCGTGGGCTTCTACTTGGTGGGTTTCGACACCCAATACGCCCCGGGCTATTCGCACAAGGCATTCAAGTCACTTCAACTCGGCGACATGGAAGAGCGGGTTTACTCCCTGCTGGGCAGTCCTTTTTCCACCCACGACACTGAACCGTACGTGGAGTGGATTTACAGCGCGAAGGAGCAGCAACGCTTCGCCCGGGATGGCGTTGGCCGCGGCACTTACACGACGTTTCGTTTCGACGAGTCCGGGCGGGTGAAGTCGGTCTCGGGCGTGCGCCAGATGTCGGCCAGCACCGTGGTGTTTGGCGACGGCCAAAACCACCTGGGACTGACCGAGGCGCAGATCAAACCGTTGAAAGGCTCGACACAGGATGAAATTCGAAGGCAATTCGGTCCGCCCCGTGCCGTGTATGAGTACAAGGCGGTCAAGCTCCTGAGTTACTCGCGTTCGCCGTCCAGCGCGAATTACCACCTTCGTAGCGTGGGGTTGAATCGGGCCGGCAAAGTGGTTCACATCTGGAGAGAAGTTTACTGGGACTGAGTTGGAATGAAGCAGCGAATTGTGGGGAGACTCCTTTCCTGTCGTCGGGCATGCATTGGGGCCATGAACCGAATCCCTCTCACCCGGCGGGACGCCACCCTCTCCCCCGGCGAGGGAGAGAGCAGGGTGAGGGAGCGGTTCATGGAAAGTCTCCACGACGCTGAAATCGCGCATGGCGACCATCAACCGCTCCTTCCAACGCGAGAGCGCTGCATCGTCCCGGTTGGGAGACACCTTGTCAGTGGGACACGAGAGCGGAGGCAGGCGATTGTTCCGGGCGGCAGGCATGCGCGCGCTCCCCGGCAACCAAGGATGGTTGCAGCCAAATCCCACTACACACTGCTCCCTTCCGGTCGTGAGACTTGACAGGCTGGCGGTGGTGTTGGGCACAATCCTTGCGCATCAACTGAAATGAATCCAAGCCCGGTTGAAATCCTGGCCACGGTGTTTTTTGGCATCGCTGTGCTGCACACCTTTTGCGTCAAGCGGTTTGCCCACTGGGCGCACCAATACCCGGCCGGCTCGGCCCGCGAGCAGGTCCTGCACTTTTTGGCGGAAACCGAGGTGGTCTTCGGGCTGTGGGCGGCGGCACTGTTTCTGGGCATCGCCTCGCTCAAGGGATCGTTCATGGAGGCGGTGAGTTACATTGACAGCCTCCACTTCGCCGAGCCGAAATTCGTGTTCGTGGTCATGGTGGTCTCGGCCACGCGGCCGGTGGTGAAGCTGGGCGAGGCCCTGATCATGCTGGCGGCACGCTGCCTTCCTTTTCGCGAGGGCCTCTCGTTCTACCTGGCCGCCCTGATCCTCGGCCCGTTGCTCGGCTCGTTCATCACCGAGCCGGCGGCGATGACGCTGCTGGCGCTGGTGCTCAAGCGGCGGTATTTCGACCAGGGCATTTCGCGGCGGCTGGCGTACGCCACGCTGGGGTTGCTGTTCGTGAACGTTTCCATCGGTGGTACGTTGACGCACTTTGCCGCGCCGCCGGTGCTGATGGTCAGCGGCAAATGGCATTGGGAAACGCCCTTCATGCTGGCCACGTTCGGGTGGAAGGCGGCCGCGGCCTGCGCGGTGTCCGCCGTGCTGATGGCCCTTTGCTTCCGCAAGGAGCTGTCCGGCCTGCCGGCCGTGCGGGACGAGAGCCAGCGCGTTCCCGGGTGGTTGACCCTCACGCATCTGTTGACCCTCGGCATGGTGGTGGCGTTCGCGCATCATCCGGACGTGCTGCTCGGGGTGCTGGTGCTGTTCCTGGGTCTGACCACCGCGACCCACAAGCACCAGGACGAGTTGAAACTGCGCGAGGGATTGCTGGTGGGCTTCTTTCTGGCCGGTCTGGTCACGCTCGGTTCGTTGCAGTCCTACTGGCTGCAACCGTTGCTGGCCAAACTCAACGGCGCGGCCATGTTCTTCGGCGCCACCGGGCTCACGGCCATCACCGACAACGCCGCGCTCACGTACCTCGGCTCGATGGCGGAAGGCATTTCTGACGAACTGAAATACGCCCTCGTGGCCGGCGCGGTGACGGGCGGCGGACTGACCGTGATTGCCAACGCACCCAATCCGGCCGGAGTCGGCATCCTGCAATCCGCGAAAGTCTTCGAGGGCGAGGGCATCAGCCCGCTGGGCTTGTTTCTGGGCGCGCTGGTGCCCACGGCGGTGACGGTGGTGTTTTTCTGGTTTCTGCGGTGAGCGCCCCAGGTTCGCGCATCAGACGCCGCTGGCCTTGTGTTCCGCCACTTTGCGCTGGTGACGCTTCATCGCCCGGTGCAGCCGCGCCAGTCCGCGGGCGCGATACCGGCTGAACACCCAGTAAAGCAGACCATACACGAGGAGGCCGACCACCGCGCTGTTGAGCAACGCGCCGGCAGTAAAGGTTTTTCCCCAGACCAGGGCGCGGATGGCGGCTTCCGTCACTTCCTCGGTGTCCTTGATGGGGAATCGCCCGTAAACCCACCCGCCGGCGAGCATGTTGAGATAGAAAAGAAACGGCCAAAAGAAGGTGAGCGTCGCGCCGCCCACGAATCCGGCCAGCAGGTTGCCGCCCAGCATCCGGGCGATAAAGCCGGAGATCACCACGCCAAAGCCGAACGTGGGAAAGAAGTTCACGATCATCCCCAACGCAAACCCGCGCGCCACACGTTCGACGTTGTCGCGGATGCGGAACAACCGCGTCGTGTAATACAGGAAACCACGTTCCAACCGAAGCCAGAGGCGGAGCAACATGCGAGTGGGTCAGTCGGATCTCATGGAGGGCTTTGACGCCGTTTCGGCCCGGCGGCGGCGGTCCTGTTCTCCCTGCCACGCCAGGAGACTGATCAGATGGCTGGCCACCGGGATGGTCACCACCTGAAAGAAGATCGTCAGCAAAATCTTCAACCCGACGCTCTCAGCGCCCAGGTGCGTCCACAAACCGAGCGCCAGCGAAAAGATTCCCAGTGTGCTGGCCTTGGCCACCGCGTGAGAACGGCACAACACGTCGGGCAGCCGCACCGCGCCGATGGCGGCCACGAGGATGAAGACCGTGCCGGTCACCAATAACAGGATGGTGAGCGCTTCAGTCATGCGGATCGCGATTCCGATGAGCCACCTTCGCCTCGGCGGGCGGAGGCCGCCGCCTGACTCCCCCGCGTGCGGTGCAGGTGGAACACAAACGCCACCGTGCTGACGAAGCCCAACAGCGAGAAGATTAGAATCAACTCCAGATAAACCGGCGTGCGCCACAGAATGGACAACAACACCACCATGCCGACCGCGCTGGTGGCAATCAAATCA
This sequence comes from Verrucomicrobiia bacterium, assembly GCA_011525685.1. Lineage (GTDB taxonomy): Bacteria > Verrucomicrobiota > Verrucomicrobiia > Limisphaerales > JADLHS01 > WYBW01. The sequence goes on from WYBW01000167.1 coordinate 5,673, forward strand.
AACGCCAGAATCCGGTCCAGCACCGTCGGCCCGCGGGCCAGCCGGAACAGGCTCAACACAATGGCCAGGGTGAGGCCGGCAAATCCAAAACTGATGGCAAAGGTCGTCATCGGGTGAATTTTAGGATGGGTTGCCGCAACCGCCGGTCAATCTGCCGGCGGATCGCCTCCGGCGCGTCCGCGTCCAGCGCATGCACCACCAGCGTCCGAAAATCCTCGCTCACGCTGACCGTCGTCGTGCCGGGCGTGAGCGTGATGCAGTAGGAAAGCAACAGTATCTCGCCCCGGCGCATTCCGCTGATGTCGTAGGTGATGAAGTCCGGGTGGAGGGATTCCCGGCGTTCGAACAGCACCGTGCGCGCGACACTCAGGTTGGCCTTCACAAAGTCCACCGCGAACATCCCCACGAACCGCGTCACGGCGAGGCAACGGCGCGGATAGTCCCCGCCATCCAGCAAGGCGCTGAACGCCGCGATCATCACGAAGCCGAGGAAGAAGCCGATGAAGAAAACGCCCGTGGAAGGCTGCTTGCTCAAAAACAGCCAGATCACGGCGATGACCAGATTCAGGACGAACGATTTCATGGTGGTGTGGCCCCTCCCTTGCCAATGCGGCTGAACACGACCCGTGCGTAGCCCTCCTGATCCAACGCGCGCACGGCGGCCTCCTGCGCCACGCGGAAGACGCCCTCGGCGCCCAGGCCGATGCCCAGCGAGACCACCGTCATCCCCGCCGCCACCCGGCAGAGTTTCACCCAGCGCAGGTCCCAGAGGCACACTTCGCGCTCGTCCGGGCTGTTCCAAAACGCGCTGTTCCAGATTTTCAACATGCTGAACAGCGTCAGGATGCTGGCGACGAGCGAAGCCGCCACCAGCACATACGCGCCTTTTTCGAGACCCACGACGACGATGGCGTATTTGCCCCAGAACCCGCTCAAGGGCGGCAACCCGGCCAGCGAAAGCGCCTGGCACAGAAACACCACCCCCAGCCACGGCGCGTGCCGCCAGAGATTGCCCATGCGGTCCAGGTTGTCCGTGCGGTTGAGGCACAACCCCACGCCGCCGATCAGGAACAAGGACGATTTCACGATGATATGATGAATGACATAAAAGATGCAGGCGGCAAAGGAAAGTGGCGTGAACAAACCGATGGCCAGCACCATGAACCCGATCTGGCTCAGGATGTGGTAGGCCAGAATGCCGCGGATGAAGTTGCGCGAGATCGCGCCCAGCACGCCGAAGATCATCGTCGCTCCCGCCAGCCAGGCCAGCAGTTGATGGGCGGGTTCGAGACTGTGCGGCAGCACGGTGCCGAACACGCGCAGCAGGACATACACGCCCACCTTGGTCAACATGCCCGCGTACAGGGCCGCCAGCGGAATCGGCAGCGTGGGATAGCTGTTGGGCAACCAGTAGTAGAGCGGAAAGATGCCGGCCTTGATGCCGAACACCACCAGCAGCAACAATCCCAGCGCCAGCACACGCGGGTCATCGGCCATCACCGAGGCGCGCATCGCAATGTCCGCGAAGTTCAGCGTGCCGAACAGGGTGTACGCCAGTCCCGCCGCGCAAAGGAACAACGTGCTGCCGACCAGGTTCACCGCCAGGTATGGAAACGCCTGCTTCACGTCCCAGTCGTCGGCCTCCAGCGTGAGCAGCGCGTAGGACGCGATGAGCATGATTTCAAACGCGACGAACAGGTTGAACAGGTCGCCGGTGCAGAAGGCCAGGTTGATGCCGGCCAGCAGGAACTGCGTCAGCGGGAGGCGCAACGGGTGCTCGACGCGAAACGACAGTTCCGCGTAGCCGTAGAGGATTGAGGCGAGCGCGGTGAATGTGCTCAAGGCCAGCATGATGGCCGCCAGGGGATCAATCACCAGCACGATGCCGAAGGGCGCGCTCCAGTTGCCGAGTGTGAGCACGAACGATTCGCCGGTGCAGCTTCGCGCCACCAGCCAGAGCGCCAGCGCCAGTTGGACGATCCCCGAACCGGCCACCAGGACGCGGCGCGGCCGGCCCGGCTTGCCCCAGAACAACACCAGCAAGGCGGTCAGGAGCGGCAACAGGATGGGTAGAATCGTCGGATTCATCCGCGGTTGATCTTCACAAGTCTCAGCCCTTCCTCATGTGTGTTCCGAGGTGTCCTGGTCCTCGTACAGCTCCGCGGCGTTGGTGGTTCTTTGGTCCAGGAAAATCCGGTAAAGCAGCAGCACCAGGTAGGCGGTCACCCCAAAACCAATGACGATGGCCGTCAGGATCAACGCCTGTGGCAGCGGGTCCACCAGCGGCCGGGCCACGCTGCCGACGATGGGCGCGTGCCGGCCCGCGGGATTGCCCGACATGCTCAACACCAGCAGGTTCGCCGCGTTGGTCAGCACCACGAAGCCGAACAATATCCGGACGAAGCTGTTTTGCAGGATGAGATACGTGGCGCAGCCGAACAGCGCGCCGATCAACAGGGCGGTTTCAATTTGCATGGCGTTCCTCCTTGGGGCGGGCGGCGGCTTCCTGACTGGCTGGAGGCGCGTCGCTCTCGATGGGTTGCTCGACCGGCGAACTGTAGCGGCGTTCCTCCTCGGCCACCAGCGCACGCAGTCCTTGCGCGGACTTGGCGAAGACAAAAATCATCTTGCAGGTCACCCCCACCACCACCAGAAACACGCCCACGTCAAACAACAACGGCGTGCCGGCGTGGACTTCACCCAGCACGGGGACGTTCGAGAGGTGAAATTGAAAGTGTTCGAGAAAGGGCTGGTTCACGAACATCGGCAACATCCCCGCGCCGGCCGCCAGCACCAGGCCGGCCGCCGCCAACAGCACTGGATCGAAGCGCAGCAGCCGGTGCATCCCCTCCACGCCCACCGCCAGGCTCAGAAAAATCAACGAGATCGCCGTGGCCAGTCCCGCGATGAAGCCGCCGCCCGGCGCGTTGTGGCCGCGCAGCAGCAGGTAAACGGCGACCACGTTCACCAGGAAGAACACCAGGCGGACCGTCGAGTTGAAGATGAAGGAGCGCGGACCGTTCATGGCTCCTCCCGTCGTTCCGAATGTTTGATTCCCAACCCCGGCGGCCCCATCGGTCCTTCCTGATATTCCTCCGGCGTCCGTTTGTACCGCATCAACAGGCCGAGCCCGCCAAGCATTGCGATCACCAGCACGGTGATTTCGCCCAGCGTGTCGAAGCCGCGGAAATCCACCAGAATCGTGTTCACCGCGTTCCGGCCTTCGGCCAGTTCCACCGTGCGCTCCGTAAAGAACCGCCCAATCCGGTCCGGATGCGGCACGGCATTGAACCAGAGTATGAACGTCGTCATCAAAATGCCCACGCCGAGCGAAAGCACGACGTTGAGCCGGCGGCGCGCCAGCGACGGGCGGTGGATGATCTCTCCCAGTTCGGAGGAACGTGGGAAGCGGCCCAGCAAAATCAGAATCAGGAACAACGTCACCACTTCGATGAGGATTTGCGTGAGGGCGAGGTCCGGCGCCCGATACAACACGTAATAAAACGTGGTCAAAAATCCGGCCACCGACAGCGATATGAGCTGGGTTGTCCACCGTCGAAGAATCAACACGCCAACCACCGACAGCGCAATCAGCGCCGCCACAAAGCTGCGGACCGGATGCGGCGCGAGCGCATCCCATGTCCACGCGCCCGCCGACTCACGAACACTGGGCCACAGGGCGTACCCCATGAAACCGCCCACAACGCACAGCGTGAACGCGATGATCACCGGCAGGTAATCCACCGGTTTGTCGGCGCGCAAAAACCGGGTCAGCCACTTGGTGAACTTTGAAAAATGCTCGATGCCGGTCTCGAAGTATTCATCAAACCGCAGCCGCCGGGGAATGGCGGCCCAGCGCCAGGCCGTGCGCTGGCCCAGAACGAAAACGCCCAAGCCCAACAGCATCACCGCAAGGCTGACAAACAGCTCGGTTGTGGGACCATGCCAGAGTGCCAGGTGGGGCGCGGACTGATGCAATCCCTCGACGGCCAACCCTCGCATCAGCGCATCGAGCGGGCCGGTCCACAACCCCAGCAGCAGCGCGCCGCCGGCCAGGATCAGCGGCGGCGCCAGAATGGCCGGCGGCGGCGCGTGAAAGTTTTTCTTCACCGCTTCGGATTCCTCCCCGAGAAACACGTTGGCGAAGAATCGGAACGAGAACGCCACCTTCGCCAGTGAGGTCAACACCACGCACGTTGTGGCGTAAATCCCGAGCGCGCCATGACCGTTCATCGCCTCGAAGATTTCCTTGAGCATCGTTTCCTTGCTCAGAAAGCCGGTGGTGCCGGGCACGCCGGCCATCGTCGCCGCTGCGATGAGGCAGACGCCCGCCAGCCAGGGCATTCGCCGCCGCAAACCGCCAAGCTGGCGGATGTCCTGAACGCCGGCAGCGTGGATGACGATCCCGGCCACCATGAACAGGCAGCCCTTGTAGAAAACATGGTTGAGGATGTGGAGGTAGTCGTACTCGACGCCGTGCGCCGGGCCGAGGCCGTAATAACCGATCAAGTAACCAAGCTGGCTGACGGTCGAGAAGGCCAGGATTGCCTTGAGATCATTCGCCAGCAGCGCCAGCACCGCGCCGAGCAGCATGGTCGTGAACGCCACCAACGTCAGCAACGGCGCCCAGAGGCCGTTTTCCACGAACAACGGAAAGATGCGCGCGCAAAGAAAGACGCCCAGTTTCACCATCGTTGCCGAATGGAGATAGGCGCTGACCGGCGTAGGGGCGGCCATGGCGTTGGGCAACCAGAACTGCAGCGGGAACTGGGCCGACTTGCCAAACGCGCCGAGGAGCAGCAGCACCATGGCCGCGGTCAACCAGCCGCGATGCTCGGCCAGCGGCAGCCCGCTGCCGAGCAGCACGGCCAGATCGTAAGTGCCCGTCACCAGCCACACCATGATGACCCCGGCCAGCATCAACAGCCCGGTAAAGCCGGTGATCAACAACGCCTGCCGCGCGCCGATGCGCGACTTTTCCTCGTGATGCAGAAACCCGATCAACAGGAAGGAAGCCAGCCCCGTCAGCTCCCAGAACACGAAGAGGAGCATGAGGTTGTTGGCCAGCACCGTGCCCAGCATCGCCGCCATGAACAGCGTGAGGTAACAGTAAAACCGGCCATGATGCTCGTAGTGGTCGTCGAGGTAAAAATTCGCGTAGAAGAAAATCAGCACGCCCACACCGCTCACCACCAACGCGAAGAACAGCGACAGTCCGTCGAGGAGAAAGGAGAATTGGATGCCGAAGGTGGGAATCCAGGGCCACTCGATGACCTCGCTGCCCGGCAGGCCGATGCGCGCCGCCAAGGACAGCAAGGTCCCCGCGGAGATCAGCGGAAAGGCGAACGCGAGCCAGCCGACGCGGCGGCCCAACCCCCGCCCGGCCAGCGCCACCAGCGGCGCGCCGAGCAGCGGCAGGACCACAGCCACCAGCAAAAGGATGCCGTTCGATTCCATGGTTGCAACTCGCGACGTAACGTGTCGCGGAGTATCGCCAACCAAAGACGACACTGTAAACAAGAACCGGTTTCCGAGGAGAGAACTCCGTGACGCTGACGAAAATTGGTTGAACTCCCAAGTCGGAGCGATGCGGATCATAATCGAGCACGCCGGAGGCTTGCTCTCCCCAACCCGGTGCATCGTTCCGATTCCGTGGGAAACGATCAGAACCTTCGCGGGTTCATGTCACCGCAAACCGCGGGCCGCGGGTTCACTTGCGGTTGCGCAGATAGTCTTTCCCCAACGCCTCGCTCAAGGGATCAACGTCATGGGCGCTGAAGCCGTAATGCAGATGCCGCCACCAGCCCTCGGCGAACTTGAACTTCTTCGAGCATCGCCCCACCAGTCGCGCGTCCGCGTCCGCCTTGGCGATGAAGGAGTTCAATCCCTGGGTGGCCACCAGCCAGTCCTGCTGGCTGCGATGCTCCAGCAGCGCCCGCCGTTTGATCTCGTGAACCGCCGTGGTGTTGACGAACAATTCCGGCTGCACGGGCTGACGCAACGGATCGAGCATGCTGTGCGGAATGCAATGATAGATTGTCAGGTCATAATCGGCCGTGGGCCGCGGCGGGAGCGAGCGAAAATTCGGCATGGCATGCGTGAACGCGGCGGTGACCACCAGCCGGCAGGTGTTGGTGTGATCCTCCATGTAGTCCACCGGTGGATGCGTGAGAACGACGGCGGGTTGCACCTCCCGGATGATGGCGGCAAGACGGCGCACGAGCTTCAGGTCGTACACGATCTCCATGTCGTTGCAGAGCGACGGATGAAAGACCGCCCCAAAGACCCTCGCGGCCCGTTGCGCTTCGGCGAGCCGGATGCGGGCCAGTTCTCGCGCCTTGTGCTTCTGGCTGCCGCAACAGCCATTGGCGACGTTCAGGTAATGGATTTCCCAGCCGGCACGTTGGAGCAGCATCAACGTCCCGGCCATGTAAAATTCGATGTCGTCCGGGTGGGCGCCGATGGCGATGGCAGTTTGCATGGGTTGAACGGGGCTTGGGTTGCGGTCTCGGGCCGCGTCGAATTTTTCCCAGGTTACTTGACCTCCGACAACTTGACGGCCCGGCCGAGTTCGGCGGACTTGTCGGCGGCGAAAATGACCTCATGGGTGCGGACCGCATCGTGGAGCGAGGTCAGCGGCATTTCGCGTCCGGCCGCCAGCGCGTTGAAGAATGTCTCGAACTGCGTCTGATAAGGATGATCCGAGACATCGCCGGAGTCGCACAGCTTGAGGGACAGTTCACTCCACTTGTTCTTGTTCAGGCCGAGTTTGGTGGAGTGGAACTTGTTGTCCAGCAGGCTGCCTTCGCTGCCGACCAGATGCGTGTGGAAGTAATACGGCTGGAGACAGTCAATGCTGGAGGCCACCTTGCCCACGCGGCCATCCTTGAATTTCAAGATCGTCACGCTGGTGGTGGGATACTCATACGGTTTCAAGTCCGCGTTGGCCGAGCGGGTGGCGTAGCTGGCGACGCTTTCGACTTCACCGCCCATGCACAACAGCAGCGCGTCCAGGGCGTGGCAGCCCGCCGACAACAACGAACTCCCGCCCGAATCCTTGCGGACGTTCCAGCGGAACTGGCCATACCACGGCCCGATGCCGTGGTAATAATCCACTTCGCCGTAATGGATTCTGCCCAACAACCCCGCGTCAATCACCGCCCGTGTGGCCAGGAACTGGCTGGAATGGCGCAACTCGAAACACACACACGTCTTCACCCGCGCCCGCTTCACCGCCTGTTGCATCGCCCGCAGGTCTTTGAGCGAAAGGCACAGCGGCTTTTCAAGGATGAGATGCTTGCCGGCGCCCGCGGCCTTGATGGCCTGCCGCGCGTGCCGCGCCGGGTAGCTGCAAATCGAGACGGCATGCAGCGCCGGGTTGGCGAGCATCTTGTCCAGATCGTTATAGACGGTGATGTGACTGCCGTATCGGTCGCTCAACTCGGCCTCGTCCAACGGACGCGACGAACAGACCGCCGTGACCTGGGCCAGGGTGGAGGCGTTGAGGGCGGGGATGTGGGCGCTGGCCGCCCAGCCGTAACCAACGACGCCGACGTTGAATTGTTTCATGGGTCTGCGTGAATGGGTTTCTGTGTAATTGCCGCGCCATGCCACAAACTTTGCATCAACTTGTCAAAGCAAAAGGCCCGGCGATGCCGCAGTCGGGCGCACCCGACTTTCTGACGGGTGGTGGCGGTGGTCGCGCCGCGACCATCCCGCCCGCGTTCAGCGGACGGAACTGGCTCACCGGCGTGGGGCGTTGCGCCACCGAACGCGGCGCTACTAGTCGCAGCGGGACAAGTTCCACCACGTAGTTCCCATTGACCCTGAAAGCCAGTGAGAGACGACCGCCGCGGCGCAGGCGTGAATTCGGCGCTTGCGCACACAACCGGGCCGGGCAAGATTCCAGCGAAATGATCCTGAGTCACCGATGCCTCGCCGCCTTTTCCCGGTTGTTGTCCGCGTTCGCGGTTGGCGTGGGCGGTTTCGGTTTCCACACCGTTGAAGGAGCGGCCATCCCGGACAATCTTCGGCCGGCGGTGGACGCGGCGATTCAGAAGGTGCGGCCCGCGCTGGTCCGCATCCGTGTGGTTTCGGCGGCGTTTGGCGAGGGCCGCGAGATCCGCATGCAAACCGTGGGCAGCGGGGCCATCATCACGCCGGAAGGACACCTGATCACCAATCATCATGTCGCGGGCCATGGCCGGCGCATGTTTTGCACGCTCTGGAATCGCGAGGAGATCGAGGCCGAACTCGTCGGGACGGACGCGCTCACGGACATTTCGGTGCTGAAGCTCAAGCCCGTCGAGCCGCGCGTCTTCGCCACGGCGGGCTTTGGCGATTCCGCCCAACTGCGCGTGGGCGATCCGGTGCTGGCCATGGGCAGCCCGATGGCGCTGTCGCAGTCGGTCACACTGGGCATCATCAGCAACACGGAGATGATCATGCCGCGGTTCTACGGTCCCTCTTCGCGGTTCCGGCTGGACGGCGAGGACGTGGGCGGGTTGGTCCGCTGGATCGGGCATGACGCGGCCATTTACGGCGGCAACTCCGGCGGCCCGCTCGTCAACCTGCGGGGCGAGATCGTGGGCATCAACGAAATCAGCTTTGGCCTGGGCGGCGCCATCCCCGGCAACCTGGCCCGGAGTGTGGCCGAAGAACTCATGGCGCGGGGCAAGGTGCGGCGCAGTTGGCTGGGCGTCGAGGTTCAGCCGTTGTTCAAGCATTGGAGGGAGGACAAGGGCGTTGTGGTCAGCGGCGTGCTGAAAGATTCCCCGGCCGAGCGTGCGGGGCTGCGCACCGGAGACGTGCTGCTCAGTCTGGCCGGCACGGATACCAATGTGCGTTATGACGAGCAGATGCCCGAGTTCATGGCCCTGGCCTCGGGGCTGCCCATCGGCAAGGAGGTCAAGGCCGTGGCCCGGCGCGAAGGCAAGGAATTCACGGTCGGCCTGACAGCGGTCGAACGCGGCGAGATTTATCCGCGGCAACATGAGATCAAGCAATGGGGAATGACGGTTCGCAATCTCTCCCCGTTGCTGGCGCGGGAGTTGAAACGCTCCAGCACGGACGGCGTGTTGGTGACGTCGGTCCGGCCCGGCGGTCCGGCGGGAGAAGCCAAGCCCTCGCTCGGCCCGGGCAACGTGTTGTTGGAGGTCAATGGCAAGCCGGTGAATTCCGTCGAGGCGCTGGTCGAGTTGACGCGCACGCTCACCGAGAATCAGCACGAACCGGTGCCCGTCGTGGCCACCTTCGAGCGCAAGGCCAGCCGCTACCTGGCCGTGGTCAAAGTGGGTGTGCAGGAATTGAGAGACCCCGGTCTGGAAGTCACCAAAGCCTGGCTGCCGGTCGAGACCCAGGTCATCAGCCGGGAAATCGCCCGGCAGTTGGGCCAGCCGGCTTTGAGAGGATTCTACCTGACCCGCGTTTATCCGGGCACCACCGCCGAACAGGCGGGGTTGAAGGCCGGTGACTTCATCGTGGCGTTGGACGGCGACAAGTTGACCGCCGCGGGCGGCGAACACGCGGACGAACTCAGCGCCTTGATCCGGCAATACGACGTGGGCGCCAAAGTCGAGTTGACCGTCCTGCGCGACCTCCAGGAGCGAAAGGTCGAGGTGGAACTGGCCCGCTCGCCGCGCCTCCAGCGGGAGATGAAGAAGTACCGGAATGACGACTTTGAGTTCACCGCGCGGGATGTGTCGTTCTTCGACACGGCCGAGGAACAGTGGAGCAAGGAGCAGCGCGGCGCGCTCGTCGAGGAGGTCAAGTCCGGCAGTTGGGCGGAACTGGGCTCGCTGTACGCCGGCGATTTGATCGTGGAAGTGGCCGGCCAGCCGGTGGACAACGTGGAGGCGCTCCGCTCCCGGATGGACCAGATCGTCGCCAACCGCCAGCCGGTGGTCGTGATGAAAGTGCTGCGCGGCATTCACACCGTCTTTCTGGAAATGGAACCCGACTGGAAGAACTGACCGTCAACGCAAACCAAATCATGAACCTGAAAAGCCATCTCTTGTCCACCGCAGTCCTCGCCTTGTCGCTCGGATTTGCGCCAATCACCCATGCCGACGAACTCGCCACCAAAGGTCGGGAGATTTTCAAGAAACACCAGCGCGCCGTCCTGACGGTGCAGGTTGTTGTCAAAATGAAACTTTCCGTCCCGGGTATGGGCGGGCAGGACAACGAAACCAAGCTGGACGTGACTGGCACGGTGGTGGACCCCTCCGGCCTGACGGTGCTGGCGCTTTCGTCCATCGAACCGGGCAACATGCTCGAAAACCTCATGGCCGGCATGACGGACGAGGACATGAATTTCAAAATGGAGACCGAACTGACCGATGTGAAGATGCTGCTGGACGACGGCACCGAACTCCCGGCCGAAGTAGTGCTGCGGGACAAGGACCTGGACCTGGCCTTCGCCCGCCCCAAGACCAAGCCGGCCAGCCCGATGACCGCCGTGGACCTCAGCAAAGCTTCCACCGCGCAAGTCCTGGATCAGGTGATCACCTTGAACCGCTTGGGCCAGGCGGCCGGAAGGGCGTATGCGGTGTCGGTGGAACGCATCACCGCCGTGGTTCAGAAGCCCCGGTTGTTTTACATCCCGGACAGCACCATGACCTCCACGGCGCAAGGTTCGCCGGGTTTCACGCCCGACGGCAATCTACTGGGCATTTTTGTGATGCGTTCCGTCCGCGCCAAGGGCGGCGGCATGGGCATGTTCAGCATGCGGCCCGAAGGCTTGACCTCCATCATCCTGCCCGCGGCGGACGTGCTCAAAGCCGCCAAACAAGTCCCGGAAGCAAAGGGCGACAGCAAGGCCAAATAAGTTCCCCGGCCGTTTTCAGTCCGAATATGGCGTCCTGCGGGGTGTCCGTGGTTGCAGTCGCCTGAGCCGACGCTTCAAACAACCCTTCCGCTATACCAGCCCTTCGGACAAATGACCAAGCTCTTCGATCACTTCTTGAAGGTGCGCATGTATTTCACGAGGGCCTTGATCTCGGCGTCCGTCAGGTTTTCGGCGGGTTTCTTGACGACCTTGTTGCCGTCCTTGATGCCTTCCTTGATGGATTTGAACGCGCGCTCGTCAGTCAGTTCCGCCTGGACCTTGGGATCGGTGTAATCTTTGACGCCTTCCTTCTTGCCCATCTTGGTGTTGCCCTTGCCGTCGGCGCCGTGGCACTTGGCGCATTGCTTGTCGTAAAGGGCCTTGGCGTCGGTGGCGTTGGCCGTCCAGGCCAGGCCCGCGAGCAACACGATGGTCAATGTCAGCAGCTTTTTCATGGTTCAGTGTTTCCTGCGTTGCGGTTTCAAACCAGTCGGAGTCTGCGCCTGAACCGACGGGCAGAAACCGCCGCCCGCAGGATGACCGGTCCGTGATGGCGCCGGTCGAAGCCTCATCCCCAACTTGCCGGAGAACGTAAACCGGTTTGCGTCTGCCGCTTCGACAATCTTGGCAAAACGACAACCTATTTTGGCCAGACCAAATCTCCGGTCGGACACGTGACGGGCAGCTCAACATCCTGAAACCGGGTTTGGATGCACAAAGCCACGCGTCCGGGTTGGACCTCGGAGGGGCGGCTGGCAGGACGCCGTTCCGCCAGACCGTCGGGCTCGTAACAAACTGATGAACGTCAGTGCGTAACGGGCGTGGTTGGCGGCCCAGTCCAGCGCCAGACATGGCTCAGGCGACCACACGGATGGGCTGGCTGCCGCGATGGGTATTGCCGAACATGTCCTCGGCGATCACTTCCAGCAGGTGTGTGCCCGCCGGGAGATTTTCCGGAAGTGAACCGCGCCAAAGGTGCAGGCAGTTCGCCATCGGCTGGGGCAGGCCGCGGTAGGGTGGCTGCAAGTTTTGATCGCGCTCCCGCAAGCGCACGAAGCGGGGATCGGCCGCTTCCACCTTTTGCAAAGGTCGCCAGGTGTCGCCGCTGCCGCAGCGCCAGCGCACTGTGGAGCGTTCCGAGCCGTTGAATACGTTGACCGTCAGGGCGGTTTGAGTCACTTGGGCGAGCGGGATTTCCGGGGGCAGATCAATGTGCATCTGATATTCCCAAGGCCGCCCCAGGGATTTGTAACCCGCCATGGAGTAGCGTTGGTCGTCGAAGTGCAGTTCCAGATAACCACGTGGCGTGCCGTCGGACATCGTCGCGTGGGGGATGCCGCGTTCGTCGGGCGCGCCGCCAAACCAACTGCCGCAAAGCGTGCCGGTGATCAGGTGATGATGGGGTTGCGCGCCGCCCCAGCCGTCCTCGGCCCCGATGAACCGGTGACCGTGCCAGTGCGTGTGCGCGGAGAAGGAGAGCGTGCGCGGTCGGTTTTCGAGCAGCCGATACAGTTCCTGGCGATCCCGCGTCAGTCCTCGCGGGATGGGATCAAAGCCGCGGTGCAGCGGGATGTGCAGGAACACCACGACCAGTTGTGCGGCGGGCACGTGCTTGAGGTCCTGCGCGACGAACTCGAGTTGTCGTGTGCCCAGACCTCCCCGATAGTTGCCGCTGGCCTGCGGCTGCTGGGGATCGCTGCCCAGCCATTCAATGTTGTTCAGCACGATGAAATGCACCGGACCGTGGTTGAACGCATACCAGGTGGGGCCAAACACGCGCCGGAAAGTTTCGTTGGCGTGGCGGTTGTCCGGCGCGTCAAAATTCAGATCATGATTGCCCAGCACGTTGTGCCACGGAATGCCGATCAGCCCGAACGCCTCGCTCAAGGGTTCGAGCGTGTGCAGGTTGTCGAAGGCGATGTCGCCGAGGCTGACGCCAAACGCCGCGTCCGTGCCGCGCAGTTCGGGCACCACGGTCTGGGCGAGGTAACCCACTTCCACCGCGTTGCGGGGTTGCGGATCGCCACAGATGATGGCCTTGAAACGGTCGCTCTCGGCCTGCGGTGTCAGGCCAAAATCAATGGACTCGGGCAGCGGGCCGGTGGGCGCGATGCCGGGGTAAAGCTGCTGGGGCGAACCCGCCGGTTGGTGATGGTAATAGCCGCGCGGTAGGTTGTGGGCGCTCAGACGCGTACGCCAGCCGCGCGGTTTGATGACGAAGAAGCTCGTGGCATCGTCGTCCACCGCCAGCCGCCAGCGGCCCTGCTCATCGGTCAACGCGACCTCGCGGCCGTTGGAGACGGCCACCCCCGCGAGGCCGGGATCACCGGGACGCCTTCGACCGTCGCCCGTGCGATCGTGGAACACCGTGCCCTGGGCGTACGTTGGTTGGGCGGCGCGCACCCAAAGATGCGGGCCGAGCGCCAGTCCCAGACCGCCTGCCAGCGTCCCGCGCAGGAACTGACGACGGCTGAATCCAGTCCCGGTCAGGAGAGCGCGATCGTTGCGGCGAGGAGCGGTGGTTTTGTTCTGGATTGGAGAATGCATGATGCGATGCGGGCGAAAGGTTCAGGTTGTGACGGGATTCAGGGCTTCAATTCGCGAGCTTTCGCGCGGTGAATTCTCTCCTGCAATTCAACCGCCTCGTTCCGCGTTATTGCTTCAGTTCCAGGTCCGCGGGTTTGACGCCGGGCTTGTGCTTGCCGAAGCCGAAAAAGGTGGGTTTGAACTCGCCCACGTAGTCCACGTTGGCTTTGGCGGGGATTCTAGCTTCAAGGCCGGTGCTCCAGTAGCAGGCGTTCACCAGCAGGCGTCGCAGGCCGGCGCTCTCGAAGTCCACCGCCGCGCCCATGGTGGTGGTGACGATTTTTGAAGTCTTGCCGTTTTCGTGGGTGTAGTTGCGCACCCAGACCAGCGGCATCATGGGGTCGTTCTTTTTGCCGGCGACGGGCGGGTCGGTGGGTTTCATGCCGGCGATGACCTGGCCCTGGACGAGCACAGTGGCGTCGGCGGGTAGATGGATGACGCCATAGACATCGGACGGACCCCAGATGTCGTCCACGCCGCGGAGGATGGGATGTTCGCGATGGGCCGGGACGATGATGCCGCGGGCGCTTTCCTTGCCGTGGTCGCCGTGGTGGTTGACCCAGGTTTCGCCAAGCACCTGCTGGCCGAAGCCGCCGGGCCAGTCCTTGTTGCGCCAGTCGAATTTGGCATAGGGACTCTGGCGGTTGCGGGTGTAGGCAAAGGCATGGGTGCTGGTGCGCAGGGCGATGATGGGTTTGCCGGCGTGAAGATAATCCACGAAGTGTTTCATCTGGTCGTCGGGCAGTTCGCGAAAGCGCAGGTTCATGACACACAGGTCGGCGGTGGCCAGTGCGTCCATGCCGGGAATGTTGGTCTGGATGTTGGGGTCAATGGTGCCGTCGGCCGGGTTGATGGAAAAGAGGACGGTGCATTTGAAGCCGTGGCGGACGGCGAGGATCTTGGCCAGCATCGGTCCGGCTTCCTCGGAGCGGTACTCCTCGTCTCCGGTGAGGAAGACGATGTGTTTGCCGCGGCCCGGGCCGGACTGCCCCTCATAGACGACGCGGTCGGCGGCGAGGGTGACGGTGGCGCAGACGCAGAGCGCCAATGCAGCCGAAAGCCAGTGCGTCGAGCAATTTTGCCAGAGCAGTTCTGGCGTGCGGCGCTCGGGCCGGCTGGCTGTGGCGCGGGTTTGTGCCTTCAAGGGTTGATTCAGCTCTCCGAGGGTAGTCCGGTGTGCTGGCAATTGTGTCGTTTGCATGGTCTTCATTTGTATGGAGACGGGCACGATGCCGGTCTCACGGTTGTTTGCGGCGAAACGCTTTCCGCCGCGGCGCGGAGGTTCGGGGAGCGCGCGTCCCACCAACGCCACGGTGACCTGACTGGGCGGGGAAAGTCAACGCGCAACGCCGGGAGTGTCGTGGAGCTCCACGGAAGGAGTATTGCTTGGCGCGCGGGGTGATCATGTTTAGCCTTTCTGTGTGACGCAACCGCCTGTTCAGCGCATCAATTTATCCACCGGGGAACAACTCGCCGCGATGGCGGACGAGAGCCGGGGTTTGATCATCATCAGCACGGGGTTTGATCCAGCGACCAAGCAAGCCGGGCCGGCAGTCGCAGCGTGGGAACTGACGGCGGAGGCGCGCCGCTGTGTCCAGGAGTGCGCGCGAGTCTTGCGGCCCGGGGGGCTTTTGTTCGTTTACGGGTTGCCGCGAGACAACGCGGTTTGGGGTGAGGCGCTGGCGTCGCTGGACAGCGAGTCCAGCCGGTTGGTTTTCAAGTATTGGATCGCTCTGGACCTCGATGACGCGCCCGCCAACGGCTTTTTGAAACCGAGCCACCTGGGGCTGTTACTATTCCTGAAGGCGCGTCGAACGCAGAAGAAGCCGCCGACGCTCGACCTCGACACGGACACGGTTCGCGTGCCGCACGCTTTTTGCGCGGCGTGTGGCAGGACGGTGAAGGATTGGGGCGGCAAAAAGCATTTGATGCATCCGCGCGGCGCGGCGCTTTCGGATGTATGGCGTGATCTGCCAAGGCGACCCATCCGCGACGGCATCATCCCGGCCGATGTGCTGGAGCGGGTGGTGAATCTGACCGGGGTGGACGAGGCGGCGATGCTGCATCTGGCGGCCGCCGGGGGCGGCGTGCAGCGGGCCGGGGATGGCAAGACAATTTCCGTCACCGGGTTTCACTCCGCCGACACACATCAATGGCAGAACCTGGAGCACTTGGAAACAAACAGGGTTTATCAAGGCGATTGTGTGTCGTTTTTGAACCGGATCAGCGCGTTGCATCCGGAGGGCGTGTTTGATCTGGCGTTTGCCGATCCGCCCTACAACCTGGAAAAGAGCTACGACAGTTATGCCGACGCGCTGGCCGAACGGCATTACCTGGAATGGTGCAACGCCTGGCTGGAGGGCATGGCCCGCGCGCTGAAACCGGGCGGGAGTTTGCTGGTGTTGAATCTGCCCAAGTGGACGATGCATCACGCCGCGTTTCTGAACCGGCATCTGGAGTTTCGTCATTGGATCGCTTGGGACGCGCTGTCCGACCCGCGCGGCAAGCTGATGCCGGCGCACTACGGGTTGCTTTATTACACCAAACCGGGCGGGAAGCCGGTGTTCAATTATTCACCCGCGGGCGGGCGGCCCAAGAAAGACTTGGTGCTGCCGCCGGACTCGCCGAAGTATTGCCTGCGGGCCAGTTGTGTCAACGGACGCAAGGCCAGGGGCGAAGATGAGAAGGTCGAGCTTTCGGATATATGGTTCGACATCCATCGCATCAGGCACAAGCGCGACCGCGACGCCCATCCCTGCCAGTTGCCGGAGAAGTTGTTGGAGCGAATCATCAAGTTAACGACGCGACGGGGCGCGGTGGTATTCGATCCGTTCTGCGGGGCCGGGACGACGGCGATTGCGGCGGCGAAACTCGGCCGGGAATTCGTCGTGGTGGACTTGGACGAGAATTATGTGCGGATCAGCCGGGAAAAGCTGGCGGCGCTGAAGCAGAACGCGGACTTGTTCGGAACGTTCCAGGTGCCGCGAACCTCCGTGGCCCGACCGCGCGCGGCCAACTCGAAGCGGGCCATCGAATGTTACTTGCAAAATCTGGCGCGCAAGCTGGGCCGCCTGCCCACGGAGGAGGATGTGAAAACCGACCAGCCCGAAATCCTGTGCCAGATTGATGCGACCTACGCGACACGGGGGGCGGCGTTCAAGCGCGCCAGAATGGTGTTGGATCAGCGGGCGATGGCATAGGGAGGGGATCTGCATCGAAATCCCGAAGCCAGCCATGCAGCCTGAATCCGAAATCCCGCCCGTCATCTCCGAATGGCAGCGTGCGGCATTGACACCGGTTGCCCCAACGGAACGAATCGAAACGCTCGACGCGCTCCGCGGCTTCGCATTGCTCGGCATTCTGGCCGTCAACATGACGCTGTTCAGTTGGCCGGTGTATGAGGTGTTTGTCACCGGCCGGGACTGGACCTTGTGGCATGACCGCCTGGCTGACTGGGCGGTCCGGTTTCTGGCGGAGGGAAAGTTCTACCTGTTGTTCTCCTTCTTGTTTGGTTTGGGCATGGCCATTCAAATGGAGCGCGCCGAGGCCCGCGGCGCGGCGTTTAGCGGAAGGTTCAGCCGTCGCCTCACGGTGTTGCTGGGCATCGGCCTCCTGCACGCCTTTGTTCTGTGGGAGGGAGACATCCTGGTGTGGTATGCGGCGTTCGGATTTCTGCTGCTGGCGTTCCGGAAGTGCAAGCCCGGGACACTGCTGGTTTGGGCCGGCGTGTTTCTGCTGATCCCGGTGGCGGTTTACACGTTGATCTGGGCGATGGTCGCCGTCGGCTCCCTGGTGCCGGAGGGCGCCAAGGCCATCCAGCAGGAATTCGCCCGGGCGGAACAATACTATGCCCAGGTGGCGCGGGAGAATCTTCGGGTCTTCGCCCAAGGCACGGTGGCGGAAATCTTCGCCCAACGCGCCCGCAACGTGCTCTTCCTCTGGTCATACACCTGGTTCTTCGCGCCGAACTTTTTTGCGATGTTTCTACTGGGCCTTTACGCGGGCAAACGCCGGTTGCTGCACGACGTCGCGGCGCACATCGGATTGTTCCGCCGTCTGCTGGTGTGGGGACTCTGCCTCGGGTTGCCCGGCAATTTGATCTACACCGTCGGTTTCGAATTCGCGAATCAGTCCGAGGTGAGTCTCACCTGGGTGATCGCGATGGGAGCGTACGCGGTGGGCGGGCCGGCACTTTGCTTTGCCTACGCCGCGGGAATCACGCTGCTGTTGCGGCGGGCGAAATGGGAAAGATGCCTCCGTCCCCTCGCCAGCGCGGGCCGGATGGCCCTGAGCAACTACCTCCTTCAATCGCTGGTCTGCACGACCATTTTTTACAGCTACGGCCTGGGCTGGTATGGCTCGGTGGGCCGTGCGGCGGGTCTGGGGTTGGTGATGCTGATTTTTGCGGCGCAACTACCGCTCAGTGTCTGGTGGTTGAATCATTTCCGCTTCGGCCCGGCGGAGTGGGTCTGGCGAAGCCTGACCTACGGCACACTTCAACCGATGCGCGGGTGAAGCGCCCCGCTGCAACCGGCTAAATCTTGATCGGCCGCACGCGCAGGCCGTCCCGGATGCGGTCGCCAGGATAAACCACCACCTCGTCCTCTTCGTTCAAACCCTCGAGAATCTGCATCTCCGTGCCGCTGGAACGTCCGACGCTCACCTTGCGCAGCCGCGCCCGCCCGCCCTCCAGCACGAACGTCTGCCACTCGGTTCCGCGGCGAAACAACGCGCCCGCCGACACCTTCAGCGTCCGGTCGGTTTCCCAAGTCACGATTCGGGCTTCGACGCGGAAATTGTCGCCCAGGTTCACGCGCTGGTCAGGTGGAGTGACCAGGTCGGCAATAACGTTTACCCGCTGCTCTTCCACCCCGAGTGCCGAGATCTTGGTGAACGCCGCCGGTTCGACCCAGCGGACGCGCGCTTCAAGCGGCCGGCTGCCGCCCCATTGCTCCAGTTCC
Source organism: Verrucomicrobiia bacterium (assembly GCA_011525685.1). Classification (GTDB taxonomy): domain Bacteria; phylum Verrucomicrobiota; class Verrucomicrobiia; order Limisphaerales; family JADLHS01; genus WYBW01. The sequence goes on from WYBW01000167.1 coordinate 24,045, forward strand.
ACCTTTGCTCCGGCCTGAATCACCGCGCCATCCCGCGAGAGCACTTCGATCACAACCTCCAGATCCGCCGGGTCGCCGACCTCCAACAACGGCGTGCCCGCGATCACTGGGCGCGTGCTTTCCTCGAACACGCGCAGCACCCGTCCTGTGACGGGTGATTTGACCTCGACCGGCCGCGCGCCGGAATGGGCGCTGCCGCTCGCGAAATCGGCCAGTTCGGCTTCGGCCTGCCGCAGCGCGCTTTCCGCGGCGGCCTTTTCGCGCGCGGCGGAGATCTCGCGCCACTGGGCCAGTTCGAGTTCCTGCTCGGAAACGGTGCCTTCCGTGTAAAGCCTTTCGCTTCGCTTCCACTCGCTGAGTGCAAAGTCGTGGGTGGCGCGGGCCTTCTCGAGGTTGGCCGCCGCCGCGTCTCGTCGCGCTTCCGCCGCGCTGCGTGTCCGCGGGTCCAGGGGCGTGGAGGCCGGCGGATCAATCACCGCCAGCACGGTTTCGCCGGCCAGCACCGCCGCTCCGGGCTTGAAGGGCACGCGCCGGAGCTGGCCGGTCACTGTCGCGGAAATGACAAACCGCTCCTTGATCCGCGTTTCTCCCTCCTCGTTCACCGTGGCGCGCAGGGGGCCGGAAACCACTTTCGCCGTTTCCACCGGTATCGGCTGCGGCCAGAGGCCGAAAACAATCAGCCCCAGCAGGACCAGCGCGCCCGCGTACGGAATCCAACGGCGCGGGCGGCGACGCTGGTTGTTGCGTCGCTCGCCAGGTTGTCTGGCGTTGTCTGACTTGATACTGGCATCCATGCAATTTCGATTTTCCGCGCGCCCGGCTCACTTGCCCGTAAAGTTCTTTGCTTTTCCGCGCCGCCCGCTTGGACAGGCTGGAAGCCTGTCCCACTACTCCGGCGCCTTCAGCGCGCCCACGAGATTCAATTGGTTGAGTTTCCGCAAGACAAACAACGCTGACAATGCCGAAGCGATGGTGACCACCAGCACCGCAAAGGAATAGTTCCCCAAGGTCAGCACCAGCGGCAGGCGCACGGTTTCCGTGTTGACCTGCTTGAGAATCGCCGTGGCGAAACCCGTGCCCAGCAGCAGGCCGATCGGCACGGCAATCAACGCCAGGATCACCAGTTCCGTCACCAGCACCCCGCCGACCTCGCGGCGCGAAAAGCCGACCACCCTCAGCGTCGCCAGTTCGCGCGCCCGTTCGGCCAGTGAAATCCGGGCGTTGTTATACACCACGCCAAAGGCGACCACCGTGGCGAACACCAGATAAATTGTCTGAATCAGACCGATGCTCGCCGCCGTCGTCTTGCGGAAGTTGGCCCGCAACGAATCCTTGATCGCCAGCCAGCTCACGCGCGGGACCTCTTTCAGCGAGCGGTAGAATTCACTCCGCCGCGCGCCATCGAGCGTCACGCCGGCGCCGCTGATGATGTCGCCCTCGCCCAGCAACCGGTTCAACGCCTGGAGGTCCATGTAGGCGGCCACACCCGCGAAATCCTGCGCCAGCGCCACCAACGGCACGGTTCGCACCGGCCGTTTTCCCTCGAGCACTTCCACGATCAGTTCATCACCCACGCGCGCGCCGAGCACCTCGGCGAGTTTGGCGGAGACGATCAGGCCGTGTGGCGGAAGCGGGATTTCCTTCGTCTGAAAATCCACCACCCGACCCAGCGCGCCATCGGCCGGCATGCCCTGAATCGCAATTTGCCGGCTGCGATTGCCGAAGCGAAGCCGGGCGAACGCATAGCGAAACGGCTCCACCGACACCACGCCAGGCAATTGCTCGAACCGATGCCGCACGCTGATGCTCGACGGCTCGGTCAGGCCGATGTCCACGTCCTGCCGCTCGAGCACGTCCCATTGAAAATCCATCACCTCGCTCACGCCATCGCGGAAAGCGTTTGGCACGATGAGGATTCCCGTGGCCAGCGCCAGTCCCGCCACGGTGAACAACGCCTGCATGGGTTTGCGCTCCACATTGCGCACGGCGATGCGGAACGTGTGCGAGAGCAGGTGCGCGACCCCGGTCTTCTCGACCAACGCGGGCCGGTAGTTGGCCGGCGGCTCGGGACGCATCGCTTCCGCCGGGGGCAGCCGCGCCGCCCGCCGCACCGCGCCGAACACGCCCACCGCCGCCGCGCCGGCACACACCAACAACGCCAGCGCCAGCGCCGAGCGATCCAGTCGAAAGTTCAACTCCGGGAAGCGGAAAAACAGGTGGTACATGTCCACGATCCGGTGCCCCAGAAAGATGCCGCCCAGCCAGCCCAGCACCGTCCCGATGGCCACCATTACGAACGCAAACTTGAGATAGTGAAAGGCGATCTGCCGGTTCGTGAACCCAAATGCTTTCAGAATGGCAATCTGTTCGCGCTGCAAATTCAACAGCCGGCTCAGGACGGCGTTGGTCATGAACGCCGCCACGCTCAGAAACACCACCGGAAAACCGATGGCCAGCGTGTGCAGCACCCGGATTTCATCCGAGACGCGGATGTGCGAGGGATGGTCCGCACGCCCGTAGGCGCCGCGTCCGCCGTAAGGCTCGAGTAAATCGTCCAGCGCCGCGATGACCGGGCGCGCCGAGGCGCCGGGGGATAGCGTGAGCGAAAGGTAATTGAACGCTCCATCCAGGTCGTAAGCCGAGGCCAGTTCCTGATAGGGCATCCAAAAGATGCCGTAGGTGCGGTTGTCCGGGAGCGCGGCGCCGGGCCGTGATTCGAAGATGAACTCCGGAGAGAGCACGATGCCGGCAACGCGAAACTGCTCCCGGCGTCCGTTGAGCAGCAGCGCGAGCCGGTCGCCAATTTTCAGTTCGTTGGCCTCCGCGAAGGCCTCGCCCACGAGCAACTCGCGGCGGCTGCCGGGTTTGAGCCATTCGCCCGCGCGCAGAAACAGCCGGTTCAACTGCGGCTCGGCGAAGTCCGGCAGCGACCGCACCTGGCCGCTGGCCGGTTCGTCCATCTCGGGCAGGTCCAGCGTGACCTGCACCGAGATCGCCGGTTGCACGGTCGCCACGCCGGGAATTTCCGCCACCCGCAGCGCAATCGAGTCCGGCGCCCGCTTCAGGTGGGCGAACACCTCAGCAAACCGGTTGCCCTCGTAATACTCGCGGCGCGTGGTCTCCAGCGAATGAATCAGGCTGCGCGCCATGATCATCATGGCCAGTCCGCAACCCATGACCAGCGCCACCGCCAGCACCTGGCCGGTCATGCGCCGAAGGTCGCGCCAGAGTTTGCGATCCAGGTGCGAGATCATCACCAGTTCAAGGCGCTGACCGGCGCGCGCTTGGAGTTGCGGCGCTCGTGGTGAACGCGCCCGTCCGAAAAGTGAATCACCCGGTCCGCCATGTCGGCCATGATGGCGTTGTGGGTGATGATGACGGTGAGCGTGCCGAGTTCGCGGTTCACCCGCTCGATGGCATCCAGCACGACGATGCCCGTGCGCACGTCCAGCGCGCCGGTCGGTTCGTCGCAGAGCAGAACCTCCGGCCGTTTGGCAATGGCCCGGGCAATCGCCACACGCTGTTGTTCGCCGCCCGAGAGTTGCGCGGGGAAATGGTCCAGCCGTTCGCCCAGGTTCACCAGTTCCAGCGCCTCCTCGGCGGGCATCGGATCGCGCGCGATCTCCGTGATCAATGCCACGTTCTCGAGCGCTGTCAGGCTCGGGATCAGATTGTAGAACTGGAAGATGAACCCCACGCTCTCACGGCGGTAACGTGTAAGAAAGTCCTCGTCCGCGCTCGTCAGGTCCATGTCGCGGTAACGGAGTTCCCCCGAAGTCGGCACATCCAACCCGCCAAGGTTGTTGAGCAAGGTGGTCTTGCCACTGCCCGAAGGTCCGAGCAACACCACCAATTCGCCCTCGTAAAGGTCCAGGTCCACTCCCGCCAGCGCGTGAACTTCCGCCTCGCTGGTGCCGTACGTCTTGGTCAAACCCCGCACGCGGAACATTTCGGCGCGCGTGGAGGTGGAGGAAGAATCAACATCCGCGAACATCGTCAGCAGGTTGGGGGTCGCCTCCCCGCCCGTCAAGGCGTTCACGGATGCGCCAACCGCCTCCGAGGGCCGCCCGATTCAAATGCGCAAGTGTTTGCGTGAACATCCGAGATCCGAAAGCCGAAGGCCGGAAGCATCCCGACATCCGAAGCCCGAATAGGTTGCCTATCCAATCGTGGCCTTGTCGTTCGGACTTCGGGCTTCGGGTTTCTTTCGGATCTCGGCATTTCGGGTTTCGGACTTCAGCCAAAATCAGCGGTGTGCTTTCGATATGCAGCGGCCCTGTCACGGTCGCCCCCGCCTCATCCCAGTCCAGCTCCCACTCTCAACCCGAATCGGAATCTCGCGTGGATTCGGCGGCGGGATCAGGATCAAGAGCAAGATGAGGAACGCGCGCGCCCTCGATCATTTTTCGGGTCGCAAATGCTGATCGAACCAACCGGCAAACTTTCGGATGTCCCACAGCATGGTCAACCAACCGTGCCCGCCGCCGCGATGCACCACAATTTTCGCCGGGCGGCCAACCGCGCGGGTCTTTTCCTCGAACCATTCGGATTGTTCCAACGGCGTCAAGGTGTCGGCATCGCCGTGGTGAATGAGAATGGGCGGCAGGTTCGTGGTGACGTGATAGATCGGGGAGGTTTCCCGTCCGATAACCTGCCAGACCGCCATGTTCGTTGACTCCGGACCGAACGCCCGGCGAAAACTCTTCGGCGGCCCGCCGTCGCCGAGGTTCTCCGTTGATTTGCCAAGATTCAGCAAATCGGTGACCGGAAAGAAGATCGCCACCGCCTGCACGGCACTGCTTTCGCGGTCCACAGGATCGGGCGCGTTCTCCGGGCCGGGGCCGCCACGGGTGGCGAGCATCAGGCTCAAATGCCCGCCCGCGCTGCCGCCGCTCACCCCGAGGCCTTGCGGATCTACCCCGTATTCCCTGGCATGATGCCGCACGAAGCGCACGGCGCGGTGCATGTCCTCGATGATCTCCATCACGCTCGCCTCCGGTTGCGAAACGTGATAGATGGCAAACACGGTGTAACCTCGCCGGAGCAGCGGCGCGGCGAGCCAGGCACCGAACTCGCCGGGCTTGCCTGATTTCCAACCGCCGCTCACCAGCACCAGCACGCCCAGGCCATTTGGCTTGGCCGGTTGGATCATGTCCAGAGCAAGCTCGCGGTCGCCCCGCTGGCCATAGACAATCGCGTTCGTGCGCTGCACCTTGGGATGCAGATACCACCAGGCCGAGCCGGCCACCAGCGCCACCACCGCGACCACGCACAGACACGTCCAAAGAATCCACCGAAGCAGGCGACGAAATGTCATGCGGCCAGAATAATCAGGGTGCGCGGCCTTGGCGAGATCAGTTCAGGATCTGGAACAGGCTGGCGAAATCGTCCGTCCAGAGCGGGATCGGATGCGTGTTGGTCTTCGCCGGGCTGGCGGCCTGGCTGATGGCCGGCAAACGCAGATACTCCTGGTCGCGCGTCAGCAGTATCCACGTGGAAGCATACTCCCACCAGTTGGCTTCTTCGTCGGTGTCGTCCTCGTCTTCCTCGAAGTTGATCACCGCCACGTGGAAACCAAGGTGTCGCGCCACGTTCACGACCACAGGCTCAAGGTCCAGGTATTGATTCGACGTATGCACCGCGATGACGCCGTTGGTTCTGAGGTGGCGCGCGTAAACCGCGAACGCCTCCCGCGTGAGCAGATGCACGGGGATCGCGTCGCTGTTGAAGGCATCCAGCGCGAGCAGGTCAAATTCCTGCGGCGGCTCGCGCTCCAACGAGAGCCGCGCGTCGCCGAGCACCACGTCCACTTGCGCGGGGCTGTTGCTCAGATAGGTGAAGTGCGACCGGGCCACCGCCAGCACGTCCGGGTTGATCTCGTAAATGCGCAGGTAATCGCCCGGCCGGCCAAAAACCGCCATCGAGCCGGTGCCCAGACCGATGACCCCGATGCGCCGGGCGGTTTCCGGCAACGCACCCATGCCCAGAGCGATGCCGCTGCCGCTGCCATAATAGGTCGTAGGCATGTGCGAGAACCGCGGATCGGTGAACTGGATGCCATGAGTGATGCGCCCGTGCTGGAGCAGCAGGTAATGCGCATCCGGATCTTCCTTGTGAAACTCGCACACCTTGAGGATGCCGTAAAAGTTCCGCCACTTCGCTATGGCCGTGTCTTCGGCGTCCCGCGCCTGCAAGCGCAACGCCACGGCCAGCGCGGCGACCCCGAGCGCCAGCCATACACACGCCAAACCGCGCCAGGCCCGAAAGCTCTTGAACTTCCCGCGCGCAATCCACGACAACACCAGCAGCGCGAGACAAGCCCACGTGCCCATCCGCAGCCAGGTCAGCGCCCCGGGCGAGAGCACGGATTGTCGCCGCACGGCCGCCGCCAGGCCGAAGTCCAGCCCCACGAACACCGCCAGCATCAGCACGCACACGAGCCAGCGCCACTGCGCCATCGGCGTGCCTTCCCGGTCGCGGATGCATATCACCGTCAACAGCGCCGCGCACAGCCACATGCCCCAGTGCAGTTCGTAAAAATCTGCAAACAGCAGCGGCGCGATGAGAGCCACGAAGACTCCGCCCAGAGCGCCGCCCGCCGCAATCATGAGATAAAAACTCGTGAGTTGGCGCGGGGCGGGCTTGAGCCGGTAAAGCTCGCCGTGACAGACCATGCAGCAGATGAACAACCCAGCCGCGTAGATCAAAATCTGCGTCCGCAGCCGCGCGTCCGTCCCTTCGAACAACGCCCAGACCATTGCCCCCAGCGCCGCAATGAGCGCCAGCGTAAAGGGAAACCGCCCATACCAGCGCGGACTGTCGAAACTGATGATGAAGCTCAACAGATAAATCGCCAATGGCAGCACCCATAGGAACGGGATTACCGCCACGTCCTGGCAAATTTTGTTGGTCGTGGCCAATAACAACACCGAGGCACAGGCCGGCAGCAGCAGCCAAAGCAGTTTTTGCGTCCATCCCGGCGGAGGCACGGCCTCGTCCGCATCGTCCCTTGATGGCGCGTCCGCTTTCTGTCCAGCCCGCCACAAGCGCATCGCGCACCAACCGCAGAACACCGCGTAAGCCACGAAGCTCCACTCCCACGCCTCCGCCTGCATCCGCCGCGTGAGCCGCGGCTCGAATACAAACGGATAACTCACCAGAGCCAGCAGCGAGCCGAGATTGGAGAGGGCGTAAAGTCGGTAAGGCGAGATCCCGGGGCGCACTCGACTGAACCATTGCTGCATCAGCGGCCCGGTGGACGCCAACAGGAAATAGGGCACACCCAGGCACGCGCCCAACAGGAGCAGAATCTCGAGGGTTGGATTGCCCTCACCCTGCGGCTTCCACGAGTCCGCCGGCGTGATGGGCAACCAGATGACCGCCAGTGCGAGCAACCCCAGATGCACCAAGACCTGCGCTCGTGAACGGGCCAACCGCGTCAGTCCGTGGGCGTAAGCATAGCCGCCCAGCAGGAGCACTTGAAAGAACAACAGGCACGTGGTCCAGACCCCGGGACCACCGCCAAACCACGGGAGAATGTACTTGCCGATGAGCGGTTGAACCTGGAAAAGCAGAAACGCACCGAGGAAAATCGTCAGCGCGTAAGGCAACATCCCGCGGATGATGCACAGGCCGCAAATCGTGGCAAGTGACGAGTGGCGGCGGGGCGGGGCGCAGCTTGTTGGAACCACTGTAGCGCAGACTTCCAGTCTGCTGGATCGCGGGTTTCCAACCCGCAGACCGCGCGACTTCGCACAGCCAGCCGATTGGAAATCGGCGATCCAGCAGGTTGGGAAACCGGCGCTACGGGGAGCCGGCACCTGCTCAATGGTGGTGACGTCAAGAGTCTCCCGTTTTAGGCGGATTCTTTTTTTCTTCCCTGCCATCGGTCTCGGGAATATGTTCTGGGCAGAATCAACCAAACCAAAGCTTTAATGCCGATCAGGCCGATTTGTTTATGAAATCACGCACCCGCACTCCGAGTGGTTTCACGCTGATTGAACTGCTGGTGGTCATTGCCATCATTGCGATTCTGGCTGCCATGCTTTTGCCCGCATTGACGCGGGCCAAGCTCAAGGCCACCGCGGCCAACTGCCAGAGCAATCTCAAGCAATTGGGGCTTTCCTGGCAGATGTACACGGGCGATTACAACGACATGTTGCCGCCCAACTGGCTGGGCGACCCTCGCGCGTGGATTGATGGCACGGTGGGCAGTGTTTACAGTCTTCCTGGCGCGACCAACCTTTTGGCGATCCGGCGCGGTTTGCTCTATCCCTACAATCCCAACGTGGACGTTTACCGTTGTCCGGCGGCCAAGACCGGCCCCGTGCTGCCCCCGGCTCCGGCTCACATGCGGACCGTCCAACTGGTGCGGCACTATTCGCTGCAAGGTCGGATGGGCGGCGCGGGCGCGGCCGATGCCGCGCGCTACGGCGTGCCCGACACCACCTGGGTGCTGGGCGCGCAGTTTCCGCAGTACAAAAAGCTCGCTGAGATCAAGAGGCCCACACCCGTCGAGGCGATGACGTTTGTGGACGAGAGCATTGAGACGCTTGATGATGGCTACTTCGCCGTCAACGCCGCAGCCCAGCTCAACGAGTGGCAGAATTCGCCCACGGTGCGTCATGGGCGGGCCGGAGTGTTTGGGTTTGCCGACGGCCACGCGGAAAACTGGAAGTGGAGAACGTTGGCGAGGGACAATGTGTTGAACGCCCCATTGATCCAGGCGGGCGTCAACACGACCGTGGACCTGCGCCGTCTTCAGGACGCGGTGTTTCAGCGATAGCGGTAAGTTGTTGATTGGCTGATTGACGCTGGCGAGCCTGCCTCCGCAGGGCTGTATTCGCTCTGGTGGATTCAAGGGGAAATCCGGGGCGCAACCGTTTTGACAGCTTGTCCCAACCCGATGAACCGATGATTGCGAGAGCCAACCGGGGGTTCACCTTGATCGAGTTGCTGGTGGTCATTGCCATCATCGCCATCCTTGCGGCAATGTTGTTGCCAGCCTTGGCAAAGGCCAAGGCCAAAGCCAAGACCGTTCACTGTGGCTCGAACATGAAGAATTGGGGGTATGCCACGGTCATGTATCTGGGTGATTACCAAGACCGCCTGCCGCCGTTCGGAGATTTGTCCACGGATTACACCCGGGACTTCTGGCACATGAAACTGGCTCCCTATGTGGCCCAGCGCACCCGGCAAGGGGTGCAATTCGGCAACACGGAGGCTTACACCAACGCCTTGCGCATGTGCCCCGGCGGCAGTTTCTCCGCGCCGCCATTTTACCGGGGTAACTGGAATCCAACCACCTGGAACTGCTGGATTGGCGCGAACTTTGGCGCTTACGGAAGTCCCTTGAGCGGGCCGTTTTACTACATTGACAGCCGCCACTCCCTGAGCGCCCACCGCATCAAGAAACCCGCCGATGCGTTGATGTTCATGGATACCATCACGCACTACGTCTATTCGCCGGTGGAGCCGAACTATTACTTCACGCTGGACCTGAATGGCGACGGCAGGCCGGACACCATGCCGCAGTATCCGAATGTTCCCTTCAACCACGGTTGCCCGACGATTCACAGCAGCGGGGCCAATGTGACTTTGCTGGATGGGCACGTCGAACGGGTGGCGTTTCGGAAGCTTTGGGAGGTGGACCGGGCCTCGAGGGTGGTCCATTCGTTCTGGCACTTGGAAGATTGAGTGGGCGATAGACCCGCGTGGATGACACGTTTGCGAATCGGTCACGGTGTCAAGAAGGCTACAGCCAATCTGGCTACAATTTTTCCACCTCGCGGCACAGGCCGCTCGCCGTTGTCTTGAGCGGCTGGGCATTTTTCTCTGCATCTCCTTGCGCAGCGGCGCCAACTGCTCGTAATCATCTGGAAATCCATGCGTTCGGGGCGCGCCTCGAAAGCTCGCCATGCCTTTGTCCGAGCTTTGGCCTGGGGCGGTCGCGGCGGGCAACCGGCCTGAGCACAGAAACTGCTTGGAGAAAAAATTGAATGACGACTGAAGTTGGATGTCGTATCATAAACCCGCTTGAGCGGCGATGGCCCACGAATTCGACACGGGCAGCAACAAGGAACGCCCGCGTGGCCGCGTCGGTCTCAGGCCAACGTCAACGGTAACAAAGCCATGACTAAAACGTTCGAAGTCATCAGCGAGGCAATTCGCGACCCCAAACATCCGTTCCGCAAATTGAACAACCAACCGAAGAAGCCCATGAAACATCGTTACGAACGTCGGAAGATCAAAGAGTACCTGCATCTGGCGGACTGGCAGGAGGAGGCGGCAACCTGAAGGGGTAACAGGATTTTACCAAGGGAAAAGGAAGGCCACGCTTCGAGCGTGGCCTTTTCTTTTTTTGCGCTGGCGAGGATGTCGAGAGGGATTTGTCCGTATTCCAGCTCGCCAGTGATTCGGAACGCGGGTGGTTCCGGACGCTGTCCCAAAAATACGGACACCGGGTGTTGCGAGGATGAACCTGCGCCCTTGGCCGGTCCTGAGAAGAACGGTGCTGGCGTGAATCGGCCTATTTCATCAACAACATCTGACGGGCGCGCTTGATCGCACGGTTCAGTTTGCGCTGATAATGGGCGGGGAGGCCGGTGTATTTACGCGGCAGGATGCGGCCCTGGTCGGTGACGAACTGCCGGAGCAGATTCGTGTTCTTAAAGTCCAGGGCGTCCACGGTGAAATCAATCTTGGGCTTGGGCCGCGGGGTGCGGGTTTCGCCATAGCCGCGACGCGTGCCGCGGCGGTCGGGTTTGTCGGTGTGGGTTTTGCGGGGCATGGCGTTACTTGATTTCGCGATGCAACGTGTGACGGCGCAAGGCCGGGTTATACTTGCGGATTTCGAGTTTCTCGGTCTGGGTCTTCTTGTTGCGCGTGGTGGTGTAGCGCGACGGCGACTTGCCTTCCTTGCGTGCCTCGGTGCATTCGATGGTGATGATCTCGCGCGGCATAAGCTATTCCTTCTCCTTGACCTTCTCCTCGGGTTCGTCGTCCTCCTCGACTTCAGGAGCGCCCACGGCATCCACGGTCCCGAGCTGCCCCAACCGGCGCTGGCGCAATGCGCCCTCGCGCTCCAGTTGCGCCTGGGCCTGAACCGTGAAGCGCGTCCACGGAATGGCCTCCAAGCGGGCCTTGGGGATGGGCTTGCCGGTCAATTCACAAACGCCGTAGGTGTTCCGCTCGATCCGCTTGAGCGCCTCTTCAATTTCGTAAACGGCGTCCTGGTCGGACGAAAGCAGGCTCAGGGCGAAATCGCGGTCAAAATTGTCAGTGCCGGAGTCGGCCATGTGCAGGCTGTAACCGGGTATCTCCTGGGCGGAATCCTTGGCCAGGCCGTTCATTTGATGCATCAGTTGCTCGCGAAGTTCGAGCAGGTGGTTGTAGTACTTCTGCCATTCCGGCTTGATGCGCTTGTGGCCGGGATTCTCGCGCGACTTGGTGGGGGCGCGGCCCAGAATGGCGGCGGCGGTGGCCGACGCGTGCGGCTTGCCCCGCCCGGTCGCTTTGGGTGCTTCTTTCTTTTTTGTCGTCACACTACGTCTCAAAGTTTGGTCAAAGCGTTCAATCTGCCCACAGCCCCGCTCTGAGCAGTCCCTCGCTCTTTCAAGGGTTCGCGAATGTACCAAAGGAAAGTGGATAATCCACAAAAATCTCAAAGATTTTTCGCTCGGGAATTGACTCAAAAAGAATGTTAGCGAAGGCGGGGAGAAATGGTTTGAGGAAACCATACGTTGACTCAAAAGGGGTGTTACCGAGCTATGGACACCCAAATGAGTCACAAAACACGAATGGAAGTGC
>WYBW01000168.1 GCA_011525685.1 Verrucomicrobiia bacterium
GCACTTCCATTCGTGTTTTGTGACTCATTTGGGTGTCCATAGCTCGGTAACACCCCTTTTGAGTCAACGTATGGTTTCCTCAAACCATTTCTCCCCGCCTTCGCTAACATTCTTTTTGAGTCAATTCGCCCTGGTGAGACCCTTCTAATCCTCCTTGCGTTGAGCCACAGTTGCTCCTGAAAATGCGCCCGCCGGTTGAATTCCCGGCGAAAACAAGCTGAAATTCTCAACGCCGCCGTCGCATACATGAGCAAGATCAAGATTGCGCAGTTTGGCCTGGGTCCGATTGGAATCGAAACGCTGAGGCTGGCCGCCACCAAACCCTGGGCGGAAATCGTCGGTGCCATTGACATTGACCCGGAGAAAGTCGGCAAGCCGCTCATGGAGATCACCGGTGACACGGCGCTGCGCGGCGCGAGCGTTCATCGTTCGCTCGACGACCTCATGGCCAAGGGCTGCCCGGATGTCATCTTCCATACCGCCGTCTCGAAGATCAAGGATGCCTGCGCTCAGATCGAGCCAATCGTGCGACAAGGCATCAGCGTCGTGTCCTCCTGCGAGGAATTGTTGTTTCCGCAACTGCGCGAGCCGGAACTGGCGGTGAAACTCGATCAAGCCGCCAAGGCGGGCAACGCGCGCGTGCTGGGCACGGGTGTGAATCCCGGGTTTGTCATGGACTTGCTCCCCGTGTGTTTGACCGGTGTGTGCCGCAACGTGCGAGCGATTCACGTTCAGCGCGTCGTGAACGCTTCAACGCGCCGTGGCCCGTTGCAGAAAAAGATCGGCAGCGGTTTGACGCCGGCTGAATTCGAGCGCCTGTTCAACGAAGGCAAGGCCGGCCATGCGGGGCTGAAGGATTCCGCCGCGTTGATCGCCCATTGTCTCGGCTGGAAGCTCTCGGAACTCACCGAAACCGGCAAGGCCGTCGTTGCCAGCCGCGACATCCGCACCCGGCACGTCGAGGTGAAGAAGGGCCAGTGCTGCGGTTTGCATCAACGCGCGGAGGCCACAGTGGACGGCGAAGTCCGCCTCACCCTTGACCTCAAGATGTATCTGGACGCGCCCAACCCTCACGATGCCTGCCAGATCGAGGGAGACCCGCCGCTCAACCTGACGCTCAACGGCGGCGTGGCCGGCGATGCCGCCACCGTGGCGTCGCTTGTCAATGCCGCTCCGCGCATCCTGAAGTCTCCACCCGGCTTGTTGCTGATGACGGATATCGCCGTGCCTTGCGCGGCTTGAACCGGCCGTTCATCGGGATGGGGCCGGCGGCGCGGCGGCGTGACGGATGCGGCCGAATTGTTGCCGGAGTTCCTCGGGCGAACCGATGGCCACGTAAACGTCATAATCGAAAACCAACCCAGGCGTCACCGCCAGCCGGATCAGCGGCGCGAAATAGGAACACGCTCCGCGTGCGCTGCCCCCTTCACCGAAGCGATAACAGGTGAGATTCGTGGCCGCCGGAACATAGACCCCGACGCCAAAGTCATCCTTGTCCACGAAAGCCGCCCATTGCTCGGAGAACCGCCGCGATTCGTTGGGCCAGCCGGGTCGCGAACGGCTCAACGCACCTCCGGTCCATGGCTCTTTGCCATCATAGAGCACCAGCGTGTCGAGATCGGGTTCAACGAAGACAGCGGGGATTTCGTGGTCGCGAATCGCGTGTGACTGTTCGCCCGCGTAAGTCATGCGATAGCGAATGTGCGCCACACGGCCGGTCAGTGTAATCCATTCCTCGAAGATTACGTCCGGCATATCCACACAACCGGACCAATGACGACCCAGGCTGCGTGCGTAGATGGAATTCGTCTCCGCTTTGAAAGAAAGCAGTTTTGCGGGATGGCCCTTCCAATCGCCGCCTTGAACCGGGTTCCACCGCCAGAGTTGCTTGTTCCACAACGTGCCGTCCTCATCCCCGTAAAAGGACTGTTGGATGAACCGGCCCTGGTCGTGGTGATTGAGCAGGTTGCGATTCGAACCGCTCAGGGAGAAATAGCCAACGCACGCGCCGGAGGTTTTCTTCACGCCGATGCGGATTTGGTTGTTGTCAAGAAAGGCCCATTCGTTGGTGTCGAGCGGCGCGGCAAGCGTCGTTATCTTGCCCGCTACAACCAGGCAAACGAGCCAAAGTACCTGTGCGAACTTTTGTCGCATGTTCAACACGATTTCGGTCAGACGGTTTTGATGGTTCATAAACCAGAAACAAAGCGATAGGCGCCAGACTCGACCGCCAGCACCGCGCGATCGCCATCCATGCGCAGAAGCTTCACCCCGCGTGTCTTCGCCAGCGACTTGCCGCTTTCGGTGATTCTGTCCGCGCTGACAGCCGGAAGGAAGACTGTGGCCGTGGTGTTCGGGGGAATCTTCACTTCCAATTCGAATCCATCCGTGGTGCGCCGCCAGTTGCTTGCGATGCGGCCATGGATCGAGTCGTAGTGTGATCTGACCCAGTGGATGGGTTCATTCTCAGGATTGCTGGCCGGCGTGGGCGGTGAAGGCTGGATGATGATGCGTTTGTAGCCCGGTCCATCCGTGTCCATGCCAGCCAGGGTGCGAAAGCCCCACTCCATGACGGCGCCAAAGGCGTAGTGGCTGAAGCTGTTCATGGAGGCGTTCTGGTTGCCGCTCGCTCCGTTGAAACCATGTTCCTTGGTGTAGCTGTCCCAGCGCTCCCAGACCGTCGTCGCGCCATTGATGACTTCGTAGCCCCAGGAGGGAAACCGGCGGCTCTGGAACAGTCGCACCGCCAGATCGTGATGACCGTTGGCCGACAGGACCGGCAAGAGCGGCTTGGTGCCGAGAAAACCGGTCGCCATGCGGAAGTCATTCTTCGCGATGCGGTCCGCGAGCCGGGCGGCCAGGTCTTTTCGTGCCGGCTCCGGCACGAGAGCGAATTCCAAAGCGAGAACGTGCGCCGTCTGAGTGTTCACCTTCAACGTGCCGTTGTCGTTCACGTAATCCTTTGTGAACTGTGCTGCGATATTGGCGGACAGTTTGGCAAAACCCTCCGCTTCCGAGGCGCGACCGATGGCCCGGGCCATTTGCGACATCAAGTCGGCGTCCAGCTTGAAGTAGGCTGCGTCAATCAATTCAATCGGCGTCTCTTCATTCACATTCAACCAGTCGCCCCAGGTGTTGCCGTCCTTGCGGCCGCGAAAATCCGGCGCTCGTTGTTTCCGCCAGTTTAAGAAGCGCGTCATCGAATCCCACTGCCGCTCGATCAGACGCGTGTCGCCGTAAACCTTCCAGATCGTCCACGGACAAATGATGCCGGCATCCGTCCAAGCCGTGCCCCAGGTCTGACCAGGCGCGCCGTGCGCCATCGGGTAAGGCGCGTAATCGGGATAGGCGCCAAAGTCGCGCTGGGCTTCCTCGACGTCCTGCAGCCACTTGGTGAAGAAGGCGGACACATCGGCGTTGAAGCTGGCGGTGCGGACGTAGATCTGCGCGTCGCCCATCCAACCGAGGCGCTCGTCGCGCTGCGGACAGTCGGTCGGCATTTCGATGAAGTTTGCCCGCTGCGTCCATTGCGTGTTCTTCCAGAAGCGCGTCATCACTTCCTCCGAGCACGCGAACTCGCCTGCAAGCGGAGTATCATTGTGAAGAACAATTCCGGTAACTGCGTCCAGTCCGGGCTTCGTGGGCAGGCCGGTGATTTCGACAAACTGGAATCCGTGATAAGTGAAGCGCGGCATCCAGGTCTCACCCTTCGCGTCGCCACGCAGCGTGTAGTAATCTGTCGCGCGGGCCTTGCGAAGGTTCTCCGTCATCAAGCGACCATCGTCGTGCAACATTTCGCCGTAACGGAGTTGCAGTTTTGTTCCAGCCGGGCCTTTGACCTTGAGCCGGATGATGCCGGCAATGTTCTGGCCGAGATCGAAGATGTAAACGCCGGGCTTCGGTTCGGTGAGGCGTCTCGCCTTGAGTTCTTGCGTCGCTCGGATCGGTGGGGCGACATAAGGCTGCAACTTCGGCGGGCGTTGAAAACCGAGTTCGACTTCGCGGTCGCCAAGGGTGTCGGAATAAATCGCCCGGGTGCTGCCGTTGTCCTCGGCACGAATCGCATTCTCCCACTTCCATCCGAGCGAAGGACCGTGTGCGTGACGGGTGATCGAAGGCGGAACACACCAGTTTGCGTCTTCGCGTCGGGCATCGAAAGCCTCACCCATGATCAAGTCCGCCTCGCGAATCGGGCCGTCGCCGCTTACCTGCCACGTTGTATCCGTGCCGATCACTTCCCGTGAGCCGTCGGCGTATTCGATTTCGAGCTGGGCCAGCAACGCCGGCGTCTTGCCGTAGAAATAACGGCCCACCTTGTTTGGTCCGTAACCGACCAGCAGGCCATAGCCGACGTAACCGGCGTACCAACCGTCGGTCACAATGGCGCCAAGGCGATTGTCGCCCTTACGCAGCAATTCGGTGACATCGTGTGTTCGATAGTGAACGCGTTTGTGGTAATCCGCCCAACCTGGTTCGAAGAAGGCCTCGGTGACCGGTTTGCCATTCAAGTGAAGATCCACCAGGCCGAGCGCGGAGACGTAAATCATCGCCCGCTTGATTGGCTTCGGCGCCGCGAAGTCCTTGCGATAGTGGCGCGCGGGCGGCAGGAACAATGAGTTGCGATCCTTATGTAACGGCGCGGTGTCGCGGTAGGAAATCCACTGCGCCTGCCAGTCTTCCGGCTTGAGCAATCCCATGCTCCACCTGGCTGGTTCGCTCCAGCGCGAGGGTTTGCCGTCCTGATTCCACACTTGGACTTTCCAAAAGCACTCCTGTCCGGAGGACACAGGCCGGCCCGCGTAAGCAATCTGGATGCTGGCATCGCTCGCCACCTTGCCTGAATCCCACAGATCGCCTTCGCCAGCCGCGAGTCTTTTCAGTGATGAGGACACGAGGATGCGGTAGGCAGACTGGGTTTGCCCGCGTTTGCTGGAGGCAAGCTGCCATTGCAAACGCGGTGACAGGGAATCAATGCCCAGAGGATTACGCAGGTATTCGATGCGCAACGCGGTCACTTCCAGAGCGACCGCGGAGTGGCTCCGTGCCAGTGACAGTGAAAGGAGGCTAAGCAGCAGGACAGTTCTCCAGTAAGTCATAGGTCAGAATGATGGGGTCAGCATCATGGATGGGGCAGAGTCACGAATTCAATGCTTGTGCGATTGAGATTCACCCACTGCAAGGCACGCAGCCGGGTATGCGAAAGCCAGCGAATCAATTGGGAGCGTGCTTGAGCACTGTCTCCGGTGTGAGCCGTGAGCCGAAATCCGACGTCTGGAGTGAGCAACTGGCAACGCTGGTATCCGAGCTTGAGGCCGTCCCGAACCAATTCAACACGTTGAACGACGGTGCCTTCACCTCCAAGAAAGTCTGTGAGCAACGATTCATAAAGACCAAGGTCGAGAAAGGCTTTGAATTCACCAAGCATTTCCATCAAGGCGGCGCGGAAACCAGAACAAAACGGCGTCAACTCGAGCCACAGAGAGTCGTCGCACGTCACACGCTGACGGGATTCGAGCGGCAGTCGCGATGAGGCAAACCAGGATTCCACCTGCGGTGGCCGGAAGTTGATGAGCTTGGCGGTGCGCAGTCCGAGCAGCATGACATAATTGAGGATCTGGGTTTTATGCTCCCCAACCAGCAGCAACGCGCACTTCAACTCATAGAGATGCGTGTCCCGGACCACCAGATCCAGAAAGTATCGCTTGCTGAAGGAGCCCCAGGTGACATCCAGTGCCACCTCGGTATGCACCGGGCCGAGACCAGCGGCTTCCCATCGAGCCGCGAGGTCGGCTTTGTAGATGTTCTCATCACAAAGCCGGCTCATCTCATTGTGGCTCGCGAAAACCTGAGCCATCACCCGGTAATCCAGATTGCGGAACTCATCGTCCGTCAGAATCTTGAACTGTATGGGACAAGAGACAGGCATGGCTTGGAGGTCAAAATAATGGGGTCACAATGATGAAGAAAGAACGGGAAGACGCAGCGGTTGGTATTTCCTGATAAAGTCCATGCTCTTTGTTTCCATCATTTTGACCCCATTATTTTGACCTACCTTTGTCCAGTTCATCTTAACCTAACCACTTTCACACCCCTCGGCGCTTTGATGTCGCTCTTGATACTGCCGTCCGCCCGGCGTTCGTGGCGAACTTGGATTGGCCCCTGCGGCGTTGGATACGTGCCTTCCGCCCATTGCAGCCGGCCCAATTGCGGAGCGACGCGCACGCGCTTGAAGCCCGGCTCCAACGGTTGGACGCCGAGCACATGCTGGCTCAACCACGCCGTCGGGCCCGACGCCCAGCCGTGGCAGAGGCTGTGACGGAAACCCACGTAGCAATGCGCGCCGCAATCGCCGTGCAAATCCTTCTTTCCCGGCGGCGTCAGTTCGTCAATGCGCGCCGCGTTGTTCGTCCAGCCGAGATCGAAGTCCTCCCAAAAGGTGGTCGCGCCGTAGTCCAGCATGGTGCCCCAGTAGGTGCTGATGAGATCCAAGGCAGTATCGTAATCGCCGGATTTGGCCAGTGCCTGCAACACATAGAATCCGTAAAACGTGGAAATGTCGCTCGGGCCATCGCGCTTCAAGACTGAGTTGGCGACTTCCCTGGCGTCGCGGGCGCCGGCCAAAGCCAGCAGAGCCGCCGGAGACTTGCGGCCGCTCGTTGGCGGTGCGTGCCGCCGCAGCTTCGCCGCCGTCTGGTCGCAGAGCGTCGCCGTTTCCACGTCACCCAGCAACTTCGAGAGCCGCGCGCCGCTGTCCATGGTCATCAACAGCATCGCCTGCAACCCTTCGTGGACGGCCTGTTTGTTTTCGAAAGTCGGCCAGTCAAGAAACCTCATGCCATCGAGCGTTTCCGAACCGTCCTCACCGGCAAATTTCGCCAGATGACGGAGCAGTTTCCGGAGGTAATCCTTCTGCGCCTCCAAGTAGGCGCGATTGCCGTGATGCTGCCACCAATCCTCGTGAATGATCACCCACCACATCGAGTAACTGCTGATGCCGTTCATCCATTCGGTGGGCGGCGTCACGTCGCGGATCAAGTCGAGCGAGCGCGGCACGACGTCATTGAAGCCGAACACCGCATTGATGGTGCTGACTTCGGGGTGCATGTCGCCGAGCCAGACGAGTCGGTCGCGTTTGATGCCGTCCCACAGATATTCCTGCATGTTGAGGTGAACCGTGTAAGCGCCGACCTGCCAGATGCGATTGAGCCGCTCGTCGTTGCAGCGGAACGAACCAACGTAAGGCAGGTCGCGCAACACGAGAACCGCGCGCACCTGGCTCAATGAAACGGGATGCTTGGGATCAAGCGCGTCCAATCGCACAAAGCGGAAGCCGCTCGGCCCTATGGTCTTTTTCCCCAACCACGGCAGAACAAGGGTTTGATCGCGAATCGCGTGATCGTTCTGCGCGTTCTGCTTGCCGCCAAGTTCCGCCATCGCCTCGGAAGCAGACTCGCCAAATCGCACGCGCACCGGCGCGGGTGTCTGATCCTTCGTCATCGGCGTGAAAAGTTCGATGTAGCCCTGCACCTCCACGCCGAAGTCGAGCAGAATGGCGGCAGTGTGATTCGAGGAGGAAGTCAGGACACAAGGCGGAGACGGTTCGCTGAGGACTGCCTGACCGGGCTTCGGCTGAAGCAGGTTGGCGGCGTGCTGCACGCCCTGATCGCTTTGCCAGACGATTCGGACCGGCGGCAGGAACCATGAACGCAGCGGCGAAGCCTCGGCCGCCTGGCGAACGTTCGCCGGAAGCGCCGGAGGCAGGCCGGCACTGCTCGCCCACATTCGCAGTTCGGCGGCAACCAACCCACCGGTCAGAATGGTCAGCCACGCTGCCACCAGCCTGACCCGGCGGCCGGGGAACACCGTCTGACGAAGAGTTCTTGAATGTTTCATAAACTTTTCTGGATCGCGAGGTTCGCTTTCGTATCGGCGGATAACCGCCGCGTTCTGTAATGGCTCACTGTTGCACAGCGGTAGCGCAGACTTCCAGTCTGCCGTATCGCCGAATTCCATTCGGCAGATCGGCCAAACACCAAAAAACATCGGTGACAGCGAACGTCTGCGGATTGGAAATCCGCGACACGGCAGGATGGAATCCCGCGCTACGACCGCGCCCGTCGGGCAAGACTGAGGCATTACCGCGCTCTTGTCCGACCAACCGGCGTCGTGTTTCAGTGCGCGGCCTGCGCGCCCAAATAGTTTCCGTAGCCGACGATGATGGTGGACAAGATCAGCGTAAGCAAACCCACAGAGAGCAGTCGTCGCGTCTTACGGCTTGAACCTTTCCATTCCTTGAGGGCGATGCCCCACAGTGAACTGAAGATGATGATGCTGGCCATGTGCAGGGTCCAGCTCGAGAATTCATACTTCCCCATGCGCATCTGTCCCATGCTGTAAAAGAAGAACTGGAGATACCACGTCACGCCGGCCAGCGCGGAGAACAGGTAATTCGTCAGCAAGGGCACGCGAAGCCCGTCAACTGGTCGCAGCGAAGCGCCGCGGACCACTTCCTCGCTCGGCGCGTCTATCGCCGTCTCAATGATGGTTTTCGGGTCATGGAGGCCGGGGGCGTAGGTCGTGCTGAGGTACTGCCGCGCGGTGCGGTTCTTGACGAGCAGGATGAGGCACCAGATGAAATTCGTGGTGAAGCCGCCCAGCAACACCACGATCAGCACCGGCAGATTGGACCACAAATCCGACCGACCGCTCTCTCGCAGCACCTCCTCGGCCGCGCGCATGATGGGTTTCCCATAAAACAGCCCGATGGCGAAGCAGGCGCTCATGACTCCGGAAAACGTCGCCACGAAAAAGCCCTTGGTGAAATTGAATTCCGCCACCGCGGCCTTTTTCTGCTCGTCGGAAAGTTCCTTTTCCTTGTTCATGCCCGCCAGTCCGGTAACCGCGATGCCCGCCAGACAGACGAACACGCCCAGCAAAGTGACCACGCCCGAAGAGGTCACCAGAAGTTCGCCAAACTTCTGCTCGATGATCGGCGGCGTCAGTGTGCCGACCGCCGCGCAATAACCCAGGGCCACGGCCATGCCCAACCCGATGCCGAGATAGCGCATCGTCAGCCCGAACGTCAGCCCGCCCAATCCCCAGAGCGCCCCGAACACATACGCCAGGGTCAAGGTGCGCTCGTCAGCCTGCCGGATGATGGCCACAGGGTCGGGCACCAGCAGCCAGGCAAACACCCAGGGGGCGATGATCCAGGAAAAAAACCCACCGGCCAGCCAGTACACCTCCCAGGACCACTTCCGAACGAAACGGTATGGCACGTAGAAGCTTCCCGAGGCCAACCCGCCCAGCCAGTGGAAGAAGACGCCGAGGAATGGATTCGGACCCATGCGGTGAGTTGGTTCTTAGCGTCGTTTGGAGAGCACCGTTCGCTCGTAGTCCTTCACTTCGGCGAGCCAGGCATTGCCGACGGGGGCGCCCGCCGTCTCACAGTAGTAATCCCAGACAGCGGCAAATGGCAGCGTCTTGGCGTCCTCCATCAGCGCAAGGCGGGAGGTGAAATCACCCTCGAGTTCCAGGGCTTTCAAACTTTCGATGGGCGCGAGCAGGGCCAGCAACAGCGCTTTAATCATGTTGCGCGTGCCGATGACCCATGCGGCCACGCGGTTGATGCTCGCATCGAAATAATCCAGCCCGATGCGCACGCGGCCGAGATGTCCACCCCAGACGATCTCCTGCGCGATCGCCTGCAACTCGTCCGTGAGCGTCACCACGTGGTCACTGTCCCAGCGCACCCCGCGACTGACGTGCAATGCGATTTCGGGCAGATACAACAGCACCGAGGAAATCTTGTCCGCGATGCCTTCCGTGGGATGGTAATGCCCGGCGTCGAGCGTCAACAGGATTTGCCGGCTCACGGCGTAACCGAGGTAAAACTCGTGCGAGCCGGGCACATAACTCTCCGAACCGATGCCGAAAAGTTTTGGCTCGACCGAATCCACGTTCAGTTTGCGATCAATCTTTTTCTGGAAGATGGCGTCCAACGATGCCAGCAAACGTTCGCGAGGGCCTTTGCGATCCGCCGGTGTGTCTTTCATGCCATCGGGAATCCAGAGATTGGTGAGGCAAGTCCTGCCCAACCCCTTGCCCATGGCCGCGCCAATCTCGCGACAGCGGATGCCGTGTTCGATCCAGAACTGGCGGATGCGTCTGTCCGGATGCGTCAGCGTCATGCCTTGCGCGGCCTTCGGGTGGGCGAAGTAGGTTTGATTGAAATCCAGTCCGATGCCGATGGATTTCGCCCAGGCAATCCAGTGCTTGAACTGCGCGGGGCTCAACTCATCGCGATCCACCCGCTTGCCGCCGGTCTCGGCGTAGCTGGCGTGCAGATTGAACCGATGCCTGCCGGGGATCAGCGAAATCGCCTTCTCGAAATCGGCCCGCAGTTCATCGGGGGTGCGGGCCTTGCCGGGATAATTGCCGGTGACGGCCAGGCCGCCGCCCAACTCCTGGCCGGCGTTCTCGAAGCCGCCCACGTCATCGCCCTGCCAGCAGTGAATCGAGATGGGAATGCGCGCGAGTTGCCGGATGGCCAGGTCCGTGTCCACGCCGAGCTCGGCGTAACAGTCCCTGGCCAGAAGGTATGCCTGCTCGATTTGAATGAGTTTTCGTGCCATAGGCGGAGGTGATTGGGTGCTGCCCGTTTTCCCCTGACTCTCAATTTCCGATTGCTGAAAAGTAGGCATTGCCGCGCCAGCCGAGGCAAGCGCAAATTCGGTCAGCCCGAATCACCGAACCACTCACCACGGTGGCTGCCAACCGATCAGGATGACCGCTCCAAGTCAGGGGGATCAGAATCTGAAATTCCAGTCCCGGGTCGAGTACTTGTCTTTGACGAGAGCTTCAATCCGCTGACCGGGGACTTCACTCAACGGAGTTGTAACGTGCCATACGTTCGAGAGTGCGGCCTTCACCATGGCAGCGGGCAGGTGCAGGTTGACGAGGAAATCACGATGGCTCCGGCCTTGGCGATAATGCGGTTGCTGCGAGGGCAGCGGCAGCAGCGTCTCCATCTGCGCCAGGTCGAAGTCGAGCAGAAACGTGCCGTGGAACAAGAGGAAGCGCCGTCGGCGACGCTGGGAATTGCCCGAGAACTTTCTTCCCGCGAGCGTGAGGTCGGTGTGTCCTTCCACGCTGACGTGAGGGCGGGAGGTTTGGACATTGTGCTTCACCATGGATGCTGTTTGCATTTCGTGAGCTGGTAGCGTGGATCCGCCCTCGGCCATGTCCGGTCCGTCCTTGGGAGGCGTGAGGAGCGGAAAAGGGACGACTCCGGTATTTCCAAGGGAGATTGTTTCCCTGCTTGAGAGACAATATTCAATGGCAGCGCGATTCCGCTCCATGATGAACCGGTTGGCGGCGGAGATGGTGCGCAGCCGCTCAAACCCTTCCATCCTCAAGACCACCGCGTAGTTCAGGCAGCCCGGTCCCTGCAGCACCGTGCCGCCGCCGGAGCAGCGTCGCAGAACCGGCACGCCGCGGCTCTCACAAGCCTCCAGGTTGACTTCCGTGGCCAGCTTGTTGGCATAGCCCACGACGACGAACAGTTGTCGCGGTTCCCAGAACCGCAACATCTCGCCGCACTCACCAGCCTCCGCCGCCTCCAGAAGTGCCTCGTCGCAGGCGAGGTTTTCAGCGGGGGTGGGAAAGGTGCAATCCAGCAGGTTCATTTATGACGGCGCCGAGCCTGATCGCATCGCGCCCGCAATCGCAAGCGGATAAGCAACGGAGCAAGAACTGCGGACGCAATTCCTCTTCCTTCAACCGGGTCTGCCCGCGGATGGCCGGAGGTTGGACATGGGCCGGCCGGCTGGCAAGCCTCCCCTCCGGCAGGCTGGCGGACATGCAAGAAACCGAGAGGCGACGAGGCGTCACGACTACCCGCGCGGCGTGCCCCACCTCGGCTACGGCGGCGCAAACAGTTTCTGATACTCGGGCAACAGCCGCAACGCGTTGAATCGGGGATCGGTGCGGTTGGAGAGGGCCAGATTGGGCGACAGAGGATTGCTGGCCAGTCGCTGGGTGTTCAGTTCCATCGCCCTGCGGAGCGGCTCGATGGCGTCGGCCGGTTTGTTCAAGAAAGCCTTGAAAGCGGCCAGGTCATACCAAGCTTCGGGTGATTCCGGCATGATCACGACCAGCCGTTCGAGCGCCTGCTCGAGCTTGGGAAAATTCTTGAGGTCGTTGTACACCGTGGCGATGGCGAGAATGGCGCTGGCGTTGACCTGCGGATTGGCGAGGACCTGGTCGAGGACGGCGATGGCCCGGTCCGTTTGCTGGATTTGAAAATACGCCGCCGCCAGGTCGAGGGCGGCCTGGAAGTTGGTGGGGCTGTTGCGCACGTTCTGCTCCATCTGCGCGAGGTTGTTGCGCGCCTGCTCGAAATCGGCCTGCTGTTTCCGGATCGCGCGCAGATTGCCCACCAGGCCCATCACCTGCCCGTTGAAGGGATCGAGCTTCAGGCAGGTTTCAGCGATGAGCAGGGCGTCGTCGAAGCGCCCATACTGCGTGAGCAACTGCACGTAGCGGAAGACGGCTTCCGGGCTGTACGGACAAAACGCGAACGCCTGGCGGAAGGTGAAGTCGGCTTCCTTGCGGATGCGCTCATGTTCCTCGGGTGTCTTGGGCCGGAACTCGGGCGGGGTGGAGGGATTCAAACGCCAGGCATAGACGCCGCCGATGGAACTGCGCAGTTTCGAGAAGGCCTTTTGCGCCTGGTCGTCGCGGACGAATTTGCGGTCGCCTTTGAAATCGCTCAAGTCGCGGCGCAGATAAACCTTCTCCACAAACTCGACGATTTCCTTCACCGGCGTGTCGTAGGTGATCCAATTGCCGATGAGCCGCTCGGAATACTTGCTCCAGAAGGCGTGGTCGCGCGCAAGGACCTCCTCCGGCAGCGTCGGCAAGGTCTGACGGTTGATTTTCATGATGACGCCGAATGGCGTCAGGTGGGGATACATCCACTCCAGCGGGAAGCTTTCCTCGACAAAGAACTCGTTGGTCGGGTTCTTGTCGAACATGACCTTGGTGATCAGGCCGTTGATGGTCATGACGGCGACCTGGCCGGAAACCTGGACGCGATTGTCCACGATGCGGACGTCCTCGCCGGGACGGATCTGACGGGGCGCGTTGGGAAACTGCTGGTCGTGCGCGAGGCGCTTCTGGGCGTCCATCAAGTACTCGTGGAAGCAGCGTTGGGAATCATCCGGCGTGGCGATGTACATTTCCGTGGGTGGATAGACGCCATCGCGACGGCGGCGGGCTTCGATGGATGCGCCCAGGGCGGTCAGGGGTTTGTCGAGCAAGGTGCCGGCCATGCGCGCGAGGAAGTTGGTCTTGTAATTCTGCTCGCGCTCCTTCAGCCCGCGCAACAGTTCCTGGAAGAAGGGCGGATCAATCTGCGTGCTGCGGTTGTAATGGGCGCGGATGTAATTGAGATACGTGCCGTCGGCCAGGGCGTTCTGGGTGATGATATACACGTCGCGGCGGTCGAAGTTCGGATCGGTGTCCGCCTTGCAGCGCGCCGGGATGAAGCTTTCACAGAAGATCATGTAGGTGGGACAGAACCGGCCCGGGTCGGTGCCGCCGTAAAGGATCGCGTCGCGGGTCATCTCGGGATAGATGAACTTTGCCCTCTCGGGGTCCTTCATCATCTCTTCGCGCAACTTCGGATCGTAAGAGAACTGGCCGTCCGGGCCTTCAAAGGGCGGGGTGAACATGTCGTGTCCGAACCAATAGCCGAAGAGATGGCCGCGTTGCTCGTTTTCAAACCAGTGGGACATGATGGAATGGAGCGGCATCAGGGCGAAGATCACCAGGGCGACGCCCAGCGGCGCGCGTTCCCGATACACCACGGAGGCAATGACAAACGCCACCGTCATGCCCAACAGAATCAGGCCGGCAAAGACCGGCAGGGCGTATTGACCGGGATTGAACGCCTTGACCAGCGTGCTGACAAAGGTGCCGAGGCTGGGCTGGTCGCCGAGCACGGTCATGGCCGTCATGCCCACCGAGAGCAGGGCCAGCAGTCCGCCCACCGCCAGCAACACCGTCCGGTCGTCGCCGCGTCGCGGCCGTTGCGCGAGGTAGAGACAACCGGCCGTCAGGAGCCAGCATAGCACTTTGGCAAATCCCACCAGCGACGTCTGCGCCACGCCGGTATCCTCGTTGAAGTAATACACCAGGCCCATCAGGAAAGAGACCAGCCCTATGCCGCTCAGGCCCAGGAGCGCCGGGCGTTCCTCGTTCATGGCTTCGGGCGACAGCAGCAGGCGAAAGGCAACCATCACCAGGCTGACAGCGCACAGGGCAATGAAGACGAAGATCAGAAACTTGCGGATCGAGGGCACGTCCCCGGGATCGGTGACTCCCAAGGTCGAATACGTGACCACGGCCAGGGAAAACAATGCCAGGTCCACGGCCACGGCGCCGCCCAGCGTGGCGATCCGTCGGAACCGGTCGTAATGCGTGGCCAGCGAGGCCATGATGAGCGAGAGACCATAGCCGACACCCATGGCGACCATGACGTGCGAGGCGGTGAAGAAAACCCGGATGAGTTCGCGCGCCTGCCGGTCGGGCGGCGGGTTGAACAAGACGATCAGGAACGGCCCGAGGCAGAGGAAGATGGCGGTGACCCCCAGCGTCCAGGCCCGTTCGCGCGCCTGCATCCGGCGGTAGTAGAGGAACATCACCAGCGCGATAAAGACGTAGATCAGGTTGAACTCGTCATTGAGTCCCTCGATGAACATCCACACCTGCTTGGTGTATGTGGAGGTGAAACTGCCGATGACTTCCAGCGCCGAATCGCCCGATCCGGTCGTGGGCCGGATGCGTTCGTACTGGCCGCGGGTGAAGGCGTGGACAAACCCCTCGACCGTGCGGGGATAACCCCACTGCATGGGCGGATTGGTCGCGCCGGCCAGCGGCATGTAGAGGTAGAACGCCGCTCCCAAAAACCAGACCGCGCCGGCGGTCAGGGCCACGAGCCATTCCCGCGTGAGATGGCGCGTCAATTGATGGAGCCGGAAGAAGCCGACGATGCAGGCGATGCCCGCCACATTAAGGAGAAACAGGCCGCCCCGGGACTTGTCAAAAGTGGTGATCCAGTTGGTCATGACGCCCAGCATGACGGCGACATAGCCGAGGCTGCCCAACAGGCAGAGGTCGCGCCCCAACTCGACCAGACGTTTCTTGGTCGTGATCGCCAGCCAGAGCCACAGCGCGAGCGAGGCGACGCCGATGATCCAATAGATGGTCAACAGGGCGTTGTTGGAGGTGAGGACGGACGGGCCTAGAGCGAGGCCGGCGAGGAACAGGATGCTGTTCCAGAAAAACAGTTCGCGCGCCAGCTTGGGTTCCACGACCAGCACCAGAATTTCCATGCCCAGAGCGATGACCAGCAGGGACTGGTGGTTGTTGAAACAGATGCCGAACAGGAAGAACGCGAGGTAAAGATACCGATGCTGATGCGGCGCGTACGTCCACCGCAGCAACCCCAGCAACACCGCCATCAGCGACAGCACGGTCAGCGCGTAAACTTCCACAATGACCGACTGGCTCCACATGAAGCCGTCGAAGGCCAGCAGCGTGCCCGCCACGAAACCGGAAACCACGCAGATGGCGCTCTCCCATCGCCGGTCAATGTTCTTCAAATCGGCGATGCCCTCCATCATCATGCTGCTGCCGCGCGAAACCAGCAGCCCCAGCAGACCACAGGCAACCGCGCCCGCCACCGCCGAGGAAACCGCGACGCGCCAGGCGATGTTGGAGAAGGGCAGAATCACCGTGAAAAACCAACTGTAGAGCGTCCAGACCGGGTAGCCGGGCGGGTGGGGGATGCCGGCATAGTAGGAAGCCACCGCCATTTCGCCGGAATCCTCCAGCGTCAGGTTCGGGGCCAGCGTGAGCAAGTAGCCGAGAAGAACGAGCAGCGTGGTGATGCCAAAGGTGAACCAGTCAATCTTCCGGAACAGCGGGGGCACATGCGCCGGCGCGGGTGGCGCCGGAGGGGACTTCACGGCAGTCGCGGGGGCGACCTGGCCCTTGCCGGGCGGCGCTTTCGTTTTTTCCATGCTCATTCTTGATCATTCGCCTTACCCGGCGATAAAGAGTGCATAGAAGAAGTGGAACCCCCTCGATTTGTCCATTCAAAAGTGTCCAGCCGGTTGGCGGTTCGCTGAAAACTCCCGGGCAGATAGGCGGCGTAACTTTGGTTGCTGAGAATGACGGCTACCAACGCGTCGGACCGCGCGCCCGTGGAGAAGCTCGCCCCCGCGTGCTGGCTCAACACGACGCCCACGAACAACAAACAGGCCGCGACCGGCCCCAGCCAGAACAGCATCCCGTCCGGACTCGCGGCGGTCGAACGACGGGGGAAGAGCTTTCGCCGGAGTTCAGGCGACGGGCGGCGCGGGGTCCAGGAACGCAACTGCGTCTCCAAGGGGTTCGTCTCTTTCATAGTTCTCTCCTTTCAAGCAGGCCCGCAGCTTTTGCAGGCCGTAGCGGTAACGGCCCGCCGCCGTGTTGGGCGAGATGTCCAGCAGATCGCCAATTTCGTCGAAGGTGTAATCATGCCAGAGTTTCAGGACGATCACCTCGCGCTGCGGCAGCGGCAGTTCATCGAGGCAACGCATGGCCGCCCGTTCCTCGCGGCTTTCGCCGGGGGACCGCTCGAACCAGCGCGCCGATTCCAGTTCCCGCGTCAACCGCCGCCACAGCGTGCGCCGGTGATTCAAAGCGCGATTGCGGAAGCTGCGAACGCAGTATCGCTCCGGTTCTTCGGGCGGACGGTCCAGAAGCAGCAGCGCGAGGAAGGTATCTTGCAACACGTCCTCGGCCTCGCCGTGGGTCAGTCCCAAGGCGCGGCCATAAAGCATCAACTCGGCGGCTTTCGCGTCGTAAAGCCTTTCGCACCAAGGTGGTGTATGGCCCAGATTCACAGTTCTACCCCATAGACACCACACCGGGCGGATTTGTATAAAGAAAATTCCGGCGCCCGGGGTTGACCGGGCAAAAAGAAACCGGGACGAATGTCCCGGTTTGCTTTCCGAAGGCCGAGGCCTGGTCTGGGTCAACGCCGCACGCGGAAATAAAGCTGACCCGCCGCGGTGTTCGTGTGCGGGCTGGTGGCGGGCGTATCCACGTAAGTGCCGTTGACGTTGGTGGAGGATTGCAGCACGCCCGGGCCGTCCCAGGAGAGAATGTTCCCGGCGCCAAACGCCTCCTGCCGCAGCCGCGGCGCATATTTCAACGCCAACAACCCGTTGTTGTTCTCCAACACCACCACACGGCCGCGCGCCAGGTCGAAACTGACGTCGCCAACGGCGTTAATGTTGCCGTTGTCCGAGCCCATGAATTCCTGGTCCAGCAACACCGGCGCGTTCGTCTGCGCGGCGCCGCTGATGTCATACAGACCCACGTTGTCCGGCGTTTGCGCAAACGTGGCCAGCCGGGCCAGGAACTCGTTCCGCGGATCCACGCCGATGGGGTGGCCGAGGTTCGGGAACAGCGTGTTGGTAATGCTCACCAGGGTGGTTGCGGTCTGCGTGTTGATGTCGAACTCGAACTGGACCAGGTTGCCTACTCCCTTGCTCCAGTAGGTATTGCCCGCGCCGAACGCCAGTCCCAGGCGGGTGCTGTCGGTGGCATCCTCGTAAAGCGGGCTGGCGAAGAAGTTGAAGCCGTCCCACGTGGTCAGCAGCACCGCCAGGTCGGCTGCCTGGGCGCGCAACAGAATCTGCGTGTCCAGCCCCGCGCCACGAACTTTCATCGTGTCGCCGAATCGGCCCGTGCTGAACGTCGGATCGCTCTCGGAAATCACCACGGGCACGGTGGCCGCCGAGTCGTTGTCCCAGCGGTAGATTTTGGTTGCGGCGCCGCCGGTGTTGAGGTTGCAGGCGTACACCACTCCATCATCCGCCACGCCGATCATGTTCAACGCAAAGCCGCCGGGGGCGGAACCGGTGACGATGGTCGGGTCGGTATTCATCGTCCACAGGTCGGCCCCGGTATCCCCATCGAGGACGTGAATATTGGCCCCACCCACACGAGTGACCACCAGCACGCGGCCGTTGGCGGGATTGACCGCCATACCCCGGGTCAGGTCAGAGGTGCTCAGATACGGACGACTGCCGCCCGGCAGCCGCCAGATGGGTTCCATCACCAGACTGCGGACCGTCGGAGTGATCGTCAGCAAGGCGTCCGCACTGGTGGAACTGCCGGCGGCGTTCGTAACCACCACCCGGTAATAACCGGCATTGGCGGCGGTGACATTGGTCAGCGACAGGCTTCCGTCGTTGGTGGCCACCGTCACCAGCGTGTTGGTGTTGAAATACCAGAGATAGACCAGCGGCGGTGAACCATTAGCCACGACGTTGAGACTGCCATAGCCGCCATCGAGGATTGTGGTGTCGCTCGGGCCACCACTGATGATCGGAGCAGTCACTCTAACCAACCGGGTTGCCAGGACGCCGTTGTTTGAGTCCACGCCGTAGAGATTGATCGCTCCGTTCTTCAGGCCGAAAGCGGGTTCTCCGGTGCCGTTGCCGTTGGCGGCCGAAGGCAACGGGAAGGGCCGGCTGTCTTGCAACCCCACGCCCGTGCCGCTGGAGGTGTCGTAAAGCCGGAGGGTATGGCCGCCGTAGTCAATGACCGCCAGCAGATTGCTGGCGGGTAACGAGTGCAGACCCGAGGTCGTCGTCGGGGTCAGCGCCACATTGACCACTGTGGTGGCCATCAGGGCCACGCTGGTGTTGTAGATGTCCGCCTCGTTCACGATCTGCAACCGCCGCAACGGGCGCGCGGGCGCTTTGCTCCAGAACGAGTTCCCGTTGTCCCAGGCCGCGCCCACGCCCAGGTCGCCACTGGCCGCGTCCGTCAGAATGACCTGACTGAGGAAAGTGGTCATCGTCTCGTCCGCCGGGAAAAGTAGTCCGCTGGCCCGGCCGCCGCGGGAATGGACGAGCACCTGCACGTTGGTGCCGGTGCCGCGCACGGCCATGTTGTCGCCAAACCGTTTCGAGTTGGTGACCGGCGCATTGGTGTCGCCGAGGCTGGGATCGCCCACGAAAACCAGGACGGGCGCGGAGGCTTCGTCCGCGTAACGGTAGAGGCGGAAGGTGCCTTCCGCCGTGGCCAGGTTGCAGATGTAAATCTGGCCATCTTCCGTGCAGTCCACCAGGTTGATCGCCCCGCCGCCGCCGCCGGAAACGCCGGTGACGTCAAGCTGGCCAATGTGCGCGCCCGTGTCGCCATCCAGCACATACACCTGCGCGCCGCCCGTGCGGCTCACCAGATAGACGTGGTTGGTCGTGGGGTTGTAGGCAATGCCGCGCTGGGTGCCGTCCGTGTTGATGTAGGTGTAGGGATCTCCGTTCGTGGTCGAGATGCTCCACAGGTTGGTCATGATGAACTGCGCTGGCACGGTCAGGGCCGAGGCGAACAGGGCCAGCGCCGCCAGCAGCCGGATTAGGAAGGTCGGGGAACTGTGACTGGGTTGCATGGATTTCATGGTGTGATCGGAGTTTCTTGTTTCGATAAACTGAGTCGGGCCGCACCCGCAGCCCGCCGTCCGTCGGCTTTGCAACGGAAACCGTTCGAATCTGCCTTTAGCTCTCTAACTGGTCACAGAATGTGGGCCGGAAAGCGGCCATGGGCAACGAGTTTGGGCGCTTGGACCTATCACATATTCATGTGAGCGCCTTTTCGGTTGCTGGCTTGCTTTGGGTCTGCCCATCGCACCCTGAGAATTGTTTCTCGTGTTTCAACCGTTTTGATAGACTGCCCCCACACGGAATGAACCGCGCCTGCCATGCGAGTATTTTCGGTCTGCTGCGAGTGAGTTTTGTCGCAGTCTGGATCTCTGTAGCGACGCTGGTGCTGCCGGCTTCCACCCAGGCCATCTTTCCTTACGGCGTGCGCATCTGGCAGACCGATGAGGGCCTGCCGCAGAATTCCGTCTTTGCCCTGGCCCAAACGCGTGACGGCTATCTGTGGGTAGGCACGCAGGAGGGCCTGGCGCGATTCGACGGCGTGCGGTTCACGGTGGTGGACGAGCCGGCCGCACCGGAGTTGAGGAGCGGGTGGATCACGGCGTTGTTGGTAGCCGGGGACGGGAGCCTGTGGATTGCCTGTGACGGGCACGGCGTGCTTCGGTTCAAGGACGGCGCGTTGGCCCGATTCACGGAAACCAACGGGCTGCCGGGTCAGCAAACATGGTGTCTGGCCAACGGGCGTGATGGCGCGGTGTGGATTGGAAGCGAGGGTGGCTTGACGCGCTACCTGGACGGCACGCTCAAGAGCTGGACCGAGCAAACGGGCCTGCCGGATGTCTCGATCCGCGGGGTGAGTGAGGACCGCCGAGGGCAGGTGCATCTGGCCACGCGGCGCGGTTTGGTGAGTCTCAGCCGGGAGGGTGAGATTCGCAACACGTATTTCGGCGCCGGAATGATCCCCAACGCGCTCAAATCCGTCGTCGCGGACCGCCTGGGCAACATCTGGGTGTCCTCGAACGAGGGGGTGACTCGGGAGAACGAATCCGGGCGGCGGTTTTATGGTGTGCCAGAGGGGTTGCCGGACAAATTGCCGACGGTGATTTACGAGGATCGCGCGGGCCGCATCTGGGTGGGAACTTACAACGGAGTAGCCTGCCTCGTGGATGGAGAGGTGGTTTCCACGCCCATGGCCGAAGCGGGTTTCGGCGACCTGGTTTATACGATTTTCGAGGACCGCGAGGCAAACTTGTGGGTGGGCGGCCGCGACGGACTGTATCGGTTGCGACCGGCGCGGTTCACCACGTTTACCACAAGGGAGGGTTTGACGGCGAACAACGTCATGTCGGTGTGCGAAGACCAGTCGGGCGCGATTTGCGTCGGCATCTGGGGCGGAGGATTGAATCGTCTGCAAGGCCGGAAGGTCACCGCGGTGACCGCCACCAACGGTCTGACGCATGACGCCGTGCTGGCGCTGCACGAAGCCCGTGACGGCAGTCTGTGGGTGGGGATGGATTTTGGCGGAGGATTGAACCGATTGTCTTCAGGCGGACGGGAGGTGCTCACCCAGCAGGAGGGTTTGATCGGTCCGGTGGTCCGCGTCATTCACGAGGATCGGCACGGAGCGTTGTGGGTCGGCACCAGCCGCGGGTTGAGCGTGCGGCGCGAGGGAAAGTTTTTCAATTACGCGCGAGAGCAAGGTCTGGCGGGAACGAACGTGATGGTGATTTACGAGGCGCGGGACGGGCGGATGTGGATCGGCACGGATGGCGGATTGAGCTGCTGGAGCGAGGGGCGGTTCCGCAACTTCACGGAGCGGGACGGCTTGGCGAACCCGTTCGTCCACTCCATCCACGAAGACTCCGACCAGACGCTATGGATTGGGACCAAGGGAGGTTTGCACCGGTTCAAGGACGGACGGTTTGCGCGTTACACCAGCGACGAGGGGCTGTTCAGCGATGAGATTTACGAAATCGTCGAGGATGATTTCGGCCACTTCTGGATGAGTTCCCGGAAGGGCATCTTTCGGGTGCGAAAGTCGGCTTTGGATGATTTGGATCGGGGAAACATCAAGCGCGTGACCAGCATCGTGTTCGGCAAGGCGGATGGCCTGGCGACGGTGCAGTGCAATGGCGTCGCCAAGCCGGCGGCCTGGAAGGCGCGGGACGGGCGAATCTGGTTTCCCACGATTCGCGGGGTCGTGGCCGTGGAATCACGGATTGAAACCAATGACCGTCCGCCGCCGGTTTTGATCGAGCAGGTGGTGGCCAACCAGCGGCGCCTGTGGCAAACCGGGTTGACCGCTCCGGAGGCCGGGCTGCTGACCGTGCCGCCGGGACGCGGTGAGCTGGAAATCCGTTACACGGCCTTGAGCTTGCAGTCGCCGGAAAAAAACGGGTTCAAACACAGGCTGGAGGGCGTGGATTCCGGCTGGATAGACGGCGGTCCGGAGCGCACGGCCCGGTATTACAACCTGGCGCCGGGCAGTTACCGTTTCCGGGTGATCGCGTGCAACAACGACGGGATTTGGAATGAGACGGGCGTCACGCTGGCATTGGTGTTCCGGCCGCATTACTGGCAGACATGGTGGTTTAAGCTGGCGCTCTTCCTCGCGCTGGCCTTGCTGTTGACAGTGCTCTATCAGGCGCGCGTGCGGCGGCTGCGCGAAATCGAGAACCTCCGCATCCAGATTGCCGCCGACTTGCATGACGACGTGGGCGCGCGGTTGACCAAGGTGGCCATGGTGACCGAATCCGTGGACCGCCAAATGCCTCCCAGCGACCGCAGCAAACCGCACATTCAGAACATTGCGCGGACGACTCGCGAAGTGATCCAGGCCATGGACGAAATTGTCTGGACCATCAATCCGAAGAATGATTCGCTCGACAACTTGGCCAATTACCTCTTCCAGTACGCGCAAGATTACTTCCAGCACAGCGGCGTGCGCTGCCGCCTCGATGTGCCGGCGCGGTTGCCGGATCATCCCTTGTCCACGCAGCAGCGGCATAACCTGTTCATGGCCGTCAAGGAAGCGTTGAACAACGTCCTCAAACATGCGCAGGCGACCGAAGTCCGCGTTGGGGTGGCCTTGGCCGACTCGAAGCTGACCATCACGGTCGCCGACGACGGTTGCGGTTTTGCGCCGGCCGGTCCGCTCCCGACGGGCGAAGGGCTGCCGAGCATGCGGCAGCGGCTCGAACGCATCGGCGGACGGCTGGAGTTGGAAAGCCGGCCCGGGGGCGGAGGCACGCGCATTCAAATGGAGTTGAAGGTGCAATGAGCGAAACCGTTTGCCAGAAGTTCCCAGCCTCAAAGTCCTTTCCGTCCGCCGCAACGGGCTTTGAGCGGTTCACCCACATGTTCGTGCGGATGGGAAAAACCTCGAAAGGTGCGACAATTCCCGGCAGCAACTGATCGTGGCCATCAAGGTTTCCATCATCGAGGACGACGACTGGATTCGCGAGAATCTGGCGGCGGAGATTGCGCGGACCGACGGGTTCGTGTGCGCCGGCTGCTATCGGAGTGGCGAGGAGGCCCTGGGCGGGATTGTCCAGGACAACCCGGATGTAATTCTGATGGACATCCGGCTGCCCAGGATGAACGGCATTGAGTGCGTGCGCAAAATCAAGCCTCTCCTCCCGGAAGCCCAGATCATGATGCTGACGGTGTACGAGGACAGCGACAAGATTTTCGACTCGTTGCTGGCCGGGGCCAGCGGTTATCTGCTCAAGCGCACCCCGCAGGCGGAGATCATGGCCGCAATCGCGGACGTGCATCGCGGCAATTCGCCGATGAGCGGTCACATCGCCCGGAAGGTGGTCCAGTATTTCAATCAGCGCGGTCACGACGACAAGGATCTCGAGAAACTCTCCCGGCGCGAACGCGAAGTGCTCGAGCGACTGGCGCAGGGCATTCCCTACAAGGAGATCGCCGACGTGCTTTCGTTGAGCATTGATACAGTGCGGATGCACATCAAGGGCATCTACGGCAAACTGCACGTCCATTCCCGGGGCGAAGCAGTGGCCAAGTATCTCAAGAAATGAGGCGAAGCGGCGATCGAACTGCATCGCGCCACGTTCGATGACATGTCTCATCCGCGGGGCCAGAGCCGCAGCCAGAAGCGTTGCGGTGACTGAATCAGGATTTCCCGGAGCAATGTTTCCAGGCTGGCGGCCTGGGGTTCGTCCAGGCGGCGGGCCAGTGAGAGTGTGATCCCGACCACGACTGCCGCGCCCGCGAAAAAGATGGTGAAGCGATTCCACTCCAAGCCGAGCCAGACCGGGGTGCGCGTTCCCACGGCGTCAATCAGCAGTCCCCAAGCAATCGGCGCGAGACCGAGTGTGACGTTGCTCACCACCGAGTAGATCGCGAAGAAGTGGTTGCGACCCATGACGGGAACCACCGCCATGGCCAGTCGGGTGGTGGACATGCTCACCAGCGCCGCCAGCAGGCCCATGAAAAACTGCAGTGCCAAAACGATGCCGAGCTTCGCCGGAAACACTCCTCCGGCCAACACCGCCCAACCGGCCAGCACCGCGATCCAAGCGGCAAAGGAAAATCCGAGCACGGGCTTGCTGCCGAATCGGTCGAGGTGCGCCCCCAGGAACCACAGGCTGCTCCAACCGCCGATGAAGGCCGCGGAGCTGACCAGCAGAATTGTCCCTTCCGACATGCCGGCCGAAGTTTTCAGAAACGCCACGCTGAAGGCGGTGATCCCGCCGCTGGCCACGGCCCAAGCCACCACGGTGCGCAACAGTTTCCGAAACGGCGTGTGGCGGGCCATTTCCAGCCAGGGGACGCGTGTGGCGGAGACACGCGGTTCCTCCGGCGGCGGCACGTCCGGTATGCGCTTGAGGAATTGGAGACTCACCGCCCCCATCACGGCGCTGAAGCCAAACAGGATCGCGAACTGCCAGGGGTGGGTCTGGCCCGCCAACACGGCCGCCGAGGCCAGGAACGTGACAAAGCTTGCCACGTTTTGCACCGCCGCGTCGCGCACCAAGTATTTGCCGCGCAGTTCCGCCGGGACCAACGCCGTGATCCACGGCAGCCAGGCGCAACTGGAGATGCCCCGGGAGAGGTTGAAGCAAAACAACAACCCCAGCAGCAATGCGAGTTGGTCGGCAGGTTCGAGGAACGCGCCGCCCAGGGGAACCAAGGCCATCAGGAAGATGAACATCACCCGTATGCTCCAGCCCGCCAGAACGAACCGCCGGTAGCCCACCCGGTTCACATGGCTGGCCGCCGGGATTTGGAAGATCACCAGCAGTGGCATCATTCCGGCTATCAGCCCGAGCACAGTAGCGCTGGCACCCAGGGATTTTGCGTAAAGGATCATCGGGCTGGCCAGCACCACTTGAAAGGAGAGCGCGTTGAACGCGGCGAAGAGAAAGGCATTGTGCAAGCCCGGCGGAAACGAGGACTTCCCACCCGGCGCAGTCGGGGAGATTGGATCGGTCATTGATGGGGCGCGCGGCCCGGGCTGCGATTGCCCTGAAACTATCCAGACCTTGCTCCGATGCTGTCCAGAAGAATTGCAGTCCAGCGATTGAAAGCGTTGACTCCAACCAGAATGTAACATTCCGTCCCGTGATTCAGTTTGCCCACCGCTCCAAGATGAATGCCCAGCCGCCATTACCCGTGATGAAACTTGACTTTAAGGTCGTTAAAGGGCAAGCTTTGCCCCGTCGTACAAGCCACATGAATTCCCGTAGTGCCTTTCGCTTGTGTCTGGCGGTCTTCGTCGGACTGAACCTTCACCCGAGCCTCCCCGCCAGCGAACCACCCCCTCCGGTGATCGAGAGCCTTACCGCCACCGGCGGGGTCAAGAATCTGCGCTTCGCACCGTACCCGGCGGCGGAAGCTTATTCGATTCTTTCCGCGCCGGACCTGGCCTCCCCGTTCGTGCCGGACACCAATTTCTTCCTCGCCCCTTACATCACCGGTTACACGGTCATCACGAACACCACCTCCAACGGGCCGGTGGTCATGACCGTGACCAATCTCGCTTACGAGTGGCGGAGCACCAACGCCAGCGCGCCCAGCGGATTCTACAAGGTGGGCGTGACGCCTTTGAGCAGCAACGCCGTCTTGACGGCCAACGTGCTCAACCGGCTCGCTTACGGACCCACGCCGGACGAACTGGAGCGGGTGGCGGCCATCGGGCCACAAGCGTTTATTGACGAACAGATGAACTTCGAGGGCATCCCGGAAACCATGGACAATTACACCGTGGTGGTTTCCAACTCCGTGGCCTCCGACCCAACCACCAACTGGACCTATCTGACACTGACCGGCACGGTTGCCAGCACGACCTTTTATCTGTTCATGACCGCGCCGGGCGAGATGTTCATTGATGACATTGAACTGCGGCCCTTCAATTACTTTGAGAACATCACGACCAACGTGGTGAACGGGACAAATGCATACGTGACGAACAAGGTCTTCTCCCACATCGCCTCCAGCGTGTTGAACAACGGCGGTTTCGAGTCCGCCTACGGCGCCGGATCGGGTTCGTGGACCAACGCTGGCGGTCACAGCGGCTCCGCCCCATCCAACAGCAGGGCGCGTTCGGGCACTTATTCGTTGCGTGTCGTTTCCACCACTGGCGGCACCGCGCCCGGGAGCAGCTACATCCGGCAGGGCTTCTCGAACACCTATCAGACCACCAACAGTTGGGGACAGACGGTGACACTCACCCGGGCAAGCACCGACCCGGTGGTGTTGAGTTACTGGTATTTGCCGGGCATTGACTCGACAAAACTGAGGCTGCAACTGGGCAGCGGATTGAACAGCACTCCGGGCGGAATCCCGCCCGTTCCGGCCTGGGTTTATGCCACCGCCACCGGCACCGCTTCTTCAACGCCCCAGCTTTACATTTACTTGAGCGGCTCCGGCACGGCCTATCTGGATGACATCAAACTCGTTGCCGGCAGTGTGCCGGAGGTCGGCGCCAATCTGCTCGCGAACGCCGGCTTTGAGTCGGGCATGTCCTCCTGGATTGGGACTGGGAATCATTCCAACTCCGTCGTCAGCTCGACCATCGGCCGCTCCGGCAGCGGCAGTTTGCAGGTGGTGTCCACGGGCACGGGCAGCGGTTCCGGCAACTCGGTCAATCAAATCAACATCCCCGGGCTGACCAGCGGCCAGACCTACACGGTAAGTTACTGGTACCTCCCCGCGCCGGGACGAACCCTGACCGTGAGGTTGAGCGGCAGCGGGCTGCTCAGTTCGGACACGGATTCGGGTTCGCTCTATCGCAAGCTGGAAACATCCAGCGCGGCGATTGGCGATCTGCGGGCCTGGTTCAGTCTTCACGCCGTGAACTCCCCGCGGCAGCTTTTCGAGATCCTTTCGCAGTTTTGGGAGAACCATTTTGTCACCCAATATTCGAAGAGCCGCGATTATTTGCAGGGCCGCGGTTACGACAGCACCACCGCGGGCATTCTGGCCACGGACTGGGAATTCCGCGAAATGACCAGGTGGCGCAACGCCATGCTCAATCCGCAATGCACCTTCTACGACCTGCTCAAGATCAGCGCCGAAAGCCCGGCCATGATCGTCTATCTGGATTCGGTCAACAGCCGTGGCAACGCAAACAACATCGCCAACGAGAACTACGCGCGCGAATTGCTGGAGCTGTTCACCTTTGGCGTGGACAACGGTTATGACCAGAACGACATCATCCTCATGTCCCGCGCGTGGACGGGCTGGTCGGTCGAATTGGTGGATGAGGCCAAAGCCAACAATCCGTTCGCGCCGGCTTCCGTCACGTACCGGCCGGGCACCAACAGCACCTCCAAGGCGAACACCGTCGGCGTCTGGGCGTTCAATTACAAGGCCGCCAACCACGGCACCAATCGCGGCGCCCTTTTCCCCGGAGCCACCGTGCCGGCGCGATTCGGGCCGCCTTGGGCCGGGCGGAATTATCAACTGAACATCCCCCCCCGCGTCACCGGCGCGACCAACAGCATCGAGGACGGCTATGACGTCATCGCGCACCTGGCCAACCAGCCGTTCACCCAGGAATACATCTCGGTCAAACTTTGCCGCCTATTCGTGCATGAGGATTTCCCGAATCCAACGACGACCCCGGGTCATCCGGAATATGACTTCTACGACTACACGAATCCCAGCATGTCCGCGGAAGCCAGACTGGTGCGGGATTGCATGTTGGCCTGGGAGAACAGCAATCCCAAGGGCCAGATTCGCGCCGTGTTGAATGTGATCTTCAACTCCGATCTGTTCCGCAGCCACACCGCCGCCGCCCAGAAGGTCAAGACGCCGCTGGAGTTCGTGGCCAGCAGCGTGCGGGCGTTGCGGTCGGTCAATCCCAACGGCACCGCCACCGCGAACACGGACGGCTTTTCCTTCGCGACGCGCTTGAACAACATGGGCGGCATGGGCCTCTTCGATCGTGGTGATCCGGACGGTTATCCCGAGGGTGGCGCCTCGTGGATCAGCGCCGGCACGCTGGTCGAGCGCATCCGTTACATTCAGGCCTTCTGCAACGCGGGCACCGGCGACGACGCGGGCAATCACGTCTGCGATCCAGTCGGCTTGCTCAAGAAAAAATTGCCCGCCGCCAGTTGGAACAACGCCGGGGCCGTGGCGGACTATTTCCTAGCCATTCTTTATCCGGGCGAAGGCGCGGGAAATCTGGCCCTTTATCGCCAGGCGGCCATCAACTTCCTGAACACCGCCGACAACGGCACGACGGCTTCCCTGTTCAGCAGCCTGGGGAACACGACCACCACCTACGACACCCGCGTGCGCGGCATGGTGGCCATGCTGATGACCTTCCAGCGATTCCAGGAGCAATAACCGCCAAGGATTTTATGCAACCAAAGTCATTCAACATTCTCTCCCGCCGGGCCTTTCTGAGCCAGTCGTTCAAAACCAGCATGGCCATCGCCCTGGCCACGCTCACCGACATTCCCCTGGTCATGAAACGCGCGCTGGCCGAGGGCAGCATCGGCCTGAACGGCAAGAAAATCCTGTTCATCTGGCTGCGCGGCGCCAACGACGGCCTGAACTCCGTCATCCCCATTCAGGACTACGCCTACACCGACCCCGGCGTGGCGCTGCGTCCGGGCATCGGAATTCAAAAGGAAGCCTCGGTGGATTACAGCGCGCGCGGGAGTTGCTTCGACCCCACACAATTCTCTTCGGCCGCGACCATGGCCCCGCGCACGGCATCGGAGAACACCTATAGTTACGACCGTGCCATCCGATTAGGCAATGGCTTTGCCGCGTTGCACCCCTCGCTCAAGTTTCTCGCCCCGATTTACAACGCCGGCGATCTCGCGTTGATCCATCGGGTGGCCTATCCCCGCCAGTCCCGCTCGCACTTCGATTCGCAGAACTATTGGGAGAACGGCAACCCCAACAACAACCTTTCCAAGGACGGCATTTTCTACCGCGCGATCATCGAGTCCGGCCTGGCCAACACTTCGCCGCTGACCGGCATCTCGATTCAGTCCTCCCTGCCGCTCATCTTGCGCGGCTCGGCCGCCGCCATGACGAATCTCACCAGTCCCACGCGCTACGACCTGCTCGGTGTCCCGACGCCCGCCGGCGACGCCAAGGCCTTCAATTCCATCATCGGCGCGAACTATCATCCGTTCCCGGCCAAGCGCAGCCGCGACCTGCTCGAACTGCAATACCAGAACATGTCCAACACGCTGCGCATCTTTGCCGACATTGATTTCTCGGATGCCGGCAACACGTTCCGTGACAACGTGAACACTGACGGCGACAGCGCCCCCTACTATCTGTTCCCGGACAGCAACGCCAAGAACGGCGGCTACGCCTTCAACGGTAACAACGTGAACAAATACGTTGTCCCCACCAGCCAATACGGCTTCTTCCGCAATCTCAAGGCCGCCGCCATGATCCTGAACAAAACCGATGCCATCATCGCGGGCACGGAGTTCGGCGGTTTCGACACCCACCAGAACCAGGGCGGAGCGACCGGCCAGCACGCCAACCTCCAACGCGTGATCGGCTGGTCCATGTACGCCCTGCGCAAGTACTTCACCGCTTACGCGGACAAAGCCACCTGGGAAAACACCATCGTCGTCACGCTCTCCGAATTCGGTCGCACTTCGCGTGAGAATTCTGACGCGGGCACCGACCACGCCGAAGGGGCCGTCATGTTCGTGGCAGGCGGCGGCCTCAAAGGCTATGGCAAGGGCAATGCCTATGGGGTTTTCGGTTGCAGCGACGACCCGCTCATCGAGCCGATCCCTTGGAAAAGCGGACCGCGCACCACCAGCGCCGCCACCTGCGGCACCATGTTTGCCGCCGGCTTTCGCGAAAGCGCCACCACGGTGAACCCGACTTCGGCCGGTTACTTGCGGCGTTCCTTTGATTACCGGTCGGTGCTGGGCGAGATCATCCGCAAGCACCTCGGCGCCACGCAAAACCAGTTGAACCGGATCATCCCGGCATACGCCAACCCGGCCGAGTGTCTGCTCACGGGCGGGGTTTCGAGCGTTGACGAAGTCCTCATTCGCGGAGAACCCGGCATCCTGTAAGCCTTGCCAATCTCCTCCAGAACTGGCCTCGGTGAATCGCCCTGTTTGGGCGGTGTGCTCAAAGTCATCTTGCTGGCAATCGGCCTTGGTGCGCTCCGGGCCGTCGCGGCCTCCGTTACGAACGTCCCTTCAGCCGACACCTCCCTCATCGAGATCGCGCCCACCAACAACAACGGCGCCCAGGCCTGGTTTCTGGCCGGCAAGATCCAGAACGACCGTTACAAGAACCGCGCCCTCATCAAGTTCGACTTCACCAATCTGCCCACCAACGCGCTCATTGAGTCGGTCGCGCTCAATGTCGAAGTCACGCGCGTGCCGGATGAACCGCCAGTGAACTCGACTTTTGGACTGCGCCGGATGTTGCGTCCCTGGGGTGAAGGCTACAAAGCGGCCAATCCTTTTGCCATCCCGCCCGAGCCGCCGGGCCAGGGCCGTCCGGCGACCGCGGGCGAGGCCACCTGGTTGTGCGCGTTCTTCCCCACCAACGAATGGTCGGCGCCGGGCGGTGCCGAGGGCGTGGACTTCTCCGCTGTGGAAAGCTCTTTTGAATTTATCGGCGGCCTCGGTCCATACCGCTTCCCCTCCACTCCCGAATTGGTGACCGACGTCCAGGACTGGATCCATGATCCCCAGGCCAATCACGGGTGGATGCTGCTCTCCAATGATGAGGTGACGATTCTGACGGCGCGCCGCTTCGCCTCACGCGAAGACCCGGACGCGCACCCCACGTTGGAAATTGAATACACGGCTGTCCCGGTCATTGAAACCGCGCGACACGCCGACGACCAGTTCCACCTCACATTCACCGCCTGGCCGGGCCAGACCTGTGCGGTCGAATACCGCGACTCGCTTACCTTGGGTTCATGGCAAATTCTGACCAACTTGGAGACCGCGACAGTCCCGACGCGATACTCGATCGCAGATCCGGCCGTGAACCCACAGCGATTCTACCGCGTTGTCAGTTTCTGACCCAGCCCGGAGTCTTCGTTCCCGGCTGGCCACGGCGCCGCCGTCAGCTTTCGCGTTGGCTGGGTCAGAATCCCTTGATCCACGCGGGCTTGCAGACGACATCTGACGCCAAATCTGCCGCCGCTCCAACAGTGGTTTCGTCCAACCTCTCCAGTGGAATACGCGGCAAGGTCAATTCGAGATAGCGATGAGAATACTGCTAACAAAACATTGACTTTTCCGTCAGTATGTAATAGAAACTACTACACGTAATGCCAATGCTGACAGAAAATAACTTAAGGCAACAGTCGCGCCCCATGAATCCGATTATGAAAACTCCACCGGCCAATCGTATGATCCCAAGCGCAGTGCCGCTCCAGCCAGGTTTCGTTTCTCAATCCTCCGTCAGAGTCCGGCGCAAACTGATGCTTTTGCCCGCGTTGTGCTTGGCCTTGATGGGCTTCGTGGCTGCAGGTTGGTCACAGATCACGGTAAAGGTGGATTCGACCAAAGCTTGGAGCGGCTGGATGAACTGGTTTGACACTAACGGCACTTACGTTGGTGGCAATGCTTGGGGGACAAACGAGCTGCGCGCCAACTTCCAGCCGGACCTCGTGACGCCCACGCGTGTGGTGCTCCGGATCAATACGAATACCTACAATCCTGCCGATCCCTACTGGAATCAGCCGGA
This sequence comes from Verrucomicrobiia bacterium, assembly GCA_011525685.1. Taxonomy (GTDB): domain Bacteria; phylum Verrucomicrobiota; class Verrucomicrobiia; order Limisphaerales; family JADLHS01; genus WYBW01. The sequence goes on from WYBW01000168.1 coordinate 31,683, forward strand.
CGGCACGCCCAACAAACTTCTCGAGGCAAACTTCTATGTGGACGTTGGCACCACTTTCGGCGGGAATGACGTGTTCTTCACGGGCACGGTGGAGTCAAACTCCCTCCCCGCAGGCTGGACGTGTGTGGCGATCATCAAGCAGTTTGGCAGCGGTTATGTTTTTCGAGGTGACTCGCGGGAGGACTTGTTTGATGGCACTCCCTTCACGGTGGCACGCTACATTCCACCGGGCGACATCTGCCAGTATGGATTCCTCCTCTATGGCCCGAACACCGCGCCGAATTCCCCGGCTGCCTTGGAAGGTGTCAGTGTGTTGGTGGACAACGCTGATCCTGGCATCATTACAGAACCGTCCGACCAGCGAGTGGTTTTTGGCGACACCGCAAGGTTTTCGGTGGTCGCTTCCGGCTCTTCCGCCCTGAGCTATCAGTGGCAACGCTATGACACCAATCTGGTAAACGGCGGCAGGTTCTCCGGCGCCACCAGCGCCACGCTCACCATCAACAACGCACAGGCTGAGGATGCGACGTCGTACAAGGTCACCGTGACCGGCACCGCCGGCGTCGTTGATTCCCGAGCGGCCCGCCTGCGGGTATTGACGCCGGCGCAGTTTGCCAACGCCCTGGACAATCCCAGCTTTGAATTGGACGTCGTCACGCCCACGACCGTGCCGGAACCGTGGATCAACTTCAGCGGTTCAGGGCTGCAAAGCACCAACAACTTCTACGCCTGGCCGTCCGAGGACAATGTGCGAACCGTGGAGGGCACCAACGTGGTGCAAATTTACAACGCCGGGGAATGGAATGGAATTTTTCAGGATGTGCCGGCGTCTCCGGGCGAGATTTTCACGGGTGAGTGCTGGCTCTGGCAGTCGAGTTTCGATCCGCTGACCGCGCCGGTGAACGAGGCGTTTGTGGAGGTGCAGTTCCGCGCGGGCAACGACAATCCCATTGCCATCTACCATTCGCGCTATGTGACGAACGCGCCCGAACTGCTGGACACGTGGCTGTTGCTGCAAGCAACCAATGGCGTGGCCGCCGGATACGCCCAAACGACCACCACGAATGCGCAATACCTGGTCGCGCCGCCGGGCACCGAGTTCGCGCGCTTTCAAGTCACCCTGCATTACCTGGGCGGCGGCTCGGGAAGCGTGTACGTGGACGCCGCGCGGCTCATGAAGAAATTGCCGGTGACGGTGGACATCACGGTCAATGGCGGCCAGATCCAACTGGCCTGGTTGTCGCAGGGCGACACCGATTATCAAGTGGTTTACAAGGATGATCTGAACAGTCCCACTTGGACACCGCTGGGCGGTTTGATCCGGGGTGATGGTTCGGTGAAATCGGTTTTGTACGCTCCCACGGATGCCCGGCGTTACTACCAGGTGTTGACGAGGTAACGCGCCTGAGTGGAGCGCCTCTCGTCCAAATCCCCGGCCATCCCACGACTGTTTGCCCCGGAGGCGGGCGTTATCGGCGAACAACCGACGACCACTCCGGAGGCGCTGGTGGCGGCACACCGGCCCGGCGCAGGAACGAAGCCAAAGTCTGGCAATCAACTCCGGGTGGACACGAACTTCAAGCTGCGGGAGAATGATGCCAGGAGCGCGGGGACCTCACGCGACTCTGCTGGTGCGAACATTTTGAAACGACTTGGTCAACTTCTGATCATTCTGTGCCTGTGCGCTTTCGGGCTGCCAGGGGCATTGGCGCAGGAGCTTCCCGGTTGGAAACTGGTTTGGGCGGACGAGTTCGATCAGCCGGATGGCAGCTCCCCGGACGCCAGCAAGTGGGTTTTCGACATTGGCACGGGCAACAATGGCTGGGGCAACAACGAACTGCAGTACTACACGTCGCGAACGAACAATGCCCGCATCGAGGGTGGCCACCTCGTCATCGAGGCGCGCCAGGAAAGCTTTGGCGGACGCAACTACACTTCCGCCCGGCTCAAAACGCAGGGCAAGGCGTCCTGGACTTATGGTCGCATGGAGGCACGCATCAAGCTCTCCCGCGGGAAAGGCATCTGGCCGGCGTTCTGGATGCTCGGCACGAATTTCACCTCGGTCGGCTGGCCCGCCTGCGGGGAAATTGACATCATGGAAAACATCGGTTCGGAAACCAACCGGGTGCATGGAACAATTCATGGACCGGGCTATTCGGGCGCCAATGGCATTGGCGGCAGTCTCCCGCTTCCCGGCGGCGCGGCCTACGCCGATGACTTCCACGTCTTCGCCGCCGAATGGGAAACCAACCGCATCCGGTGGTTCATGGACGATCAGCTTTTTTTCAGCGTTACCCCGGCGCGTCTGCCCGCCGGCAGTCAATGGGTGTTCACGCAGCCGCAGTTCATCCTGCTCAACCTGGCGGTGGGCGGCAACTGGCCCGGAGCGCCGGATGCCTCGACCGTTTTTCCCCAACGCCTCACCGTGGATTATGTGCGGGTTTACGCCGCCACGAATACGAGCAAACCGGAGTCGCCGCCGGGTTGCGACGGCAACGCGCTGGTCAATCCCGGTTTCGAGGTTGGCGGACTGACGGGCTGGCAGACCTACGGAAACGGTTTCAACACCGTGATCCAACACGTCAGCAGCGCGCCGGTTCGCGGCGGCACGAATGTGTTCAAGGTGTTCGGACAGTTCACCGGCGGCGACAACTACTCGGGAATTTATCAGGACCTGCCAACCTCCCCCGGCACCAGCTACACGGCCCATGCCTGGGCTTGCACACCGGCAAATGACCGCATCGCCGGCGCCAATGCGGCGTGGATCGAAGTGACCTTCCGCGACGCGGGCTTGAACATCCTGAGCTTCTATCGCAGCGGGATTTTCAACGCCGACACGCCTGCGGAGGCCTGGCACAACCTCGCGGTGACCAACCGCATCAGTCCGGTCACCTATCAAGTCATCGGCTCGGTGACGAACCTCCCCGCCCCGGCGGGAGCAGAATGGGTCCGGTATCAGGTGGTGTTCCGACAACCGTCCGCCGCGGCGGGTGCCGTTTTGTTTGATGATTTGAACCTGTCGGTGCCGGTTGATCCGGAAGTGCCGATTCCGGCACTCGTAGCGCGCGATGACGACCACCTTCGCATTTCGTTTCCCACCACTGCTGGTCTGGCGTACCAGGTCCGCTATCGGGAGGAACTGAACCTGGGCCAGTGGCTGGTGCTGACCAACGTGACCGGCGATGGCACAACGCGAACGGTTGCGGATGCCTTGAGCGGTGACCGGCGTTTCTACCACGTCGTGCGCGTCTGCAATTGAATCCGTCAGTCTCCTGCCCGAGCGACCGCCATTTTACTGGCGATTCGAGAACGAGTTGACATCCTGCGACCGCGTGAGCTGCGACACGGAAAGGTCATCGAAACCGAGGCGCCTGGGCGCCGCCCGCGTCTCGGCCCGGATCAGCTTCCGCGCACCCGACCATCCGGACAGGTGGTCGCGGTTTGCTTCCTCGGACGGCTTGGTGGGTCTCGCGGCACTCACCGCAGTCGCAGGGTGGTTTGGATTGCTTCACTTGCCTCTGCACGCCCAGGAACTGCAGACCGCGGCGGAGGTGCGCGGTCTCACGGTGGCCGAAGCGCAGCGAAACCTCCCGGTCAAGCTGCGTGGGGTGGTGACCTTCTTCGACGAAACCCTGTTCTCACGGTTCATGCAGGACGAGACGGCTGGCATTTACCTCCGCGAATCCACGAACACCCCGTGGTTGACGGCCGGGCAGTGGGTCGAGGTGGAGGGTGTGACGAGTCCCGGTGAGTACGCGCCCATCGTGGAACCGGCGCGGGTGCGTGTGCTCGGGCAGGCGCCGCTGCCCGCGGCCAGGTCGGTGATGTTCGACGCCCTCGCCAGCGGCCAGCACGACAGTCAGTTCGTCGAGTTGACCGGGATTGTGCGGTCGGTGCAGTTTGATCAGCCTTCGCAGCATCACCTGCTTCAGCTTGCCACTGGCGGCGGACGGCTTTCCGTTTACGTCAGGGAACTGCCGGTGGCGAAACCGGAGAAGCTGGTGGACAGCACAGTACGGGTGCGCGGGGTCTGTTCCACCCAGTTCAATCGCCAACGCCAGTTGTTTGCCATCCGCCTGATGGTCCCGCGCCCGGAGGACTTGATGATCGAAGTGCCTGCGGCGGACGATCCGTTTGCCGCACCTGCCCGCGCCATCGGAAGTTTGCTCCAGTTCACACCCCGCGAAGTGCATGGGCATCGGGTCAAGGTCACGGGCACGGTGGTTTACCATCTGCCGGGAGGCCCCTTGTTCTTGCAGGAAGGGGACGAAGGCCTGCAGGTGCATAGTCAGCCGGGCGAGCCGCTGCAAGTGGGCGACCACGTCGAAGTGCTTGGGTTTCCCGCGCAAGGCGAATACACGCCGGTGCTGCAAGATGCCGTGTATCGGCGGACGGGGAGTGGCGTCCCACCAGAACCGGCGATGATTTCCACGGACGAAGCCTTGACCGGAAGATACGACTGTCGGTTGGCGCGGCTGGAGGCAAACCTCCTGGATCGCGCCCGGCACAGTCGGGAGCAATTCCTCGTGCTCGAGGCCGACGGTTTCATCTTCCACGCCTACCTGCAACCGACGGGAGTAAGCGACGCCTTTGCCCAACTCCCAAACGGCAGCCACGTGTCGGTCACGGGGGTGTGTCTGATCGAACCGGGCGAGTGGCAGGCCGGCGATTCGTGGCGGGCCAAATCGTTCCGGTTGCTGCTGCGTTCGCCGCAGGATGTCCTGGTGTTGCACGCCCCGCCGTGGTGGACCTTCAGGAGGGTTCTCTGGATGGCAGGCGTGCTGGGACTGGCGACGCTGGCGGCCTTTGGCTGGGTGGGAGTGCTCCGGCGGCGGGTGCAGCAGCAAACGGACATCATCCGCGAGCAGTTGCGCGTGGAGGCGGCGCTCAAGGAACGTTTTGTGGACTTGTTTGAAAACGCCAACGACATGGTCTTCACGCACGATGCTGACGGTGTCATCACCTCCATCAACAAAACGGGCGAAAGCCTCCTGCAACGTCCGCGCGAGTCCATCTTGAACCGTAACGTGATCGAGTTCCTCGCGGAGGAGCAGCAGTCCGCCGCCCGCCAATGGCTCCGGCAGGTGGTCAGTGGGGCGGAGTTGCCGGCGGCGGAATGGGATTTCATCAACGCCGCCGGCCAGCGAGTGAAACTGGAGATCAGCGCCCGGCTTCTCGAACAGAATGGGGCGAGAGTCGAAGTGGAGGGTATCGCCCGCGACATCACCGAGCGACGGCGACTGGAGCGCGAACTGTTGGAGGTCAGCAACCGCGAGCAGCGGCGCATCGGGCACGACCTGCACGACGGCATCTGCCAGCAACTCGCGGCGGTCAACTACCTGGTGGACATGCTGGGTGACCGCTTGCGGGAGCGGGGCGCCATGGAAGCCGCCGAAGCCGAGCGGATCGGCACTCTGATTCAGGAGGCGAACGCCCAAGCGCGCGGCGTGGCGCGTGGCCTGTTTCCGGTCCGGTTGGGGGAGGAAGGCCTTGTGTTGGCGTTGGAGGATCTGGCGGCCAGCGCCGCCAATCGCTACCGCCTCAATTGCCGGTTCGACTGCCAGATCACGCCCGTCAAAATGGACAGCCAGGTGGAGTTGCATCTCTACTACATCGCGCAAGAAGCCTTGTTGAATGCGATCAATCATGGTAAAGCCACCCGCGTGATCATGACGCTGGCAGCCGACGCCGACCGGTTCAAACTGACCGTGCAGGACAACGGGGCGGGCTTCGACCCCGCAAAGCCCGCGCGGAGCGGCATGGGCATCCGGATCATGCGCCATCGTGCAAAGGTGATTGCCGCAACCTTGGAAGTGCAAAGCCAGCCCAACGACGGAACGCAGGTCACCTGCTTGTTCAGCCCCACGCTGCGCGAATCGCCTCCACCAATTGCCCATGCCTGAAGCCGACAAAACCCTCGCTCCCCCCGCCGCCGCGGGCGATTCTTCGGCAGCGGGCCCATCCGCCCCGCGAAAGCGCGTGTTCATCGTGGATGACCACACCATGTTTCGCGAAGGTCTGCGGCAGTTGATTGACCGGGAACCGGGATTGACCGTTTGCGGCGACGCCGCGGATGCGATCGAGGCCTTGCCCGCGATCCGCCAAACCCGCCCCGACGTCGTGCTGGTGGACATTTCTCTGGCTGGCGCCAGCGGGATTGATCTCATCAAAGACCTCAAGCAGGAGTTCGAGGATTTGCCCGTGCTGGTGGTTTCGATGCACGACGAGTCGCTCTACGCCGAACGGGCGTTGCGCGCCGGTGCCATGGGCTATGTCATGAAACACGAACCGGCCAAGACTGTGAAAGCGGCCATCCACAAAGTGCTGGCCGGGGAAATGTATCTGAGCGACAAAATGTCCGGCAGTGTCCTCAAAAAGCTGTGGCTTGGCCAGCCGGAGCAGCCCAAGTCGCCCATCGCCCTGTTGAGTGATCGGGAACTGGAAGTCTTCCGGCTCTTGGGACAGGGGCACGGGGTGCGGCTGATTGCCGAGAAGCTCGACGTCACCATCCCCACCGTTAATTCCTTCCGCAATCGTATCAAGGAGAAGCTCGGCCTGAAGTCCTCCACCGAGGTCATGCTCCATGCCATCCAATGGTTTCGGGATGAATCCTCGAAGTAATTCGCGCGCGGGCTGACCCTTTGATTGGGCTCTCAACGTATCGCCTGTCGGTAACGCCGACTTCCCAGTCGGCTCTGGCGGCGGAGTGTCCAGCCGAGAGCTCGCAGCGCCAATCACAAGTCTTACTCCGAGGAGTGACTGTGCCGGTTGGAAATCCGGCGCTACAGGTGGCAATCAACTCGTTCCGCCGGTGCGGCTCAAAGTCGAAGATCGAAACCACCCAAGTCTCCTGAGCATTTTAGCGAGCCGCGCACGATGAGGATTTTCAATCATAAGGCTCTCGGCTGAAAAAGTTCTTTGACAAGGCGCGCAGGTGTGTAGTAGAAGCTATTACATCAAAGGCTGCGAGCTGGGTAAGGCTTGCCGTCGCAACCGGATAATACCGAACAACCATTGGCGATTATGAAAACATTGCTCAAGAGCTACGCGGTTACATTGGTTACACTTTTCGTTCTTCTGGCTGCCAGAAACACGAGCCATTCCCAAGTTCAAGTGACCGTTGATCCCGGGGCGACTTGGCTGGGCTACATGAATGTCTTCGAACTCCCGATCAACGGCGGAGGCTTTGTGTTTGGCAGCCCGTGGGGCACAGCGGATTTGGTCGCCACTTTCTCGGGAAGCACGCTTACACTGTCGCCAAACACCATCGGCGACCCTGATCCTTTCTGGTATATTGGCGGAGGCGGACCTGGCGCGCAGGGCAACAAGATCATGGAAGCCAACATGTACATCGAGAACACAGGCGGCTTGAACGGTCAGAATGTCACCTTCTCCGGCTTGGTTTCGGCCAACACTTTGGTCAGCCCGTACACCTCAATTGCGTTCATCAAGGACTTTGCGCCGGACTATTCCTCGTTCAACGTGATCACCGCCCCGCTGGTTGAAGGCGCATTCAGCATCAACCTGGATACGCTGGCCGACCCGACCCGCCATGTGCAGTACGGATTTACGACGGTCGGGCCCAATGTGTGGATTACGGACGTCGGTCCCTTGGGTGCGGTGCAGATCACGGCCATCCCCGAGCCTTCGATCCTGGCTTTGCTCGCGGTCGGTGTCGCCGGACTGCTGGTCCTGCGGCGCCAGCGCCGCGCCTGAACCTTCTGCGATCCGGGAGGTCGGGTTTGCCTGCGGCTTATCCATCTCGAAATGCTGGGCATGGATTGGGGCGCTGACACTGAAATGCCCTCTGCCGTCCATCCAAGGCTCGCCAAGATTAGTCAGCCTTGAACCCCCGGGCGGTCAGTCCGCAAAGCTCCCTTCTGCTCGCCGCCCACCGTAACGCCGACTTTCCAGTCGGCGACTGGCCGGTTGGAAAACCGGCGTTACTTTGCGACCCGGTTGACCACCTCGGGTGCAATTGAAAGTGACGGTCCATTTGCGTGGTGGCAGTGCTCGCGCTGCGAGCACTCCGCCCGCGCAGAGCGGGCGGAACGTCGCCGTCAGGGTTGCGCCGCCGCACGCGGCAACACGGCTCGCAGCGCAAGCCGTCCCACCCCAGAGACCGCCACGTTCAGTCCGCCTTGAACTCCCGGACCGTCAGTCGCCACAGCTCCCGTCTGCTCGCCGCCCACTGTAACGCCGACTTTCCAGTCGGCGACTGGCCGGTTGGAAAACCGGCGTTACCCTCGTGACCCGGTGGGCAGTCTCACCAACATCTGCGACTCCGTAGCCCGGCTGACCGGCACTTGGTTCGAGAAGAACGACCACCCGACGCACATCCGACACGAATGCGCAGAGTTTCGCGAGGTGCCCGCCACTTTCGCATCCGTCAGCGAGGTGAATCGCTCACCCGTCACCGTAGCGCCGTTGCCAGTTCGGTTCCCAGTTCCACCGCTTCCTTGAGGGGGCGTTGGGCCTCGCCGCGTTTGACCTGCTCGTCCCGGTAAGAAACGGCGCGCATCCGGATTTGCTGGCCGCTGACCTCGGCGTGAGCCGCCACCGGACTGAGACATCCACCTCCCATGGCGTGCAGGAAGGCCCGCTCCGCGGTCACGCATTGGAAGGTGTTGTAGTGGTTCAGCCGCTCGCAGAGCTTGCCGATCCGCTCGTCATCCGAGCGAATCTCGATGCCAATGGCCGCCTGGCCGACGCAGGGCAGCATCACGTCCAAGCCCAACACCGTGGCCAACAGTCCGTCCGGCACGGCGTCGCCTTGAATGTTCCCGTCCGGAGTCAGTGTGAAATTCAACCGGGTGATCCCGGCGAGCGCCAGGACGGTGGCGTCCAGTTCCGCGCGATCGGCCACTTTTTGCAGACGGGTCGAGACGTTGCCGCGAATTTCCACCACGTTCAGATCCGGCCGCACGGCGAGCAACTGCGCCTTGCGCCGCGTGCTGCTGGTGGCGATGGTTGCCCCCGAGCGAAAATCCGCCAGCGTCGCCTGCGGCCTCAGCCCGCGCAGCGCGCCCTGGCCGGGAGTCCACTCGTCTCCGCGATGATTGTCCGGGTTGGTGAAATAGGCGTCGTCGCGATAGATCAAGACGTCGCGCACGTCGGCGCGCTTGGGCGTGGCAGCGAGTTTCAACCCGGCGGGCAGGTCGGTCGGCAAATCCTTGAGGCTATGCACGGCCAGGTCGGCGTGGCCTTTGAGCAGGGCGACCTCCAGTTCCTTGGTGAACAGCCCTTTCGGGAGGCTGTCGCTGGTCCGGGCCAGGGAGGCTTTTTGCAGCTTGTCGCCGGTGGTCTTGATGATCTTCAACTCGAAACGCAGCCGGGGAAAGGCGGCGCGGCATTGCGCGGCAATCTGGTTGGCCTGAGCGAGCGCCAGGGCGCTGCCGCGGGTGGCGATGATGATGGGGCGCTTGGAATCAAACATGGGGAAACTGAGGAGTCTTTGGTGTTGCGTGATGCGTGATGCGTCAGGTGTGCCTGCGCACGGTCAGCAACCTGTCCTGAAGGTTCATAATCAACCGTTGCCGGAGGAAGGTTGGACAGAACATGGAGCATGCAACACGTCACCCGCTCCCGGAACAGAGGTGCTGGCGGCCGGTTTCCCGCCCAGCAGCCCTTTCACCCTGTCCGCGATGATCGCTTCGCATCGCGCGATCTCCTCCCGGCGTTGTTTGAGAGAATCGTCCGCGATGGATTGCAGGTCGTCTATGTTGTAGAGGTAAACGTTCTCCAGGAAGATCACCTCCGGGTCAATGTCCCGGGGCACGGCGATGTCGATCAGCAACAACGGCCGATCGCGGCGAAGTCTCATCAACCGCTCCAGCTTGGGGCGGTCAAGAATGTGGTGGGGAGCTGCGGTGCTGCTGATGACGATGTCCACGGCCTCGAACTCGGCGGCCCAGTCGTCGAAAGGGACGGCGCGTCCGCCGAGTTCCCGGGCGAGCGCTGCCGCGCGTTCGAAGGAGCGGTTGGCCACCAGGATGCCGCGGGCGCCGTGGGACAACAAGGCCCGCGCGGTTTTCTCGCTCGTGTCTCCGGCGCCGATGACCATGACTTCGTGGTCTTGCAGCGAGTTGAAGATCTTCTCCGCCAACTCGACGGCCACCGAAGCCACGGAGACGCTGCCGCGCTGGATGTTGGTTTCCGTGCGAATGTGCTTGGCCACGTTGAAGGCCCGCTGAAACGCCTTGTTCAACCGCGGTCCCGTGTGGCCTCCGGAGAGGGCCACTTCGTAGGCTTTCTTGAGCTGTCCGAGGATTTCGGTTTCGCCCAGAACCATCGAGTCCAGTCCGCAGGCGACCTTGAACAGATGCACCAGGCTCTGCGGTTCGCTCAAGGTGTAGAGTTCGTCGCGGAGCGGCTCTTTGTATTCATGGTGTTGGACCAGGAATTCCCGCAGGCCGGCGAAGGCCTGTGCCGGCTCCAGGGGCGTGGCGGCATAAATCTCCACCCGGTTGCAGGTCGAGAGGATGACCGCCTCCTCCGCAATGTGGTGGCGGCGCAACCACTCCAGCGCGGACGGCACGCGCGCCTCGGCAAAGGCGAATCGCTCCCGCACAGCCACGGGCGACGAACGATGACTCAGGCCGACTAGGACAATGGACATGGCTGACAGAATTCGAACCGCAGGACTTGCTCTTTGTTACAACGCGCCGTGCGAGGAACCGTTGACATTCCGAGCCACGCCAACCTGCCCGGCGGGCCGTCGTTTGGAATCTGGCGGGAGTCCGGTTTCATGGATGATGCAGGCCGGAGAGCAGGTTGGTTCCCCAGAAGGTCAACAAGACGAACGCAAAGATGCCGATGACTCCGCAGGCGAAACGTCGTCCCGAAAATGAAAAGCGCCAGCGTCCGACCAACAAGCCCAGATAGAGCAGCCACAGGACGATGGACCAGATGACCTTGGCATCCTTGAGAAACGGCGCGCCTTCGGGCCGCGGCAGGCGGCCGCCCGCCAGCAGTCCAATGGTGAGGAGGCAGAAACCCACCCACAAGAGCCGGTTGGTGACCAGCTCCAGCCGTTGAATGGACGGCAGCAGCGAGAGGACGGCGCGGAGTTTGTTGAACTTGAGATTATGCTGCTGGGTCAGGAACATGATGGCCGCCACGGAGGCCAGTCCAAACGCGCCATAGGCCAGGAGGATCATCGTGGCGTGGAAGCTGGGCAGCCAGCCGCTGAACTCCGTCCGCGCCCCGCGAGGCGGATCCAAGCCCGGCATCAGGGCAAACACCCCGATGACGAAGAGCACGGGCGAAGCGAAAGCGGCCAGATGGCGCAAGCGCGGCATCAGGCCGACAATCAGACAAGCCAGGGCCAGCGCCCAGGCGATGAAGATGGTCGCCTCGAAAAGATTGTTGACCGGACAACGATTGAGCGAAAAGCCTCGCTGCACCATGGCGGAGGTGTGCAACCCAAAGGCCGCCAGCAGCAAGAGGTAATTCACCCGGTCATGCGTGCGAAAACCCTTCCGCCAGAGGAAGACGGAGTAAACCATGCTCAATCCGTAAACCACCACGGCCAGCAGGAAAGTGTGTCGGTCATTGAACCACGCCACGACAACAGGTTAAGGGGTCGCGGCGGGGGTGCAAGCGACAAGTGCCGAGGAGAGTCCGAAGATCACGGCTGCTCAAAAGGTCTGACGCAAGCCCTTGATTTTGGTCGAGGTCCGAAATCCGAGAAACCGAAGTCCGAAAGAAACCCAAAGCCCGAGTTCCGAGCGGCGGAGGCACGCTTGGACATCCAAGCAACGCGGGCTTCGGATTTCGGAGCTCCTTCGGCCTTCGGGTTTAGGATTTCAAATCTCCGATGCTCACCCATCCTCTTTCGCAGTCGAATGCGGGCGGCGCTGACATGAACGTCCACTCTCAGGGCGAGGCGCGGGTCGGCCAGCCAACCGCGTTACGATTTGGCCAACCCTGAGGAGCAATTGCGCCCCGCCGTGACATAACCCAGGTAGGTGATGAGCCGCTCCTTCAGTTCGTTTCTGGGAACGATGGCGTCAATCAAGCCGCGTTCCAGCAGAAACTCCGCCGTCTGGAATCCCGGCGGCAGTTCCGCCTGGGTCGTGTCCTTGATGACCCGCGGACCGGCGAAGCCGATCATGGCTCCGGGTTCGGCCAGAATCAGGTCACCCAGGGTGGCATAACTGGCCATGACTCCGGCCGTGGTCGGGTGCGTGAGGATGCTGAAATAAGGCAGTCGTGCCTTGGCGTGGTAAGCGAGGGCGGCGGAGGTTTTGGCCATTTGCATGAGGCTGAACATGCCCTCGTACATTCGGGCACCGCCGCTCGTGGAAATGATGATGAGAGGGAGGCCTTTCTCCGTCGCCCGCTCGATGAGCCGGGTCAGTTTTTCCCCCACCACCGAACCCATCGAGCCACCGAGGAAACCGAAATCCATGACCCCCAGCGCGGCACGGTGTTCCCCGATTCGGCAAATCCCCGTGACCACGGCGTCCTTCAGCCCGGTGGACCTCTGGTAGGCCTCAAGCTTGGAGGTATAGGTGGCGACGCCCGTAAAGCCCAGCGCGTCCACGCTCGTCATCTGCGCGTCCATTTCCTCGAACGTGCAGGTTTCCACGAGCGAGTGGATGCGTTCGCGCGAACCGATGGGGAAGTGATACTGGCACTGGGAACAGACCTTGAGATTCTCGTCGAGTTCCTTGTCAAACAGCATGGTGCTGCACTTGGGGCATTTGGTCCACAGGCCCTCGGGAATCTCGCGCTTGCGCGGTTTGCCCGCCATTTTGGGCTTCTTGACGAAGGTCGTCGGGTTGTCCTTGGGCGGAGGGGTGACAGCGGGTTCGCTTGGATCGGGCGGCACCGGCTTTTTCGCAAAGGATACCGGCGGCAACAGCGGCAGCGGAGTGGGCGGGGACGGGACGGGAGGATTGGGCTGTGGCGAAACGTTCATTTCACCTCCAGAGGATTCGTGATCGCTTTCACAGTGCGCAATACAACCAAGACATCGCACACAGTATTCAAAGTCCGCGGGCGACTGTCCAGACGCAAACTTCGCCCGCACCCCCGGCCCGGAGCGCCCGTGCGCAGGCGTCCGTCGTGGCGCCGGTGGTGAAAACATCATCCACGAGGACGACTCGCTCCCCACGGAGCCGATGCCGCGGGTGCAAGGCAAACGCGCCGCGGACGTTGGTGGCGCGCTGCTGCCGGGTGAGCAGGGTTTGAGTGCGCGTGGGCAGGGTGCGTCGCAGCACCTTCCGCCCCAACGGGATGTTCGTGGCTGCACTGAGTCGGGCGGCCATGCGCTCGGCCTGATTGAACTCGCGCTCGCGCCGCTTCGCGGGGTGAAGAGGAACGGGCACGATCAGATTCCACTGCCCGCCTTGCAGGGCGGGCACGGCCTCGCGCAGAAACAGGTCGGCCAGAAATGGCTCGAACCACATGGCCCGCGAGTACTTGTAACGGTGAATGGCCTCCAGCACCACTCCCCCAGCCGTCACCGCGGACCGGGCGGAACTGAAGTGGAATTCCAACCCGCGGCAGTTCGCGCACTCAAAGGGCGTGGCAATCTCACCCGGATACGGCAGGCCGCAGCGCTCACAGAACGGCGGTTTGATGAAACGCACCTTGCTCCAGCAGCGCGGGCACACGAGGCCCTCGCGCGTCGTGGCCCGCTGCTCGCCGCAAAGCTGGCAGACTGGCGGGTAAATCAGGGCCAGCCCGGCCTCCATCCACACCCGGCATTTCGCGAAGACGTTGTTCATTGACTACCAGCGCGCATTCCCTCTCTGAGCACGACGCAAGGCATGAATCGAAACACCATTCCCAGCGCCAACACCAACACCACCAAGGCCAGCCAACCGTCAATCATCCGGCCTGAACCCAGGAGCGCCACGTTGTTGCCGGGTGCGCTGGTCGTGAATGCGCTGTAGAGCTTTTGGCAGAAAATCCAGCCGCCGTGCAACCCAAGGGAAAAGTAAAGATTTCCGGTTCGCTGATACGCCAGCCCCAGTAAGACGCCGGCAAAGGTTAGGCTTAGAAACCCGGGGAGAAGCGCCCCGCCGTCGGCGAAAGTCCGCGTCATTTGGAGCAATGACACCAGCCCGGTGTGCCAGTTGATGGGACCATGAAATTCCGCCTTTCCCAGAAAATGCGCGGCCGCGTAGAGCACGCTGCTGCCCACAAGGGCCAGCGGCCAGCGCAACGCGCGGCGCATACCACCAAAGATCGCTCCCCGGAACAAGGTCTCTTCTATCACCGATACCGCCGCCGCCGTGGCCGCAGCGCCCAGCAGCTTTTCCAGGAGCCGCACCCCCGTCAGACCTTCTCGAAACATCCGACCTCCGGCCAGCAGGGCGATTCCCGCTACGATGGCCAGTGAGACGATGCCCATCAGGAAGCCAGAGGCTAGCCAGTTCCAGTGAGCAGTGGGTGGCGGCCAGCCAAGGTCTTTCAACGAGCCAACACCCAGTGCCCGGGTCAACGGCCACACCCCTGCCAGGCCCATTAGCAAAATGGACCGATGCAAAAACCGATGAGGGGGAACGTCGTCCAGTGAAGGGAACATTCCCGTTGCGGCGTGTGCAACCCAATACAGACCCGGGGCGAGCAACGCGCCACCAATCAACACCACGGCGAAGTAAATAACCAACATTCGCAGGGGATGCATGGCCCGGAGAATAGGCAAGACTCCGAAAGATGACAAGCCACGCAAGCCGCGCAATCCCGGGCACCAGGTCGCCGCAACTCAGAATGAAGCCGAGCGAAGCTTTCATGACTATCAGCCACCGAGGGCTGTTTCCCGCAGGCCGTTGACATCGCATTTCCACGCTGTTCGCGGGATCGCGCCCGGCGCATAAATCCAAGTGGCGGCCTGGTGCAAGCCGTGATAGAAAGACGGTGTGCTTGGCTTGCTCAGGAAATCGCGCCCGACTCCGTCCCAATCCGGACGGTTCGGGCGTTTTGTCTTGCAGGAATTGATCAACAGCGGTGGCATGGCCGACATCTGGCTGGCCACGGATGCCCGCGGCAAGACCCATGCATTGCGCCGACTGCATGATCATCTCCGGTTCGACTTCACCGCCAAACGCCGGTTTGTCCACGGTTGCGAAGTCCTGGAAAAAGTGCAGGACCATGATTGCATCATCGGTTATGAGGAACACGGCAAGATTGAGGGCCAGTGGTACTTGCTCATGGAGTATGTCGAGGCGGCCAACCTCAAGGAACTTTACGCGCGGCACGACCCGGTGCTGCTGGACAACGTCGCCCAGATCCTCATAGACATGGCCGTGGGACTGGAACACATCCACGAGAGCGGGTTCATGCACCTGGATTTCAAGCCCGAAAACGTGCTCGTCACCCGTAACGGCAGCGTGCGGTTGGTGGATTTTGATCTCGCCCAGGAGATTCAGGAGAAACCGATCAAAATCAAGAAGAACCCCGGCACACCGGCCTACATGGCGCCGGAGCAACTCTCCGGACAGGCGATTGACCAGCGGGTGGATGTGTTCGCCTTCGGAGTGTCCGCTTACGAATTGCTCACGAATCAAAAGCCGTTTCCTGGCGAAAGCTCGGCCGAAATTCTGTCCCGGCAGATGGACCGCTCCGGGTTTGTGACGCCGCGCCAGGCCAATCCGGACCTGCCGCCAAGCTTGGAGCGAATTGTCCTCAAGTGTCTCGAGTGCAATCCGGATCGGCGCTATCCGTTCCTCAGCGTTCTGGTGCATGACTTGAAAGCCGCGCTTTACGTCTGAGGCCAAGTTGGATTTTGCCCCTTCGGACCAAGCCCGGTAAGATGGACGCCATGACGGTCCTCCACTATCTGCGCCTCGCTCTGAGGCTCGCCCGACGGGGTTATGGCTCGACTTCACCAAACCCGATGGTGGGTGCGGTACTGGTCAAGGGAGGCACAGTACTTGGGCACGGCTGGCATCGTCGCGCCGGCCAGGCCCACGCTGAAATTGAAGCCCTGCGCGACGCGGAAAAGCGTGGTCATTCATCGCGCGGCGCGACCCTGTTCGTTACTTTGGAGCCGTGCTCCACCCAGGGTCGGACTCCGCCCTGCACCGAGGCAATCATCGCCGCGGGAACAAGGCGCGTCGTCATTGGGACGCTGGATCCGAATCCGAATCACCGCGGCCGGGCGGTGCGAATTCTCAAGCGTGCCGGAATCGCGGTGGATTTGCTTGAGACAATTCAAGCTGCTGACAGAAAGACGGATGTTGCCGTGCGGCGACTGATAAGGGAGTTGAAGTCATTGAACGAGGCTTTCAACCATTGGATTGTTCACCGCACCCCACTGGTCACGGTCAAGGCAGCCATGACTTTGGACGGCAAAATTGCCACGCCGGCCGGTGAGTCGAAATGGATCACCGGCGATGAGGCCCGGGCCTACGCGATGAAACTACGGCGGGGCAGCGATGCGATTTTGGTCGGGATCAACACGGTGCTGGCGGACGACCCGAGCCTGACTTTTAGATCAAGCTGCGCACGCAGCCAGACCCAACAGCACGGCTTGCGGCGCATCATCCTTGATTCGATGGCCCGGACCCCGCCAACCGCCAAAGTTGTGAACGACTCATACGCCGGATTGACAACGGTTGTCGTGAGCCGGCGCGCGCCGGCACGTCGGTTGGCGGTGCTGGCAAAGCGGGTCAATGTGATCGTCGCGCCCCTGGCAAAGACCAAGACACGAACCGCCAAGCCCGGGATAGACCTGAGTTGGCTGCTGAGACGGTTGGGAAGCGAAGAGGTGACCAACCTGCTGGTTGAGGGCGGGGAAGAGGTGAACGCTTCATTCCTGCTTGGCGGCCTCGCTCATCGAGTGGCGTTCTTCTACGCGCCCAAAATCTTGGGCGGTCGCCAGTCACTAAAGGCCGTGGGCGGCGCCGGTGTTGACCGGGCCGCCCATGTTCTGAAACTTAAGGATTTGCTCTGGCGTCGTCTCGGTGGCGACCAGTTCGTGCTGGCTCGCGTCAACGCGGCGCCAACGGCCACCAAGCACACGGGCTAGTTCACGACCGTGCGGGACGACAGCCGCGGGCTGACATAAGAATACCAATAAACATCCGGATCATTGGCCGCAGTCCCAAAGTTATTCTGCGCATTGAAATTGACGCCTTTCAGACCACCCGACAAGCGGGCTCGAGTCATGGTAGAGCCGCGCCATTTATGGATTTCCGAGTGGCCATCGGCGAAGGCGAAGCCCGCAGCACCGTTGTGGTAAGTGGCCGGCGCATCTGGGATGTTCGTGGCAGAATTAGGCGGAAAAGCACCCGCGTCATTGATGCTGTCCGGATGCTCATCCATGTAAACCCACGTTTGAGCCGGGCCAGGGATGGTCAGTTCGCTTGACTTGGCGGCACCTTTGTAGATGGAGAGGTTGTTTGGACCGCCCGCTGTATAACCAGGACCATTGGCCCAACCGTTGCCTTTTCCAATGTAGATGTTCCCGGAAACGCTGCGAACGCGTGAACTCCAACCGCGTTGCCTTTGCGGCAGGCTGGCGTAGTTGTCTGCCGGACACAGATACACGTTCTTTTGCTTTCCAAAGTAGCTCGCCAGAATCGCATACTGAGGATTAATCAGGTAAACCAAATTGGTGTTGTCTGTGCTGACCGACCAATCCAACCAGCCCGTGACCCACGGCCGGTTGGGATCGTTCGCCCCGGGAGTGTAGCCGCCGTGAAACGCCATGGGGAAGAGATCGTTATTGTCGCCTTGGTAAAGGTGGTTGGCCAACATCAACTGTTTGGTGTTGTTCATGCAACTGATGCCCTGCGACTTGGTTTTCGCCTTGGCGAGCGCGGGGAAGAGCATCGCCGCCAGGATGGCGATGATCGCAATCACCACAAGCAGTTCAATGAGGGTGAAGCCACGGCGGTCTTGGCGGTGGGAGGTCCGGATCGTCAGAGGGCCGTGCTGGGAGCAGGTGCTGGTCTTCATATTTTTGCAGTGCCGTTCAACCAATTTGCGGTGCGTATTGGGCTCAGGTTACTGACGCCGGCGGCTTACTGCCAGCGGCGAGATTCACCTGCCATTTCCTACACCAAGACGCCGTAACTTGGTTGTCGTCAATTTATACGACATGCCAAGCCTGGGGCAAGCAAAACGTTTCAGCAAAACGTTTCACCTGAATCCGTGGGTGGCTTGAAAGCAGCGGTTCTTCGTGGGCCGTCCCGGTCAAAACCGGGTTGCTGTCGGTCACGCCGGGTTGGACGGCTTCAGCCGCACTCGTTGCGCTAAAACGCATGAACTGTCTCCGATCCCACACCGGCCTGAACCGCCGCGGCGGCCTCCTCGGTCGCTTCAGCCAGTACGGACAAGCCTTCCTCAATGGCTTCACGCGAAATGGTCAGGGGCGGCGCGATCTTTACCGTCTGTCCCCACGCCCCGACCGGACAGAACATTAGCAGGCCCTTGTGGAAACATCGCTCCACGATGTTGTGTGCCAGGTCATGCCACGGCTTGCGCCTTCCGGGTTCAACGATTTGCATCCCCGCCACCAGCCCGCGCGCCGTGACGTGGCCGACAATTCCCGGGTGCCGGCCCTGGAGACGCTCCAGCCCCGCCAGCAACACCGGTCCAAGCTGGGCCGCGTTGTCCGCGAGCCGTTCGCGGACGATCTTTCGCAGATTGGCCAGCGCGGCGGCGCAGCAAACCGGATTGCCGGTGTGCGTGCTGGTCATCGAACCGGGCGGGAACTGATCCATGATCTCGGCCCGGCCAATCACCGCCGAGAGCGGCAGTGAACTGGTGATTCCTTTTCCGCAACAGATCAAGTCCGGCGTCACCCCGTAATGCTCGAACGCCCAGAATTTGCCGGTGCGGCCGAATCCCGCCTGCACTTCGTCGAAAATCAAGACCACGTCGTGTTGCCGGCACCACGACGCGAGTTGTTGCACATACTCCAGCGGGGCGAAGTCCGGTCCCACGCCCTGATACGTTTCCATCATCACCCCGGCGATGTTCTCGGGCCGCAGCCCGTGCTTTTCGATCGCCGCCAGGAACGTGTCGAAGCTCGTGTCGGTCTGCCAGTAGCCGTCTGGGAACGGAGCGTTGAGAATGGCCGGGTCCTCGTTCACGATCCACGCCTTCTGTCCGGCGATGCCGCCGGCCTGTTGGGAGCCGAGCGTGCGCCCATGAAAACCGCGCTCGAAGCCCACGATCCCGATCTTCGATCTGCCGCCGACCTTGATGCCGTGGGAGCGGGCGAGCTTGATCGCGCACTCGGTTGCCTCCGAGCCGGTGGTGAGCAGAAAAACCTTCTGGAGCGGCGGCGGCGCGAGACTCGCGAGCATCTCGACCAGCTGGGCGCGCTCCTCGCCCGGGAAGACGTAATGGTGCAGCAGGCCACTGTTGACCTGGTCAATGATCGCCTGGCGGATTTCCGGCGCGCCGTGGCCCGCGTTGGCCACGAGCACGCCGCTCGACCAGTCCAGCCAGCGATTGCCGTACTTGTCGAAAACGAAGATGTCCTCGGCCCGCTCCCAGACCAGCGGCGGTTGGCCGCGCATGGATTGCGGCTCGAACCGGCGCAACCGCTCCAGCGTCGGCAGGGAATCGGGATGCGGCAGCGGCGTGACGATGCGGCGAAACCGCGTTTCGACCCGCGGAACTTCGCGCGGCGTGATGCTGAATTCCTGGCCCATAATCTGGCAAAACCGGCGGCTAGTTCACACTAATGGCCACCGGAAGGCTAAACAAAAAATTGGCCAACGCCGGACTTCTGCGGTTAAATGACCAAGTCATCCATCGCGGCAAAGTCTGCGTATGCGCGCTCTCACGAAGCTCCCTTGCTTCGCGGTCAACCTGGCCGCGGCTGCCGCGGTGTTGCTTGCGGCCGCTCCGGCCCGAGGCGACGGACAGGAGTTTTTCAATAAGAAGGTCCAGCCCATCCTGGTTCAGCATTGTTATTCCTGCCACAGCCATGACGCGGAGCGGATTCGGGGCGGCCTCGTGCTCGATTCGCGCGCCGGCCTGCTGAAAGGTGGGGACAGCGGCCCGGCCATCGTTCCGGGTGATCCGGATCGCAGCCTCCTCGTCCAAGCCGTGCGCTACACGGACGAGGAATTGCGAATGCCGCCCAAGAACCAGAAGCTGGCCGACGCCCAGATCGCAGACCTCGAAGCCTGGGTCAGAATGGGCGCTCCGGATCCAAGGCAGGAACGGTCGCCGGCGGTGGACTCCGAATCTGGACGGCGACACTGGGCTTTTCAACCTGTGCGGCCACCCACCGTTCCAACCGTGAAAAACAGCGCCTGGGTGAAGACGCCGATAGACGCCTTCATCCTGGCCAAGCTCGAGGCAAACAAACTGAAGCCCGCCCCCGTCGCCGACAGGCGAACTCTTCTGCGCCGCGCCACCTATGATCTCACCGGCTTGCCGCCCACGTTTGCCGAGGTGGAGGCGTTTGCGCGGGACAAGTCCCCGGACGCGTTCACAAAAGTCGTCGAACGGCTGCTGGCTTCACCCCAGTACGGCGAGCGCTGGGGACGATACTGGCTGGATGTCGCCCGTTACGCCGACACCAAAGGCTATGTCTATGGCGACCGCGAGGAGAAGCGGTTCATTCACTCGTATGCCTACCGCGACTGGGTCGTGCGGGCGTTCAACGACGACATGCCTTATGACCGGTTCCTGAAATTGCAGATCGCCGCCGACCAGATGGCCGACGCGGACCGGGACGCGCTCGCGGCGATGGGATTCCTGACGTTGGGCCGGCGTTTTCTCGGCGTGGTCCATGACATCATTGATGACCGCATTGATGTGCTCACCCGCGGCACGCTGGGTTTGACGGTGAGTTGCGCGCGTTGTCATGACCACAAGTTTGATCCCATCCCGATCCAGGATTACTATTCGCTCTACGGCGTTTTCGCGGCCACTTCGGAACGGGCCGTGCCGTTAAGCGCGCGGGCGCAGAGCGCCGGTGAGTTCCTGAAGTTTGAGAAGGAACTCCAACGCCGTGAAGCGGCCTTCCGCGCGGCGTTCAACGAAAAGCGGGCGGAACAATCGCGCCGCATCCGAGCCCGGGTGTCGGATTATCTGGTCCAGGTGCTCGAGGTTCACAAGCTGCACACGGAGGAGTTTTACGCCTTCGTTTCCGCGGATGAAATCAATCCGGTGGTGGTGCGCCGGTGGCACGCTTATCTGCTCGAGACCGCCAAGCAGTTCCACCCCATCTGGTCGCCGTGGCATGAGTTCGCCCGGATTCCGGCGAATGAGTTCTCCGCGAGGTCGTCGTCAGTGATTGCTTCGTTTGGCGATGATTCGCAAAAGCTGAACCCTCTCGTGGCTGCGGCCTTTCGCGAACGTCCGCCTGCTTCCCTGCGCGATGTTGCGGACGTCTATGGAAAGCTGCTGAAGGCCGTGGACGAAAAGTGGAACGCGGCTGCGGACAAGCCATCCGCCTTGAGCCAGGACGAGGAGGCGCTGCGGCAAGTTCTTTACGCCGAAGACTCGCCCTCGGTCGTTCCGGCGGGGGCGATCGTGGATTTGGAATGGTACTTCGACGAGGCCACCCGCGTCCGGCTGGGCAAGCTCGCCAGTGAAATTGACCAATGGATTGTGCAGTCACCCGGTGCGCCGCCTTACGCCGTCATTTTGGAGGACCGGCCCGCGCCGGCCAACCCGCGCGTGTTCAAGCGCGGCAATCCGGCCAGCGTCGGCGAGGAAGTTCCGCGCCGATTCCTTGACCTTCTTGCCGGACCGGATCGTCGGCCGTTCTCCAAGGGGAGCGGGCGGCTGGAACTGGCCGAGGCAATTGCCAGCCCGGACAACCCGCTCACGGCTCGGGTGCTGGTGAACCGAGTCTGGCAGCATCATTTCGGCGCCGGTCTGGTTCGAACACCGAGCGATTTCGGAACGCGCTGCGAACCGCCTTCGCATCCCGAGTTGCTCGATTGGCTCGCTCACAACTTTGTGGAACAGGGTTGGTCGGTGAAGCAACTGCACCGCCTCGTCATGCTCTCGGCAGTGTATCAGCAAGCCAGCGAGCCGGAACGCCCCGGCGAGCGACAGGCGGTGCGGACGGTGGCCTTGACGCCCCGCGACTCCAATCCAGACCAGGCGGCCGAGGCGGATCCGGAAAACCGACTGCTTTCGCGCTTCAACCGGCAGCGGCTGGATTTTGAGTCCTTGCGTGATTCGCTGCTGTTCGTCTCGGGCGAACTGGACCTGCAAATGGGCGGGCGCGCCGCTGAAATGTTCACACCGCCCTTCAGCACACGCCGCGCGATTTACGGTTACCTGGATCGCCAGTTTCTGCCGGGCACCCTGCGAGTGTTCGATTTTGCCAACCCGGACTTGCACACGCCCCAGCGGTCGGAAACCACCGTCCCCCAACAGGCGCTGTTTTTCTTGAACGGGCCTTTCGTCATTGGACGGGCCAAAGCTCTGGCCGCGCAACCGTCCATCGCGGCGGCGGATTCACCCGACCGGAAGATCACGGAGCTTTACCGCCGCGTTTTCCAACGCGATCCAACCCGCTCGCAACTGCGCGTCGGCAGGCAATTCATTCAGGCGGCGCAAGCCCCGGTGGTCGAGGAGTCGCCGATTCAGAATCCGGGAGCTGCGGACTGGCACTACGGCTACGGAGAATTCGACAAGGCCGCGAGTGCGCTCAAGCATTTTGAGACGCTGCCTCACTTCACCGGCGAAGCTTGGCAGGGAAGCGACGCCTGGCCCGACAAGAAACTGGGCTGGTTGCAGTTGACCGCCGGCGGCGGCCACGCGGGGAATGATTTACAACACGCCGTCGTCCGCCGCTGGATTTCGCCGGTCGCCGGTTCGGTCTCGATTGAAGGGACGATCCGGCATGAACACTCCCAGGGACACGGCATCCGGGCCTATCTTCATTCGAGCCGCCATGGGTTGCTCGGTCAATGGGTGTTGCACAACCGCGAGGCCGAGGCCGCCGTCGAGAGCGTGGCGGTCCAACCGGGCGACACGATTGACTTCGTGGTTTCGATCCACGAAAGCCTCAACAGCAACGATTTCCGCTGGGCGCCGGTGATCCGCATGACCGGGCCGGATGCCATGCGCGATGCCAACGGTTACGCGCGGGAGTGGAACGCGAAGCGGGATTTCAGCGGTCCGCCTTCGCCCCGCGAGGCTCCGCTTACCCCATGGGAGCAGTTCGCCCAGGCGCTGTTGCTCTCGAATGAGTTTTTGTTTGTGGATTGAGTCATGAAGCTAAAGACTGGTCGCCACCACCCTGTGAAACATGCCGTACCGTAAGCCCAACCCGCGCGAAGCGTTCGTGACACGGCGCGACTTCTTGTGCCGCTGCGGCATGGGCATGGGCGCGCTCAGTCTCGCGGCGTTGTTCGGCGAAACCAGCCTGCTGCTGCCCGCGGCGCAGGCGGCGGAGAGCCTCAATCCACTCGCCCCCAAGCCGCCGCATTTTCCGGGCAAGGCGAAGCGCGTCGTGCATTTCTTTCTCAACGGCGGTCCCTCGCACGTGGACTCGTTCGACCCCAAACCCGCGCTGGAGAAATACGCCGGCCGCCCGTTGCCCGGGGAATACATCAAGACCGAGCGCAAGACCGGCGCGGCCTTTCCCTCGCCGTTCAAGTTCAAGCCCCGCGGCCAGAGCGGCTTGGAGATAAGCGATCTCTTTCCTCACCTCGGGGAAGTGGCCGATGAGTTGTGCCTGATCCGCTCGATGAAGGCCGAAGTGCCGAATCACGAGCCGTCGCTCATGCTGATGAACTGCGGCGATTCCGTCCAAAGCCGGCCCAGCCTCGGTTCCTGGACGACTTACGGATTGGGCACGGACAACTTGAATCTGCCGGGGTTCATTGTGATGTGCCCGGGCGGGTATCCGATCAAGGACGCTGACAACTGGCAGAGCGGCTTCCTGCCCGGCGTGTATCAGGGCACGTACATTGACTCCCAGCACACCCGCATCGAGAAGCTGATCGAAAACATCCGCAACAGCCGCATCCCGCTCCAGGAGCAGCGTCGGCAACTGGATCTGGTGCAACAGCTCAACGCCGAGCATCAGGCCGCCCGCATACGCGACGCCCGGTTGGAGGCGCGCATTCAATCCCTCGAGATGGCTTATCGCATGCAGATGGAGGCCGCGGATGCCTTCGACATCAGCCGGGAACCGGAAGCGATTCGCAAACTATACGGGGAGGGTGTGCATGGCCGCCAGACCTTGATCGCGCGCCGTTTGCTGGAGCGCGGTGTGCGTTTCGTGCAACTCTGGCATGGCGCCAGCCAGCCGTGGGACAGTCATGAGAAAATCGAGGAGGCGCATCGCAAACTCGCGAAAGAGATTGATCAACCGGCCGCCGCGTTGATCCAGGACCTGAAACAGCGCGGGCTGCTCGATGACACCCTCATCATCTTTGGCGGCGAATTTGGCCGCACCCCCACAGTGGAACTGGGTGACAAAGGGGACGCCAAATATGGCCGCGACCATAACCCTTACGGGTTTACCGTGATGCTGGCCGGCGGCGGTGTGAAAGGCGGCACGGCTTACGGCGCGACGGATGAATTCGGCTTCAAGGCCGTGGAGAACGTCGTTCACGTTCACGACCTGCATGCGACCATTCTGCACCTGCTCGGCTTCAACCACGAGAAGTTCACCTATCGCTACGCGGGACGTGACTTTCGGCTGACGGATGTTCACGGGCACGTTGTGAAAGCCATTCTGGCCTGAACCGCTCCGCAGCGTGGCGAAGCCACAACCTCCTTGGAGTGCGCGGACTTGTCCGCGCTTTCAGCAGGCGACCTGTCGCCGTCAACCGCCAGCGGTCGTCCAGGCTTCGCTACGAGCCGCCAAGTGCGACTCTGCTTGGCCGACGAGGCAGCCAAGCGTCGAGAGCTGCGACATGTCACCCCACTCCAACATCCGGGCGTGCGGTGAGGAATTGGACGAACCGCGCTGCCGAGGGGGCGCTCGCGCATCGTTAAGAAGCCAGAGCGGCGCGGCCCTTCCATCCTCCCGCAGACGGGCATTGCAAATTCGGTCAGGAATTGTATTGGCGGCATATTCCAGTTTTTGATAACCACGATGCAGTTCCGGCAGGCGCGTGCAGGGTGCGCTGAATTGGCTCTCAGGAAACTCGCGCACCGTTGGACGGGAAAACTCTAAAACCAACCAAAGCTTATGTGGACCACCATCATCATCGGACTCCTTCTGGTCGCGGGCCTTGTGGTCGTCGCGATCACGCTCCTGTGCATCCGCAAAATCCAGCCCGGTCGTGCCGGCGTCAAAACCGGCTGGGGCGGCCTCAAGGTGTCGTTCGACTGGATGGTGCGCATGCCGCTCGTCCAGACCTATCACATCATGGACATCTCCGTGAAGAAGCTGGAGATCACCCGCAAGGGCAAGGACGGCCTGGTCTGCAAGGACAACATTCGCGCCGACATCACCGTGGCCTTTTACATCCGGGTCGAGGCCACCGAGGAAAGCGTGCGCAAGGTCGCCCAGATGCTCACCCCCGAGCGCGTGTCGGACGTGAACCAGTTGCGCGAGCTGTTCGAGGCGAAGTTTTCCGAGGCACTCAAGACCGCCGGCAAACAGATGGAATTCCATGAACTGTTCACCGAACGCATCAAGTTCCGCGACCAGATTCAGAACACCATCGGCAAGGACCTTGACGGCTTCCTGCTCCAGGACGTGGCGATTGATTATCTCGAACAAACCCCGCTCGATCAGCACGACCCGAACAACGTTCTCGACGCCGAGGGCATCAAGAAGATTACCGAAATCACCCAGCACGAGCGCGTGCTGGCCAACGAGTTTTCCCAGCGCGCCCAAGTGCAGGTCGAAAAGGAAAACGCCGACGCCGACATCGCCAAGCGCGAGCAGAAGCGCCGCAACGAAGAAGACACCGCCAAACAGACCCGCGCCATCACCGAGGTGAAGGCCAACGAAGAGGCCGAGGCCCGCAAGGTGATCGAGGCCCGCCGCCAGGAAGTCGAAGGCAAACGCCTCGAAGCCGAAGAAGCGATTCAATTGCGCACGCAGGACATGAACCGCGCGGTGCAGGAACGTCAGTTCACGGTCACCAAGGAGAAGCAGCGCCTCGAACAGGAAGCCGTGCAGGAAGGCGAGGAAGCGCGGGTCCGCCGTGAGCGTTCCGTTTCGCTCGCCGAGATGGACAAGGAAGTCAAAGTGGCCGA
The DNA here is from genome assembly GCA_011525685.1 of Verrucomicrobiia bacterium. Lineage (GTDB taxonomy): Bacteria > Verrucomicrobiota > Verrucomicrobiia > Limisphaerales > JADLHS01 > WYBW01. Next base: position 57,792 of record WYBW01000168.1, read on the forward strand.
GGCCGCCGTCGAAGTGGAACGCAAGAAAGCCGTGGTCGTGGCCGAGCAAAAGGCCGTTGTCCAGCAACAGGAGGAAAAGACCAACATCGAGGCCCGCATGACCGCCGAGCGCGTGCGCGAAGTCACGCTCATCGAGGCGGAGATGATTGCCAAGAAGGGCCAGGTCGAGAAGGTCGTTGCCTCCGAAGCCCAGAAGGAAGCCGACCGCAATCTCGCCGAGGCCGAGAAGATCAAGACCATCACCGCCGCCGAGGCCGCCCGCGAAGCCGCGTTGCGCGAAGCCGAGCGCCTGCAAACCCTTGCCGATGCCGAAGCCAAGGCCAGCGAGAAGAAGCGGCACGCCATGGAACAAGAGGCCGAAGGTCTCGCCGCGCAGGAAGCCGCTGCCGGGCTGGCGGAGGCAAAAGTCATCGTGGCCAAGGCCAGCGCCAAGAAGGCGGATGCCGAGGCCATCAAGGCTGTGGGTCTGGCCGAAGCCGAGGTCGAGAAGGTCAAGGGCGACGCCCATGCCGAGGTCACCGAAACTCAGGCCGCCGCCGAAGCCGAGGGCACGAAGGACAAGGAACTCGCCATTGCCACCGGCATCCAGGCCAAGATGCTGGCCGAAGCCAAAGGCATCGAAGAGAAGGCCAAGGCCATGAAGCTCCTGCACGAGGCCGGCCAGCAACACGAGGAATTCCGCCTGCGCCTCAACAAGGAACGCGACGTCGAACTCGCGGCCATCAATGTCAATCGCGACATTGCCCGCGCCCATTCGGAAGTCGTGGGTGAAGCCCTTAAGAACGCGAAGATTGACATCGTCGGTGGCGAGAACGACTTCTTCGAGAAGATCGTCCGCGCCGTGGGCAGTGGCAAATCCGTGGACCGCCTCGTCGCCAACAGCGAGACGTTGTCCGACATCAAGAGCACGTTTTTCAACGGCAACCCGGATTATTTCAAGTCGCAACTCGCCCAGTGGGTGAAGGACTTTGGCATCAAGACCGAAGACTTGAAGAACCTGACGGTCTCTGCGTTGCTCGGCAAAATGATTGCGTCGTCCAAGGACAGTGGGTTGCAGTCGTTGCTGAAATCCGCGCACGCCATGGCCAAGGAAAGCGGCTTGTCTGACGTGATGGCGAGTGCGGTGTTGGCGGACAAGCCGGCCAAGGTGTGATGAGCAGGATGGGAAATAGCGTGGACGTTTCGCGAAGCAGTCTGTCGCCCCTCCGGGGCTTGTGGTGCCGCCGACTAACCCACGGCTCAGGCCGTGGGCTACTGGCTGCCGCTGCTCCGCAGCTATCCGCGTGGGGAGAAACCAGCGCAAACCCGAAACGGATCGAAACATTCGAGCGTGTGACCTGAGGGGCGACACAGGCGCGGAGCGCCGTCAGAGAGTAGCCCACGGCGCAAGCCGTGGGTTTGAATCGAAAACGAATCAAGCCCCGTAGGGGTGAAAGAAAAGAGCGGAAACAATCATGGCCCACACCTACACGAGTCTGTTGAGCCATATCATTTTCAGCACGAAGGACCGCGTGCCAATGTTGGATGCGGAGCTGAAGACTCGGCTGTTTCCCTATATGGGCGGCATTATCCGTGAACTCGGCGGTGCCGGGCTGTCGATCAACGGGCCGACCGATCATGTCCACTTGCTCGCCTCGTTGCCTGCCACGATTGCGCTTTCTGATTTTGTGGGGAAGGTGAAGGCCAATTCATCTGGCTGGGTTCACAAAACATTTCCCAACCAACGCGAATTCAAGTGGCAGGTCGGTTACGGCGCATTCAGCGTCAGTGTTTCCCAGCGCGACAAGGTGCTGACTTACATTGCCGATCAGGAGGAACACCATCGCAAGGTATCGTTTAAGGAAGAGTTCATGGGCTTTCTCAAGAAACACGGGATCGCCTACGACGAGCGTTACGTTTTTGATTGATGAATGGTTGTTTGAACATTTGCGGAAATGGTCTTTCGCCCCTACGGGGCTTGTTCCGTCGCGGCACGAAACCCACGGCTGACGCCGTGGGCTACTCTCTAACGGCGCTCCGCGCCTATGAAACTGCTTCCGCCACTCCCATTGTATCGAGAAGGAGTTTGCCAGGAACTTGTTCGTTCTGTGCCCCACAACGGCGGGGACTTGTCCGTGTAGCTGCGAAGCAGCGCCAGAGGGTAGCCCACGGCTTACGCCGAGGGTATGACGCGACCACATGCCACAAGCCCCGGAGGGGCGAAAGAACACCCCGGCGCGCGTGTCCACATTTTCATTTTTCGTTTGCCTGATCCATGCCCGACGCCCCCGAACCAAAACCCGCTCCGCCGCCCGAAGGCGCACCGACTGCCGCGCCCGAAACCACTGCGCCCTCGACCGCGCAGGCGCTGGGCAGCGCAACGTATGAAATCATCCGCCAGCGGCTGAACACGCAGGGCGCGGCGTTGCGGGAACGCATGGCCAAGCTCGACGCCCGCCGCGCGGAGGTGTTCGGGACGATTGAGTACAAGCTGCTCCAGGCCGACCGCATCGTCACGTCACACAACTGCGTCCCGCGCGACATGGTTCAGCTTGGGCACGGACGATTTCTGTTCGGTTTCAACGTCCAGTTTGGGCTGAAGAAGGAAATGGAACTGGCGGATGTGTTCGCGGTTTATCGGCGCGACGAGGAAGCGGGGACGTTCAAGGAGGACACGCTCGACGTTCTCAACGACAAACAATTCCTCATAGACTTCAAGCGCCTCTACAACGTCTATGAGAAAACCGCGTTCCGGAAATTCGCGGTCATTGACGGCAAGCTTTACATGAAGTTCGCCACCGGCGCGGGGCTGAATGATTTCGCCGTGTTCAAGTGGGCGTTCAACGAAGGCAACCTGAAGTTCGTGGATGGTCGAGCCGAAGCCGAGTACCGCCGCATCGCCTATCCGCCCGCGCATCAGTTTCGCTGGCAGACACCGGATCGCGAATCCTATCGCTACGGCGATCATCCGCATGTGTCCATCGAGGACCGCGTGTTCGTGGAGTGCGTCGGCGGCGATCTTACGATCAAGGTCGAGGACAACACCAAGACCGGCGAGGGCGTTTATTCCGAGCCGGTGGATGACAAATACCAAAAGGTGGACGATGCCGAGATCGCCTACGGCCTGGTCGGGCATTTGATCCTGCTGAAAATCCGGCCTTACAAGGAGCAGGCCGCGCGCTATTTCATTTTCAACGAGAAGCAGCAAACGGCGGTGCGGGTGGATTCCCTCGGGTACTCGTGCGTCATGTTGCCTGAGGAGCACGGGTTGATTTTCCCGGACGGCTACTATCTCGCGACCGGCGAACTCAAGCAGTTTGACTGCGACGCCACAAACATGGTCATCGAACGCGTCGTTCATGCGCCGAATGGCGAGGATGTGCTCTACGTGTTTTACAACCGGCTGACGGGTGATTACGCGCTGCTGCCGTATCGCCTCATCGCGCAAAAGGTCGAGGAGCGCATCAGTTGCAACGGTTTCTCGCTGTTCCCGAACGGTCATCTCCTCTTGTTCCGCGCCGAGGCCGAGCCGCAGAAGCATCACATGATTCAACTGCGGCAGACGCCGTTCCATCAGCCCGGTTCCGAGCCCGCCGGCCAGAAGGATGCGTTCCTGTATCAAGTCGGGAACAAGGAAGTCGTGCGCTGTCTCGCCGAGTGCAACGAGGTGATGACGCTCGTGCGGAAGGAAAATCCCTACGCGGAAATCTACACCGACCTCGTCAAACGTTGCGGCGCGATTCTTGATTCGTATCCGTGGCTGTCGAGTGCGGATGGTTTCGGCGTGGACGCGGCCTTGCGCGCCGTGCGCGAGGCGGCGGACAAGGCGGTGGATGAATACGACAAGGTGCGCCGGCTGCAACGCGAGGCGGTCGAGCGCGTGAAGGACATTCGGAAGCGTTGCACCGAGCAATTCCAGAACATCCGTCGCGCGAGCTTCCGCGTGCTGAATGATTTCGTGGTGAACCTCGCCACCTTGCGCAAGTTGCGCGGCGAACTCATCACGCTCAAGGAAGTCCGCTACGTGGACGTGGCGCAGGTTGAGGAGTTGGAGAAGCAGGTTGCGACGCAGACCGACGAACTTTCCAACTCGTGTGTGAAGTTTCTGCTCAAGCCCGAGGCGCTGGAACCGTATCGCCGGCAGGCCACCGATCATCTTGCGGCGGTGGATCGAGTGACCAAGGTCGCCGAGGGAAAAGAAATCGAGAAGGCCGTGACCGTGGCCGGCGGCGAACTCGAAATGCTCATCGAGATCGTCAACAGCCTGAAGATCGAGGACGCCACTGAGACGACGCGCATCATTGACGGCATCACGGCGGTTTATTCCACGCTGAATCAGGTCAAGGCCGCGCTCAAGAAGCGCCTGCAAAGCCTCGTCGCCAGCGAAGGCGCGGCGCAGTTTGCCGCGCAGATGAAGCTGTTGAGCCAGGCGGCTTCGAGTTATCTCGACCTCTGCGATTCGCCGGCCAAGTGTGAAGAGTATTTGAATCGCCTCTCCGTTCAACTGGAGGAACTGGAGGGCACATTCGCCGATTTCGAGGAATACACCGTTCAACTCGCCGAGCGGCGCACCGAACTTTACGAGGCGTTCGAGCAGCGCAAGGTTGCGCTCGTCGAGCAACGGAATCGCAAAGCCTCAGCGCTGATGACCGCTGCCGAGCGCATTCTCAAGGTGATTCAGAATCGTCTCGCCGGGTTCAAGTCCATCGAGGACATCAACAGTTACATGGCGTCGGACCTGATGATCGCCAAGGTTCGCGAGACGATTGAGCAACTGCTCGCGCTTGGCGATTCGGTGAAGGCCGACGACTTGCAGGGCCGGCTCAAGAGCGTGCAGCAGGACGCGGTGCGGCAGTTGAAGGATCGGCAGGAATTGTTTGTCGGCGGCGAGAACGTCATCAAGCTCGGCAAGCATCAGTTCAACATCAACACGCAGCCGCTCGACCTGACAGTCGTGAATCGCGACGGGGTGCAGCACATCCACCTGACGAGCACAAAGTATTTCGAGGCGATCACGGATGAAGCCTTCCTCGCCACGCGGGATGTGTGGGATCAGGAAGTGGTTTCGGAGAATCGCGAGGTTTATCGCGCCGAATATCTCGCGTGGCAGATGTTGAAGGCGATCGAAAATAGGAGCGCGGGCTTTAGCCCGCTTCAACGTGGCAATGGCGGAGCCCTTGGAAATCCTGATGAGTCCCAGCCAGTGCGGGAGGTGAAGCGGGCTGAAGGCCGCGCTCCGAGTCTGGCGGCAGCCCTTGCGTTTTCAGACGACCAACGCCTCGGCTTCGTGCAGGAGTTCATGGGCGCGCGGTACCAGGAAGGCTACGCCAAGGGCCTTCATGACCAGGACGCCGCGAAGATTTTCCACGCGCTGCTCACCACGCATCACGCGCTGCAACTCGCGCGCTTCAGTCCGATGGCGCGGGCCGGCGCCGTGGTTTACTGGAATCGCTTTTGTCCGGCGGAAACGAAGACGCTCTGGACGGCCAAGCTCAACGGCTTTGCCGAGCGCAACAAGCTTTTCCCCGGCGATCCAACGCAACAAGACTACATCGCCGCGCTGCAAGCGTTGGTGCGCGCGTTCGTCGAGGAAGCGAAGCTCTACCCGCCCGAGATCGCCAATGAAGCGGGCGAGTACCTGTTCAACGAACTCATCACCAGCGAAACGGTCTCCGTCAGCCAGGAAGCCGATCAATTGGCGAACGCGTTCAGCCGTCATCTCGCGAGCAAAGGCAGTGAGAAGACCTTTGAACAACGCCGCCAGGCACTGGTCGAGCATCCCGGCAGCGAACTCGACTTGGTGCGCGATTGGGTGAGGGGATTTCTCCTTACACAGGTGGATCCGGTCGCGCTGCGACCGGATGTCGAGTCGCAGCGCGACTCGACCCACCAGTTCCGCTATCTCGATGAAGTCGCCGCCATTTTGTTCTGCGGCGCGGCGCTCAAGCGCTCCGTCGTCAAAGCCGCCACCTCGCGGGTGATCGAATGCATGAAGGGCAGTCACGCGCTGATTCAGGGCAGCAAGTATCACTTTGATTACCTGAACTTTCAGGAACGGCTGCAACGCTTCGAGCGCGAGGTTGTGCCGCGTTTCGAGAAGTTCCACGCGCTCAAGCAGGAGTTGATTGAGCGCGAGCGCGCCAAGCTGCGGCTGGAGGAATTCAAGCCCAAGGTGCTGACGTCCTTCGTGCGCAACCAGCTCATTGACCAGGTTTATCTTCCGCTCATCGGCGACAATCTCGCCAAGCAGATTGGCGCGGCGGGCGCGGCCAAGCGCACGGACCTGATGGGATTGCTGCTCGTGATTTCGCCGCCCGGTTACGGCAAGACCACCCTGATGGAATACATCGCCAGCCGGCTGGGACTCGTCTTCATCAAAATCAACGGCCCGGCCCTCGGGCACAATGTCGTGTCGCTCGATCCCGAGGAAGCGCCAAACGCCGCCGCACGCGAGGAAATCATCAAGCTGAACCTCGCGCTGGAGATGGGCGACAACGCGATGATCTGCGTGGACGACATCCAGCATTGCAACCCGGAGTTCCTGCAGAAGTTCATCTCGCTCTGCGACGCCCAACGGAAGATCGAGGGCGTCTGGCGCGGGAAGCCGCGCACTTATGATCTGCGCGGTCGCAAGGTCGTGGTGGTGATGGCGGGCAATCCTTACACCGAAAGCGGACAGAAATTCAAAATCCCGGACATGCTCGCCAACCGCGCCGACACCTACAACCTCGGCGACATCATCGGTGGCAGCGCGGATTATTTCAAGGCGAGCTATCTCGAAAACGCCGTCACTTCCAACGCTGTGCTCGCACCGCTGGCGAACAAGAGCCAGAAGGACATCTGCTCGTTCATCCGCATGGCGGAATCCGGCGAGCGCGAGGCCGAGGGGTTCGAGGGGAGTTACTCCTCGCAGGAGGTGGAGGAAATCCTCTCCGTGATGAAAAAACTCGTGATGATTCGCGAAGTCGTGCTGCGCGTGAATCAGGAATACATCTACTCCGCCGCGCAGGCGGACGAGTTCCGCGTCGAACCGCCGTTCCGCTTGCAAGGATCGTATCGCAACATGAACCGCTTGGCGGAAAAGGTCGTCGCCATCATGAACGACGACGAAGTGCGCGGACTCATCGTGGACCATTATCGCGGTGAGTCGCAGACATTGACGACCGGCGCGGAGGCGAACCTGCTCAAATTCAAGGAACTCATCGGCGAATTGACGGCGGAGGAGAAAGCGCGCTGGGAGGACATCAAGCAGACGTTCAAGCGCAACAACGCCGCACGTGGTGCCGGCGGCGAGAACGACCCCGCCGGGCGCATCGTGGCGCAGTTGAGCGGGTTTCAGTCGGGCTTGGAAGGAATCCAGAAGGTCATCTCAGACCAGTTGGCCAAACCACCTCCGCCACCTCCACAGGTCAACGTGGACATGACTCCGGTGGGCCGCAGTCTGGAAGCCCTGCAAACCGCTCTGGAGAAACAAGCGGCAAAGGCCCCGCCTGCGCCGCAAGTCGTGGTGGACCTGACCCCGGTAGGCAAAGGGCTGGAAGCATTGCAGGCGGCGCTGGAGAAGCAGTCCACGAGGTCGCAACCTGCCGCGCTGCCCGTGACGATTGATCTCACGCCGCTCGCCGCGAACCTCGAGGCGTTGCGCAACACCGTTGACCAGCGCCTCGCACAACCGGCCAGGAAAGAGGACAAGGGCAATGGCGATTTCAACGTGCTCGCCGCCAAGCTGGGCGAAGGACTGAACGCACTGCGGGAGGACTTGAGCCGGGCGATTTCGGTGGTTCACACCGGCACGATGGCCGACGCGATGAAGCGGATGGAGCACGAGATGGAGATGGTCCACAGCACGCTGGCAACATTGAAAGACATGGCCGCGCGGCAGCGCGATCATTTGCGCGCCTCGCAGGAACTGCTGGAAACCCGCGCGAAGCAGGGCGCGGTGGAGATTGACGTGACGCAGGAGATGTTGACCAACGAAGCGGCGTTCCTCGAACACTTCCACAAAGTCATTGCCGAGGCGCAAAAGCAGCGCGAGTCCAAGGAAGGCGAACCACCGTCAAAGAATCAATGAGGAGGTAATCATGAAACAATTCATCAGCAAGGCAAAGGATCTGAGTCAACGCGCGGCGGAGTGGAAGGCCGCCGTGGAGCGGTTGCCACCCAAGGTGGCGGAAGTGCGCGAAACCATTGCCGCGACCGCCGGGCAATTGCAGCAATTGAAGACCGAGGTTCAGTCCAGCGTGACCGACTTGAAAGCTGACAGCGAACAGCGCATCAGCCAGGCGCTCCAGGAAATCAACAGCAGTCGGGAAGTGTTCCTGGAGGCCGGCTTCGACCTGGACGGGGTGGACCTGGAAATCAGCCCCGTCCAACGGCTGCTGGTGCATTTGGACAAGCTGGAGGAGGTGTCACCAGCAGTGATCCGGTCGCTGATTGCCGCGAACAAACCGCGCCGGACGACGCACGCCTTGCTGACCGCGTTGCTACAGGCTCAGGAAACGGCAGCGACGGTGGACCTGGCCGGGCTGGATTGTGTTGAACTGGTCGTTGGCATCGGACCCATTCCTTCGGTGCGCCTTTGCTGGCGGGCGGCAGCGGCTTCCGCGGAAACCGCCAAGCCGACACCATCTCACTCTCCCCAAGTGGCCTCTGCCGCCCCCGCAGCGCCGACGCCCTCGGCTTTCAGCCAGAGCACGTTTTTCGAGCGTCAAGCGGTCGTGCCATCGCCTTCGGCGATTGCCACGCCCCAGTCCGAAGCCAGCGCGCCCGTTGTTCCACCTGCAGTTCCGCACCTGGCAAAATCCGCGGAAACATCGGCAGACATCGAGACGACACGCACGACTTCCCCAGCCGCCGGAACACCAGATCCATTGGCGCGATTCAAGAAGATGCCCGATCTCTCCAAGCATTGATTCTGAACAACCTGCCTGAGTGGGATATCCGACCGGGTGGACGGAACTCGCGACAAGTTTCAGGGCAGAGCAACCAGCCGGTAAAAGCGTTGCGGCTGGCCGGTGAGATCGTCATCCACGATCAATTCCGGTCCCGCGGCTTCAACCGGCGATCCCAGCGGCAGCCAGACTGGGTCGCCTAGTTGGGTTTTGTATTCCACCTGGTAGGAGCGGCCTTGGACCACCGTGAAGGACAGTCGGACCGTGTTGTTGTCAATCAAGCTGACCGTGCCAATCGGCGGCAACATCTCAGTAATGACCCGGCCGGGGGTCGGCCAGTCCGCCTGCCAATTCACCGGGTCGTTGCCGTAGTCCGCGAGGATGAGGCGTTGGAGGGAGTGTCCCTGGCCATCAGCGGATGCGGGCCAGGGAACTTCGTCATCGTAGGCGACGCGCTCGACCAACAGGTAGGGGACGAAGCCTGCGTCCGGTCGTCCGGGCGCTTGGGGTCTGTCGGGCCGCCACAGTTCCAGGGTTTCACCGGCATTATCCAGCCGGCCGGTGTACGGGCCGACCACGGGTCCAGTGGCGTCGTAGCGCGCGCGAAAGGCGTCGAGCGCGGCCGGATCGGCCACCGGATCGAAAGGCACGACCAGCAGGCTTCCGCCCGCGGCGATGCTGGTGCCGGACGGAAAATCAAATGTCACCGCGTTGGCCAGCCGCCAGACATTGGTCGGAAACGACGGATCGTACAACGGCACCGCCTCGCCGGAAAAGTTGTGCAGTTCGATGAATTCCTCGTTGCCGGTTTCGTTGGTGTCGGCGGGCGGATGATACATCAGTTCGCTGATCACGACCGGGCCGACCCGTGGATAGGCGTTGGTGGCGCCCGTGCCGGTGCGGAAATGCGCCAGACTCAGGGGATTCTCCACGCCGAAGGTGTGCCGGCTCATCGCGACAAAATCCACGCCCACACTGGTTTCGTGTCGGCCAAACGAAACCCCGTTGGCGGCGGCGTCAAAGGTCAAACCCACCCTGCCGCCGGTGAGATTCCCGGACGTGTCCGCCTCCGACAACCAGACTGCGTCGCCCTGCGCCGAGTTGAAGCTGAAAAGCGGCGGTTCGTCGGCCTCACCATCGGCGGAGCCGAATTGATACTGGTAAAACACCAGGAAGCCACCTGGCGGCAGCACCGTGCCATCCGGGATGCGGTAGCGCTTGAGGTCGGTTTGGCTGTCGCTCAAATACCAGCCGCCGAGGTGGACCGGCAGCGCGGTGGGATTGTGAAGTTCGACGGCGTCCTCCAAAAAGTTCGCGGCATCTGTATGACTCAGCACTTCATTGATGACCACTCCCGGGAGCGGGAGGTAATTTGCCGCTCCGGGTGAAGGGGTGGTGGTGAAGGAGACGATGGCCGACGCGCCGTCCGGCAACCGGCCGCTGGAGACGCCGTCGGCCTGAATGCCAAAATCCACCGCGTCAATCAGGTTGCGGTTCGCGTCGTAGAGCCGCAAAGTTTCGCCGGCTTTGTCCAGCGCGAACGCGACGTGATCCCGTCCCGCGGCGAGATTGCCATCCGCCTTGAACAGCACCCAGCGGCCTCCCCCGACAAAACTGAGGGCGGGAACAGGTGATTTCGTGATGCCGAAAGTGGACGGGTCATCGGTCAACAGCAACCCGCCCAACTCCACGGGCAACGCGCTGGTGTTGTAAAGCTCGAACCAATCGTCGCCGCTGGCCGGGGCGGCCATCCACTCGTTGATCCGCAGCGCGGTTACCGGTCCCAAGGTGGCGGGAGTTGAGTTGGCCGCGCCGGGTGTGGGCGACGCCAGCAGTCGCCATTGGCCGCCGCTGCGGCCCAGCGAGAGGTTTTCCACCTGGAAACCGTAGCTGACCGAGTTCACGGGCTGGCCGAGGCCGTTGAAGAAAATCACGTCGCCACTTTCACCGGAGAGATTGAAGCCGGTGTTGAGTCCCGGGCCGGCGACGCTCGTGGAGGGTGACCGCGAGCCATCGCACCAAATCACCAGATACCCGCCGGCCGGAACGTTCACGCCCGCCGGGATCGTCCAGCGATCGCCGGCCGAGAGCGAACGGCCCAGCGCCATCCCGCCAAGGGCCACGGTGCCGCCGGTGCCGTTGTAAAGCTCCACAAAGTCCGCGTAGGTTCCCCACGGACTGACCACGGCGCGCTGGTTGCGGGCCAGCACTTCATTCAACACCGGCCCGTTGTAAGCGAGCACATAGTTGCTCGCGCCCGGACTCACGCTGCCGGTGAATGTGGCAAGGGTCGTCGCGCCATCCGGCAGCCGGCCCTCGGACACGGCTTGAGTCTGCGGGCCGTAGGTCACGCGCTCCAGTTCCGCCGCGGCTTCGCTGTAGAGCGCGATGGCGCCGCCCGCCGCCGGAAGCTTGAATTCCAACTGGTCCGCGCCGGGCAGTTCTTCCGCGAACAACTGCGCGTAGCCCCTTGGGGCCACAAAGGAGAGTGCGTTATAGCGGAACAACGCATTGCTGCTGGCGAAGTACAAGCCGCGCAGGGCCACCGGCGCGATCGCGGAACGATTGAACAATTCCAGCCAGTCCTGACCGCCGGGCTCCGGGCTGGCGAGCCATTCGTTGAGGGCCAGTTGCGATGCTGCAGCCAGCGGCGCGGCGACGTTTTCCCCACCCGGGGTCGGCAGGGTGAGCCGCCATTCACCGGTGTCGCGCCCCACCGAGTAATCGGTCAGTTGCAGGCCAAAGGTCAACGCGTCCACCCGGTTTGTGGCCGCGTCAAACAGGGAAACCGTTTCGCCCTTGCGGCCGAGGGCGAAACCCGCGTGCAGCCCGGGGGAATTCGTGGCGCTGTCGCACCAGACCACCAGGTAACCACCCGCCGCGAGGACGGTCTCGGCGGGAAACACGAACTTTCGCGGGTTGCTGTCGTCCGTCAGACTCCAATCAGCCAGGTTCACCGGAGCGGCGCCACGATTGTGCAATTCCACCCAGTCCGGCCACGCGCCGTCGTGAGGCACGCTGCCGCCGTTGTCGGCCATGACTTCGTTGAGCACCACCTCGCCCAACGCGGGGGCGAGTGGTGGCAGGCCGGGCGTGCCGTTGACGGTGACGCTGGCGCGCCAGTTGTCGGGGGCGTTGGGGTCGCCCCGAGCATCAATCACCTCCAGCGAAAACCCGTCGCCATCCGGCGCGGTGGGCCAGCCGTTCTCGTCGTCGTAATGAACCGCTGTCACCGTGCGGCCGTTGCCATCAAGGATGGCGATGCGCTCGCCGCCGTTGGCGAGATTGCCGGCGAAATCGCCGAAGACCATGGCCGATGGATACCGCGCGGCGAACTGCGCCGGGCTGGAGTTGTTGGCCAGCAAGAGGACTGCGCCGGCTTGAAGGATCGTTCCAATCGGGACAACAAAATTGATGCCTTGAAAGCTGAAACCGCCGATGTCCACTGGCAGAGCGCCCACGTTCTGGATTTCGAGGAACTCAAAGGCATCGCCGCCCAGCGGGTTGTACATGATCTCGGTGATGCGCAAGGGCACGCCCAGTTCGCCGACGGTGAAGGTGGCCTCATTGAGGGCGCTCCAGGTCGTGCCGTTGAGCACGCGGGCTTTGAGCGTGACGGTGGTCCCCAGCACGAGCGGCGTCGAATACGTCAGCGCCGCGGCCGCCACTTCACCCGAGTAATACACGCGCGGGTCGCTGCCGTTGGTGGTGTAATAGATGACGCCCGCGCCGGGATTGCGCATGGCCACCACGTAGCCCGCGGCGACTGCGCCACTGGCGATGATTGGCCCCGCCACCGTGCTCTGGCGATATTCCGGGGCGTCGAGGGGTGGATACAATCCAGCGCTGCGAAACTGATTGAGCACCGTGGTTCCCCGGGTGACGAAATAGGAGTTCACCTTGCGCTGGTTTTCCGGCAGCCAATGGTCCTCCCGGGTGTAGAGTTGGAAGAGGCCCTCTTGGTACTGATGAACATCGCGCCGGTAATCGCCCCAGCGCAGGGACTCGGCCACAATGGGTTTGTCCATGATGGCCTGCCAGTAATCCCAGCGCACGGTGTTGGCCTGGCGGGTCAACGCGCCGTCCGGCGCGATCATGTGCTTGTGAACGCGGTCGGCGAAGTCCAGTCGGAACTGCGCGTTATCATCGAGCTTGGTGAACAGGCCGCTGGGCACGTCGGTGCTGGTGACGCGATTGATGTTGTCATTGAGCAGAATGCATTCGCCGTCCCACGGAAAATATCTGAACCGGCCCTCCGCGCCACTCACGCGCTTGCGGAGTGCGTACCAGTTCTTGCTATTGCCCCAATCCTGGTGCCCGGCGAAGTAATGGAGCAGCATGTAATCCGAGAATTCCGTCACATCCAGATACTGCTTCATCAATTCATAGTTTGCGTTGTTGTTCAGCCCGCTGATGCCCACCATGGCCTGGTAGGCTGTGGAGGTGCCGGAAGCAAGCCCGCCCTGGTCGTAAACGTCGTATTCCTCATCCGTGCCGCCGAAATAATTCGCGCCGAAATGTTTGGTCGGCTGCTCGGTGAAATCGTAGGTGCCCCAGTAAAGTCCGTTGATGAACAGGTGAAAGAAACGGTTGTGGCTGGCGATGTGTCCCATGTCCCGTTGCGCATGTTTGATCCAGGCATCGTGTGTGCGGGTGGCGCGGGTGCGCTGGAACGCGCCAAGGCCGTTGCTGGCGACATCCGACCAATGCCGCCAACTGGAGTTGAAGTCGGGCCGCAGAATCAGATCATCAAACTCGCGCGCGGGTGAATCCGGAAACAGCCGGTAGTCGAGCATGGATTCACCAAACTCCCCCCGGAAGTTGAGCTTGAAGCCGTGCTTGGGATTCTTGTTCGGCTCGCGGCTGGCGTTGCCGTGGGCGCGCAGGCCGCCGTTCACCGCAAAGGCGGTCGTGCCGTCCGGGAGCAGCATTTCCACGGAGCAGGGCTGGTCCGGGAAGTTTTTGTTCACAATATTCGGCGTGTGGTAAAGGCCGGAGGGATTGAAGATGTGGTTCATGTCCATCACGATGGAAACCACCGGCAACTCGCGCAGACCATCGTGGTACCGTTGAAGTTTGGCGGGATCAATCGGCGAGTCGGGATTGTTCGGATCCGTGCGAAGCGGGTCCAGGTCCATTTCATAGTCCGCCGGAACGATGTTGTTGGTGAAAGTGGAGTAGGTGCCCCAGGAGGCCGGAAACCCCGGTGGATTGTTTGGCTGCGCGAGCACACTGTCCAGGTAGATGTAGCTGTGGGTCCGGGTGCGGGAGGGGAGGTAATTGGGAGCGAATACGGCGGCGCGAACGTAGGTGGTGTTGGTGATCTGGATCGGTGCCGAATAAACCAGGCCGTTGACCGTGGTTGGCTCGCTGCCGTCCCGGGTGTAGCGGATGGTGGCGTTGGACACCGGCGTGGTGAGCACCAGGTTGAACGGCGCGTCGAACAGGCCGCGAGCGACACTGAAGTGCGGCTCGGGCGCGATGCCGAGGATGGCGCTGTTGCCGTTGGCGGCCCCGGGCGTGGGCGAAATGTAATATCGCCAGACATTCGAGCTTTGCTGGCCGTAGGAGAAGTTGTTGCGTTGCTCGGGATACCGCGGCGCGAATTCGCTCACCGCCACCCGGGGCGATTCGGGATTGAACAAGGCGAGGTACTCGCCGAAGAGGTCGAGCCGGAAATTCGTGTGAAAGCGGTTGGTTCCGGCCGGCACTCGCCGGTCCTTGCCGGAGGCGAAGACGACGAGATACTGTCCGGGATTGAGGACGCGCGAGGGAAACGTCCAGAGGCCGGGCACGTTCGCATTGTCGGTCAGCGACCAGCCAAGCAGGTCCACCGGCGTCGTGCCGCGATTGTACAACTCGATCCAGTCCGGGCGCTCGCCATCCTCATCCAGCAACCCGGACAGGTTGCCGGCCACGAACTCGTTGATCACGATGTCGCCGGGCACAAGGGCGGGGTTGAGGGTCACCGACCAGTTGCCGCCGCCGAAGGGGTTCGCGGCCAGATCGCTGATGCCGTGGCTCGCCGCCCAGCCAAAGGTCACCGTGCCGGAAGATGGTTGCGGGAATTGAAACAGGTAAGGCCCGGCCTCGGCGCCGGTCACGGTCGAGGCCGGCTGGCCGTTGATTTGCAAGTCGCCGGCGTCCACGCCGAAGACCGGTTCGTTGAACCAGACTTCCAACTGGGTCAGTTGACTGACTTGCGCCCCCGCCACGGGAGTCCGCTCGGAAACCTGCGGCGACAGGTTGTCCACGAGGGTGTAGCTCCAGGCGGCGCTGTGATCGAACGCCGCTCCTTGCAGGTCAGTGATTCCTGGTGACTCGCTCCACCGCACGTCCAACGGGCCGGGCGCGGGTTGGGTGAACGTGAACGTGTAACGGTTCGTCCCGGGATTTCCCGCCACCCCCGTGGCCGGCTGGTTGTTGAGGGTCAGATCGTCGGCATCAACGCCGGAGACCGGTTCGTCAAAGAACACCGTGACCTGCGCGAACGCGCCCAGCACCGAACCGGGCGCGGGGCTGATGTTGGTGACGGTGGGCGGGTTGAGGTTGGCTCGCAGGAACTCGACGCGCGTCTCAAATCGAAAATCGGAACTGGTCGAGAGGTTGTTGTTGAAGGCCTGCACGGCCAGGATGTTCGTGCCCGGGACGAGATAATCACCCGGCGCGAGGGCGACGGTGTGGGTGAGGGCGGGTTCCGCTTCGCGCGCGGCGGCGGCCACGCTGGTGTAAAGCGGGGAGGCCACATTAACATTGTCCCGCACCACCTCGGCGCCGTTGATCCAAGCCACGAAACCATCGTCGCAATTCGCCACAAATTGGAGCGACTGAACTTCCTGGACATTTGTCACCACAAAGTGCGCGCGCAGGAAGATGCAGGTGTAATTGCTGCGCATGTCGCTCAACAGCGTGCCGCCGGAGAGTCCTTCGCCATAGTGAAACGGCGCTTTGCCGACGGACCAGGAGGCATCGTTGAACCCGGCGCCGCGCCAGAGGTTGTTGGGGTTGGACACCTCGTTGGTGCCCTTGCGCCAACGCCAACTGGCGCCGGTGGGGATGAGTGTCTCCTGCGCTCGCGCTGGGAAAACCCAATCCCCGCCCCCAAGCAGGAACAACAACACGCCCCCAAGCAATAGTCTCCAACTAATGGCTGGCCGGGGAGGACTCTGCCGCCGGCCCGCCGCGAGGCGTGCCAACGCACCTTGATCTTGCTGCAAAAACTTGGACCGCACTTCGGTGTAACTCTATACGATGTGCGCGCCTTCGGCCAGTCCGTATTGCCCCGGTCAGCAATCTGGCAGGACCGCTCGATCCAATAGGGTGAGACTGTGACGTAAGAACTCGATGGCCGAATTCCCAAGGCCGAAAGACTTCCGAAATCCCCAACCCGAATGGCTTGCCTGTTGGAGCGTTCCCTCACCATGACTCGAGCAGTTCAAGCAGGCCATCCAACTGGCGTAAGGCAATTTGGCCCAGGCGGCCCGCTGGCTGGGGGTCATGCGTTTGAAAATGCGCGAGAAACTCACCCAGTTCGGTCCGCACCCCGCGGCCGTGAAGAACGGAGCGAGTAATCCGTGCGAACCAGCACGCCTCTTGCGTTTCGTTGTCGTCGCGTGCTGAGCCTGGACTGGTTTACCCGAGCCGCGATGGCAAACCACCAAACCATCACGCGCTTGACCCGCGTTTCGACAAGGTTAAGCTTGCGCGCATGAGCACGGTGGAAAACAGGTTGTCACTGTCTGCCCTGCCCACAACGCGACGAGTTCCAATCAAACACTCCATTACAACGGCGCTGCGACAGGTGCGATGCCAATGGGACGCGCGCCGTCACCGCTTTGGCGCGAAACCTCCCGCCCCCGCGAACCGCCTGCCGTGCGGTCTGATCGGCGCGGGGAGTTTTTTCCACTACGCCTACCTGCCGGCGCTCAACCGAAAGCACTCGCCCGTTGCGATTCGCGGAATCCTGACGCGAAGCGACCAGACGGCCCGGGAAGCCCTCCGGGCCTTGCGTTATACCAGCCGGCATCTGGATTCGCTCGAGGCCATCCGGGATGGCGGGGCGTCCTCCGTGCTGATCTTGGCGCCGAACCACCTGCATTTCGATTTTGCGCAAGCGGCCCTGAAGAAGGGTTTGAATGTGTTCTGCGAGAAACCGCTCGCCAATACCGTCGCCGACGCCCTGCGGCTCAAATCTCTGCTCCAGCCGGACGGACCGGTGCTCATGGTGGACTTCAACCAACGTTACCTGGATCGAAACCGCGTCTTGAAGCGGGTCCTCGCGGAGGATCGGATCGGCAAGATTCAAACCGTGGAAGCATTCCACAACCAAAACCTGATCGGCCAAGCGCCTGCGCTGGAGAAACTGCGGAAAGAAGCGACTGGCGGCGGGGTGGTCCACAACGCGGGCATCCATTTCATCAACCTGTTTCTTTATTGGTTCGGGGAGGTGGACCGGGTGAAGGCGGTCTTCGAGAATCGCGCGCTGCCCAGGGAGTGCGGAGAGGACACCGCGCACTGCCGCTTCTGGTTTCGCAGCGGTGTCACCGCTACGCTGGAGGCCTCCCTGGTGAACGCGGTTTCCACCAGCTACGAGCGCGTCCGGTTTGTGGGTCAGAAAGGTGTGATTTCCAGTGACCTCAAGAAAGGCGACATTCGTTGTCAGTTAAGGGGCAATGAAAGCCTCGACATTTCGTGCCGGAGGGAAGTCATCGCCGATTCGGTCTTCAACGCATTGAGCAGCTTTGAACGTTGCGTGTCCGCGGGGACGCAACCGGAGACGGATGTGGAGGACTTCATCCGCACCTTGAAGGTGGTCGAAGCCCTCACGTTGTCGGCGGAACGCGGCACGGAGGTTTCACTCGAAGAATTGGACCGCAAGTATGCCTGAGCTCCCGCTTTCCAAAGTCATGGACGTCTCGCTCACGCGGTCGTGCAATTACGATTGCTCGTACTGCAACCAGCGGCAGGAACTGGACAAGCCCATGTTTGACATGAGCGAGTCGAAGCGGAAGGTCGTGTCCAACAAACGCCGCTCCGGCAAGGAGTGGATCGAGGGACTCAACGCCTTTCCGTTCAAGAACGATTACGACAAGCTGATCTTCTCCGGCGGCGAACCCAGCCTGCATTCGGAGTTCGTGGACATCGTCAGCCAGGTCAAAGGGTTTCGCTGCAAGATCGTCGTGACCAATCTGAGCTTTGACGTGGACCGCCTGATTAGGGCCTGTCGCCAGCAGAACACCCGCGTCATCGTGCAGCCCTCCTTCCACTTCGAGTTCGCGACGTTCGAGGAGTTTGTGGAAAAGCTCGGCAAACTGCGGGCGGCGGGCCTGTTGAGCAACTTCATTCCCGTCTCCATCGTCAGCCTGCCGGACCGCACCGAGCCGCAATCGTTCCGGCAACAATTTCGCGAGCGGGGCTTCGACGCCTCGCTCTATCGTTACGAGGGCTACTACAAAGGGAAATTCTCCTACGCTCCGAAAGACGGCTTCGGCGGCTGGGAGCAGACGCGCGAGGTCCTTTACTCCAGTTGTTGCCAGCCGGTGAAGCCCAACGGCGACATCGTCTTCTGCACGACCGATACCTACGCTCAGGAATACACGGCCTACGGCAACATCTGCGACCAGACATTCACCGAGATACCTCGGGAGATCGTCTGCAAGGATTACGGACACCGTCACATCTCGGCGGCGTCCTGGGTGCGCGTGCGCGACCCGCGAACGGGAAGGAAAATCTGGCAGGGCAAGAACTATCGTTTCCGCAACCCCCAGAACCGGCTGCGCGCTTTTCTGGAAACGCAAAACTACGCGTGGTTAAGCACGGCCAAACGCCTGGCCAACCGCTTCCAAAACCGGCTCAAGCCGGACAGCGACGAGAATCAGACCAACCTTGGTTGATGTCAGCGTGCCGGGGCGGCTGATTTTGCATCGCCTGCGGAGAGCAAAGCCCTGATTTGCCTGGCCTGCGTGGCCGCATCAGCGTGCCGGCAAGCGTGGACGAAGCGCAACCACGATTCAGATCGCTGCTGAAGGCGGTCCATCTCGGCGATTAGCGACGGGCCGGGTGTGGTTTGCGGCATGACGTCGCGTGCCGACAGCAAGTGCCGTTGCAACTCCAGCGCCAGCATCTCGATCCGGTCAAAATCCACCTGGATGGTCTCTGGCGACACTTCGCGGTCGAGGTCCGCGGACAATCTCGCCACAGCTTCATGGCCAAGGCGTGCAGTGGCGCGGGCTTCGCTCACCCGCATCGCCAGCTCGTCATCAGCTTCCGGCGGAAACTTGTCCCAGGTCCGGTGGTAAATGGAAGTGCATCCGGTCAGGCCAGCGCAGATTGCAATCAACAGAAACTGGCAGAGGGCCGGCGGCACCCGTGGCGCGGCGCAAGTCATTCCGTTCCGTGGAGCATGGAACGTCATGGTGGAACTCGTCGCCCCGCGCCGAGTAGCGCCGTGTCCAGCGGCGCAGTGGTCCGCGCGGGTTGCCAGCTTGGAGTCCGCCAGACGCAGACGGGCTTGCCGCAGAGCGACAACCACCATCCGCAGAAAAGGAAAGTGCATCCTCCGGCTTGGGTATCCGGGACATTGACTCGCCGCCCGACGGCTGTTTGAATCAGGCTCAGGTAAGGACATGCGTCTTGTTACACGGCAACTGGTCCGGCAATCTGCCCTAACGGGGTTGGTTTGTCTGCTTTGCTTTTGCGCCTGCACTGCCCCGGCGCCCGAGTGTGACAATTTCTGCCTGCCCTTGGACGAGGAACTGGCTGACTTGGGCGACTACTTCGAGACCCTGCACACGCTCGCGTTGGAGGAGGCCGTGGGCGCGGTCAACGACCGCATTGAGCAGGTGCTGACCATCAAAGACGCCACCGAGCGGGCCGCGCGACTCGCCGAGTTGCAGCATCCGGACACGCTGGCCGGCGCGCTGGCCGACCGCTTTGCCCACCCGTACCTCGAATCGAGTCTCATGGAACAAGCCCTCAAAGTGCGGCAGACACGGAAGCAGTTTCCCGGACAGAAAACCAGTCACGCGGACATCTGGATGAATTTTTCCGCGCACATTCCGCTCGAGCCCCGGCAGGTGATGATGTTGTTCCAAAGCAGCACCATCAAGGTGTTCGGAGTTTACTTCGGCACGGACAAGTTCATTCATTTTCATCATCTGGGCTGGACCTATTACCGGAGCTACCGGGGCTTCTTGAACGAGGGCTGCGACGCGGAGGAGGCCTATCGCCGCGTGATCCAGCGTTACACGCGGGAGGCGTTTCTGGCGGAAAGCCTCTGGTTCGGCACGATGACCACCGGCGTTTACTCGAACGCGGACCTGGCGGCGAATCATCTGGGCTTCAAGTTTTTCCTCAACCTCACCGAACCCGTCGTGTTGAAGGGGCGGGAACAACCGCCGCTGGCGGTGCGGTGCGGCGTGTTTTGGCGCTTGAGTCCGCGCGTGCGCCCCCGCTCGGGCTGGTTCGCCGCCTATGTCAGCGATCATTGGAACGAGGCATTGAATCCCAGCCTGTACGATGCCTCGATGCGGCCGGGCATCCGCCGCGTGCTCCAAAGCCGCGCCGAGCGCATCGTGCAGTTCTACACCGGCAAGGACGGGCGACCCAACGATCCGGCCTATTTCGACCAACTCGCCCACGAGCTGTCCACGTACCACGGAGAGCCTTACGGTCATTCCGGCCAGTTCGAGAAATTGATGACGATTGGCAATACCTGCATGCCCGAGGTCGTTGCCCTCAACGCCGTCAGCGCCGATTGAGCCGGCCGGTGCCTCCAAAACCGGGCTGCCCACCCGCGTTGATGACTTGCCATGATCTCGCTGCCGCATAGTCTGGGAGCATGAATTCCACGCTGATTCTGACCGCGCTCTTGGTTTCCTCGTTACCCCTGGCAGCGGCCAACTGGCCTTCGTGGCGCGGTCCCAACCAGGACAACACCTCGCCGGAAACCAGGTTTCCCACCAAGTGGTCGCGCTCGGACAATGTAAAGTGGCGCACGCCGCTGCCCGAGGCGGGCAATTCGTCGCCGATCGTCTGGGGCGACACCGTTTTCGTGACGCAGGCGGTTGACGATGGCAGGGAGCGCACGTTGATGGCGTTTAACCGCGCGACCGGCAAGCTGCGCTGGCAACAAGGCGTCACTTACAGCGCAACCGATCCGCGTCATAAGAGCAATCCGCATTGTGCCGCCTCGCCGGTGACCGACGGCGAACGGGTCGTGGCCAGCTTTGCTTCCGCCGGCATTGTCGCGTATGACTTCGAAGGGAAACAGCTTTGGAAAACCGACCTCGGCCCGCAGAAGCACGAGTGGGGGCAAGGTTCGTCACCCATCATTCATGGCGATCTCGTGATTGTGTATCATGGTCCCGGCGAATTCTCCGCGCTTCACGCGTTGGACAAGCGCACCGGTGAGAAACGATGGTCTGTGCCGCTTGCGGAAGTGGACCCGCCCGAGCGCTTCGATGGTTTCGCCGGCCAACGCGATGGCAAACTGGGCACGTTCAGCACACCTCTGGTCGTCACGGCCGGCGGGCGCGACGAGATCATTCTGCCGGTCGTGAACCGGGTGCGCGCCTTTGCGCCGGCGACCGGCAGGGAATTGTGGAGCGCCGACGGTATGAGTCCGTTGGTTTACAGTTCGCCCACGCTGGGCGAAGGCTCGCTGGTGATTTACGGCGGCTTCTTCGGCAGTGTGATTTATCAAAAGCCGGGTGGCGCGGGAGACGTGACGGTCAATCGGCTCTTTTACGAACGCCGGATGCGCAAACATACCATCGGCTCACCCCTCGTGAAGGACGGTCACGTTTATCTCTGTGTCACCGACGGCTTTGCTCAGTGCTACGAACTGGCCACTGGCAGGATGCTTTGGGAGGAGCGCCTCCCCGCCACCGGCGCCAGCGGCCAGGTGTGGGGCAGTGGCGTGCTGGTCGGAGACCGCATCTACGTGAGCAATCAATCCGGCGACACTTTCATCCTGCGCGCCGCGCCGAAATTTGAAGTTATTGCCACGAATCCACTGGGCGAATTGTCCAACTCAACGCCCGCGCTTTCCAACGGTGAGATCTTCCTCCGCACCCACGCGGCGCTCTACTGCGTCGCGGAGGCGAAGCAGACGGCCGGCCAGTGAGTCAGGCGGCGCGTGCGGCGACCCCTGATTGAAAAAGCCGCTCCGGTTTCCCGGAGCGGCTCTTGAATCTTGCAGCCGTTGACTCAACCGCGGCGGCTTACTTCTTTTTCGCCTTCTTGGCGGCTTCCTCTTCCAACGCGGCTTGCGCGGCGGCCAAACGCGCCACCGGCACGCGGAAGGGGGAACAGCTCACGTAGGTCAAGCCGATCTTGTGGCAGAACTTCACCGAGTCCGGATCGCCGCCGTGTTCGCCGCAGATGCCCAGCTTGATGTCCGGGCGGGTGCTTTGACCCTTTTCCACGGCGATTCTCATCAACTGGCCCACGCCCGTCTGATCAATCGAGGCGAAGGGATTCTTCTTCACGATTTCCATCTCGGTGTAAGCCGGCAGGAAGCTGCCCGAATCGTCGCGGCTCATCCCGAGCGCGGTCTGGGTGAGGTCATTGGTCCCGAAACTGAAGAACTCGGCCGTCTGCGCAATCTCATCGGCGGTAAGCGCGCCGCGCGGGACTTCGATCATCGTGCCGACCAGGTAATTCAATTTCACCTTCTGCTCGGCCATGACTTCCTTCGCCACGCGATGGACCAGTTCGGTCTGAAGGTCCAATTCCCTCTTGAAGCCGACCAGCGGGATCATGATTTCCGGTTTCACCTTGATGCCAGCCTTTTGGACCTCGGCCGCCGCCTCGAACACGGCGCGCGCCTGCATCTCGCTGATTTCCGGATAGACCAGGCCCAGGCGGCAGCCGCGGAAGCCGAGCATGGGGTTGAACTCGTGCAGTTCCTTCACACGCTGACAGATCTTGTCCACGGACACCCCCAGCTTTTCCGCCAGCTTGTTCTGCGAGGCATGATCGTGCGGCAGGAACTCGTGCAACGGCGGGTCCAGGAAACGAATCGTGGCCGGATAACCTCGCAACGCTTTGAAGATGCCCGCGAAGTCGTCCTTCTGGTAGGGCAGAATCTTCGCCAGCGCCTTCTTCCTGTCCTCGACATTGTCGGCCAGAATCATCTCCCGCATCGCGTCAATGCGGTCGCCCTCGAAGAACATGTGTTCGGTGCGGCACAGGCCGATGCCCGTCGCGCCAAACGCGATGGCGTTCTCGGTCTGCTCCGGCGTGTCGGCGTTGGTGCGCACCTGGAGTCGGGTGACCTTGTTGCACCAGTCCATGAGGGTCTTGAACATCTTGAACGTCTCACTGGACTTGCCATCCAAAGACTTCTCGACAAGCACCTGAACGATTTCCGACGCGGCGGTTTTGATTTCGCCCGGATAAACGTGGCCGGCGGTGCCGTTGATGGAGATGAAATCCCCCTCCTTCCAGGTCTGGCCGCCAACCGTCATCGTCTTGGCCGTGTAATCAATCTGCAACGCGCCGGCGCCGCAGACGCAGACTTTGCCCATTTGTCGGGCCA
Organism: Verrucomicrobiia bacterium; assembly: GCA_011525685.1. Taxonomy (GTDB): domain Bacteria; phylum Verrucomicrobiota; class Verrucomicrobiia; order Limisphaerales; family JADLHS01; genus WYBW01. The sequence goes on from WYBW01000168.1 coordinate 81,204, forward strand.
CCAGCGCCGCGTGCGAACTCACGCCTCCCTTGGCCGTCAGAATGCCTTCGGCGGCGATCATGCCGCGCAGGTCTTCGGGTGTAGTCTCGTTGCGAACGAGCAGCACCTTCTCGCCCTTGGCGGCCGCCGCTGCGGCGCGGTCCGCGTTGAGATACATCTTGCCCGAGGCCGCGCCCGGGCCGGCCGGCAAACCTTTGGCGATGAGTTGGGCCGCTTTCTCGGCCTTCTGATCGAAGATGGGCGCGAGCAGTTGATCGAGTTGGTCCGCCGGGTTGCGGCGGATGGCCGTCTTCCAGTCAATGAGCTTCTCCCGGGTCATGTCCATGGAGAACTTGAGCGCCGCGAACGCCGTGCGTTTGCCGTTGCGCGTCTGGAGCATGAAGACCTTGCCGTCCTGGATGGTGAACTCGAAGTCCTGCACGTCCTTGAAGTGCTTCTCCAAGGTCTTGCGGATGTTATCGAGTTCCTTGTAGGCGGCGGGCATCTCGTTGGCCAACTGCGCGACCGGTTCCGGCGTGCGCACCCCGGCCACGACGTCTTCGCCCTGGGCGTTGATCAGAAATTCGCCGTAGAACTCCTTCACCCCGTTGGCCGGATTGCGCGTGAACGCCACGCCCGAGCCGGAGGTTTCGCCCGTGTTGCCATAAACCATCGCCTGCACGTTCACCGCCGTGCCCCATTCGGAGGGGATGTTGTACTTGCGGCGATAAACGATTGCGCGGTCGTTCATCCACGAACCGAACACGGCGCCCACCGCGCCCCACAATTGCTTCCACGGATCCTGCGGGAATTCCTGGCCACCGGTGCGTTCCTTGATGAGCGCCTGGAAACGTTTGACGATTTCCTTCTGGTCGTCGGCGGTGAGTTTCGAGTCCTCAATGTCCCCGTGATACTTCTCGTGCTTGAAGCCGTGAATCACGACCTCGAACGGCTCATGATCCTCGTTGGGGCGCTTCTGCACGCCCATCACCACGTCCCCATACATCTGCACAAAGCGGCGATAGCAATCCCAGGCGAAACGCTCGTTGTTGGTGGCCTTGACCAGGGCGAGCACCGTCTGGTCATTGAGACCGAGGTTGAGAATCGTGTCCATCATCCCGGGCATCGAGTCGCGCGCGCCGGAACGCACCGAGACCAGCAACGGCATCGCGCTCTTGTCGCCGAATTTTGTCCCCATGATCTTTTCGATGAACGCCACCCCGGCCTTCACCTGGGGATCGAGCTCCTTGGGATACGACTTCTTGTGCTCGTAGTAGTAGGTGCAAACCTCGGTGGTGATGGTGAAGCCCGGAGGCACGGGCAACCCAATGCGACTCATCTCCGCGAGATTCGCGCCCTTGCCGCCCAGCAACGGTTTCATCGAGCCGTCGCCGTCGGCCTTCTTGTTGCCGAACACGTACACGTATTTCTTCGATTTCGATGTCTTAGCCATAATTGTCCTGTTAAATCACTCGTGGTTAACCCGACGATTTCGTTGGAAGAAACTCCACTGAAACGGCGGCGAATCTAACAGAGGCGACCCCGCTGTCAACGAATCCCGCGCCACTTGGCCGCAAAATGCCAAATTGCGCTGCATCAATGGCAAAAAGTGGTGGGGGTGGGGAGGCAACACCCACTCTTGGCCGGTTCCGCCGCGGATAAGCGCAGAACACCTCACATCACAACCACTCTGGAGACGGAGAGCTGTCGGCACAGTTGGGAGACAGCGCCTGCTGCCGCTCAACCAGCGAACAGCTTCCGCAGGGTTTCAGCGACGAGGATGCCCAGAAACGTTCCGATGACGTAACCCCAGATGCCAGCCAGCAGCGCCGGCAACACCAGGTTCGACCAGCCGCGCGAGATGGCCATGGCCGCCGCGGAGGGCGGACCACCCAGGGTCGCGTTCACGCTGAGGAGCAGTTCCTCGAGATTCACCCGCAGCAGCCTGCCGACCGCCAGCGTGAACGCGAGATTTACCAACGCCATCACCAGGCAGAAGGAAAACAACACCGGCACGTTTCTCACCACTTCCACCAGGTCCGCCCGCAGGCCAATGACGAAGAAAAACAGGTAAAGCAGATACATGCCGAGGTCTTCGGCGCCCTGAATCTTTTCCATGCGCCGATGAAAGATCGTGGTGGCCGCCACCGTCAGGAACGTGATCCAGACGTAGCGGTTCGTGAACACCGATTGGAGGATCCTTGATTCGATGCCGGCCTTCAGCGCGCTGGCGATCATGGTTGCCAAGCCGGCCACCGCGAAGGCGATGGCCACGGCTTTCGCGATGTCGAGCAGCGAGATTTCCTTGGGCCGCCAGTGCCTCGCGGCCAGCGCGGCCACGTCCTCCCGGTCGCCCTGCAACGAATGGGGATGCGGGTAATGCCGCCGGAAGAATCTGCTTCCGGCCATGATCAGCAAGGCGGCGAACATGCCGGCCATGATGAAGTTGTCCGCCACCAGCAGCGGATTGGTGAGGTTCTCGCTGATGTTGTATGAATCCTTGATGGCGACGAAATTGACCGCGCCGCCGGTGTAACTTCCCGTCATGATGCCGGCGACCTCCGGGACGTGCTGGAAGTCACCGCGGAAAATCAGCGCCGCGAAGAACGCGCCGAGCACGGTGCCGGTCGCGGCAATGTGAAAGGCCAGCAGCATCGGCCCCGCTTCGCGCAAAATGCGGGCGAGGTTGGCCCGGAACAGCAACAGTGGGATCGCGACCGGCACGAGGTAGTCATCCACGACGTCGTAAGCCGGGGCACTTGCGGGCATGATCCTGAGATTGGACAGGAACATGCCGATGAGGAGAGCGAGCACGGGCCCGCTGATCCTGGCCGCCCATCCGCGGGTTTGTTCCAGGTAAATGCAAAGGGCCGTTCCCACTGCGATGAGCGCCCACACGGGCCACACGTTGTCCGGAGAGATCAGATTGGTCATCGGGTTCAGTGCAGCTTGACAGGTTCGATGTGGCTCTACTTGTAAAGCCGTTCGAGTCTCACCGGTTGATCGAACCGTTGGCCCACCACATTGCGATAAGCCGCCTCGTCCAGTTCGACCGTGGCTTCCTTGTCCTGCGAGGAAATCTCGGCCACGATGACGTGCGCCGAATGTAATCCGCCCGTCCACCAGCGGGCGTCGGTGACGTACACCAGGTCGCCGGCGTGGGCGTCCAGTTCGCGGGCCACGGACGGCGAAATCCGGATGCCCGTCAGTTCGGCGGTGCCAAAATGTGGCAGTTGCCCGTCCAGCCTGCGCGGATGTGCCATCGCCTTCGTCACCTGACTCTCGCGTCCGGGCGAACCTTTGTAGTGGCGCAACGCGTCGCTGATCGTGCCCCAGACCAGCCCGCGTTGTTTCTCCAATGGCTCGGGCCGGGTCAGCACCGTGACCACGACTCCGATCAGCGCGCACAACACCGCGCCGTAGCAGGCGCGCATGAATTGCTGCTCGCGCATCCCGGCCAGGAAATCCCACGCGGTGTTCCCGCCCGGAACCCCGTGGGCAAAGGGAATGATCACCGCTGGGAACAACATGGACACTCCCATGAGCACCAGCCCGCCAATCAAAGTCCACAGCGCCGCCATGCGCGTGAACCGTCGCCAGAACACCGCCAGCAACAGGGTCACCACCATGGGCGGCGTCACCGCCGCCGTGAAGGCGGCATGCGCGACGTAGATGGATTTGAATTGCATGAACACCGGCACCATCAGCACGCCAATGGCCGTCACCGAAAGCGCCGTGATGCGGGCCGCGCGGAGCAGTTGTTTGTCCGTCGCTTGCGGGCGAAGGTACTGGCGGTAAACATCGTTCACGGTCACGGCCGAAATCGCGGTGATCAACGTATCCACGGTGGACATGAGAGCCGCCGTCATGGCGGCGAGGATCAACCCGAAGATGCCCGGATGACTGAGCAGTTCGGCCGCGATGAAGAAGGCCTCTCGCGCTGGCACTTCCGGCAGGATGCCGGCGTGGGTGAAAGCGCGGGCGACCAATCCGCCGGAGGACACCACCAGCGCGCCGATGAACATCAATCCCACCATCAACACCGTGGTCGCCTTCCGGCTTTCGTCCAGCGACTTGGCCGCCATGAACCGCATGATGATGCCCTGGTTCAGAAAATAAAACATGGCCGAATTGGCGAACGCATCCTGCCAGAAAATGCCGACCGCCGGAAACTCCGGGTCTTCGTTGAAGTTGGGAAACGCCAGCCGCGCCGCCCGTGGCAGGTTCAGCCAGAGCAGGTCAAAGCCTCCGATGTAGGACGCACCCAGCACGAAGATCAACAACCCCACCAGCAGCAGAAACACGCCGTTGATCAGATCGTTCATGATCACGCTGCTTTGTCCGCCAAACGTCACGTAGGAGGCGGAGATCATCGCGACGACCATCGCCGCCAGCCAGATCGGCCAGCCCACCAGGATGTTCACCACCACGCCCATCGTGTAAAGATTCACCCCCACATAGCCGATCAGATAGATCAGCAGGTAAATGGTGGACCACAGCCGCACCCGCCGGTCGAAGCGCCGGCCGAAGTATTCCGGCACGGAGATGATGCGCGAAAAATAAAGGATGGGCAGCCAGCCGAAGACCAGCAGCGGAAACCAGATCCAGTCGTTCCAATACGCCTGGCTTGATCCCAGCCCGTACTTGTAGCCGATCTCGCTGTATTTGACGAAACTGTAGGAACCAATGGTCGTGGCAATCAGGCTGATGGCGATGAGCCACCAGGCAAACCGCTGACCGCCAAAGAAAAAATCCCTGGTCGTCTTTTGCCGGCGGCCGAAATACATGCCGTTGAAAAGAATCAGTCCGAAATAAACGACGACGATCACGTAATCCAGCGTCGTGCCGCGAATGTGGCCCACGTCCTTGAGTACGCCTTCAGCGCCGCCGGCATATTCCTTGGCCGGCGCGGCGGACATCGGCGCGTATTGCAGCCAGCCTTGCAGGAGGGCAAAGAACATCAGCACGCCCAGACTCAACAGCAGATTCCGGAGTTTGCGTCCCGAGAAACCCACGTAATCGTGCTTCACGGCGAAATACATGCCGACGAGAAAAAACGCTCCCCCGACCAGGTAGGTGTAGAAATAGGCGTCCATGATCAAACTGGGCGCCGGCCATTGAAGCGGGGACCGGGGCAAAAGCCAATCCCCGATGTGGGCGGGAACGGCCCTCGTGCCTGCCACGCCGCCGCCCGGCGGTGAGGAGCGCAAACGGACCTCGACGTTGAGGCGTTTTGCTTCTCTGTACTGCGATCTCTCTTACTTCACTTTGAACACCAGATCGTCTCCGCTCGCGCTGACTTTGATCTTCTCCCCCGGCTTGAAGTCTCCGGCCAGCAACTTCGTGGCGAGCGGATCGAGCAGGTGCTCCTGAATCGCGCGCTTGAGCGGCCGCGCGCCGAATTGCGGATCGAAACCCTCTTTGGCGAGCAGGGCCTTTGCGGCCTTGTCCACCTCCAGGGCCAGTTGCTGCGGCGCCAGCCGTTTGCCGAGCCGTTCCAATTGGAGGTCCACGATGCGCGCCAGTTCCGCCTCGCGCAGACTGTGGAAGATGATGATGTCGTCCACGCGGTTCAGGAACTCCGGCCGGAAGTGCGCCTTCAACTCCAGCCTCACCACCCGTTCCAGTTCCGCCTCGTCCTTCACCGACGCGGCGTCGCCGCCGTAAAACTCCTGGATGACCGGCGAGCCGATGTTGCTGGTCATGATGACGATGGAGTTCTTGAAATCCACCGTGCGGCCCTGCCCGTCCGTCAGCCGGCCGTCATCAAGCACCTGCAACAAGACGTTGAACACGTCGTGATGCGCCTTTTCGATCTCGTCGAACAACACCACGGTGTAGGGCCGCCGCCGCACCGCTTCGCTCAACTGCCCGCCCTCTTCGTAGCCGACATAACCCGGCGGCGCGCCGATGAGCCGTTGCACGGAGAACTTTTCCATGTACTCGCTCATGTCAATCCGCACCATGGCGTTCTCGTCGTCGAACAGAAACTCCGCCAGCGCGCGGGCGGTTTCGGTTTTGCCCACGCCGGTCGGCCCGAGAAAAATAAACGAACCGATCGGGCGGTTCGGGTCCTGCAAACCGCTGCGCGACCGCCGCACCGCGTTGGCCACGGCCCGCACCGCTTCCGCCTGGCCGATGACCCGCTGCTGCAGGCGCTCCTCCATCTTGAGCAGTTTCTCGCGTTCCCCTTCCAGCATCCGGGACACCGGGATATGCGTCCAGGAAGCCACGACGCGGGCGATGTCCTCGTCCGTCACTTCCTGCCGGAGCAACGAACTGCGCGCCGCGTCCGCGGACTGCTTTTCGATGGCGGCCAGCTTCTTCTCCAGTTCGGGAATCTTGCCGTATTGGATTTCCGCCGCCTTGTGCAGATCGCCCCGCCGTTGCGCCTGCTCCAGCTCGGTGCGCGCCTGCTCCAACTGCTGCTGGACGATGCTGACCGCGTTGACCGACGCCTTCTCATTCTGCCACTGCGCGGTGAGCGTCCTTGATTTCTCCTTCAAGTTGGCGAGTTCTTCGTCCAACCGCTTCAGGCGCTCTTTGCTGGCGGGGTCCTTCTCCTTCGCCAGCGACGTGCGCTCGATTTCAAGCTGCAAAATCTGCCGGTCCAACTGGTCCAGTTCCGTGGGCTTGGAGTCCAGCTCCATCTTGATGCGTGACGCCGCCTCGTCCACCAGATCAATCGCCTTGTCCGGCAGAAACCGGTCCGTGATGTAACGATGCGACAACGTCGCCGCCGCCACCAGCGCCGCGTCCTGGATGCGCACGCCGTGATGCACCTCGTAACGTTCCTTCAGCCCGCGCAGAATCGCGACGGTCGCCTCGACGCTCGGCTCGGTCACCATCACCGGCTGGAAGCGCCGCTCCAGCGCCGGGTCCTTTTCGATGTGCTTGCGATACTCATCCAGCGTCGTCGCGCCCACGCAACGCAGTTCACCCCGCGCCAGTTGCGGCTTCATGATGTTGGCCGCATCCGTCGCGCCCTCCGCCGCGCCCGCGCCCACCAGCGTGTGCAACTCGTCAATGAACAATATGATCCGCCCCTCGCTCGCCGCGATCTCCTTCAAGAACGCCTTGAGCCGGTCCTCGAACTCGCCGCGATATTTCGCCCCGGCAATCATCGCGCTCAGGTCCATGGCCACCAGCCGTTTGTTTTTGAGGGATTCAGGAATGTCACCGCTCACGATGCGCCGCGCCAGTCCCTCGGCGATGGCGGTCTTGCCCACGCCCGGTTCGCCGATCAGCACGGGATTGTTTTTCGTGCGCCGCGTGAGCACCTGCATCACCCGGCGGATTTCCTCGTCGCGCCCGATCACGGGATCAATCTTGCCCGCGCGCGCCAGCGCGGTGAGGTCGCGGCCATATTTGTCGAGCGCCTGGAATTTGCCTTCCGGCGCCTGATCCGTGACCCGTTGATGGCCCCGCAATTCGGCCAGCGCCTTGAGGACCGTGTCGCGCTTCAAGCCGTGCGCTTTGAGAATCTGTTTCAAGCTGCTGCTGCCGGCATCCAGCAGGCCCAGCAACAGATGTTCCGTGCTGATGTAATCATCCTTGAGCCTGCCCGCCTCCGCTTGCGCCGCCTCCAGGACCTTCCGGAGCGTCGTGCCGACGTAGGCTTCCGCGGCGCCTTGCACCTTGTGCCGCCGGTTGAGCTCCGTTTCGAGATCGGCTTTCAGCTTGGCGGTCGCCACGCCAATTTTCTCCAGCAGTTCGGGGATCAAGCTCTCGGTTTGGTCGAGCAGGGCCAGCAGCAAATGCTCGCCATCCAGTTCCTGGTGCGAGTAACCCTGCGCCACGCGTTGTGCTTCCTGCAACGCCTCCTGCGATTTGATTGTCAGTCGTTCCATTTGCATACGTAATCAATGGAATTGACCACGCCGCCCGTCAAGCGTTCGACGCCCCCTCACCCGGCGAGACGCCACCCTCTCCCCCGACCGGGGGAGAGGGAAGGGTGAGGGGGCTGCGAGCGTTCACGGCTGTTCTCAAGAATCTTTTGGCTTGGACAGCCTTTGTCCAACCCCCGCTGTCATGATGCGCTCAAAAGATAGAAAGGCATTATGAACAACCAACAAATGGAACTCGGATTCAATGCAACCAAGCTGGCCACTCCGGCCGGGCGGCGGGAACGGCGCATCACCCGTGGCGCGTGGTGGTTTGCCCACATGCGACAGATCGTGGACCGCGCCATGGACTGGTCGGCCACCGGCCCGGCGCGACCCGAACAGACCTGGCTGCCCGGCGCCAACCGGCAGGTGAGAGTTTAACGGAGGTATCGCGCGCCGGTTACACCCCACAACACCACCGTAACCGGCGCGCATCGCGCACGCATCGCAACGTGGACGCGCCGTCCAAGCTGGACGAGGAAAAAGCCCGGGCGCTGGGCGAGAATCTGCCGGAAGGCGCGCGCTTGCGCAGTTTGCGATTGGAAAGTGAAGCGCTCGGCATCGTGGGCGTGATGGATTTGGTGGAGGGCGGGCCGGATGGCGCGGAGATTGTAGATTACAAGAAAGGCTCGGCCCGCCGCAACAGCGAGGGCGAACGCGAGGCGCGCGAACCGGAGATGATTCAAGTGGGCGCGTATGCGTTGCTGTTGCAGGAGCACGGCGTGAAGGTTGCCGGCGCGAAAATCTATTACGCCGCCGAGAAACGTCATGTGCCAGTGGAAATCAATGAGGAGTTGCTCGCAAGAACGCGGCAGGCGATTGCCGACGCGAAGCGTATCGCCAGCAGCGGTAGCTGCCCGCCGCCGCTCAAGAATGATCCGCGCTGTCTCGGCTGTTCCGCGTATCCGGTCTGCCTGCCGAATGAATCGTTTTGGTGGGCGAAGCGGCGCACAACACCGCCAGTGGACGGGCAGTTGAACTTTGGCTTCATCGCGCAATCCGAGGACGCCGTGCGCGACCGGATTCTGGAGGCGTTGGATTTCGCGGCGGAATCCACCGGCAAAGAACCCACGCTCCAACCGCCGCGTCCGGCGGGTGACGACGGCGAAATCCTCGTGGTGCAGACGCCCGGCGCCCAGATCGGCCAGCGCGGGGATGAATTGATCGTCAGCGTGAAGGGCGAGGACGTGCGCAAACTCCCCGGCCAGCAGGTGCGGGCGATTTATTGCTACGGCGCGGTGCAGATCACGGCCCAGGCGGTGGCAACGTGCCTGGAACTGGGCATTGATGTCTCCTACTTCTCGCCCGCGGGCCGGTTTCTCGGGATGTTGGGCGGGTTGCCCGCCAGCGGCGTGGATGCGCGGCGCGGGCAGTATCGGCTGTTTGAATTGCCCGGCGTCCGCCTCCAACTCGCGCGGGAAGTCGTCCGGGCCAAAATCCACAATCAGCGCGTGATGCTCATGCGCAACGGCGATGTGCCGGATCGCGTCACCCATCTGATGGCCGGCTTTCGTGATGCCACGGAAACGGCGCGCGACCTCACGGCGTTGCTGGGCATCGAAGGCAGCGCGGCGGCGCTCTACTTCGAGCAGTTCGAGTCCATGCTCAAGCAAAGGGCGGATTGGAAATTCGATTGGCGCGGGCGCAACCGGCGTCCGCCGCGCGACCCGGTGAATGCGTTGCTCTCCCTCGGCTATTCGATGCTGGCGAAGGAACTGACGGGCGTGTGTTATTCCGTGGGCCTCGATCCGTTTCTCGGCTTCATGCACCAGCCGCGCTATGGCCGGCCCGCGCTGGCGCTGGATTTGATGGAGGAATTTCGGCCGCTCATTGCGGACAGCGTGGCGATCAGCCTGATCAATCGCGGTGAACTCGGCCCGGAAGATTTCATCAAAAGCGCGAACGGAACATTCCTCTCGGACAGCGGGAGGAAACCGTTTTGGGAAGCATGGTTTCGGCGGCTGGACACGGAGGTCAGCCATCCGGAGTTCACTTACAAGATGGCGTATCGCCGGATGCTCGAAGTGCAGGCGCGGCAATTGTGGCGCTTTGTGCGGGGGGAGGCGCTGACCTACCACGGATTTGTCACGCGATGAACGCCTCGCGCATAGCCAATAGGCAATTGCCGATGGCCAGAGGGATTGATGCGAGAACCTTCATCTTGGCGATCGGCTGTCGGCGCCCGGCGATTGCGAGCAATGCGAGCTTGACCATTGGCCTGCGACCATTGTTCCCTCCCGCGCAACCACAATCTTGAAAGGAAATCATCATGTCCAAATACGAGAAATTTGAAGACCTCCCCGTCTGGCAGGAAGCCAAGCGCCTTTACAATGTCGTGCTGGACCTGCTGGAAGAGCCGCACGTGCCGCTCACGCCCGGCTTCCGCAATCAACTGGATCGCGCCGCGCTTTCCGTCTCCAACAACATCGCGGAAGGCTTCGAGCGGGTGACAACGAATGAGCTCACCGCGTTTCTGGCCATCGCCCGCGGTTCCGCCGGCGAGGTACGCTCCATGATGGCCGTGGTCAACGACCGGCCCAAGCTGAGACCAGTGATCCGCCGCTTGCAGGAGATTCGCGCCCTGGCGGAGTCCTGTGCCCGGCAGATCACGGCCTGGACCGGTTCAATCGAGTCTTCGCCGGTGCAGGGCAAACGGCATCTGACCGGCGAAGTGAAACGCCAGCGGGAAACGGCGGAAAAAGCCCGAACCTTTCGCCTCAATTTCCTCCGCAGCCTCAAGCCGAATCATCCGCTGTACAAATCTTCCGAGGCCCGCGCCGCGCGCGGGGAGCCGCAGGCATAACCGGACGCTCCGCGCATAGCCAATAGCCGATGAGCCAATCGCCAACCTTCACCGCCCCAGGGTTGCCCTCGGCGACTGGCTATTGCCCATCGGCTATCGCGAACGAAGTGAGCGTGTGAGCCGCATCCGCTATCTCGTGAGCTACGACATCGCCGACCCCAAGCGGTTGCGCCGGGTGGCCCGGGCTTTGGAAGGGTTCGGCACGCGCCTTCAATACTCAGTCTTTGAATGTCCACTGGACGAGTTGCGACTGGAAAAACTCAAAGCCGCCCTCCATCCCCTGCTCAATCACGATGAGGATCAAGTGCTGTTCGTGTCACTCGGCGCAAGCTCCAAGGACGCCAGCTTGATTATTGACGCCATGGGCCTGCCCTACGAAGTGCGCTCGCGAGTGACAATTATTTGATTTCGGCGGTTGGCAATTGGTCATCGTCCATCGGCTATCGCCGAAAAACACCCCTTGCAAGTGAACACCGGATTTGCTTCTATTTTTTCGGCGAACTCCGCCACCGACCATCAACCTTCCGCCATTGGGTTGACATGATCCTTGAAATCGCGAACGACTGCGCCTGATCGCGGCGACGCGGCGCGAGTGCGGCAGTGCCGGCGCTCGCCCGCAGGGACGCTCGCAATATGAAGTGATGCGTAAATCCAGGCGAATTCTGCATGACCTTTCACGATTCCAAATTGTATTCAGGTGAAAGGCTATCGCGCTCGCAATCGTGCGGGCGGATAGCTGCGGTTGAATGAGTTGGGAGAGGTGACGCGCAGTCACCGCGACTTCAGGAATCGTGAGGCGGAATTTCTTTTCCTCGGCTTTGGCTTTGTCCAAGTCGCGCAGTCACCGCGACTTCAGGAATCGTGAGGCGGATCAAAAGCAAGTCGGGTCACGTCGGCAGACCGTGCGCGCAGTCACCGCGACTTCAGGAATCGTGAGGCGGAAATACATCGCAACCTGACGTGGCAACACGATGCGCGCGCAGTCACCGCGACTTCAGGAATCGTGAGGCGGTCCACGTCCATCCGCATCTGAGACAGATGATCCGAGCGCGCAGTCACCGCGACTTCA
>WYBW01000169.1 GCA_011525685.1 Verrucomicrobiia bacterium
ATCGCCGACTTCCAGTCGGCGGGCCCAGGCACGGCGTGGCAGGCCAGGAATTCGCCGCGTTTGCGGATTGGAAATCCGCGACCCGGCAGACTGGAAGTCTGCGCTACGGCATCGCCTCGGCGCCCCCTGCAAGAAAATGAGATGCGCCCGTGCGCTTGCCTGTCCTCGGAAACACTTTGACTCGCCCCGGCGCTCCCGTATCCTGTGCGCCCTTGAATGGGATGATTCGGAAATCGAGGGATTACTTATGGCAAAGCTGACTGTTCGCGACATCACCACACACGGAAAGCGCGTTTTCGTGCGCGTGGATTACAACGTGCCGTTGGAGGAAAAGGATGGCCGCATGGTCATCACCGACGAGACGCGCATCAAGGAAACCTTGCCGACGCTGCGGCTGCTCATCGAGCAGGGCGGGCGTCTGATTCTGGCCGCCCACCTGGGCCGGCCCAAGGGAAAGCGCGAACCTTCCATGTCGCTGCGGCCTGTGGCAGAGCGGTTGGCCGAACTGCTCGGCTGCAACGTGAATTTTGCGGACGACTGCATCGGCGAAAAGGTTGAGGCTCTCGCCAATGCCTTGCCTCCCGGCGGCATCCTCCTGCTCGAAAACGTCCGCTACTACAACGAGGAGGAGGCCAACGATCCGGTCTTCGCCGAGAAGCTCGCCAAGGTCGCCGACGTTTACGTGAATGACGCCTTTGGCGCGGCGCACCGCGCTCATGCCTCGACTGAAGGCGTGGCGCGCGTGGTCGCGAAGCGCGGCGGTCAATGCGCGGCGGGTCTGTTGATGGAACGCGAGTTGAAGTTTCTCGGTGACGAACTGGAAAATCCGGCCCGGCCGTTCGTCGTGATTCTCGGCGGCGCGAAGGTATCCGACAAAATCAAGGTCATTGACCGCCTGCTCGAGAAGGCCGATGCGATTCTGGTGGGCGGTGCAATGGCTTACACGTTTCGCCTGGCACAGGGTTACAAGACCGGCAAGTCGTTGGTGGAAGCCGACAAGGTGGACATCGCCAAATCCGCGCTCGCCAAGGCCAAGGCAAAGAACGTGCAGTTCCTCCTGCCCAGCGATGATGTGGTCGCCACGCCGGTCAAGACCGACAAGCTCGACAAGAAGGGCAAGCCCATCATCGAATACCAGAATCCGCGTCCCAATTCGGATATGAACTGCCCGGACGACGCGGCCGGCCTGGACATCGGTCCCGCCACCGTGAAGGCCTATGCGGACGTGATTGCGACGGCGAAGACCATTCTATGGAACGGACCCATGGGGCTGTTCGAGAACAAGCAATTTGCCGCCGGCACGAACGCCGTAGCGCAAGCCGTGGCCGACGCGACGCAGCAGCATGGCGCGAAGAGCATCATCGGCGGCGGGGACAGCGTGAAGGCGCTCAACAAGGCGAAGCTCGGGGACAAAGTGACGTTCATGAGCACGGGCGGCGGGGCAAGCCTGGAATTTCTGGAGGGCGCGGTGCTGCCCGGTGTGGCGGCGCTCAGTGAAAAGGCGGGCTGCGGTTGCTCGTGCTCGCACTGAGTGATTCAAGAACCCGGTTTCGGGAGCATGGTTGATGCAGAAAGATTGAAATGAACAAAGAACGAAAATTGATTATCGCGGGCAACTGGAAGATGAACAAGACGGTCGCCGAAGCACTGGCTTTGGTCAGCGACTTGAAAATTGAACTGGCAAACGTGAAGGAGGTGGACGTCGTGGTGTGTCCGCCCTTCACGGCGCTGGAATCCGTGTCCAAGGCGATTCTTGACTCGAGCCTCCGGCTCGGCGCGCAGAACATGAGCGAGCACAACTTCGGCGCCTACACCGGCGAAATCTGCGCCGGGATGCTCAAGGAGTTTTCCGTGCGCTACGTCATTCTCGGCCACTCCGAACGCCGCCAATACCAGAAGGAATCGGATGCGCTGATCGCCAGGCGGGCGCTGGCCGTGCATGGCGCTTCGCTCAAGCCGATTGTGTGCGTGGGTGAGACGCTGGCGGAACGTGAAGCCGGCCAGACCGAAAAAGTCCTCGAAACCCAGGTGCGCGGCAGTCTCGCCGGCTTGAGCGCCGACCAGATGCTCGAAACCGTCATCGCCTACGAACCGGTCTGGGCCATCGGCACCGGCAAGACCGCCACCACCCAGCAGGCGCAGGAGGCGCACGCCTTCATCCGCGGGTTGATGGCGAGGATGTTCGATGAAACCGTGGCCAGAAAGGTGCGCATCCAATACGGCGGCAGCGTCAAGCCGTCCAATGCCCGTGAATTGATGAGCCAGCCGGACGTGGACGGGGCGCTGGTGGGCGGGGCTTCCCTGGAGGCGCGAAGTTTTGCTGACATCGTCAAGAATTCCATATAGATTGGGTTTATGACATTTCTCATTGGTTTGTTGACAGTCGTTTTGGTGTTGAACTGCCTGCTGTTGATTCTGCTCGTGTTGATTCAACTGCCAAAGAAGGATGCGGGCGCGGGCCTGGCGTTTGGCGGAGCCGCCACCGATGCTTTGTTCGGCGCGGGCTCGGGCAACGTGCTCACCAAGATCACCAAATACGCCACGGGCGTTTTCTTCGTACTCTCGCTGTCCGTGGCGTTGTTGCAGAGCCACATCCACACCAACCCATCCCGCGAATTCGAACGCCAGACCGAGGAAGCCACCAAACAAGCGGCCGGCGCCCTGCCCGTGGCCGCCCCGGCGCCCGTGTCACCCGCCCCGTCGGGCACTCCGGCCAGCTCGGAAACGGCGCCGCCTGTGCCGACCACGCCGCCGCAGTAGTTCGCTGGGCGATGAATTTGCCGAGTCGCGCCCCCGGAGAGCCTCCGCGGGCGCGGTTTCCTTTTGGAAGGCAAAGCACGCATCGAGCTTTGGGTGACAACAAATGCACCCCTGGTTTCCATCACCTCCGGTTCAGTTCACATGTCCCGTTCCTGCTGATCTCTGTCCTCATGCTGACCTCCTGTGTTCAGCGCGAACCACCCGCGGACGTCACGGTCATCAACGGCACCGAACCGGAATCGCTCGATCCGCACATCGTCACCGGCATTCCGGAAATGCGCCTCACCAAGGCGCTGTTCGATGGCCTGGTCAAACTTGACCCGCGCGAGGCCCGGCCCATCCCCGCTTTGGCGGAGCGGTGGGACATTTCGCCCGATGGCCGCGTCTATACCTTCCATCTCCGCACCAACGCCGTCTGGTCCACCGGCGAACCGATCACCACGGCGGACGTCGTCTGGTCGTGGTTTCGCGCGCTCAATCCAGCGACGGCGGGCGACTACGCCGGCCAGTTGTTTTACATCAAAGGCGCGGAGGATTGGTACAACGGAAAGGCCAAGGATCCGTCCCAAGTCGGCATCCAGGCGCTCGACGATCATACGCTTCGGGTGGAACTGAACGCGCCGCTCGCGTTTTTCCCGGACCTTTGCGCGTTCCCAACCCTGGCGGTGGTGCCGCGGGCGGTCATCGAGAAGCACGGCGACCGCTGGCTGCACGCACAGCCGCTGCCGACCAGCGGCGCGTTCACGCTCGGCGCCTGGCGCGTGAACGACAAAGTCCGACTCCTCCGCAATCCGCGTTACTGGGACGACGCCGACACCGCCTCCGAAATCATTGATGTGCTGCCGACGGGCTCGCCGAACACCTCCCTCAATCTTTACGAAACCGGCGTGGCGGACGTCGTTTGGGACAAGGACCTCGTGCCCGCCGAGTTGATTGATGTGCTGAAGCAGCGTCCCGATTTTCACACGTTCGACTACCTTGGCACTTACTTTTATCGTTTCAACGTCACCAGGCCGCCTTACCACGACGCCCGTGTGCGGCTCGCGTTCGCCATGGTCACGGACAAGTCGCGCATCACCACCAAGCTGACCAAGGGCGGGGAGAAGCCCGCGACCCACTTCGTCCCCGATGGCGTGGCCAATTATGAAGCGCCGCACGGCCCGTCGTTTGACCTCGAGCAGGCGCGCAGACTTCTGGCCGAGGCCGGTTATCCGGGCGGGAAGGGATTCCCGCGCACGACCTACACGTTCGCTTCGGGGTCCGCCGGTGGGGCGAGAATGCACGGCAAGATCGCCGTGGAACTCCAGCAGATGTGGCGCGAGGCGCTGGGCGTGGAAGTGGAACTGCGCCAGATCGAGCGCAAGATTTTTTACAGTTCGCAGTCGCGGCTCGAATACGACATCTCCGCGTCAAGCTGGATCGGTGATTACAACGACGCCAACACGTTCCTCGATCTGTTCACGAGCTTCAGCGGCAACAACCGCACCGGTTGGAAGCACGCGCGCTACGACGAACTCATCCGTCAGGCGAATCTGGAAACCGACCTGACGAAGCGGGCCGGGCTTTTCCGGGAGGCGGAACTGATTTTGATCACCGGGGAAGCGCCCATCGTGCCGCTCTATTTCTACGCCGGCTTCAGCTATTACCATCCGGAAAGAGTCGGCGGCATCTGGCCGAACATACTGGATGAGCATCCGCTGCAGTATATCCATAGGAAACGACCGAAATCCGAGGCTCGAAGCCCGAAGAAAATCCGAGATGTGAACTCCGGGTTGAGTTTCAGATTGAAAGCTCAATCAGATTCCTGCGGGCGAATATGGCTTCCAACTGATTTCGGTTTTCGGATTTCTTTCGGTTCTCGGCATGCGGAATTCGGATTCAACTCGTTTGAACTGGACGCCGATACCTTCCATTGACCTTCCATGTACTTCCTCCGTCGCCTTGCCACGCTCGTGCCGCTGTTGCTGGTCATCAGCTTTCTGGCGTTCGTGCTGGTGCGGGTCGCGCCCGGCGGGCCGTTCGACCGTGAACGCCAGCCGGCCTCACCAGAAATCAAACGCGCGCTCGAAGCGAAGTTCCATCTGGATGAACCGCTCTGGAAGCAATACCTGCGTTACCTCGGCGGCCTCGTGCGGGGCGATTTCGGTCCGTCGCTCAAATATCGCAATCACAGCGTTGCCGACCTCATCAAACAGGGCCTGCCGGTTTCGATGCTGCTGGGCATGATGGCGTTCGGGTTTGCGATGGGCGTGGGCATCCCGGTCGGCTACTTCACCGCCGTGCGACGCGGGCATTGGGAGGATTACTCCGGAAGTTTCTTCGCCATCCTGATGGTGTGCATCCCCGGCTTTGTGATCGCGCCGCTGCTCATCATGTTCTTCGCGATCCAATGGCGGCTGTTGCCAGTGGCGCTGTGGGGTTCGCCGCTGCACGCCGTTCTGCCGGTCGCCGCGCTCGGCCTTTACTTCTCCGGCCGCATCGCACGGCTGATGCGCGAAGGCATGTTGAACACCATGCAGGCCGAGTTCATCACGGCGGCGCGGGCCAAGGGGTTGGGCGAAAACGCCCTCATGCTCAAGCACGCCTTCCGCATCGCGGTGCTGCCGGTCGTTTCCTATTCCGGCCCGCTGCTTGCGGACTTGCTGGTCGGCTCGTTCGTCATCGAAACGATTTTCCAGATCCCGGGCCTGGGGGTGTTCATGGTCAACGGATCGTTGAATCGCGATTACACACTGGTCGTGGGACTGGTGGTTCTCTACGCGACCCTGCTGGTCGTGCTGAACCTCATCGTGGATTTTGCCTACACCTTGCTGGACCCGAGGGTGCGATATGATTGAGCGAAGTCACCTTTCTGACTGTGCGATGGACAGCGTGTGGGTCGCGGTTGGTAGCCGAACCGTTCTCCCTCACCCCAGCCCTCTCCCGCTGGGAGAGGGAGCATCATTCGCAGTCGTTGGCGAAGTCGTGAGCCCGTGTTTGCTCAGAGGCCTTCGGGCTGACGAAACCGCGCGGCTGCTGTTTCCCTCTCCCAGCGGGAGAGGGATCAAGAGTGAGGGAGAGTCGTGCGAAACACGGGCAAAATTGAATCGCGAATCCAGTTCTGATCAGCTTCACCGCATCCTGTTGCTCGGATTCACCCGCCCATGAGCCCCCTTAGTCCCAACCAACGCGCGTGGCGACGATTCCTCAAGAATCGTCCCGCGAAGATCAGCGCCTGCTTTCTGGCGCTGGTCGTGTTGCTGGTGCTCGTCTGGCCGTTCGTTTCGCCGCACGACCCAAACGCGCTTTCGGACAATCAATTCCAGCCGCCCAGCGCCAGGCACTGGTTTGGCACGGATGTTCATGGGCGCGACTTGTTTTCCCGCGTGCTTTATGGCGCCCAGATTTCGCTGCTGGTCGGCGTGGTCGGCGCCGGCGTGAGTCTGGTCATCGGCGTGCTATGGGGTGCAATCGCCGGCTACGTCGGCGGGCGCACCGACAACGCCATGATGCGCTTTGTGGACATCCTTTACTCGCTGCCCTCGATCATCTTCGTCATCGTCTTGATCACAACTCTGGAAGGATTGCTCAGGGAATGGCTGGAAGCGATGGGCTCGGTGACGTTGGCAAAGTTTGCGCGGCTCATCTTTTTGTTTGTCGGACTTGGCGCGGTGTCCTGGCTGACGATGGCCCGCATCGTGCGCGGACAGGTGTTGTCCCTCCGCACGCGCCAGTTCGTGGATGCCAGCCGCGCCTTGGGCGCCGGTCCTTTGCACATCCTGGCCCGGCACATCATCCCGAACGTGTTTGGCGTGGTGATCGTTTATCTCACGCTGACCGTACCGGCGATCATCCTTTACGAAAGTTTCCTGAGCTACCTCGGCCTGGGCATCCAGCCGCCAATGGCCAGTTGGGGATCGCTCATTGCCGAGGGTGCGGATCAGATGAATCCCATCCGCATCTACTGGTGGTTGATTGTCTTCCCCGGCGGCGTGTTGGTTTCAACCCTGCTCGCGCTGAACTTCCTCGGCGACGGACTGCGCGATGCGTGGGACGTGCGCGGAGGGAATTGAACCGCGCAGAGTTACCGCCCGGCCGCTGGCAACGGAGTGCCGCCCAGTTGCGGCGGATAGAAATACCCCATCGTCTGCATCGCCACGTCGGTGCGATAAAGGCGGTCTTGCATCAGGCAAACCCGCCGCGTCGTGGCGGGAATCGTCGAGGTGTAAATTCGGATTTCGCCGTCGAGCGCGGTGATGATTTCCTCCCGCCAGTCGCCCAGGCAATCCGCAATGGCCACGATGCGGCCTTCGATGCGGCCGACCTGCTCCTTCGGGTACTTGAGGATTTGATTCTTCAGGATGAACGCCTTGGTCGGTCCCTCGAGCCAGAACAGGGCTTTGGGCGAAAGGTCGCCCAGATTGTCGTGGTTGAGCAGCTTTCCACTCGCGGTGTAGAGCCAGTAGTTGCTGCCGCCCTTGGCTTCACCGGCGTAAATCTCCATGCCGGGATGCTCCGCGATGATGTCGCCCAACATGCCCTGACCATGCACGTGAACGGTCGGCTCGGGGTTGCCCCAGATGACCTTGCCGGTCTTCGCCTCGACGAGGCAGACGGCGTTGCTGCGCTGACGAGTTTCGAGGCCGTAAAAAATTTCCAGTCCGGGCCGGGCCGGATCAATGTCCGCCACGTAACATACGTCCGGGTGGCCTTTGCCTGTCGTCCAGAGCGGCTTGCCATCGTCATCAATCACCGATGAACCGATGACGATTTCGTCACGGCCATCTTCATCTACGTCCGCCGCGTGCATGCCGTGCATGCCCTGGCCGCGATGCTTGGAGTATTCGCCGCTGGCTTCCCAATACCACTTGAGCGTGAGGGAGGGATCGTAAGCTTGCAGCTTGATGATCCGGTAGGTGCCGCGTTCGACGATGAGGTGCGGGCGCGCGCCGTCGAGATAGGCGATGCCCAGCAGATTGCGCGAGTAATAATTGTAATCGTCGAAACCTTCGCGATCCGGCCATGGCAGTTTCCTGCGCGCCTTGCCGGTCAGACCATCGAGGACGACGAGGTATTCCGGACCGCTCTTGACGTGGCCGGTCGGTTCTCGCGGATCACCTTCGCCACCTTTGCAAAACACCTCCGCCTTGCCGTCGCCGTCGAGGTCATAAACCACGATGGGCGAATACCAGATGCCCGCCTCGATGGACCAGCCCATGTCGTAACGCCAGAGAAACGTCCCGTCGTGGCGATAGGCTTCAAGCTTGTAAGTATCTTCGCTCTTTTTCCAATAGCCCGGCTGTTGATACGGATCGGTGTTGAAGTCGGGATGTTTAACGAGGTAATCCAGCCGCCCGTCGCCGTCGAAATCCGCGAGGCCGACTTTCTGGGCGCGGTAATTGCCTTGCAGCTTCAGTTGGATGAATCCGCCAGTACTATCAACCGTTTGAACCGGTGGCGAAGCCCCGCGCACCGCATCGCCTCCGCCGGGCTGCACGAAATAGTAGGACCGTTTCCCGGCCGCGGTCGTGTCCACGAAGTTGCAGGAATCGGAAATTGGCTGGGCGGTGAGTCTTTGCCGTCGGCCATCCGCCGTATCCGAGCGATACACATCGAAGGCAACGTTGGGCGGATCGGACGCCAGCAAGCGCCAGCCGACATAAACGCTTCCATCGGGGCGAGGCAACGCGACCACGCCACGATCGAGCCGTTCGGCGGGCAAGCCGGTGGAGCACAAGGCCAGAACCAGGAACGTCGAAACAAGCGAAATGTCGAAGTGGAAACTGAACCCGAATCCGGAAGCCGTCTTCATGAAAGAGAATGATCCACGAAGCCGCGCGAGATGCAAGCTTCGCGAAGCGGCGTAGGACAGGCGTCGCGCCTGTCTCAAACAAAATATTCTCCGCGCTTGGGCGTCATGTTCCCTGAACCAGACGAGTGACAAATCGTTGCTTATCTTTATTGAAGATGGAGACAGGCGCGACGCCTGTCCTACGACCCATTTGTGAGAATCTCGCTGGCCAAAGCCCAGTCGCGGAGTACCATCCTTGCATGACCACATCCATTCATCCCGAGGTGACGAAGTTCCTCTCGACCCAACCACTCCAGCTTTTCATCGGCGGCCAGTGGACCGACGCCGCCACGGGCGCGACGCTGGAAACCTGCGATCCCGGCAATGGCAAGGTGCTGGCCAAAGTCGCCGCGGGCGACCCGGCCGACATTGACCGCGCCGTGACTGCCGCGCAGGAAGCCTTTCGCCACAGCGGCTGGGCCGCGATGCCCGCCAACGACCGCGCCGTCATCCTGCATCGTCTGGCCGATCTCGTGGACCAACACCGCGAAATCCTGGCGCAGATCGAATCGCTCGACGTCGGCAAACCCCTGTCGAATCCCCTCAACTTCGACATCCCCAACGTGGCGCAAACGCTGCGCTGGTATGCTGATTTGTCCGTGCATACGCGCCGCCGCGAGCCGATCGCCGTGTCCGGCTTTGACGCGCGGCAGCTTCGTGTGCCCTACGGCGTGTGCGCGTTCATTTTCCCGTGGAACTTTCCCTTGCTGCTCGTGGGTTGGAATCTTTCTCCCGCACTCGCCGCCGGCAACACGGTTGTCGTGAAACCCGCCGAGGACACTCCGCTCTCGACTCTCTATTTTGCCAGCCTGGCCGAACAAGCCGGCGTGCCCAAAGGTGTCATCAACGTCGTCACCGGCTACGGCGAAACTGCGGGCGCCGCCCTGGCCAAACATCCGGGCATCAAGCGCATGTCGTTCACCGGTTCGCCCGAAGTCGGCAGATTCATCGGCGAGTCGTGTGGACGCAATCTCGTGCCGGTCAAGCTCGAACTTGGCGGCAAGGGCGCGGCGGTCGTTTTCGAGGACGTGGACGTGGACGCCACGGCGAAGGCGCTCGCCGCTGCGGTCACGTTGAACGCGGGTCAGGTTTGTTGCACGGCCACGCGCTGGGTCGTGCAACGCAAGGTTTATGATCAATTCGTAAGCAAGGCCGCCGACGCCATGTCGAGCCTGAAAATTGGCTACGCTTTCGATGAACAAACGCAACTCGGCCCGGTCGTAAGTGAAAAGCAACGGCAACGGGTGTTGGGCTATCTCGAACGCGGCGAGAAGGAAGGGGCCAGCTTCCTGTTGCGCGGTGGCCAGGCCAGCGTGCCCGGTCATGAGGGCGGATTCTATGTGAAGCCCGCATTACTGACCGGTTCGGCCGAAAATGTTTGCGCCCGCGATGAAATCTTTGGCCCGGTAGCCTATGTGCTTCCGTTCAACGATGAAGGCGAAGCAGTGGAACTGGTGAACCGTTCCACTTACGGCCTGGCCAACAGCGTGTGGTCGCAGAACCTGGAGCGCGCCCATCGCGTGGCCGAAGCACTCGTGGCCGGGAATAGCTGGATCAACGCGCACAATCTGTTCGCGCACGGCGTGCCCTACGCCGGCTGCAATCTCAGCGGTTGCGGCGGCGGCGTGTTGGGACCGGAAACCCTCCTCGACTATCTGCGCCCGCAATCCGTGGTGCGGCCGCTGGGTTAAGATTGGCGACGCGGTTCCTCGCTGTATTTAGTGGAATGGAATTGCGGGAGTGCCGGTGAATGATCGCGAGTCTTGGCAACGGTCTCCCTCTCCCAGCGGGAGAGGGAAAAAGGGTGAGGGAGAGTCTGCGCATCCACCGTAGTGGGCTGAATGAGTCCCTGTGTCCCGGGCTTTCCACGTGCTCTCCCTCACCCCGCCCTCTCCCGCTGGGAGAGGGAGACCCGCTGTCCGCTCCGCGTTGCTCCTTGCTTTGGCTTAATTCCACCGAAAACCGAAAAGAAGGCGCTCACGCTGTGGCCTCGTCAAAAGCCCAGGCGCCGTAGCCCACGACTTCCGAGCGCGGACCGGCGGTGTCGCCGGAATTGCGGAGGTCCACCGTTTCGACGCGCAACCCATGCGTCTTTGCGGCGCGCAACAACCCGCAGATCGGCATGCGACCGCAGGCTTGCTCGCGACCTATGTCCTGTGGCCGCAACCGCTCGATGGCCTGCGCCGTCGCCGCGTCGAGTTCGCGAGCACTGGCATAGTCGTAATAGTGGCTCAGGTCGGAACTGATGACGAAACGCGTCTCGTCGCCGCCCCACAGTGCTTCGATGACTTGCGCGACCTCCTGATCCTCCGTCTCGCCGACGACCAAAGGCACGATCTTGAATTCACCGAGCACGGTTTGGAGGAATGGCAAATGAACTTCCAGCGAATGTTCCTGCCCGTGGGCTTCGTCCAGGACTTTAACTTGCGGCAACGCGGTGACCTGACGCACAGCCTCGGTGTCCACCGGAACGGCCCCGAGCGGCGTGGTCCAGGTCTCGACGCTGGTGGTGGCCAGTCCATGAAACGCAACGTAATGCGATGGCCCGAGCAGCACCACACGCTTGATCACGTCGCGGGCTGGAGTGAATCGAGCGTAAGCCGAGGCGGCAATCGGACCGGAATAAACGTAGCCTGCGTGCGGAGCGATGACCGCTTTGGACGCGGGGGCAGAGGACGATTTCACTTCGTGCAGAAAGCCTTCAATCATTAGGCGTAATTCGGCTGGGTTAGCCGGATAGAATCGGCCCGCGACCGCTGCGGGGCGGATCTTTTGCGACGCGCGTTGAAAGTTTCTCTTCATGCCGCAAAGGTGCAATTGAAGGAGCGCGGCTGTGTCTGAAAGACCAGCCGCAGCAGGTGGGGCGAGGCTACCGACGAACCGGCGGAACGCTGCGTGGTCGCGGCTCGCGGGGACGCTCGCCCCACCAGTTGTCGGC
The DNA here is from genome assembly GCA_011525685.1 of Verrucomicrobiia bacterium. Classification (GTDB taxonomy): domain Bacteria; phylum Verrucomicrobiota; class Verrucomicrobiia; order Limisphaerales; family JADLHS01; genus WYBW01. Next base: position 11,529 of record WYBW01000169.1, read on the forward strand.
ATGCTGTGGCGGGTGCTTCGCGCACAGCCGCGCTCCTATGAGGTCGCAGTGGAATTTCGGCCATCGGTTTTTGATCGGCCTGATTCATTTGAGTTTCGGAAATCAGTTTGGTTGAACTCTCCGCGGCGCGCGTCGGTAATAGTCCATCATTGAGCCGCTGGCGCTAACTTGCGCCGCTCCATCACCAGGCCAGATTCCAGGAATGGCCCTCTTACATTTCGGGCACTGGCCGTTCTCGGCGATGCGGTAGTTGCGAATCAAGTAACCGACCCGTTCGATGAGCAGTTCGTGGCAACTCGGGCAATACGTGTTTTCCCAATCGCCGACCCGGCCCGGCGCATTGCCGGCATAAACAAAATTCAGACCCTCCTCCACACCGATTTCCGCCGTGCGGATGATCTGCCGCGCCGTAGTGGCCGGCGGGTTGGTCATTCTGTAATCCGGATGAAACGCCGTGACGTGCCAGGGAATGTCGCGGCTGACCGAGGCAAGGAATCTCGCGATGTCGCGCAGCTCGGCTTCGCTGTCGTTGAAGCCGGGCACGATCAGCGTCACCACTTCCAGCCACAGGCCGCGCTCATGCACCATGCGGATGCCGTTGGTCACGGCTTCCAGCGTGCCGCCGAGCGAGCGGTAGCGGCGATCGTTGAACCCCTTGAGATCAATCTTGTAGGCGACGAGCCACGGTTGCAGGAAATCCAGCGCCTCTGACGTGAGGTTGCCATTGGACACGAACGCGCATGCGAAACCGGCAGGCTTGGCCTCCTGAAAAACTGCCACCGCCCATTCGGCCGTGATCAACGGTTCGTTGTAGCTGGAAACCACAAGCCGTGCGCCGCTGCGCCGGGCCGCGCTGACGATTTGTTGCGGCGTCAGTTCGACGAGGGACGCGCCAGCGGCGTCATCCCGCAACGCCTGGCTCGTAAACCAGTTCTGGCAATACGCGCAATGAAAGTCGCAACCCAGCATCCCAAACGTCAGCGCGTCGCTGCCGGGATGGACATGAAAGAAAGGCTTCTTTTCGACGGGGTCACTGGCAAGCCCACCGGCGACGTAGCCGAAAGGCACGCGCAGTTGGCCGCCCTGATTAAACCGCACCTTGCAGATGCCACGTCGGCCCTCGGCGATCAGGCAGCGGTGACCGCACGCAACGCAGCGGATGCGTTCACCCTCGGCGCGCCAGAGCTGGCCGACGGTCGTGCGCGAGTCCAAGGCTCGGGCCAGCGGTTCGTTCGCTACCACCGGCTTCGCTGCGGCATCTGCCACAGGCAGACTCGCCGTGCTTTTCGATTCGGCGACTGGAATTTGAGGGGTCATTTTCGTTACGCCCTCTGAGAGGAGACTGCTCCTGTGCCCGCGGGTTGTCAAAAAAGGAGAAGCCTTTTTCAAAAAGCAGCCAGCGGTGGCGGGAATTTCGGCTACAGTTTCAGCGTTGACCGACCGAAGTCTGCCGGTAACATGCGCGGACTGGATTTTTAACCTTTTAACCTGAAACGAAATAGAACTATGGCAGTGAAAGTCGCAATCAATGGGTTCGGCCGCATTGGCCGCCTGGTGTTCCGGGCGCTGGTCGAACAGGGCCTGGTGGGCAAGGACATCGAAGTCGTCGCCGTCGGCGATATCGTCCCCGCCGACAACCTCGCGTATCTCCTCAAATACGACTCCATCCAGGGCCGTTTCAAGGGCGAGGTTGGCTCGAAGAAATCCGCCGCCGACAAGACCGAGGACGATGTCCTGGTTGTCAACGGCAAGGAGATCAAGGTCGTCAGCGCGAAGTCACCGGCGGAGTTGCCGTGGAGGACGCTGGGCGTGGAACTGGTGATTGAATCCACGGGTCTGTTCACGGACGTGGAAAAATCGCAAGGCCACATCACGGCGGGCGCGAAGAAGGTCATCATCTCCGCGCCGGCCAAGGGCGATTGCCTCACCGTCGTCATGGGCGTGAACGACGACAAATACGATCCTGCCAGGCACCACATTGTCTCGAACGCTTCCTGTACCACGAACTGTCTCGCACCGGTCGTGTATGTGCTGCTGAAGGAAGGCTTCGGGGTGGCCGAAGGATTAATGACCACCGTGCATGCCTACACCGCCACGCAAAAGACCGTGGACGGCCCGAGCAAGAAGGATTGGAAGGGTGGCCGCACGGCGGCGCAGAACCTGATTCCCTCGACGACCGGCGCGGCCAAGGCTGTCGGACTGGTGTTGCCCGAGGTGAAGGGCAAGCTTACCGGCATGGCCTTCCGCGTGCCCGTGCCCACCGTCTCGGTCGTGGACCTCACGGTCAAAACCGTGAAGGAAACCAGCTACGCCGAAATCAGCGCGGCAATGAAGAAAGCCAGCGAAACTTATCTCAAGGGCATCCTCGGCTACACCGAGGACGAAGTCGTCAGTTCGGATTTCATCCATTGCGAACTGTCCTCGATCTTCGACGCCGGGTCGGGCATTGAGTTGAACAAGAATTTCTTCAAGCTTGTGAGTTGGTACGACAACGAGTGGGGTTACAGTTGCCGCGTGGGCGACCTGATCAAGCACATGCTCAAGAAGGGCATTTAAGCATCAGGAAACAAACTCTCTGCAACGGCGGTTCCGAAAGGGGCCGCCGCTTTGTTTTTGCAGGCAGCGCTGCCCAGTTGCTTTCAGCCCAAGCGGGCGCAGTCACCCAAATTCTTGCCGACTTCGTCGCGCGGCGTTTACGCCGCCTCATCGTCGGCTCGCGAAATCGGCGCCGGAGCGGCCTCAAGGCCGCGCGCCACGGCTTTTCGGGCTTCACCCAAAGGGTGAAGCCCCCGCGCATGTCGGCATGGATTCAGGCGCTGGCAAGAATTATCCAATCCGAAATTGACAGTCGCCCCGCAGCCAATCACTCTCCTTACAAGACCCCACAGAACCGGCGGTGACTTATGCCCGTTCCGGACAAACCCTCAGATGCCCAACGCGGGAACGATTGGGCCTGCGCCACTCATTGGAGTGTGGTGCTGGCCGCGGGACAGGTGGAATCACCGCGTGCCGCAGCCGCGATGGAGGAGTTATGCCGGACCTATTGGTTTCCCATTTACGCCTATGTCCGACGCCGCGGGCACCCTTCGGCGGATGCACAGGACCTGACCCAGGAATTTTTCGCGCGCCTCATCGAGAAGCAATGGGTCGCCGAGGCGGACGCCAGCAAGGGCCGCTTTCGTTCCTTTCTCCTGACGGCGCTGAACCGGTTTCTGGCCAACGAATGGCGCAACTCCCGCACGGTCCGACGAGGCGGCGGCCGGCCGATCATTTCGCTCGATGACACGGCGGAAGCCCGCTACGTGCAAGAACCTGCTTCCAACGTCACCCCCGAAATGACTTACGACCGCCGTTGGGCATTGAGTGTGTTTGATCGTGCCCTGAGCCGGCTGCGCGAGCAGCACGCGACCGCGGGTAAGACCCGGCTTTACGACGCTTTGAAAGAATATCTCTCCGCCGAAGCCCGAGATGGCGATTACGCGAAAGTCGGATCGGAATTGGAAATGACCACCGGTGCGGTCGCGGCGGCGGTTCACCGGCTGCGCCAACACTATCGTCAACTGGTGCGCGAAGAGGTCGCGCAAACGGTGGATTCGCCGGGTGAAGTGGATGACGAAGTGCGCGCCTTGCTGGCGGCGTTAAGTTGAAACCGCATGGTCGGCCCGGCTGCTTGATTGCCCAATCGTTGCCAAAACGAACGATGCAGTTGGCGCGAAGCAGGTAGCGGCGACGCCCCGTCGCCCGGGGGTGGGGAACGACGCCCCTTCGCTTGCGGCATCCGCACCAACTGGCGCTGGTGGAATTATTGTGGCGACGAGAGCGTCGCCACCACCTGCCTGCGACGAGGCGTCGCAGCTACCCAAGCCGTCGAAGGCGAAAGAAATCGGCGAAGGCTCCGTAATCCCAGCCCGGTTTTGGGTAAGAACTCAGTGGAAGCCTCGAGTTTGAACCTGGCATGAAAAAGCCAAGTCATTGCCCTCAGTGTGGCGCGGCACTGCCCACGCAAGCCTTGGAAGGGCTTTGCCCCAACTGCATGGCCCAGATCGTGTTTGGGGCGGGCAAGGAACCCGAGGCTGAGGTCGGGGCCAAGCTCCGGACGACCCTCCGAGTGGAACCAGAGACCGACGCGGGCGTGGAGCGGCCCGGGACGATGATCGGGCGCTACAAACTCCTCGAACAAATCGGCGAAGGCGGGTTCGGCGTGGTGTACATGGCCGAGCAGATCGAGCCGGTGCAGCGCAAGGTGGCCCTCAAGGTCATCAAGGCCGGCATGGACACCAGGGAAGTCATCGCCCGCTTCGAGGCCGAACGGCAGGCCCTCGCGCTGATGGATCATCCGAATATTGCGAAAATCCTGGATGGCGGGGTCACGGGCGGCTCGGAATCTCAAATTTCAGATTTCAAATCTCAAATCTCCGCCCGCCGGCCCTACTTTGTGATGGAACTGGTCCGGGGCATTCCCATCACCGAGTTCTGTGATCAAAAGAAACTTTCCACGACCGAACGGCTGGAGTTGTTCATGAAGGTCTGCTCCGCGGTGCAACATGCGCATCAAAAGGGCATCATCCACCGGGACATCAAACCCAGCAACGTGCTGGTGACGCTGCACGATGGCGAGCCCGTGCCCAAAGTGATTGATTTCGGCGTGGCCAAGGTGCTGGGCCCGAAGCTGACGGAAAAAACCCTGTTCACCGGCTTCGCGCATCTGCTGGGCACGCCGGCCTATATGAGCCCCGAACAAGCCGAGTTGAGCGGCTTGGACGTGGACACGCGCAGCGACATCTACTCGCTGGGGGTGCTGTTGTATGAACTGCTGACCGGGGTGACGCCCTTTGACCGGGAGACTTTGGCCAAGGCGGCGCTGGATGAGATCCGGCGGTTGATCCGGGAGGTTGAACCGGTCAAACCCAGCACACGATTGACGCAGGAGCGCTTGCGGGCGGGAACTTCGGGCCACTCCGCACTCCGCACTCCGCACTCCGCAATTGATCGGGATTTGGATTGGATCGTCATGAAGTGCCTGGAGAAAGACCGCCGCCGCCGCTACGAGACGGCCAATGGGCTGGCAATGGACATTCAGCGCCATCTGACGGACGAGCCGATTGTCGCCCGCCCGCCCAGCAAGCTCTATGAATTCCAGAAGACGGTGCGGCGACACAAGTTTGGATTCACGGCAGCGGGTGCGGTGGGGCTGGCGCTATTACTCGGGCTATGCGTTTCGACTTTCCTGTTTCTCAAAGAACAGCACTCGCGCCAACGCGCCGACGCCGCCGCCAGCAAGAGCGAGCAGGTGGCTCGTTTCCTCAAAGACATGCTCGCCAGCGTGGGCCCATCCGTGGCTCTCGAGCGCGACACCCGATTGCTGCGCGAAATTCTCGATCAGACGGCGGAGCGGATCGGCCGCGACCTGAAGGGTCAGCCGGAGGTCGAGGCGGAACTGCGCAGCATGCTGGCGGAGGTTTATCGGGACCTTGGTGATTACCCGAAGGCTGCGCAAATGCACGAAGCGGCTTTGGCCCTTTTGCGCAAGCACCGGGGTGAACAGGACGTGGATGTGGCGAAGACGCTGAGCGGCCTGGGGCTGGTTTATCAAAGCCAGAGTCGAATGGAGGATGCGTTATCCGCGCAACAGAAGGCGGTGTCCACCTTGACCGCACTCTTACCACCGGACCACGAAGACCTCCTGGTGGCGCGCAACAACCTCGCGCTCGTGCTGGCGGCGCAAGGCCAGGTTCACGAGGCGGAAACCCACTTTCAGCAAATCCTCGCGATCCGGACCAACACGCTTGGCGACCACAAACACACCGCCAACACTTATGACAATCTCGCCGGCTTGCGTGCGCAGCAGGGCGACTCCAGCGAGGCTGTGCGCCTGCATCGCGCCGCCCTCGCCGTGCGGCAACGGCTCTACACCGGGCCACATCCGGAAATCGCCTTGTCGCTCGGCAATCTCGGGCTTGCGCTTTATTACGACGGACGTCCCTACGAGGCGGAAACCTCACACGTGGCCACCTTGGAAATGCTTGGCAAGCTGCTACCAGAAAAACATCCCCACATCGCCATTGCCCGGAACAATCTTGCCCTGGACCTGGACGCCCAAGGCAATTGGGCCAAGGCTGAGGAACTGCATCGCGAGGTTTTGAAGTTGCGACAAGAGGTATTGCCGCCCGATCACGAACACACCGCCGCCACGTTGCACAACCTTGCGGGCGTCCATCAGCAACAAGGCAGACTGGCGGATGCCGAGGACTATCATCGTCAAGCACTGGCCATGCGCCGGCGCCTTTGGAGCGAACACATGGATATCGTTGGATCGCTCAACGGTCTGACCCTTCTGCTTCGCGACCGGGACAAAGTCGCCGAGGCGAGAACCAATCAGCTTGAGGCACTGGCCATGTTCCGCCGCTTGAAGATCCCCTATCCTCATTACGAAGCCGTCTTGATCAACAACCTTGGGTTGATCGAAGGCGACGAGAAAAACTTCGCCGAGGCGGCGCGGCGTCATCAGGAGGCACTTGAGATCGGCAAGAATTCGCCACCCGGAGAGGTGGCCGTCTGGTGGAACAACCTCGCCAACGTGCGCGAGCAACAGGGCGACCTGAACGAAGCCGGGAAGTTGCATCTCCAGGCACTGACCCTCCGCACAAACGCCTTGGCCCCCGGCCATCCGGCGGTCGGGGCTTCACTCGAGAGCCTGGCCCGCGTGCGACTCAAGCAAGGTAAAACCGGTGAAGCCCAGTCCCTGGCGAAGCAGTGCCTCGACCTCTGGGAGCAACGGGACGCGGACGACTGGCGCGCCTTCCATGCCCGGAGTCTGCTGGGCGGCAGTTTGCTGGCGCAAAAGAACTACGCCGCCGCCGAGCCGTTGTTGCGTTCCGGCGGTGAAGGTTTGATCCAACGCGAAGCCCGGATTCCCCGGGCCGCCAGACCTCGGCTGCGCGAAGCGGTCGAACGCGTGGTGCAACTCTACGAAGCCACCGGCGATTCCGCCCAAGCCGCCGAATGGCGGCAGAAGCTGGCCGCGCTTGATCAGCCTGAACCGTAAGCTAAAGAGCCGGCCTGAACACCTTGACGATCATGAGAGCGACTCTCCGAGTCCCGATTCAAACCAGCACGCGGGGGTAAGGGGGAGCGTCTTCCAAACCTGCGCCGTTTGTGCTGCGGGCGGCCGCGCAATGTGCGTGACCATGACCAACACTTTGATCGTCTCGCAATGAAAGGAGAGAACTCCATGAAGATCAATTCACACCCACAGCCAACTTCTCGCGTAATCTTCAGCCCGTTTTCGGTAAGTAATAGGCAGGGACGAGAACGAGGGTGGAGCGAGTCAATAGATCTGCCGGGGACTGAACCCGAGTCAGGTTCCCGGACACAACCAAAACCTTAATAACCGCAGCCATGAAAATGAAATCTGAACCAAAGAACTCTTCCGCAGCCAGGCAGAGTCTTCGCGCCGCAACCCGAGTTCCCTCGATCTTTGGAACTTGCCTCTTGTTGAGCATTGCATTTGCCTCCCAAGCTCACGCGATTTTCCTCTGTGGGCCGCTGTTTGAAACCTATCGCGCCGTGGTGCGCGCTGTTCCTGCTTTCGTCGCGGAGTCTGGCGGCAGTCCGGCTGAATTCCTGTTTGAAGTCACTGGAGGTTCGCCGTTAGGCGGCACCACCCTCACGCTCGAGATTTCCGGCACAGCCGCCAATGGCACGGACTATCAGACCCTTTCCGCGCAGGTGACTCTTCCCGGCGGCTCCAGTCCGAGAGTCACCCGGGCCGTGGTGCCAATCCCGGATGGTGTCATCGAAGGCACGGAATCGGTCACCGTCAGGATCATCTCTTCCTCAAATTCCGATTGTATTCCCGTCGGCACGCCGAATCAGGCGACAATCTACATTCTCGATGGACCGGAACTTTCGCTGGCTGCGGCTCTGGATAACACCAACCTGTTCTGGACTGTCGGTGGCGCGCGTTTGTGGCTTACCCAACCGCTGGTCACTCATGATGGAGTGGACGCGGCGCAAAGCGGCCCGGTGTCGCACAATCAGGAATCCTGGTTGGAGACGAAGGTGACCGGGCCGGGCATACTCACATTCTGGTGGAAGGTTTCCTCCGAGCAGGACTTTGACTGGCTCCGATTTCACATTGATGGGGTGCTGCGCCAGCAGATCTCCGGCGAGGTAAACTGGCAGCAACGCACGTTTCAAATCCCGGACGGCCTGCACACCTTGCGCTGGCGATACGTGAAAGACCTGTATGACAACGCCGGGCAGGACGCGGGTTGGGTGGACGACGTGCGGTTTACGCCTGCCGCGGGGTCTCCTGTTGTGATGACACAACCGGCAACCATCACGATCTGGCCGGAAGCCAATGTGACCTTGAGCGCCGTGGCGATGGGTCAGGCGCCGCTCTCCCACCAATGGTATTTCAATCAGACCCATCCGATCCCGGGCGCCACGCAACCTACGCTGACGCTGAACAACGTTCGCCATGCCAATGCGGGCCGCTACCACGTCGTGATCAGCAACGCTCTCGGAACGGTTTCAAGCAGTCTCGCCACCTTGTCACTCACAAACAACGGGCCGGCGACCGCGGTGTTGCTCTACGTGGATGGTCCTTACCCAAGCCCGTACGAAAGCGCACTGACGCAAATGGGCCGTCCGTATCAGAAGTTCACATTTGCAACCAGCTTCAATCAGGCGGTCGCCGAGGCAAACCGCAATACCACCTTGGTGGTGGTGGATGCCACCTACTACATCAACGACCTCACCAGTGTGCGAAACTTCATTACTTCGGGCGGCCGCGCGATTGTGCAAGCCTACTCCCTGGTGGTGGACGCGCCTTTGGCGACGGCGCTAAAGGCCACCTTGGAGCGTCGGTTTACCATCCCACCCCCCGTCCACGCCTGGAGCGGCTCACCGTTCTTCAGTGGATTGAACAACCCGCTAAATCTCACGGATGACAAGTTCATTGAGAATGGCCACAAACTCCATGTGCTGGATGGCGGTTACGGTGTAGCGGGTTTTGCCACCGCCGCCACGCATGATGAAGCCGCCGTGGTGATTGGCAACGCCGGACGAACCATCCTCAACGGCTTCTTCCTGGAAGATATTGGCTCGCCGGATAACGCAATCCGCTTCGCAAAAAACCAGATTGAGTTTCTAATTAATCCCCAGCCTCCAATCGAGCTGCCGTCACCTGCCTTGGTCAGTGGCGAATTCTGGCTTCAGATTATCGGTGGACGCGCCGGACTGTCCTGCGCCATCGAGGCTTCGGAGGATTTCGTGCAATGGAACACGGTGACCAATGTGACCTTGTCGGCCGGTCCGATCCTCATCGGATTGCCGACGACCGCACCGTGGAGCGTATACCGGGCCGTGACTGCGCCAGTGCCTTAATCACCACAGGTTTTGCCCGGCCATGCGCGCTGGCCGGGCAAGGCAGAGAACAAAATAACAAACAACCGGCCTCACCCAGGCCACAACCAAAGGTAAGACAAATGAACAACCAAAATACAAACCCGCTCGCGGCGAAGTCGTCGCACGCGCTCACCGTTGCCGTGCTGCTTTGTTGCGCGGCGGTACTCACCCTGCCGACCGTTTCGTTGGCGGGCAGGGGACATGACGACCACCGGGGTCAGGGCAAGAACAAGGCTGCTCGAGTCCTGCCGCCACACCGGGAGGCCCACGGCACCACGTACTCGGACTTGGCCGGGGCCTGGTGGAATTGGGCGCTCAACCAGCCGCCGGACAGGAATCCCATCCTCGATGGAACCGGGGAGTTTGCCGCCCAGGGGCAGGACGAGGATTGGGGGCAGGGGAAGAAGATATTCTTCCTCGCCGGCAACTTCGGCGGCGAGACCGTCCGCCACTGCACGGTGCCCAAGGGCAAAGCCTTGTTCTTTCCCCTGGCGAACAACATCTACATCTCTCCGGAGGAAGGCAGCGTGGAGGACATCCGGGCCGGCGCCAACGCCGCGACCGATCCCACGAGCCTCCTCGAGTGCCTCATCAATGGCGTTCCCGTGACGGACCTCTTTGCCTATCGCGCCCAGTCACCTCCCGGCGGTTCGCCGTTTGAGATTCGCCCGGGTTCGACCACCGAAGTCCTGTTCGGCGTTCCAGCGCGCGGGCCCGCGCCGGCGGTGGCGGATGGCTACTGGCTGCTCGTCGAGTTGGGCGACGGCGACGAACACATGATCGAATTCCGCGCCAAGAGCGGAGACCTCGATGATCCGGCGTTCCAGTTGTCGGTTAAATACCACCTCACCGTGGCGCACGACCGACGCCGTGATCGGGATGGTGACGACTGACGGCCAGGACCACGCGACTTGCTCGCGAGTCAAATCCTTCCGGCGGGGGTTGAAAAATCACCGCCGGAAAAAGTCCCCGCCAGCCAGTTGGACATTTGAAGCACTGGCTAAACTCGAACCCGAAACCCGGCCAACCCGTTCCCGCAGGCCAGTCCCATTTCATCGTTTTTGCTCCTTCAACTTTTGCTCGAGCTTGTTCACCTTCGGGCGGATGACGACCTGGCAGTAAGCCTGGTTGGGATTCCGTCGGAAGTAATCCTGGTGATAGGCCTCGGCCTCGTAGAATTTCTTGAGCGGCACGATTTCGGTGACGATGGGACGGGAAAGTTTCTTCTGCTCGGCGGCCTTTGACCTCTCCGCCGCCAGTTTCTGGGCATCATTGTGATAAAGGATGATGGAACGGTACTGCGGGCCAACGTCGTTGCCCTGGCGATTGAGCGTGGTGGGGTCGTGGACTTCCCAAAAGGCCTCGAGTAGTTTTTCGTAAGAAATCACCGCCGGGTCAAATTCCACCTGGACGACCTCCGCGTGGCCCGTGGTCTTGGTAATGACTGCCTCGTAAGTGGGATTCTCCTTGTGGCCACCCGCGTAACCGCTGACGACGTTTTTGACGCCCGGCAGCAATTCGAGGGTTGCCTCCACGCACCAGAAGCAGCCGCCGCCCAGAGTGGCCCTTTCAGTCTTGTTGGTTTCAGTAGTCATGACTTTGGCCGGCTCGGCGGCGCGCAACGTCAGCGCACCCAGCACCAGCAACGTGTATAGCATCGGTTTCATCGGACAAAATGTCACAAGTGAGTCGCCCCCACAACAGCGGCCTTGCACCGTGGATTGCCTGATTACTATCAGCCTGTCGGGACTGGCCAAGGAATTTTTCTGACATTCGCCCGGCAATCGGAAGGCAGATCCGCCTTGCTTGGGGGACGCAACTCGTGGATTGCTGGCTGGGATTACTGAAGTAGCGCAGGTTTCCCAACCTGCGGTATCGCCGACTTCCAGTCGGCGGGCCCAGGCACGGCGTGGCAGGCCATGAACTCGCAGCGTTTGCGGATTGGAAATCCGCGACCCGGCAGACTGGAAGTCTGCGCTACGGCATCGCCCCGGCGCCTCCTGCAAGAAGATAAGATGCGCCCCTGCTTGGGGAGCACATGCTAACGCCGCCGCAACCGATAGAACCCGCTCGTGGCGACCTCGGCAGGCAGCTTCGCTTCAAACGCCCCCGGACTGGACTCACGGACCTCGGCGGACAACTCCCTCCAAGTCCGCAAATCGGTCGTGGATTCAATCGCGAACCGCTCACCCGGGATGGCGCGCCATTGAAGCACGATGCTCCGGCTGTAGCCGGCCGGACGCACCTCACCCGGGCCGACTGGCTCGCCCGTCAAATCAACCAGGAAGATTCGTTCGATGCGCACAGGCGCCAAGCCGGGCAACTGGAGCACGGGAGGATTGCCGTTGATCGTGCCGCCGTTGTCCACAAAACCCGCCACACTGATCGTGCCGGAGTTGTTGATCGTGCCGCTGGCGTTCAAGGTCAACGTGGCGTTGATGCGCAATGTGGCCGCGGCGTTGTTAAGCGTCAGCGTGCCGTTGACGACCACCGGTCCGTTGATGGTGGAACTGTGGTCGAATCGCACCGTCGCGGTGGAAGCAATCGTCAGGCTGTTGCTCGTGACGATGCTCGAAGTGTTCAAGAAATCCACCAAACCGATGTTGAGCAACGTATCGCCGCCGAGCACCAGCCGGTTGGCGCCATCAAAGCGGAGCGTTCCCTCGCCGGTATTCACACTGCCGGGCAGCAGCGTCAGGTCCAGCGCCGGGCTGCTGCTCTCCAGCCGCAACCGCGCCCCGCTCTGGATCTCCAACTCGCCCCCCACCGTCAGCACCGCCGTGCCGGTCCGCAGCACCAGGTCCGCGTTCGTGCTCAAGAGCAGTTTGCCGCCCACCGGCACGTTCACCGGTAATTGCACCCACGCTTCCGTGTCGCACGTTGGGCAAGCCGGGTCTTGATACACTTCCCACAACCCAAGGTTC
>WYBW01000170.1 GCA_011525685.1 Verrucomicrobiia bacterium
ATCGCCGACTTCCAGTCGGCGGGCCCAGGCACGGCGTGGCAGGCCAGGAATTCGCCGCGTTTGCGGATTGGAAATCCGCGACCCGGCAGACTGGAAGTCTGCGCTACGGCATCGCCTCGGCGCCCCCCTGCAAGAAAATGAGATGCGCCCGGGTCAACGATTTTGACGAGTTTTTGCTTGCAATGCACAGGTTTTTGGCTTAACTACGCGCTGTAATTAGAACTGCCCGCAGCGGCGGTAAGTTTGAAGCCAAGCAAAATAAATATGCCACAACCGACGAGGGTGTCTTGAGTCGCCCTTTCCCTTCACGTCAGTCTTCCTTTTCCGGTTCGTTCACCAGGGTCAACGGGAAAATCCGTGCCCGCGAGGTTCGGGTCATCGGGCCCGACAACAAACAACTGGGGGTAATGTCGCTCAACGAAGCCCTGGCGCTCGCGCGGCAACAGGGCGTGGATCTGGTCGAGATCGCCGCCACCGCCAACCCCCCGGTTTGCCGCGTCGTGGACTACGGCAAGTACCGGTACGAACAGGCCAAGAAGGACAAGGAATCCAAGAAACATCAGCACGCCACCATCGTTAAGGAAATCCAGCTCAGCCCGCGCATTGACCCGCATGACCTCGGTGTCAAGGTTTCGCACGCGGTGGATTTCCTTTCCGAGGACATGAAGATCAAAGTGGTGTTGAAGTTCCGCGGCCGGGAAATGGCTCACACCGAATTTGGCTTCCAAGTGATCCAAAAATTCCTGGCGGAGGTCGCACCGTACGGGCATCCGGATTTTCAACCCAAACTCGTTGGCCGCAGCATCACGCTCATGATCAGTCCACTACCGCGCAACAAGCGCGCGAAGCACCCACGGGGTGCAGACGGACAATCCCAGCCATCTTCCTCCCGGACAGCCGGTCAGGCCACGCCGATCGCCGCCGCCACCACTGGATCACCACGGTCGCTTCAAGGCGTTGCCTCCCAACCGGCTTCTCCCGCCTTCGCCAACAATCCTTTCGCCAACTTGGACGACCAAGTGCGCGAGGATGTGAAGAGCGGGTCTTAGCGCGGCGAACGCGGACAAGTTTTGGCCATCCGGCGCTGGATCCCAACCCGCCCGCATCCCGGCCCCTCGGGTTTACCACAGAAATGATTTCTGCTCGCCAATAAGTTCGTCCCCGGCCCACAACGTGACCCGCCAGGCTGTCATCTCTCCGAGTGCGGCGTAGTCCTCCCGGCTCAAAGTGATGGTCGTCCATCGGCTGCCTGAACCGCCCTTCATCGCGCTTTCCACGGTCCGTTCACTCGGGAGATTCCCTTCGGCCACGCCGCGCACCTCGACTTTCAGCTTCAGATTCCTGGCCCCGGGGGTTCGGACGCGCGCGAGCACATCGAACCGCAGGCCCGAGCGCTGCTCCGGATTGCGTCGCAACTGCGCCTGGTAAGCGTCGCGTTCGTATAGACTGGGGGACAGCGCGTGACGCCCTTGCTGGTCCAGGAAATGGGGCAACACCTTGACCACCTTGCCCGTGGCCGCGGCGGCGGAAAACGCCGCACCGATCAACAACGCGGAGAGCACTGCGATATACCAGCGACGCATGTCGGGAAATTAAACCCCGGTTCTCCAAACTCAATCCTGATTTTGCCGCCGAAGGAAGATGCACATGGAAAGGAAACCGACTGTTCAGAGGAATGGTTTTCAAGGTTCCTTGAAAACCGGCGGAGCGTTGGTGCGTTTGGGTTCCACCGTGAAGAGGTCTTCCAGCGTCTGAAACGGACTCAAAGGAGCGAGCAACAATTTCGGAATGTAAAGCGGCTCGGACTTGGGATGCTCGAGCGTGCCGGTGATCTTGTATTCGAGCATCTTGGTGACGGGCCAGAGGGCCAGGCTGACGACGCGGCCGATCAACCAGGTGTCGCGCAAGAGCTCCGCCTCGACCCGGGCGTCCACGCTGCCGTCCCAGGCTACTTGGCCCTCGTACTGCAACCGCATGGCGGGGGCGCGCATCTCCAAGTCGTCGGAGCGAATGGCGCCGTTGCCGATCTTGAACTTGGCGCTGGCATCGGTCACCCGGCTGTTGCCCAGTCCGGGCACCAGACTGTCGAGCGGTTTGGACAACACGCCGAACACGGGAATTTCCCAGAGCAAACCGTCCCGGAGCCGCGCCCGACCATGGCCCTGCCACGAGTTTGGGTCGTCCGAATTGCCCTGGGTGATGACAAGCTGCCCGCTCAACCAGCCTTCCAGATGATTGCTCCGCGCGTAGAGGTCGGCCATGAGCATCGGGAGGTTGATATGGGTAAAAGTCGTCGCAAAGCTGAAATCGGTTCCCGGACGCCTCCTGGTCAGATCGAATTGCGCGTGGCCGCCGGCATCGCCCCAATAGAACTCCGTTTGCAGGTTCGTCAGCATCAACTTTTCGTTCAGCCAATGCACCTCCCCGGCAATGCGCGGCACGCGAAACTTCCACCACGCGAACGGCGCGCCGGGCGGCTCCAGTTCAAACCGGAGGTCCGCGTCCTCCGCGCCTCTCAACGGGACGTAGCCGCGGACGCGCACGGTCGGCGGTTGGAGAAATTGATAGGGCTCAAATCCCTTGGCGGTCTTCGGACCGATGGCGCGGGCCACCACCATGGGATCGGCGGTGCTGAAACCGTTGGTGAAGTGGATGCGTTGCGTGTGGAGGTCCACGGTGATGCCGGACGCGCTCAAAGCCTGGGTGCCGCGCCACAAGCGCGGTTCGAGGAACTCGATCACACGGTTCGTGTAGCGCACCTGCGCCACCACGGCATCGGCGGTTTGCTCGCGAAAGGCGAAGTTGGTGAGTGCCACGTTGGCGGTGAACGCCAGGCGTTCCGGATCGTGCCAGTGCCCGCGGAGTTCGCCGTTCAATTGGGGCGGCTGGGTGAAGCGGAATTCATCCAAGCCCCGCAGCACGTTGGTCGAGAGAAGCGGCCGCAACGCCTGCGGGTCAACGCCACCCTGAATCCCAAAGTAGAATTCCTTGGTCCGGTCGTCGGCCACGTGCGCGATCCGCACCAGCCCCTCGGGACGCGCCGCTTCAAGGTCCGGCAGACGCCAGACGAGGTTCGAGTAGAAGAATTGCGAGCGCGCCCGGTCGAGCGCGATCCCGCGGAACGCGCCGTTGGTGACCGCGAACTCTCCGGCAAGGCGCAACGTCGGCTGCACTTCACCCTGCCAATCGGGCTGGCGGTTCGTCCACGCGGGCAAAATCAAGGCGCCACTGCCGCGCACGTGAGGGGCTTCCGCCCAGGTGAATCGCGAAAGCCAGCGCTGTCCACCCGGCGTCAGCAACGGCGCTATTTTCTGCGGGTCGAAATCCGAAGTCAGGTCGAATTCAAGCTCGCGCGTGGCCACGTTCAATTGTGCCCGGGCCTGCGCGGCGCCGTCGTACAGGACGGCGTTCAAGTTGCTGACAGCCAGCACGGGCGGCTGCCAATAGCCTGCACCGGCGATGCTTTCCGCCGAGAGCTTGTCGGATTCGAGTCCCGTCACTTCAGCATCCCATGCCACCTGATAAGGCTGGAGATTGGTCCACCAAGCCCAGGCGGGGTCCGGCTTTCCGGGGGCCGGAGCGGCATCCACTCGCACGGCCAACCGGACACCGCTCGCACTTCCCCAAGGCGTTCCGGAAGCGGCCGCGTGCAACTCGCCACTCGCCGACAGAGGAACTGGATTGGTGAGCGAATGAGTCCACTGGGCGGTGACCAGCGCGTTGGTGACCGCGGCCCACCGGGTCTGCGCATGGGCCACTTTGGCTTTGACGGTCCCGTCCACCAGGTTGGTGAGATTGGCGCGCGAATCCAGCCTGAGTTCCAGGTCGAGCCTGGCTGCGTCCGCCCACGGCGTGCTGGCGCTGGTGGCGTACAAGTGCAGGTCGAGATGCGACAACTCGTGGCCAGCGCCGGGAAACAATCGGGAACTGACCACCAGATTCGAAGCCGTGCCCCACGGTGTATCGGCATCCGTGGCCGAAAGCGTGAAGCGCGCCGAGAAGCTCTGCCAGTCCCGCGCATCACCGTCCAGGATCAACCGCAATTCCGGCCTGGACGTGAAGGTAATTCGCTCCAGCGTCTCGGCGAGCTGGCGCAGTCGTTCCGGCCAGGCCGGGCCGGCGCCGGGCGGGCGGCCGCGGGCGACCCTCCAATCGCGGACCGCCGAGGCATTGGTGACGACCCCCGAGAGGAAGAAGCGTGCGCCGGCAAAATCCGCGCGGAAGTCATCCAGCCGCCATTCGTCCCCCGGCATGAGCCGCAGGGTGGCTTCGATGTCGCTGATCGCCAGCGTGCGCGAGGGCGCATTGGATTCGGCAATGGTCCAGACCAGATTACCCCCGCGCAGGCGGAGGGCATCCACCTGCAATTGCAGGCGGCTGAGCGCGCGCAGGTTCAGGTCAATCTCCGCCTCTTGGGCGGAGAACCGCGGCAGATTCGGTTCCTCCACACCGCCAAACCGCACGTGGTCGGCCACAATGCCGCGATACCAGCGGAAGCGCATCCGGCTGAATTCGAGCTCGAGGCCGCGCGCACGGAGTTTCTCGAGCACGGGACGCTTGACGAAATCCGGCAGCCCGAGCTGATTGAGGTAAATGACCAGGCACAGCAACCCCAGAAGCACCAGGAGCACCGTGATGCGAAAGTGGCGAAAGTAAATCCGCACCAACCGCCAGAAACGACTGCGGCGTTCGCGCGCCATATCAACGGATGTAGGCCGGGATGGTGAGATGCGGCACCACCAGGTCGTAGTAAAGACTGAGGGGGAACTCGAAAACCCAGATTTGACCGTCCAGTTCCACCGCCGCATACGGGACTTCGGACGCGGACCTCCCGCCAAATTCCACATTGCGCTTGTCCCCGTTCTTCAGTTCAAAGGACAGCGACAATCCGGTGGGCGTGAAACCGTACGCCGCGCGGCTGGCTTCGCCGCGGTCGAGCCACCAACTGGCGGTCAATTCTCCAAAACGGTGCGTCGCCTCTTCCACGGCAAAATTGTTGATGATGCCCTGCGAACCCTGGTCCAGCGCCCAGGAACCGGCGCCCTGGCGCACAATCTGGCGCACCTTGCCGTCCTGCCGGATCGTCAATCGCACCACATCATTGGTGGTGAAATTCCAAATGCGGCGCTCGCGAAACTGCCACACGGCGGCGGGGAGTTTTTGAAACTCCGAGAGCAACACGGCGTAGATCGGGTTTTCGTCGGCGCGGCGGACGAAAATCCGGCCCTCGTTCGTGGCGCCGAACGCCAGGTCGGCGGTCACGATGTTCGTCGCCGGCGGCGGGGCGTTGGTGGCCGCCGCGCGCACCAGGATCTGCCGGAAGGGGGTGGCGAGGCCATACTCGGGCAGGTCCGGTTCGGTCACCGCATCCTTGAACTGGACGATGTGCAGGGCGCTCAAAGCGCGGATAAAGTCGCTCACCAAACTGGAGTCCACGGGAAACGTCTGGCCGGCCGCCCGCCAGGTGCCGCCGGACTCGCGTTGCAGCACAAACGCTTCGGGGCCGCGAAACTCGATCTGATCCGCCGGCTGCGGAATGGCGATCAGTTGCGGATCGCGGAAATCATTGGCAGGTCCGCGCCAGGGCGTCAGCGGCTCCTTCGGCACCGTCACAATGGTGCTGAAGCCGTGGCGGCGGGCGTAAACCACGGTGGAATTGGTGACGGGGCTTTTGCCAAATTCCAGCACGGCGGCCACGTTCGTTCCTTGCAGGAAGGCGATTTCGAGGTCGGGTGACTGCAGGCCATAAGTTTCCAGCTCCGCCGGCTCATCCGTCACGAATTCCCCGACCCGCAGGGCGTGCAGCCGTTGGAGCAAGCCGACCAGCCGCGGGCCATCCGCGCGCCCACGCACGGGCCGGTTCATGCCCCAGGAATTGTTGGCCGGCTGATGTTGGATTTCAATGACCGCGTTGGCGTTGCTGACCACGAGGCGATCAAAGGCCAGCGCCGCCAGGTCCACCAATCCCGTGTCGCGCCAATCATTCACGGAGCGGGGGAGAACCCTGAGCAAATCGGCATCCACCAGATAAATGCCCCCCACACCAGGACCGACCCGCAAATAAACCTGGTCGCCCGGGGCCGTGCGCTTGCCGATGAACAATTGACGCAATTCGCGGCGGCTTTGAATGGCGAGACTGATCTGGGGCGGATCGAAGCCGAAATCCGCCTCGGTTTCGGGCCGGCGCCGCAGCTCGCTGCTGTCAATGTGCGAGAAGGGGGCCAGTCGCTCGAGCGCGTCAAGCAGCGCTTCGATGCTGACCGCCTGGGCCGGGTATTGCACCGGCCGGGTGATCTGCCAGGTGGCGTTGGTGCGTTCGACGCGGATGTCCATCTGGCCCGCGTGCCCAATCTGTACGCTGGTCACGATCCGGGCGTTGAACCCGGGCAGCAGCGGCGCCAAACCCGGGGGAGGATCAGGGCGCAACTGTTCCAGCACCAGGATGACCCCCAGCAACGCGGCCGCCACGATGATCCAGATCCAGGTGTTCCTCGGATTCATTTCAAGCAATCACCATGGCGGTGCGGTGGCGGTTTGCGGAGAAAACTGCGGCACTCGTTCCGAGCATTCGCGGGCTTGATACTGCGTTACGGCCTGCGTTCATCTTCACTTCCTTCGGCGCAACCAGACCAGTCCCCCGAGGGCAAGTATGGTGCCAGGCATGGCGGCCAGCAGAATCCACTGCACGGTCTGCAGTTGAGCTCGCGTCAGCGTGAGGCGGAATTCCGTCACGGCCCGGGGACCGACGCCTTCGAGCAACTCGGAGCGATCGAGCAGCCAGTTGATGGCCAATTCGGCGAAGTCGCGGTTGGCGTACAACTCGATGGCGGTGTTGGCCAGGAAATATGAATCGCCAACCACCACCATGCGCATGGCCCCGCGCTCGGTGGCCACGCCACGGGGGCCCAACTTCTCCACGGCCACCGCCAACGGAAAGCGTTGCGGCCGGGCGGCGGGATCCCCCACCAGCACGGCGGTGGGTTCGGACGCGGCAATCACCTCGACCTTCGGCGCGTCCGGGCCGGAGTCCTTGGCCGGTCCAACGGGGCGCGGCATGATGAGGTCCAGGTTGTTGCCGAGCAGCGGTTTGACGACCGGATGCTGGCTGAACGCGCCCACCACCACGTCCACCACCTTGAGCGCATGAGTCGGATCGCGCACCTCGCTTTCCCCGACGAGCACTCCCCGACGGGCGAGAACACGTTCCAAACCCGAGCGACGGTCGCGCGCGGCGCTGTTGAACAACGCGAACAACCGTCCGCCTTCATCCAGATACTTGCCAATCTTCTCCAACTCCGCCTCCGGGATGCCGGCGGTGGGCCCGGCCACGATGAGGAGGTTGCAATCCGCGGGCACCGGATTCGGGCCAAACAGGGAAAGCACGTCGTAGCGGATGTCATTCTGTTCAAGGATGGTCGCGAACTTGAGGTAACCGGCCAGCTCGTCGCCGCTGCGCGGATCGTGTTCGCCGTGGCCTTGAAGAAAATAGGCTTTGAGTTGCTTGGGACTGGTCACGGCCAGCAGGGCTTCGTTGAACTTCCTTTCCCCGTTGAACGCGGTGAGTCGCCGGCGGAACTCGCGTTCCTCCTCGCTGGGGATCTGCTCCAGCTTGAACTCGGCCAGTGTGTTGCCATTGACGAGCTTGGACCGGCCCAGACTGTCGAAGATGACGATGTTCTTTTCCTTCTCGTCCGCCGCCTCGCTCAATTTGTAGGCTGCCTTGAGCTTCTGGGCCGCGCCCGGATCCCACCGGTAATCCACCGTGACCACCTTCAGCCGCGGATTGACGCTGCGATACTCATGGGCCAGCGAAGCTACCGAGGAGTAGAGGCGGTCATCCTTGTCGTAGTAAAGAATCACCTTCACCTCGTTCGTGATCGAGCGAAGCAGATTGATCGTCAACGGGGAAAGCTCGATCCGGGTCTGGTCGCTCAGGTGATGGCGCAGTGGATAGCGGCCGCTGACGTAGATCAGCATGCTCACCACCGCCAGCACCACCGCCGTGCGCAAAACGACGTCGAAGCCGATGCTCCATTTGCGGCCGGGCGAAAAGGTGGGTTGGGAATCGGAGTCCGTGGCCATGTCATCTCCAGCGCCGGCTTTCCACGGCGCGCAAAGTCAGAAACAGAAACAATCCCGTCAGGCTGGCGTAAACCACGATCGGCCGGCTGTCCACGACGCCGCGCGCGAAATCGTTCATGTGTTGGAAGAGGGCAAAGTGGTTGAGCACCTGCGAGGGCAGTTCGCTCGAGGCGGGCACCTGCCGGGCCAGGAACGCCAGCGCGAACAGGGTGATGCCCAGCACGAAGGTCACCATGGCTGCCACCGTCTGGCTGCGCGTGATGGCCGAGGCGAAGCAACCCAGCGAAAGAAACAGGCAGCCCAGCAGGAAGATGCCCAGGTAGGTGCTGCCCACCGTGGCCCAGTCCAGCGCCGCCTCGCTCGAGTAACGTTGCACGATGAACAGGCAGCCGAGCAGCGGCAGCCACATGACCAGATAAAACACCAGCGCGGCCAGGAACTTGGCCGCCACCACCTGCAGGTCACTCACCGGCGTGGTCAGCAGCGTTTCAAACGTGCCGGAATGTTTTTCCAAAGCGAACAGGCGCATCGTGATGACCGGCGCCGCCAGCAGCAGCAGCAACCAGAAGAAGAAGGTGCTGTAAAACATCTCGGTCACCGGCATGGGCGAAGGCTCGCTGCCCAGGTTGCGCACCAGCACCACGAAACTCAGGCCGATCAAAAACGTCGCCGCCGCCATGATCACGTAACCCGTGAAGGAAACGAAAAACGTGGCCAGTTCACGGCGGATGAGAGTGAGCAGCGCCTGCATCAGCGTTTC
>WYBW01000171.1 GCA_011525685.1 Verrucomicrobiia bacterium
ATCGCCGACTTCCAGTCGGCGGGCCCAGGCACGGCGTGGCAGGCCAGGAATTCGCCGCGGTTGCGGATTGGAAATCCGCGATCCGGCAGACTGGAAGTCCGCGCTACGGCATCGCCTCGGCGCCCCCCTGCAAGAAAATGAGATGCACCCGGTGACTGCTCCGCAAACAAAATTCGCTGTCCCTCCCGAGCCGTTCCGCTAAGTTATGCTCCGTTGATTTCTTGAAATGAGCAGACTCCTGTTGATTGACGACGAAGCGGACGTGCAATACTCGTTCCGGCGCATTTTTGACTCGCCGGAGGTCGAGCTCAACACGGCCTCCAGCGGCGAGGAAGGTTTGAAGCTGATTCCCAAATTCAAGCCGGACCTTGTTCTGATGGACATTCGCATGGGCGGCATGAACGGCCTCGAAACCTTGCGCCGCATCCGCGAGATGGATTCCAAGCTGCTCGTCATTCTGATGACGGCCTACGGCACGACGCAGACCGCCATCGAAGCCATGAAACTCGGCGCCTACGATTATCTGCTCAAACCGTTCGAAGTCCCGCGGCTCAAGGAAATCGTCGGCAACGCGCTCAAGGCCGCGCGCGACATGAAGCAGGTGGTGTCGTACCAACCGCTGCTCGAGTCCGAGGATTACGAGCTGGGCATCGTGGGCCGCAGCGAAGCGATGCAGCAGGTGTTCAAGCTCATCGGCCAGCTCGCCGCCTCCGACGCCACGGCCCTCATCACCGGGGAAAGCGGCACCGGCAAGGAACTCGTCGCGCGCGCCATTTACCATCACAGCCAACGCAGCCAGCGGGCGTTCCTGGCGGTGAATTGCGCGGCCATTCCCGAGCAACTGCTCGAAAGCGAACTGTTCGGCCACGAACGCGGCGCGTTCACCGGCGCGACCATGCAGCGCCTCGGCAAGTTCGAGCAATGCGACAAGGGCACGATCTTCCTGGATGAAATCGGCGACATGACGCCTGCCACGCAGACCAAAATCCTGCGCGTGCTGCAGTCGGGCACCTTCGAGCGGGTCGGCGGCAACACCCCCATCCGCGTGGACGTGCGCGTCATCGCGGCCACGAACAAACCCCTGGAACAAGCCGTGGCCGCGCGGCAGTTTCGCGAGGATCTGTTTTACCGGCTCAACGTGGTGCGGATTCACATCCCGCCCCTGCGCGAGCGGCGCGAGGACATTCCCCTCCTGGTGAACTATTTCTTGAAGAAACTGGCGCACGACCAGAAGCAGCCGCCGCGCTCCGTGGCCACAAGCGTCATCAAGGCGCTCGAGAAATATCATTGGCCGGGCAACGTGCGGGAACTGGAGAACGCCATCCGTCACGCGCACGTTGTGGCCAAAGGCGCGGCGATCTTGTTGAGCGACTTGCCGAATGAAATTGGCGGCCAGGGCGGCATCACGCCAACGACCTCGGCCGCTCCGAGCGAAGTCGCCACCAGCGACACCGCGGCGCTGGCGCGGCAGTTGTTCCAACTGGCCCGCCGCGAGCCGAAGCTCAAAGTGATTCCGTTCGTCGAGCGCGAACTGGTAATCCAGGCCCTCAAGGAAACGAGCAACAACCAGGTCCACGCCGCCAAGCTCCTCGGCATCACGCGCGCCACGCTGCGGAAACGGATTGAAAAGTTTGGCATCCAACGCGAAATGAAGATCGAGTGAGGCGCGCGGCTGGCACCGCTCCACTCTTGCTTTACAAGGTGTGAGTCAGAAACCTTTGACAGCCGCTGCCAGGCAGCAGCAGTCAGTCCATGTTCTATCTGGACTACACCGCCACGACGCCCATTGCGCCAGAGGTGCTGGAGGCAATGATGCCTTACTTCACCACCGAAGGGGGCAACCCGTCCAGCAGCTACATGTTCGGGGCGAAGCTCAAAGGAGTGATTGAAACGGCACGGGCGCAGGTGGCGGAGTTGATCGGCGCCAGCGGGCGGGAAACAATCTTCACGTCATGCGCCACGGAGAGCAACAATGCGGCGATTCGGGCGGCGCTCAAGGCGAATCCGGGCAAACGACACATCATCACGTCGGCGGTGGAGCACTCGTCGGTGTTGAACCTGTGCCGGGCGTTGGAAAACGATTTAGCCACGAAAGAGCACAAAGGAACACAAAGCACCGTGCCCAATCCCCCCACCCGTCCATTGGACACCCCCTCTCCATCGGATGAGGAGAGGGCAGGGAGAGGGGCCGGCTACCGCGTCACCTATCTGCCGGTGGACCGGGACGGTTTGCTCAAGCTGGCTGATTTGGAAAACGCAATCACCGAGGATACCGCCGTCGTGTCGCTGATGTGGGCGAACAACGAGACGGGCGTGGGGTTTCCGGTGCAGGAAATTACCGAGATTTGCCGCGCGCGAGGCGTGCTGTTTCACTGCGACGCGGTGCAGGCAGCGGGCAAAGTGGAGATTGACCTGCGCAAAGTCCCGGCGGATTACGTCTCGCTCACCGGCCACAAGTTTCATGCGCCCAAAGGCGTTGGCACGCTCTACGTGCGACGGAATGCTCCGTTCACACCACTGATTCACGGTGGACATCAGGAGCGCGGTTTGCGCGGCGGAGCGGAGTGTGTGCCGCTAATCGTTGGATTGGGCAAAGCGGCGGAACTGGCGCGCAAACAACTGCCGAGCTACGACAAGAAAGTCTGTCCACTGCGCGATGCGCTGGAGGAAGGAATCCTGGGCCGCCCCCTCACCCCGTCCCTCTCCCCCGGTGGGGGAGAGGGTATCCGCGGGATGGGAGAGGGGGCAGGCATTCCGAACACCGAATTGAACGGCCACCCGATCCAGCGCCTGTCCAATACCACCAACATCACCTTCCACGGCATCGAATCCGAGGCTCTGCTCATTCTGCTCGATCAAGAAGGCATCTGCGCCTCGTCTG
>WYBW01000172.1 GCA_011525685.1 Verrucomicrobiia bacterium
AAACGCTTCTGGAATCCGCGGAACCGCGGTTGGGAGGACATTCCCGAGCCGGAACGCCCGATGGTGGCGGTGCATAAGCCGCCGTTCCGCCGTGACCGCTGGACGCACGTCGCGTTCTGCTTCGGCAATCTAAACTCCGGGCAAAAGGACGCCTGGGGAAAACTGTATCTCGACGGCCAGTTGCAGGGCGAGTTCACCGGCTGGCTGGGCAACTTCAATTGGGACGTAAAGGGGTCAGTTAATAGTAATATAGTATTGACGCGCCCCTTCCGGCCCGCCCAAGGTTTCCCGCATGGCGCGCAAGCTCAGAGTGGAGTATCCCGGCGCGATTTATCATGTCATGAATCGCGGGGATCGGCGCGAGCCTATTTTCCAGGATGACGTCGACCTGGAGCGTTTCCTGGCCACGCTCGGGGAAGCCTGTGCCAAGACCGGTTGGCAGGTCCACGCCTTGTGCTTGATGCCGAATCATTTTCATCTGGTGGTGGAAACGCCGCAGGCCAATCTGGTGGCGGGCATGAAATGGTTGCTGGGCACCTACACCAGCCGGTTCAACCGCCGACGCAAACTCTTCGGGCATTTGTTCAGCGGGCGGTACAAGGCGTTGATCGTGGATGGGAGCGGCAACGGGTATTTGCGAACGGTGTGCGATTATGTCCATTTGAATCCGAGCCGGGCCAAGTTGCTTACGCCGGAGCAAGCCTTGAAGGAGTATCGGTGGAGCAGTTGGCCGGAGTATTTGAAGCCGCCGGGCCAACGGCCGGCGTGGCTGCGGGTGGACCGGTTGCTGGGGGAATATCACCTTTCGCAAGACAGCGCGGCGGGACGGCGGCAACTGGAAACCTCCCTGGAGCAGCGGCGCGCGGTGGAGGAGGGCAGTGACTACCAAGCGATTCGGCGGGGTTGGTTTTTCGGAGCGGATGCCTTGAAGCAGGAATTGCTGGCGCAGGTGTCGGAGCAAACGGGGAAGTGTCATTACGGCGAGGCGGTGCAGGAATCGGCGGAAGCGAAGGCGGAGCGGATCGTGGCCGGGGAGTTGAAGCGGCGCAAGTGGAACGAGACGGCGCTGGCGCAGCGGCGCAAGGGGGACAAGGGGAAGGTGGCGATCGCGTTGCGGCTGCGGGCGGAGAGCACGGTGACGCTGGCGTGGATCGCGGAGCGGTTGCGGATGGGGACGGCGACGCACCTGGCGCACTTGCTCTATTGGCATCGGCGGGAAAGAAAATAGCATGATACTATTAACTGACCCCTTTATGGGCCGGCGGCAGGATCTCGACGATTTCCGAGAGCGGCCGTCCTTGCAGGTCCGAGATGACGGCTTTGCGGCCATAGAGGACGGCGGGTTGCGCGAGTTCAAATTTTCCGCCGATCAATTCGTCGGATTGCACGCGCAGGAAGGCCTTGGCCTCGGTGCGGTGCGGGACCGCGCAATCCTTGAGGATGCGGCCCAGCGGGACGTATTCCTGGAGAATCAGGTCCTGCGCGTCCTCCGGGAAGCGGCCGAGATAAAGCTTGTTCGCGCCGAATTCCACCGGCGCTTCCGTGCGGTGCAGGCGCAGCACCACCTCGCGGAAGTAAAAGTCCCCGCGCCGCTCGCGGCTGACGATTTCGAGGTGGATGTCCGACTGGTGGAACGCCTCCAACGTGGGCGTCATGTCGTGGTTATGCACGAGCAGCGTGCGGAACGGCTCGGGCACGGCGTCACCGGGGATGAACTCGATGTCCGGCAACGGCAGTTTCGCGTGCGCGTAAAACTCCGACAAGGGGTACGTGTTGGCGAGGGCGGAGTCCGCCGGTTTGCCGGGAGTGGGAGGAACGGGTCGGGTCACATTGCGCCTTTCAGTCTTCGGTTTTGCAGCTCGCGACGGAGTTCATCGTCGCGCAAACCGATTTGCTTCACGGGAATCTCCTGGAAGCCGGTTTGCCACACTGGCGAATCCTTGCGGATGCGGAAATCCATGCGGTCGGGCGCGATCACACCGGCGTCCGCGCCCACATAATTGTCGCGCACGGCCACGTGGTTAGTCCGGGCGTGCCAGCCCAGCTCCAGCCATTTGCCGACGCAAACGTTGCGCGCGAGGACGTTCCTCTCGGGGGGCACGCCCGTGAACGTCCCGGCCGGCGGCGCCGGACCCTCGGGAGCGCCGTAATAGGCGTCGAGCGTTTGCATTTCCGGATACCGGGCGCGATACAGCGCGAGGGGAACGGCATGAAGGCGTTTGCGCATGGTGTCGTTGACCATGTTAAACCAGACCGGCGTCTTGTCGAGTCCCCGGCCATCCATGCGCACCGCCGGGTCGCAATCCACGAAGAGATTGTTCACCACCTGATGATCGCGCCCGCCGCCGATGAACATGGCCCAATGCACCTTGTAGAACACGTTGCCAAACACCTCGGTGCCGCTGACGCAGTCGTCCATGTAAACGCCCATCGAACCCATGCCCACGCCGCCGGTGTGATGGATGAAGTTGTGGCGGATTTTGTTGCCGCGAAAGGTGTAGTCGCGCCCGGTGTAAATCGCGCCCACGTCGCCGGTTTCCAGGGCGATGTGATGAATCTCGTTGAACTCCATCAGGTGGTCGTTGCCGGAAAAGAGAATGGCGCAGTGCGGATGATCGTGGATGAGATTGTGCGACGCACGCAGGCCGACGCCGACGATATGGACCGCGGGCACGTAACACTTCGACCAGCGGCCCTGACGTTGAAAATGGCAGTTCTCGACGAAGTGTCCGCCCGGCGAGAGCGTCTGGCGGTCGCCTCCATTCATGTCCACGCCGCCATCGCCGGTGTCCTCGACATCGCTGGCAACAACGCCGTGCCCGATGCCGCCGCTGATCACGACGCCGTGGTTGCCAATGTTGCGGATCAGACAGGCGGTGATGCGATTACTGGCGCCGCCGCGAATCTCGACGGCGTTGGCGCGCGTGGCCTCGAGTGTCAGGCCGCGGAAAGTCACGTTGGAAACGCCGGTGAGTTTGAGCAGAGGCTGATCGAGGAGGGAGAGCAGCGTCTCCGCGCCAGAAATGGTTCCCGCGGGAGGGTTCGCAACCGACGGCGGCCAGAAGTAAAGTACGCCGGTTTTGCGGTCCAGAAACCACTCGCCCGGCTGGTCAAGTTCTTCGAGCACGTTGAGGAAGTAGAACCTCTGGTCTTTCCGGAAACCGTAATGGCCGTGCGGCGGGCCGGTTTTCACGAGCCGTTGCTCGACATCCAGCGCCGCAACCCTCTCGTAAGAGTTGGCCCAGTCGTAAGCCCAATAACCGTGCGCCCAAAGATCGCTCGTGTCCTGCCAGCGCCGTGGGCGGTCACCCGCGTAGAAGAACCCGTTGGTCAACGCCCCGAGCTGGCCGCCATGCTCGTCCCTTTGCCCGCTGGGATACCCGGCAATCCTGGCGAACTCGCCTTCATTCGGCCAGCGGGCGAGCGTCATCGGTTTGTGGTCGTAGAACAACTCGCAATGAGCCACGGCGGTTGGGCGGCCAAAGCCCCGCGATTTCATTTCCCCGAAATCCGTCACGCCAAGCGCACGGAGGTTGAGTTGAACAACTTGACCTCGCGCCTGCTCGTCAAGACGTGAGCGTGCTGCTTGATCAGCCACAGTCTGGAAGCCCGTGAGTTTGCGTCCACCCAGAAGACGGACGGTTTCGTTCTTGTAAGCGCGCCAGACGATGGGCGACTCCGGCGTGCCGGAGTCCTCCGCCGAAAGCTCCAGCGCGTTGGTGCGAACGTAATCCCCGCCGCGCAACCAGATGGTGAGGCCGCCAGCAGGCAGTTTGTGGTCGCGTTTCAATGCTCGCGCGGCGTCCCGGGCGCGTTCCAGCGTGGCGAAAGGTTTGGACTCGGTCCCGGTGTGGGAGTCCATGCCGGACGGTGAAATGTGGAAATCACCACGGGCGCTTTGCTCGACGGCCAAGCCAGCCCACAAGCCGAAGAACGCCAGCACAACACCGAGCCGGCGACCTGCGATGGCCATCGTAAGGCCGACTTTCCAGTCGGCTCGCCCCGTCGAGCATTTCGCCGCCGACGCGGAGCGCCGGGCACGAGTATTACTCCACGAGGAAGGAACGCCGGTGGGAAAACCGGCCTTCCGCACTGGGCGCGCCCGGCGGTTCATGGAACGGGGGCGTTCCGACGCGCGGAGGGGCAATGCGCGAATGTCCCGGGGTTCATGCATATCTGCCCACGTTGTGTTCCGGCTTGAAGAACTCGTGGAGCAGCCGGTCAATCTGCAGCAGCCCCTCGCGCGTGACGCCGATGCGGTCGCCGCCGTCGGCGAGGAAGCCCCACTCCTTGAGCCGGGCCAGCGGCGCGGCGAATTGCCGGCGCGGGTCCATGCCGAATTTCTTCGTGAAATGTTCGGCGCTCACACTCCAGAGCTTCAGCCCGAGCATGAATTCGCGGATGTAACGCTCCTCGGCCGTGGGTGTGAGGGCGCGATACACCGGCAGGCGGCCGCTGTTCACGGCGGTCACGTAGGGCAGAAACTCGTGATGGTTCTGGTAATGCACCCCGTTGAGATGGCCGAAACTGGCCACGCCGATGGAGAGAATGTCCGCGCCGGAGAAGAGGCCCTCGCGGTAGATGAACTTCACTTTCGCCGGATCGCGCACCACGGTCGTGCCGCTCGTCACGGTGTAGCCGGCCTTTTCAAACTCGCGATAGGCGTAATCCACCCAGCGCCGCTTGGTTTCCCAATCCGCCACGGGGGCGACCAGCTTGCCGGCCGCTTTCATCTGCTGATAGATGCCGGTGTTGTACGGCACTTCCATCTGGTAAATCGTGACGGAGTCGGGCTTGAGCTCGACGGCCCTGGACACTGTCTCGCGCCATTTGTCCTCGGTCTCCTCGACCATGCCGGCGATGAGGTCAATGTTGATTTGCGGAAAGCCGATTTCGCGGGCGTAGGCGTAGGCGCGGGCGATTTCCTTCGAACGATGCGCGCGGCCGTTGATCTCGAGGATGTGATCGTCGAAGTGTTCGATGCCCAGGCTCAGGCGCGTGATGCCCAGGTCGCGGATGGCCTTGAGCTTGTGGTCGGTGAGCGTGCCCGGTTCGGCCTCGAAGGTGACCTCCTCGGCCTCGTCCCACGGCAGCAGATGCTTCATGCCGTCGGTGAGATGTCGCAATTGATCCGGCGAGAGATAACTCGGCGTGCCGCCGCCGAAGTAAATGAACTTCGGTTTGCGCCGGCCGATCACGGGCTTGTGCGCATAGACCGTCAACTCCTTGAGCAACGCATCGAGATACCCGCGCACCTCGGAGGAATCCTTGTCGGTGTAAACTTTGAAGTAACAAAAGTGACAGCGTTTCCGGCAGAAGGGAATGTGCGTGTAAAGACCGAGCGGGGCGGTGTGCGCGTCCGCCTGCGGCAACGGCGGGCGTTCGAGCGCCTCGAAGAACTCCGGCACAAACTCCGGTTTCCAGAAGGCGAACGGCGGATAGTTGGCGACAAAGTAGTTGCCGGCGGTGGTTTCGTGGCGCAGGGGCGGCGGCTGGCCGACGTTCGGGAGGGCTGCAGCTTGAGTGTTCATTTCTGCGAAGGATTGATTGCCGTCCAGAAGATCAACTCATCGGCCCTTGGTGCCAAAGCAATAGACGTTTCCATCATTCGCGCCGACGACGATTCTTCCATCCACCACCGCCGGCGAACTGCCGATGGCCTGGCCCACCTCGTACGACCAAAGCTGCTTGCCGTCGCTCAACGCCACCAGATAGAGCCGGCCGTCGTCGGAACCGACCACGACCTTGTCGCCGCACACGACGGGTGAGCTGTCCACTTTCCCACGCGTGGGAAAGCTCCAAATCGCCTGGCCGTTCTCGCGGTTCACACAATGGAGGAACTTGTCCCGTCCGCCGAAGACGACCCGGTCGCGCGTGACGGCCGGCGAGGAGAAGTAGGGGAAGTTGCGATGGCGGAACGTCCACACGTTGCTGGTCGTGTTCAGGTCCACGCAGAGAAACAGGTTCTCGAAGTGGCCGAAGTAGGCGCGCCCGTCCACCAGCGCGGCGGACGCGGCGATGTAGGCGCCGGCCTCGACCTCCTTGAGCTTCTTGCCATCCACCACGTCCACGACGTGCAGGATCGCGTCGCACCCGCCGAAGATGCTCTTGCCATCGGCGACGGCGGGCGAGCCGTTGATGTAATTGCCGGATTCATACACCCAGTTGCTCCGGCCGGTGGCGGCGTTCACACTGTGCAGGTTGAAGTCATAACTCCCGGCGAGGATGTTGGTGTGGTCGCCCACCACCACCCAGGTGGGCGAACTCAGAATCTTGTCGCCCGTTTCGTATTTCCAGACCACTTCACCCGTGCCGGCATTCAGACAATATAGAAAACGGTCCACGCTGCCGACGTAAACGCGCTGTCCGAGCACCAGCGGCGAGGACTCCACCGCTCCATCGGTCTTGAAGGCCCAAAGCTTCTTCCCGGAGGCGAGGTCCAGGGCATAAACGTGGCCGTCGTCCGAACCGATGAACACGCGGCCGGCGACGATGGCAGCCGAGGATTTCACCGGACCTTCCGTTTTGAATGTCCAGAGCAACGCGGGCTGTTCGGGCAGACTGCCGCCGGCCACGCCGGTCAGCGACGGATTGCCTCGGAACATGGGCCAGTCCGCCGCCAACGCCGTGGCAGCCAGCCCGCCCACCAACGCGATTTGAACGATGGCCTTCGTCATGGATGCGGGGAGAAATTCACTGGGGCAAAGTATCGGCAAGAGTGAACGCGCGCGCAAATGATTTTGCGTCGAGCGCTCTGCCGCGATGAGGATGGTGATGTTTGGTTTTACTCACGTTGTTGGTATCGGACGCGCGGACGAGGCGGATTGTTCACCCGCTTCGCCGCCGCAGTAATTCGAGAGGGCGCATCTCAGGCTGTCGCAAGTCCGCCGGTTTTCCGGTGGGACGGCTTGCCAGCCGCCCGGCCCACTGGGCGGCTGGCAAGCCGCCTCTCCAGCAGACCAGGGACAGACACACCAAGTGGCAAGCAAGTGAGAGTCTCCCCCGTGAAACCAGTTCTGGCACACGGATGGGCGCGCACATTTCCCCCCAAGCACGTCCTTTGCTGAGCGCCGGCACGGAGCGCGGACGCACCGGTCTGTTCCGGCAGTGTGCGAGTGTCGCGCCAGTGTGGTTGAGACGTCTCAGGGGTTTGTCACCTGTTCGTCACGGTGTTGTTGATAACTTCCGGGCTGCGGCGCTTGCTTTTTGGCGGTCGCACCCTAAAGTCAGCCATACCAAACTGATATTCGATTCAAGACCTGGACCGCGCAGCCGGTTGCGTTCCTCGAACCAAGGATGGGCGTTCGTTCAGGCCGATGACCAAACCGATTGACGTTATGAAAAGAATCCTCCTTCTCGTGTTCCTCTCGTGCTTTGCTCTGGCCTCATTGCGCGCCGACCTGATCTGGTATGAAGGCTTCAATTATCCGGACGGTCCCATTACCAACACTTCGGGAGGCATCTGGATCAAACACGGTGGCGGATCGGGTGAGAGTGACGCGATTGTGCGAGACAACCAGCTCGAGGTTTCAACCTCGGGCGTCGGCCTGGCGCGACAAGACGACGTGATCCGTCCGCTTTGCGTCGCGGACTGTTTGTTCACCAACAATCCCACTTACCTGTACGCCAGCCTCACCATCAACTTTACCAACCTGCCCACGGCCAACGGCCAGTATTTCGCCCATTTCTTTGTCACCAACTTCATCTTTCAGGGCAGGCTCTGGGCGCTGACCGGAAATCCGACGGGAACGAGCAACGTTTTCTCGGCTTTGCCCGGCACCTATCGCCTGGGCGTCTCGGCGGCCAGCGGCCTGAGTCCCAGCGCGATTCTGCCGCTGGATCTGGCGCTCAACACGACCTATCAGGTGGTGCTGGGCTGGGATCCGGTGAATCTCTACGCCGCAACCGTTTGGGTGAATCCCATTTCCGAGGGCGACCTCTCCGTGACGTCGAACGATGCGGTGACGCCGGGAACTGTCACCGCGTTTGGCTTCCGTCAGGCAACCGGTTTTGGAGGCTTTCTGACCGTCAGCAATCTGGCGGTCGCCACGAGCTTCGCAGAAGCCGCGGAAAGCGTGTGGAGCACCAGTCCGCTTCCGCCAGTCATTGTGTATCAACCCGCCAGCTCGACGAATTTCGCCGGCAGCCCGGTGTTGCTTTCCGCCGTGGCCGCGGGCCAGGGTCAGGGCGGTTTGACCTACGACTGGCTCAAGAACGGCAGCCTCTACAGCAATCCGGACGGCAACACCAACGTTCTGTTCTTTCCCAGCGCCAGCGTTTCGGACAGCGGCCTTTATCAACTGGTCGCCACCACGCCGCACGGGCTCTCGGCTACGAGCGCGGTGGCCAATCTTTGGGTCACCAACCCCGCCGTGCCACCGACGATTACCGTGCATCCCACCAATCGCACGGTGAATTTCGGGCAGACGGCGACCTTTGCCGTCGCCGCCACCGGCCCGGGGACGATCACCTACCAGTGGAATCGCGACGGTGTGCCGATCCCGGGCGAGACGAATCCGCTGCTGACCATCCCGAACGTGCAGACGAACAACAACACCACGGGCACCTACAACTGCGGCGTGACCAACGAATTTGGCGGCGTGCTCAGTTCCAACGCCGTGCTGACGGCGGTGCCGGTGCCCCTGGTCAGCATCGCCTACCTGCGCACTTTGGTGGACCCCGTGTTCTTCCTTCCGACGAACACCACGGCCTTGTGGTCGGCACGCGGCATCGTCACCACACACTCACGTCTGACCGGCGGCAACAACACGTCGTTCTTCTTCCAAGACGAGACCGCCGGCATGGGCGTGTTCATCGCCGGCGGCGCGGCGTTGACTCCCGCGGCGGGTGACCGGATCACCGTCACCGGTCCGTTGAGCGCCTTCAACGGCGGGTTGCAGTTCAACCTGAGTGTCACCGACCCGGCCTCATCCATGGTCGTCGAAAGCCAGAACCATCCGTTGCCGCCGGGCATCGTGCTGCCGTTCAGTTTCACCAACGGCGTCAACTACGGGGGGCTGGCCAACGTCTTTGCCGAAATCGTCGGCTCGGTGGTTACGTTCACCAACGTTTACTTCTCCGGAGCGGGCAACCTGTTTGCCGGGGGCAACGCGACGGATGTCATCACCAACCTGCACGGCGAAGCCTTCCGGCTCTTTCGCAACACCGCCATGACCAACCTGACCGGGCTGCCGATTCCCGCGCGCGCCTGGACGGTGTCCGGCGTCATGGGCACCTTCCTGCAACCGACCAACCCGGACCGCGGCTCGGGTTTCCAATTGTTCCCCACCGTTTACTCGGACATCGTCACCAACGCGCCTCCCGCAGTCACAGGCGCCATTGCGCTGACGGACGGTGCCGCAACACTGAACTGGGTCGCGCAACCGTACATGTCCTACACGATTCTCCGCGCAACCAACGTGGAAGGTCCCTACGTTCCGTGGGCGGGCGGTCTGACCTTCAACAGCACCGCCGGCCAGTTCACCGACACGAACGCGGCCCCGGCGACGCGGTTTTACCGAATCCTCAGTCCGTAAGTTCGCGCGGCCTGAACTTGTGAGCCTTCAGACATCCCTTGATTTTGGGGTTTGCCGGCCTACCATGAACAACGAGCACGAACCGCTTATGACTGATTCCCCGCTCCATTCGATGGGAACGCCGGCAGCGCAGGTTGCCCGCCGCGCCCTGGTGCGCCTCCGGGCTTTCACGCTGATTGAACTGCTGGTGGTGATTGCCATCATTGCCATCCTGGCGGCGATGCTCCTGCCGGCGCTGGCCAAGGCCAAGCAAAAGGCCCAACGCATCAACTGCGTCTCGAATCTCAAGCAGTGGGGGCTGGCGCAGAACATTTATGCCGCCGACAACAATGACGGCATCCCTCGCGAGGGCATGGGGCAAAACCTCCTTTATCCCGGCAACGTCTGGAACGGCGAGCAGACCGGGCATCCGACTGACCTGCGCGGCTGGTACAATCTCCTCCCGCAAAACCTCGGCGAGCGCCGGTTGATGGATTACTACAACGACCCCGGCGGGAACACCCGCGCGAAACTTCCCTTCCCGGGCGGGCGCGGAAAAATCTGGCACTGTCCCAGCGCCTCCATGACCGACGGCCAGTTCGCGGTCTTGAGCGGCGGCGGCGCCAACGGGTTCTTCAGTTACGCTTTCAACATTGACCTGCGCGGCCCCTTCCGGAACGAATACCCCAGAATGCCCAAGCTCTCCCAGATTCCCAAACCCGTGGCCACCGTGCTCATGTTCGACGTGGTTTTCAATCCCGTGACCGAAGTCGTCAACAGTTCGCCGCAGTTCAACTCGGTGAACCCCGCCAATCGCTTTCGCAGCATCGGCACCCGCCACGACCGCGGCACCGTCATCAACTTCGCCGACGGCCACGCGCAATACTTTCGCATCAGCGCGGTGACCAACACCGCCGCCGGCACCGCCAGCAACGGTGAACCGATCAACCCGGACATCATCTGGGACTGGACCGTGCGGTGACGACCCTGAGAGCGCCTCGGGTCAGGCGCAGCGGTGGCATTGTGGTCATGGCGTCGCCCGATTCTCCGAACGACACCGACCGCCGGGCCGAAGCGACATGCACGGTGGAGCGGATCGTGTCATGAGGATCCAGACCGATCCGCCGTTCCTCCATCCGGTGATTTATGCTTGATACAGCAACTCTCAAAGCCATTGAACGCGAACTGGACACCACCACACTCGCACGCCTCGAGCAAGCCGTGGAAAGAGTTGTCGCGGCGAAGAATCGCGGGGGCAAAGTGGTCGTCGTCACGGGGAGCGGCCCCAACCTCCACGAAGGGGTCACCACGCTGCTGGCCGAGTTGATGCGCGTGGGCCTCGTGGATGGCGTGACGACCAGCTCGGCGGTGATCGCCCACGAAATGGGAGGCACGCTGGACCGGGTGAAGCGTTGCGCGGGCGCGAGCGTTGGTGTTCCAACGGAATTGCTCCCTCTGGGAGGCGAATTTGAACTGACCTTGATGAACGAGGATTCGCTTCGCGAAATCCGAGAGACACTGTCGCTGGATCAAAAGCTGATCGAACGTCTTCAGGCTGCCCCGGGGAAAACCATCATCAAAGCGGCGGGCAACCTGGGTTATCCGATGGGTTTGTGGCTGGAGAAGCTCGCGCCGGAGATTCTGACGCTGGCCCGCAGCCATGGCATCTCCTTCGAGGAGATGGCCGGTCTCGGCTGCGACCCGCGCACGATCATTGGCGTTGCGGCTCAAAAGGGTTTGCCGGTGCTGGTCACCATCCCGCAACTCATCGGCGGCGGCAGGGTGGGCCTGTGCATCGGTGACAGCCTGACGTTGACCGAGCGCGCGACGCGACTGGCGCGGATGTTGAGCGCGGCCGAGGTCATCATCGAATCCGGCGTCGCACTGACGCAGGAGATTCACGACGGACCGTTCGAGACGCACACCGGTCATGGCTTGTGGTCGGCGTGGCAGGGAGATTTCAGTTACAGCCTGGTCGGCAAGAGCCTCATCCGCATTGATCTCGATCCCGCGCTGGAACGCGTCTGCCAGATGGAACGCGAAGGCGGCGCGGTGCAATCCGCAATCGCCGATGGCCTGCCCAAGACCAAGACGTTCAAGGTGCCGTTTCGGATGGAGATGTCGGGATTCGCGCGCCATGCGGGCAGCCTGGCCATCATCGGCGACCTGGGAATGGTCTGGCCGTTGATGGCCAGCCGCGCGGCTCAAAGGCTCGGGGTTGAACTTCGGTTCATGTGCTATCCCCAGCAAACCGAAGCTGGTCGAAGAATGCGCGAAACCATTGTCGAGGAGGTTCAGCCCTTCAGCCGGCGCCAGATGCTCGAGGCCGTGCGCGAGAAGCATCCGCGAAGGTCACCCACTTGACCCTAAACACCGCCAAAGCCGCACCGCGGTCAAAGCCTCGGCACGAAACCCATTTCCTCCAGGAGCTTCTGGCCGCGCGGTGATTGGACGAACCGGATGAAATCCCGGGTGATGGCTGTCTCGTTCGTCTGATTCGTGTAGAGCCTCAGCACCCGCGCAAACGGATGGCGGCCTTCGTTGACCGTCACCGCCGTCGGGAGAACGCCACGGATGGACACGGCTTTCACGCCCGGCTTGTCCGTGAGGTCCAGCCCCACGTAACCGATGCCGCCCGGGTCTTTCGCCACGGCTTCGGCGATGCCGGCGTAGTTGGTGAACGTTCTGGCCTCCGCCGCGTAAGGTCGGTTCTCCATCGCCAACTCCTGGAAACCCAGCGGCGTTCCGGAGATCGCATCGCGGATGCACAATTGAATCGGCTGGTCCGCGCCGCCCAGTTCCTTCCAGTTCCGGACCGTACCGGTGAAGATGTCGCGCACCTGGTCGCGGGAAAGGTTGGTGACGCTGTTGGCGGCGTTGACAATCACGGCCACGGCATACGCGCCAATGGTATGCAGATTGAACTGGATGCCACGGGCGGCCGCCGCCGACAACTCCTCCTGATTCGCCACGCGCGAGGCGGCCGCGATGTCACACTCTCCCGCCAGCAGCCCGGCGAAACCCGAAGCCGTTCCTTTGGACTCCAGTTCAACCGTGACCTTCGGACGCTCCTTCTTGAATTCGGCAATGAGCCTGGGGGCGAGTTCCTCACCAATCG
The DNA here is from genome assembly GCA_011525685.1 of Verrucomicrobiia bacterium. Lineage (GTDB taxonomy): Bacteria > Verrucomicrobiota > Verrucomicrobiia > Limisphaerales > JADLHS01 > WYBW01. The sequence goes on from WYBW01000172.1 coordinate 12,634, forward strand.
TGTTCGAGCCTTTGATGACGAGTTTCCCTTCCGTCACCACCTCGGATTCACGCCGGCCAGCGGGGCAACCCGCCAGGACCGCGCCCAGCGCCAGAAGCGCCAGACTTTTCCACGGGATCGCAAGCCGCCGATGGGAATGTTGGTTGCGCAAATTGGTTTTCATGGCACGACAGTGAAAGTCATCTGTGAATCGGTCTCTGCCAGCGCATCGTCAAGGGCCACCGGCCGGTTTTCAAGGGGGAAATCAAATCGTGAAATCCTGTAAAACGGACGAGCGCTCGTGGACAAGAGCCTGCTGGCTCATTCTTGAGACGCGCCTCCCGCCTTTGAATCTCACCCTGCGCGCTTGCGTCAGACGCGGATTGCGCTAACTCTTTCGGCAACGAGTTGATACCATGACTGTGAATTCTTTGGACACGAATTGGGACGCCATTGTCATCGGCGGTGGGCCGGCGGGTTCGGCGGCGTCGGCCATCCTGGCGGAATACGGCCATCGCGTGCTCGTGCTCGAGCGCGAGAAATTTCCGCGTTACCACATCGGCGAATCGCTCATCCCGTTCACGTATCAACCTCTGGAGCGGCTGGGGCTGATTCCGTTGATGAAATCGTCCGGCTTCGTGAAAAAATACAGCGTGGTGTTCATCTCGCGCAGCGGCAAAGCGAGCGAGCCGTTCTATTTTTTCAATCGCTATGATCGCAATTCCGTGGCGCAAACCTGGCAGGTGCTGCGTTCCGAGTTCGACCAGATTTTGATGGACAATGCCCGCTGCAAGGGGGCGCACGTCATCGAGGAGATCACCGTGAAAGAATTGTTGCGCGACAATGGCCGGGTCGTCGGCGTTCGCGCCCAAAGGAAATCCGGCGAGGTCGTCGAGTTCCGCGCGCCCATTACGCTGGATTGTTCGGGCAAGGAAGCCTTCAGCTCCGTGCGCAACGGCTGGCGCATGAAAGACCCTTACCTCAACAAGGTCGCCGTGTGGACTTATTACCAAGGCTCGAAGCGCGAGCCGGGCATTGATGAGGGTGCGACCACCGTGGCCTACGTGCCGGAGAAAGGCTGGTTCTGGCACATCCCCCAGCACAACGACATGGTCAGCGTCGGCGTCGTGGCCGAAGGAAAATACCTCACGCGCGACGGTGTCCGCGAGCCGGAGCACATCTTCAAGCGCGAGATCGAGCAAAACGCCTGGATCAAGGACCACCTCTCGGTTGGCCAACAGGTCGGGCCGTATTTCATCATCAACGAATACACGCACCACGCGCGGCATTGCGGCAGCGAAGGTTTGCTGCTGGTGGGCGATGCGTTTGCGTTTCTGGACCCGGTGTTCAGCAGCGGCCTGATGCTCGCGCTCAAGAGCGGCACGCTGGCGGGCGAGGAGGTCCACAAGGCCATCGCCGAGGGCGACTTCTCCGCGCGGCGCTTCGAGCCTTATGGCCGCGCGATGCGCGAAGGCATCGAGAACATGCGCAAGCTGGTCTATGCCTTTTACAATCCGGATTTCTCCTTCAAGAAGGTGATAGACAAATACCCCGAGGCCGCGGGCGAAATCACCGATTGCCTCTCCGGCGACGTGAACAAGGATTTCACGCCGCTCTGGAACAAGATTCGCGAATTCGTTCCGTTGCCGGAGAATCTGCCTCTGGGTGAGCCGCAGAGCAAAGAAGTGGCTTGCGCGACGGCAACCTGACATGCTGACCGGCAAATGGTCTGGGATGTCTCAGAACTGCACCGCCGCTTTGACTTTGCTCGGAACGCCGATGCCCTCCGCTTTCTGGCCCGGAAGCATCCCTCGGCGCACTCGGATTTAAGCGAGGAGCTGATGAAGTCGGCCGCGGGTTTGCCGAGGGTAAGCTCGTACTGTCCTGACGGGCAAAGTTACGCCTATGTGGTGCTCCATACGGAGAACAAGCTGATTTGTGCGATGGCCTTGGGGATGAAAGATCTGGTTTTCAAACTTCCAGAAACCCAGATTTCCCAAGCCAGGCTGGAGGGTGGCGAACCGTGGCCGGACATCGGTCCGGGCTGGGCTGGTTTCGACCCGTTCGCGGTGTCCACGGACATGCCGGGCACGCGCGCGAAGCTGCGACGCGGGTGTCGTGTCGCCCTGGCCAGTTCAACCACCGGGCCTTGAACGCATGACCATCGTCCAAATCACTCCCGGCGCCGGCGCGATGTATTGCGGCAATTGTTTCCGCGACAACGCGCTCGTGGCGGCGATGCGTCGCCTGGGCCACGACGTGACCATGGTGCCGTTGTACCTTCCGCTGACGCTGGATGAGGAGGATCAAAGCGCCGGCACGCCGATTTTCTTCGGCGGCATCAACGTTTATCTCGAGCAGAAGTCCACCCTGTTTCAACGAATGCCGGGCTTTCTGCACAAGCTGCTCGCCTCGCCAAGGCTGTTGCGCTGGGCCGCCGGAAGAACGGCGAGCACACGCGCCACCGAAGTGGGCGACGTTTTGCTCTCGATGCTGCGCGGCGAGGAAGGCCGTCAGGCGCGTGAGCTGGACGAGTTGATCGCCTGGCTCCGCAAACACCATCATCCGGACGCGGTCTGTCTGTCCAACGCCTTGCTGGTGGGCATGACCCGGAGGCTGAAGTCGCAACTGGCCACCAAGGTCGTCTGCCATCTGGGCGGCGAGGACGCGTTCCTGGACGCCTTGCCCGATTCCCACCGCGAGGCCGCGTGGCAATTGCTGAAGGAGCGCTGCGCGGAGGTGGACCTCTTCATCGCCCCCAGCCGCTATTTCGGCGAACTGATGGCGCGGCGATTGAGTCTGCCGCCGGAGCGCGTTCGCGTCGTTTACAACGGCATCAATCTCGACGGAATCGAAATCCGAAATCCGAAGCCGGGAAACCGAACCCCAGCCGCGCCGGTGTTGGGATTCTTTGCGCGCATGTGCAAAGAGAAGGGGCTCGACACGCTGGTGGAAGCCTACATTCACCTGAAGAACCGTAACACAGTGCCGCGGCTGAAGCTGCACATCGGCGGCAGTTGCGGTCCGGCGGATGAGCCCTTCGTCAAGGAACTGCGCCGCCGGCTGGCTGCGGCTGGCTACATTGGCGAAGTGGGCTTTTTCCCCAACCTCAGTCGCGCGGAAAAGCTGGATTTCCTCGGCGCCCTTTCGGTTTTTTCGGTACCCGCGAGCTACGGTGAAGCCTTCGGGCTTTACGTCATCGAAGCAATGGCTGCCAGCGTGCCCGTGGTGCAGCCGCGCGCCGCGGCGTTCCCGGAAATTATCGCAGCCACCGGCGGCGGGTTGCTGTGCGAACCCGGCAATCCAAAATCACTCGCCGACGGGATTGAGCGACTGTTGATGGATCCGCAACAGGCACGAGCGCTGGGCGAAGCCGGCCGCAACGCGGTATTTGAGAAATTCAACGCTGAAGCGATGGCGAGGGAGACGTTGCAGTTACTGGAATCGTTGAAGTAGCGCGGCCGTCCCGCGCCTCTCCGCGACCATGAGATTCAGAACACAACTGAAGCTTCGGCTCATTTTTGAATCGTAAATCGCAAATCGTAAATCCAGAATTTCCTCCATGCCTTACGAGTTCAAAATCCAGCGCGTGGTCGAGTTCAACGAAACCGACATGGCGGGCATCGTCCATTACGCGAACTTTTTCCATTACATGGAAGCTGCCGAACATGCCTTTTTCCGGTCGCTGGGATTCTCGATCTGGACCCAGCACGTCGAGCCGCCGGTGGGCTGGCCGCGCGTTCATGCGGAGTGTGATTTCAAATCGCCGTTGCGGTTCGAGGATGAAGTGGAAGTCCACCTGCTCGTGGCGGAGAAGAAGTCCAAGTCGCTCACCTACCGGTTTCGCTTTCGGAAGCTGAACGCGAAACCGCCGCTCGAAGTGGGCCGCGGGCTGGTGACCGCGGTTTGTGTCACCCAACAGCACGGCAAGATGGTATCCACCCCCATCCCCAAAATCATTGCCGACCAGATCGAGGTCGCGCCGCCGGAGCTGCTGCAGTGAAGCCGTGGCGCAAGCCTTCTGGGTTGCATTTCAACGTTCTAACCCCCTGCAGCTTTTACCAGTCCGCCGTTCTGCCGGAGAGGCGGCTGGCAAGCCGCCTCTTCCGCCTCCAGGCTGTTCCGAAAAACGCATTGGACATCACCGTCGGAATCGCTAGAGTCCCCGCACCTTTTTATGAAAAGCAACCTGGCCAACATGGTTCTGACGGTGCTGCTGGCGGTGAGCCTGCTGTTGTCGGTGGTGTTCTGTCTGCAATTCATGTTTCGCATCCGCGAATACCGCTCGATCACCGGACAGATCAGCGGCATCAACGCCTATCGCACCAGCGTCCAGCAATTGGCCGCCGAGTGCCTCCAATACAGCGAGAAGAACAGCGCCATCAATCCCCTGCTTGAATCCGTGGGGTTGAAACCCAAGAACGCGCCCGCCGGCAGCCGGCCCGGCACCAACTGAGTCTATGAACGACCTCGAATCGTCGAAAACCCCAGCGGCGGACACCTCGGAACTGCGCCAGCTTTGCGCCTCCCTGCAACGCCAGGTCACCACCCTGCTGGTCGCCGTGTTCGTGTTGAGCGGGACGCTGACCGTTTTCCTGTGGCGGCAGGCGCGCTACGCCCGCGCCGATCTGGAAGTCCTCAAACCGCCGGCGGCGCACATGATTCAATCCTTCAAGCAGGAAAAGCTGCTCATGGACGACTTCGTGGCCAAGCTGGCTGAATTTGGCAAAAAGCACCCGGACTTCGCGCCGATCCTGACCAAGTACAAAATCCAACCGGCGGCCGCGCAGCCCGCCGCCGTGCCCGGCATCACCTCCGCGCCGCCCGCGATCGCGGTCCCCCCGCCCGCGCCCAGCTCGACCCCGCCGAAGAAGTAGGCGTTGTATTTCGCCGCTCAGGCCAGAATCCCCTCCACCACCTTCCCGAACACATCGGTCAACCGGAAGTCGCGGCCTTGGTAGCGGTAGGTGAGCCGTTTGGGGTCAATGCCGCAGAGTGGTTGCCTAGCCGCCCGTCGCGCTCGAATCAATCATTCGGATTCAACACCAGACGTGACCTACACCTACGACCGGCGCGGTCGGCAAACGACAATGGCGGCGGGCGGCGTGACCACCACGCGCAAGTTTAATGACGCGGGCAATCTCCTGAGCGAAGCCTACTCCGGTGGGCCGCTCAATGGACTGACCGTGACCAACCGTTACGATGCGTGGCTGCGTCGCGCCACCAACGGGCTGTGGAACGGTTCGACCTGGCTGGCCCAGACGCGCTACGGCTACGATGAGGCTTCCCGGTTGCGGACGGTGGCCGCCGGGACCAACACGGTGGCGTATTCGTATCTTGCCGATTCGCCGCTGGTGGGAGAGATTGGGTTCACCAACGGCAGCACGGTGCGTATGACGACCAGCAAGAGCTATGATTACCTGAACCGGCTGACGGCGGTGGACAGTAGGATAGGCGTCGCGCCTGTCTCCATCTCCACCTACGGGTACAATCCCGCGAACCAGCGGACGAGCGTGACGAACCTGGACAATGCGCGCTGGGTTTACCAGTACGACGCGCTCGGCCAGGTGATTTCGGGAAAGAAATACTGGAGCGATGGAACGCCGGTGGCCGGCCAGCACTTTGAGTATGCTTTCGATGACATCGGCAATCGTCAGAGCACGAAAGCCGGCGGTGACAATAATGGCGCGAACCTCCGGCCCGCCTTGTATCTTAACAATTCGCTCAATCAAATCGCCAGCCGGGAAGTGCCGAGTTACGTGAACGTGTTGGGCACGGCGAGCAATACCGCCACCGTCACGCTGTGGGGTGATAACGGCCAGTACAGCCCCACGACCCGCAAGGGTGAGTACTTCCGGGGCGAGCTGTACGCCAACAACACAACCGGCGCGGTGTGGTTGACGATCACGAACGTGGCGGTGCTCAACAACGGGGCCAATCCGGATATTGTGACCAACCAAACCGGGAAAGTGCTGCTCTCCAAAACCCCCGAAACCTTCGCGTATGACGCCGACGGGAATCTCACGAGTGACAGCTTGTGGACCAACGTATGGAACGGCGAGAACCGGCGGGTGACAATTGAGAGCCGGAACACGCTGCCCGCTGCCGCCCGGAGGCGCGAGCAATGGACGCACCTGCCGGATGGCCGCTGGATTCAGCGCATTGTTTCAACGAACAACGGCACTTCGTATTACCCGGCTTACACCAATCGCTACGTGTGGGATGGGCAAGTCCTCCTTGCGATTCTGGATCACACGAACGGCCTGGTGATGTCGTTCATGCGCGGCTTGGATTTGAGCGGGACGGTGCAAGGCGCGGGCGGCGTTGGTGGTGTGGTGGCCGTGAATTTCAAAACCAACGGCACGCATTTCTACTGTTACGATGGCAACGGAAACGTCACCGCCTTGGTGAGCGCAGCGGGCGGAGCCGAAAGTGCTCGGTATGAATACGGCCCGTTTGCCGAGCCAATCCGCATGACCGGCCCGATGGCAAAACTAAACCCGATCCGTTTCAGCACCCAATACGCGGATGATGTGACGGGCGATGTAAAGTATCTGTTCCGGGATTACAGTCCTACCCTTGGTCGCTGGCCAAATAGAGACCCCATCGGGGAACTCGGGGGCTACAATCTCTACGCATTTCTCGATAACGATCCGCTGAATTGGTTTGATTACCTCGGCATGGCGGGATCTGTTTGTTGTGCCGAAAAGATCGAAATCAAAAACATCAAGAAGCTCGACAACAAATCACATTGGGGGCACGAGTTCGATGCTGTAATCGACTTGAAGTATCTCGACGGAAAGGGTGAGACAGCGGATTGCCAATTGATTTGGAACGAAACCACCGATCTCCCTGCGATCCCTGGGCACAAGCCAAATGAGAAAACGGACATGTATTCCCTGTATCCGCAGTCTCCGACATTTGCGCCTTGGAAAAACAGAACGAAGCCGACGCCTGGAAGCGAACAGGTTGTGATTCATGATCCACCGGCTCTTGGCAAGCGACCGGGCAGGAACGCGACAAGGACGTTGAAGTTTGAGATAATCGTGAAAAGTGGCAAGGCAAAGGGCTGCAGTTGCGACAAGGAGAGCGTAACCGTCACCGCTACTCAGTATCTGGAAATGAAGAATGGAGAAGGTCATGCAGAATCTTTCAAGACACCCTAACGTCACGTTAACTGTTCAATGGTTTCTACCGTGCATAGTGTTGACGATGCTTTTGTTTGTGGGCTGCAAGAACTCGACTGAAACTGTGAAAACTTCAGAGCATTTGACCTGCATCGCCACAATTGGCGGAGGCGATACAGCGGCTCAAGAGAAAATCAAATCGCTCCTCGAAACGAATGGCGTTACTCCGATGTTTGAAGGGTCTGTTGTCTATGGTGTTTACGTTCGTGATGGAGAAGCAAGCAAGGCGTTGCAATTGCTCAAAGCGGCAGACACTTTGAAGGGCGTGTGGATTGAATTCCAGCCGCAGAAGTAACGCGGTGTCCCGCACAAACGGTGAGAAAGAAAAGGTGTCAGTCCCGGCTATTGTAGAATCACAGCTTGACGCCCGGCGCTCCGGCGGCAAGGCTCGGTCGCATGGCGCGCAAACTCCGAGTGCAATATCCCGGCGCGATTTATCACCTCATGAAC
>WYBW01000173.1 GCA_011525685.1 Verrucomicrobiia bacterium
TCGAGGGCAACACTGCGATCGGGGAAATTGGTGCTGACCAGTTCATCCAACTCGGGCCAGCCCGAGAGGTCCCACTTGGCGCAGCGGGTCTGCTCGATGCGCTCCATGGCCCGGGCATTGGCGGCCAGGGTGAGGGCCGCCTTCTCGGCCGAACTGGTGCAGAACGTGTAACCGGAGACGATGCCGCCGACGGCCAGCCCGGTGATGCTCAACGCCACCACCACCTCCGCCAGCGTCAACCCCGCCTGAGGGCGCTTCCGCGGGCCACGAGTTGAACATTTATCAAATAGCTTCATTTTCATGCGATTCAAAGCACACTGCGAAACGACGATTCCAGCGTATTCCAGCAAATCTTCGGCCTCGAATGAGTGCGGAGTCCCCGGCTCATCCTGTGCCACTCCACAAATTGACAGCAGAAAGAGACACAGGGCCTGTTTCCAGCACCCTTGATGGCCTTTGCGTGCGGCAGCCGTGCTGACAAACCAAGCCCCGGAATATTCAGGCGGTTTCCACGCAGTCTGCGGGTTCCGGCAAATGCGCCGGTTCAAGCTTGCTGAGACGGAATCGCAAAATGTGCGTCAGCGCGGTGAGTTTGATCTGGCTGGCCAGAACGGGTTTGGGGATGAACCCGCAACCGCCCGCCGTCACCGCTTTGGAACGGGCATCCGCGTCGTCGTGGCTGGTCACGAACACGACCGGCGTGCGGCGGTTTAAGACGGTTTCGTGGATTCTCGAACAGGTGACAAAGCCGTCAATGCCAGGCATCAACACATCGAGGAAGATCAGGTCAAACTGCTTCTCCTGGGCCAGGGTCACCGCCGCTTCGCCAGTCGCGGCGTCCTCGGGCCGGCCAAAGACCAACTGGATTGCGGCCGCGATCCCGCGTCGCGCCACCGGGTCGTCATCCACCACCAGGATGCTGACAGGTGGATTGGAAAGGTCCGGCTCCTCGGCCGTGTGGCAACAGAGTTCCTCCAGCAATTCCAGCGCGGCCGCCGCGGCATTGAGGGTCGAGGGCGAGCAGTACTTCGGTTGGTCCAGCAGCTTCTTGAGCATGCCTTCCAAAGTGGAACTGAGCTGCGCGATGGCCCGCAGTTCAATGCGCTCCGCCTCCGCCGTGAGTGAATGGACGTTGAAGTGAAGCTCCCCCAGAAATCTCTCGACTTGGGCCGGATCAGCGGCGTTTTGGACCGCCTGCAATTGCAGGCGCAGTTCCTCAAGCTGGGCCGGCGCGTGGCTGAAGAACGCTTCGGGTGAATTGGCGGCGGACTTGAACAACGATTGGAACGCGCGATCCCCCAACTGCCACGGGGATTTCCCGTTTACGGCGGAACGGGTTTGGGAGACGAGCGTCGTCAACACCTCCGCTGCGGTGGCGGGCGTCGGGTGCGTGTGCCCGTTGACTTGCGTCGGCAGCGGCGCGGGGGGCGTTACGGACCGGCCGATCGGGGTCAGTTCCGCCGCGCTTGCGGCCAGTGGAGCCGGGTTGCCCGAAAGGGCCGATTCACGTTTCCCAGAGCGGCCCTGCAACCGCCCCCGCAAGGCCAGCGTGAGCGCCTTGACGGTGATCTCGAACGCCAGAAACGGTTTGGCGATGAGGTCTTCGCCACCGCTCGCGGTGGATCGCGCCCGGGAGTCGAAGTCGCCATGGCGGGTGACGAACACGACGGGCGTGTTCCGATGGCGCTCGATTTGATGGATCCGCGTGCAGAGCTCGTAGCCGTCCATGCCCGGCATGTCCACGTCCAGGAAGATCACGTCATAATCGTGCTGTGCGGCCAGCTCGAGGGCGGCCGCGCCCGCCGGGGCGAGGTCCGGCGCGTTGAAAGCCTTTTTGAGCGCAAACGAAACCGCGAGCCGGCTCACCGGGTCGTCGTCCACCGCCAGCAACCGCACGGGTGGTTCGGTGGCCAGGTTCGGATTCACCCCGCGCACGGACAACCGTTCCAGCAGGTCCACGGCGGCACCAGCGGTGTTCATCACCGAGGGAGACGTTTCGGCCGCGTTGCTCGTGAGTTGTTTGAAAAGTCCTTCGAGGGCGCTGGCCATCAACCAGACCGGACGCAATTCGGGCGGGCGTGCGCTGGTCCGCACAACTTCCATCTGCTGAATGAATTCCAGCAGTTTCACCAGCCGGGTGGCTTCGTTCGCAGCCGCGCTGATTTCAGAAAGCACCAGCCGCAGGCCGGTCAAACGCGCGGGAAGTGCCGTGAGATACTCCTCGACCGGATCTGCCGGGGTCTTGGTGGAGTTGTCACGCGCGCGCGGCAAGTCGCCTTCCGGTGAGCCGTCCGCCTCGGTGCCATCAGGCGTGTGCAGAGCGTGCCGCAACTCTCGGTAAAACGCCGCTACCGTCGGGTCTTCGGCCAGCGAGTCTTCGAGTCGTTGAAGGGACTCCGCCTGCTTTTCCTTGTGGGATTCCAGTCGCCGTTTAACCAGCAGACCGAGGCTACCCAACGCGACTAGTGAGGCGAGCGGCAGCGCCAGGGCCAACACCAAGGCGCCCCGGCTTGCCGACGGTTCAGGTTGGACGTGGGGTGACTTGAGCAACGACCGTTCCTCCACCCTCGGGGCGTGCTTGAGGTCGAGGATCACCGACGGCTCAGACTCGGCTTCCACGGCTACTGCCGTTTCGCTGGAGGGAGACCATTCCAAAACCATGTGGTTTTCCATGATGGTGGAGTGGTCGTGGTCCGGTGGACAGACTGGCGGGAGGCAGAGCGTATGGCCGACTAGAAGCAGCGCGACCGCGGCTTGGTAAAAAGCCGGGAGAGGCTCGCACGTTTCCACGGGCCCAGCCATTGGCTCGGTCTTAAGCTTTGAGTCCGCCATGATTTCTTTCGGTAAACATTCCGGTTCCGGCCGGCCTGGCTTCGTCCCCGACCGGTTGCGGACAGCGAGAATGCATCTTTCCACCGGCGCAAGCGACTGCCGGACAGCCGTTTCATTTCACTAGTGTCCCCGCCTTAACAGCAAATTCCTGACCGCATTAGCCGGCTGTAAATCATTTGCCTGGGCGTGAGGCATCGCTGTGATGTCCCAGAAGTCGTCGCTGGTTCCTCGGTATGAGACGAGCTAGAATGGTGGTGACTCTGACGAAAGGAAGATCGTCCGTATATGGGTTCTCGCGGCGTTACGGCGACGGCATGGCGAATAGTACGCCACGGACTGTAAACGAATTGGACAATGGAAATGCAGAGTGGACACCGCATACACGGCTTAATCCACACAACCTCCACGAAGTCCTACGAGCCACCGAGTATTAGCCACGGCGGCAATCCGGAGATTTCTTCAACCGGTAAGATAGTTATCACCAAGCTCCCATGACGCCGGCCTATTTCAGGACCATGCGCAATTCGGCTTGGGGGATCACTTGGGTCAGCAGCGGCATCGGTCAGTGCCAATGCATGTAAGAGCTCATCTCTCAGTATGGATTTGAAAATCACACGTGCTCGCTAGCGCCGGATCGGAAACTGGTTTTGATCGGGATGACCTCGCACTCCTTGATCTCGCGGGTCAAAACCAACTGCACATTTTGCAGTTGCAGGTGGGTGGCTTGTTCGAGCGCCGCCGAACACGATTGAAAGGCTGTCGCCATGTCGCGATTGTAGGTCCAGAGGCCGGTGCGTTGCCAGTAACGCCCGGTGGCGATTTCCTGAATCACCACCTGCAAGAAATGCCGTCGCAAAAATTGGGTGTCGCACTTGATCCCGCTCTTGGAATCAGGCGAGCCGGTCTGGTTCAAGCTCACGCCGATCATGCCCAAGAGGTTCGTTCCGTGGTTGAGATCTCGCAACCTGATTGATCACGGAGGCGCGTGCGAA
>WYBW01000174.1 GCA_011525685.1 Verrucomicrobiia bacterium
AGTCCCTACGCCCCGGATTTTCCACGTGCTCTCCCTCACCCCGCCCCTCTCCCGCTGGGAGAGGGAGAACCGCTGTCCGCTCCGCGTTGCTCCTTGCTTTGGTTTCATTCCACCGAAAACAGCGAAGCACCTCAAGAATTGAGGCAAGTCCCTGGCCGCCAGTTTTCATTGGCCTCCAGCGGGTGGGCTTTATAGTTTCCCCCTTGCATGAAACGGTCATTATTCATCCTCCTATCAGGTCTGATGCTCGTCACTGCTCGCGCAGACGAGGGCATGTGGCTTTTCAACCAGCCGCCGCGCGAATGGCTGAGAACGCGCCACCAATTTGACCCCACAGACGCGTGGCTGGAGCGCCTCCAAAAAGCCTCGGTCCGTTTCAATTCCGGCGGCTCGGGGAGCTTCGTGAGCGAAGATGGCCTGCTGATCTCGAATCATCACGTCGGCGCCGACGCGATCCAGAAGCTCAGCACGAAGGAGAAAAATTATCTCCAGGATGGTTTCCACGCGCGGAAACCGGAGCAGGAATTGAAGTGCCTGGACCTCGAACTCAACGTGCTCCAGTCCATCGAAGACGTGACGGCGCGCGTCAACGCGGCGGTGCCCAAGGAGGCCGATGCCGCCAGCGCCTTTGCCGCGCGGCGCAAGATCATCGCCGAGATCGAGAAGGAATCGCTGGACCGCACCGGCCTGCGCTCGGACGTGGTCACGCTCTGGCAGGGCGGCGCGTATCATCTTTACCGGTTCAAACGCTACACCGATGTGCGGCTGGTGTTCGCGCCCGAGCAACAGGCGGCGTTCTTCGGCGGCGACCCGGATAACTTTGAGTTCCCGCGTCACTGCCTGGACTTCTGCCTGTTTCGCGCCTATGAGAACGGCCAACCAGCCAAGGTGAAGGATTATCTCCGATTCTCACCCACGGGAGCGCAGGACGGCGAACTCGTGTTCGTTTCGGGGCATCCCGGGCGAACCAGCCGGCTGCTCACCGTGGCCGAATTGGAATATCTCCGGGATCAGGCACTACCCTACCGGTTGGGCGTTCTGAAGCGGCTCGAAGTGCTGCTCGGGGTTTGGAGCGCGCGCAGCGAGGAGAACGCCCGCCGGGCCAAGGACGAACTGTTCGGCGTTCAGAATTCCCGCAAGGCCTTGGATGGCCGTCTGGCCGGCTTGCTCGACCCCGAGTTGTTTTCAGCGAAGCTCAAGGCGGAGGCTGACTTCAAGGCGCGGCTGGTGGGCAAGCCGGAATTCGCCGAGGCCCTGGCCGCTTACGACAAGATTGCGGAAGCGACGAAGATTCAGGCGGCGCAAGCCGTGCGGTCGCTTCTGCTGGAAGGCGGGGCGGCGTTCAACTGCGAGAGTTTTGGCCTCGCCCGCACGCTGCTCCGCGCGGGCGATGAGCGGCCCAGACCCAACGGCGAGCGGTTGCGGGAGTTCTCGGACGCCGGCAAGGCCTCGCTCGAACTCGGATTGTTCTCGGAGAAGCCGATTTACACCGACCTGGAGCTGTTGAGCCTCGCCGACGCCCTGACCTTTTTCGCCGCGCAACTCGGTGTCCGGGATGAACTGGTGCAAAAGGTTCTGGCCGGCAAATCCCCGCGGGACCGGGCCGCGGAGTTGATCCACGGGACGAAGGTGCGAGACGTGGCGTTTCGCAAGCGGCTTTATGAGGGGGGCGCTTCCGCGGTGGCCGCCGCGAACGATCCGATGATCGAAGTGGCCCGGTTGGTGGATGAAGAGTCCCGCGCGCTCCGCAAGGTGGCCGAGTCCCAGAGCGAGGCCAAGCAACAGGCTCACGCAGCCATTTCGCGCGCGCGGAACGCGGTGCTGGGAACGACGGGTTATCCGGATGCCACCTTCACCTTGCGGCTCGCATTCGGCACGGTCAAAGGTTACGAGGAAGACGGCAAACCCGTGCCACCCTTCACGACGCTGGGGTCGTTCTACGAACGTGCGAAGGAAATGAATCACCGGCCGCCGTTTGATATGCCGGGTTCGTGGGAGAAGCGCAGGTCGCGGCTCGACCTGAAAACGCGATACAACTTTGTCAGCACGGTGGACATCATTGGCGGCAACTCGGGCAGCCCCGTGGTGAACCGGGCCGGGGAGTTTGTGGGCATCATTTTTGACGGCAATTTGCAGAGCCTGTCCTGGGATTATGCGTTCAGCGACCGGCAGGGACGGGCGACTTCGGCTCATTCCGCGGCGATCCTGGAAGCCTTGAACAAGATTTACGGAGCAAAAGAGGCCGCGCGCGAGCTGGTGAACGGCCGGCGGTAGTGACCGGCGCGAACCAAAGTTGCAATGATGCTGGGCACATCCGGAACCAGGCGCATGAAGTTGGTGAAGCGATCAGCCTGCCTCCTGCTGACCGGCGTGGGGTTGGCCATCGGCAATGGTTGCCGTCCCAAGGCTTCCACCCATGATTCAAACCCGAACCCGCAGCCGAAGCCCCCTCTGACCGACCCGGTTCGCGGGCATTTGCTGCAAGCACAGCCCAAACTGCCCACCTTGAAGGTCTGGCTCGGAAGCGAGGAGTTGATCACCGAAATCGCCCGCGAGCCGGTGCAGATCGCCACTGGGATGATGTTCCGCACCAACATGGCGGAAAACACGGCGATGTTGTTTGTTTTCCCCGGCCCCGGGCCGAGAAGCTTTTACATGCGCAACTGTGTCGTGCCGCTCTCGGCGGCTTACATCGAGCCGGATGGCACGATCGCGGAAATAGTGGATCTTCATCCCGGCGACGAGGTGGGCGTGCCGTCCCGATCGAGCAACGTGCAGTTTGTGCTGGAAGTCCCGCAGGGCTGGTTCTCGCGACACAACGTCACGACTGGAGCCGTGGTTCGCACGGAGCACGGCTCCTTACGGGAAACGTTCTTCCGCCGCCGCTGATGTCCCCGGCCCGGCGATTCTGGCCGGTGTTCGGGCCGTAGAACCCAAGCCTGAGAGCACCCTCAATCGAAAGCGTGGCCGGCGCAGCAGAGGACGTTCTTGACCTTGTGTCGGACGAGTTCCTTGACCCTGGTCCGGGCCGGGCCCAAATATTTGCGCGGATCGAATTCCTTCGGGCTTTCGGCGAACACTTTCCGAATCCCAGCCGTCATCGCCAGCCGCAAGTCCGTGTCAATGTTCACCTTGGTGCAACCGACCCGACGGGCAACCTCGATGTCCGCCTCAGGAACCCCGGCGGTGTCGGTGCCGAGCTTGCCGCCATATTTGTTGATCTCCTCGACGAGGTCCTTGGGCACGCTGGACGCCCCGTGAAGGACAAGCGGATAATCGCCCAACCCGGCGTCCATGAGCGCCTTTTTGATGGCTTTCAGGCGCTCGAGATCAAGGTGTTGTTCGCCCTTGAACTTGTAAGCGCCGTGGGAATTGCCGATGGCCACCGCGAGGGAATCCACCCCCGAAGCCTTTACGAAGGCCACCGCTTCGTCCGGATGGGTGTAACAGCCGCCTTTGGAGTAGCCGCCTCCCTCCTCGCCATCATCGTGCTGGGCGCCGACCAACATCCCGAGTTCACCCTCCACCACGCAGTTGTGCTTGTGGGCGTATTCGACGACTTGTCGGCAAATGGCGACGTTTTTTTCAAAAGGCTCGTGGCTGGCGTCAATCATGACGCTGGTGAAGCCCTCATCAATACAGTCCTTGCAGAGTTGGAAGGAGTCGCCGTGATCCAGGTGAACGGCTATAGGTATGTTGGAAAGACTGACGGCGGCTTCGATGATCTTCTTGAGGTAAACCGGGTTGGCGTATTGGCGCGCTCCTTTCGAAATCTGGAGCATGACCGGCGCTTTCTCCTCCTCGCACGCTTCGATGATGGCCTGGCAAAGCTCCATGTTGTTGACGTTGAACGCCCCCAAGGCGTACTTCCCCCTCAAAGCCTTGGCAAAAAGTTCTCGTGTGTGTGTCAGTGGCATAAGTTTTCCATTTTGATTTTCAAAGGCCAGACTGGCCCGGTCGCAGGCATACTAGCCGGAAGCACTGGAGAAGAAAATAAAATTCCCGGCCTTCCCAGCCTGCCACGCTTCAGACGCATCGCCACAGGCCTGCAGGCGAGAGCTTTCCCGGCCAAATCCCTGTGCCTGAAGCGGCTCAAACCCAAAGGAAGCGGGCCGCCAGCCCTTTCAAGGCTGACGGCCCGCGAAGACTCTGCTGTCCTGAGGCTAACGCTTTGGACTGACGATCTCGGACATCTTGAAGATCGGCAGGAACATGCAAATGACCATGCCGCCAATGACCACGCCGAGAAACACAATTAAAATCGGCTCAATCAGAGAGGTGAGACCGGCCAGGGTGGTTTCAATTTCCTCATCCAGAAAGTCCGAGATGCGCTCCAACATGTTGTCTATCTTGCCGGTTTGTTCACCGGCCGTGATCATGCGGATGATCATGCTGGGGAAAACCGGGTGCTTGCCCAGCGCCGTGGAGATGCTCTCGCCACGCTCGATGTCCACGGCGGCCACTTTGATCGCCTTTTCCATGACGACGTTTCCGACGGTCTGCGAAACAATATTCAACACTTCAAGGATGGGCACGCCGCTGCGGATCAGCGAGGCCAACGTGCGCGTGAAGCGCGCCAGGCAGATTTTGTGGGCGATTACGCCGAAAATCGGCAATTTGATTCGCCGCGCATCCCAGAACTCGCGCCCCGGCTTGGTCTTGATAAAATAGAACCAGCCGTAAACCAGCCCTCCACCGCCAAGCAGGAACACCAGAAAATACTGCTTCACAATGTTGCTGATGTTGATCAGGAAGAGCGTGGGACCGGGTAGAGTCGCGTTGAATCCCTTGTAAATATCGCCAAAAACGGGAATTACCTTGACCAGCAGGAAGATCGTAATGGCGATGGCGACCACCGTCACCACGGTTGGATACATCATGGCGGACTTGACCTTCTTTCTCAGCCGCGCGGTGTTTTCCAAGTAAACAGCCAGCCGGGCCAGGATTTCGGCGAGCAGACCGCCTTTTTCACCTGCACCCACCATGGAGACGTAAAGTCGGTTGAAGGCGTTGGGGTGCTTTTGCAGCGCCTCGGAAAAACTGTCCCCTCCTTCGACCCGGGTGCAGACGTCCTTGATCACGTCGCGCATCACTTTGTTGGGCGTTTGTTCCGCCAGTGCCTGGAGCGATTGCACCATCGCCAGACCAGCGTCAATCATCGTGGCCAACTGTCGCGTGAAGATGACCAAATCGGCCAAGGCCACCTTTCCGCCGCCGGTGCGGCCTTTCTTGCCGACTTTCTCCTGGATGGAGACGACGAGGAGGTTGCGGTTCAGGAGCGCGGCAATAGCGGCCTGCTCGGTGGCGGCTTCCACTGAACTGCGGATTTCGCGTCCTGTGACGGTTTCCCGGGCTACATATACGAATGACGGCATAAGAGTTCTGACCGCGTTGATTCTGTTTACGTCGTACGCCGCAAGATTTCAAGACCGGGCCGGCCGGCCATCAACGATGCGACAGTCTTTGAGCAAGCAACACCCATTCCATTGCCTTTGAGCTTGGCAACTTGTGAATCTCACTCTGGGAATTGCCGGTTCCAGGGCGGGTTTCCGCGTGTTTCTCTGTCCAGATTTGGGCCTCAGGCCGCCCAAACTAGGACGTCTGGCAAGTGGCGAAATTGTGGCTTTACCCCGTACCGGATTACCGCAGAATCAGTTACGCTGAGGAAACCCTCGAAAACCCACGAAAAAAACTTGTTGTCAAAGTTCCGGGTTTCCCCTATTTATTGCCGCAACCGCACCAAAGTGGTGCCGGGGCAAACTGGATTTGCCCCAAATGCATGTACTAAAACCGTACAATAGAAAACAACTAACATCGGAGGAACCAGATGAAGTTTAATAAATGGACGTTGGGTTTGGCCGCCGTCGGGGCTGTCAGCCTTGCTTCTGCCGCCAAGGCCGAGGAAAAGATGACCGCCATCCAAACGGCGCTCTCTTCCACGACCATCAGCGGCTACGTGGACGTGTCAATGCAGTGGAACCCGGGCACCGGCAATGGCTCTCAGGCGCCCGTGGCCTTCCAGGGCCCTCACAAAGCAGACGGCTTCAACCTGAACGTCGTTCAGTTGAGCATCGCCAAGCCCTTGGACGAGTCCGAATGGGCATCCGGCTACCGGGTGGACCTGTGGTTCGGCCCAGATGCCAATTCCTTGGGCTCACAATCCATCAATGCTGACGGATCCGGGGATTTGGGGATTCGCCAGGCCTACGTGGCGTTGCGCACGCCAGTCGGCAATGGCATTGACTGGAAGGTCGGTGTCTTCGACACCATCATCGGCTACGAATCGTTGGAATCCGGGAACAACCCGAACATGACCCGCTCCTACGGATTCACGATGGAGCCGACGACCCACACCGGCGTGCTGGCCTCCTATCGCCTGAATGACTATGTGTCCTTCAGCGGTGGCGTTGCCAACACCTTCGGCCCGTCCATCAACGAGCGATCCCACGGCCCCTATGCCGGTGGCACGGGCGCGCCAGGAGGCTCGCCCACAACTGCCGAAGAATACAAGACCTGGATGATCTCGGCAGCGTTGACGGCGCCCGATGATTGGGGTTGGATTGGCGGTTCGACGTTGTATGCCGGTGTTATCAATGGCTTCAGTTCCACCACCATTGACCGTCAGACCCATTACTACTTGGGCGGCACGCTGGCCACTCCGGTTGCTGGCTTGAAAGTTGGCGCGGCGCTAGATTATCTCGACCCGCACAACTTCCCCAGTGACGCTGACAGCCTCTGGTCCGTCGCGGGCTACGGCTCGTATCAGGCCACCGAGAAGCTCAGCTTCCATGGACGGGCCGAGTACTTGAAGGGCCAGACGCCCGGTGATGATGTCGAACTGTTGGCCCTGACCGGGACGATCCAATATGACTTGTGGGAAAACGTCATCAGCCGGTTGGAAATCCGCTGGGACACCTGCCTTGACGCTCCAGGCTCGAAGAAGATCTTCGGCGGCAAGACTTATGCCGACGGTTCATATCCGACCGATAACTTCGAAGACGTGACTGTTGCCAGCTCTGGCTACGCGGAGCAATACAACTTCGAGGACTACCATCTGGATTCAACGGCAGTCGGAGACGTGTTCGGCTTCGGTGGCTTCCCGTCCTCTGACTCCAAGCAGGATGCCTTCCTGGTCGCCCTGCAGTTCATCTACAAGTTCTAGACGAGCTTGATCAAGCAGAACCCCTCCCGAGGCAATCGGGAGGGGTTTTTTGCTAATGGAAGTTGCGGACTCATCCAAGCCAAAGAGTCTCTCAGGTATCTGCACACTTCTCCTATAAAGGCCAGCTGTTAGGGAAAGATTCAGCTTCTCTCACCATCTCTCAAATTGCCAAAGGAGTCATCATCCATCCGTGGTAACCGCACTGGCAAGGCATCTCTTCGTGTTCAGATTGGCCGTGGAAACCCTGATGGAGGAATACCGGGCGAACTTGATCAGCAATCACCTTCATGACTTAGCAGCCGGACACTTCGCGCGCTTAATGAGAGCTGCCCGGTCTTCAAAGATGAGACAGTTGAGCGCGCCAAACCAGCTCATGCTCTGCGATTCGAGCGCCCGCGTGCTAAGTAGAGGGCTGGGTGGCCTCGTTTTGAAATGGTGTGACGGATTTAGCCTTGCCTTGGTCAACCCAGCAACCGTTTCTTCGCGGCTTCGAATTCAGCTTCAGAAAGAACTCCTTCCGATTTTAGGTCGGCGAGTTTCCTCAACTCGTCCGCCAGCCTGCCGGAGTCTGTCTGAGTTGAGGCCTTGGGATGTCTAAGTTCTCTAATCCTTCCTTCAATGAATTCCTTGATCGACTCCGCAAACCGGTTATTCCATTCTTGGTTAGCGAACATAAATGTGTTTTCGTCGCCCGCTGCTTCAAAAATCCCACCGCGACTCTCATTCCCGCCGAGTATAGTAAACTGAAGGTATCCATTCGTTAGTCCAGCTCTCTTGAACTGGATGGCCGTTATCGAGAAGAACGGAATTGTCTTCGTCCCCTTCAGGCCTCTTGAGAGCAAGCCCAAGACTCCTGTGGAAGTTAGCGTTAACTTGTCTTCGAAGACCTCCAATACTGCTGCTACGCCTTCCATTCGGTGAATCCACCCCTCTCGCGGATTAGAGCTGGAACTTGAGTATCGGCTGGCTTTGGCTAATTCTTCACTAGCGGCTCGTGCTGCTTGATCCTCTTCCATCAAGATGCTGAGATGAAGCCATTTATTATACCCTTCTTCCGAGTAATGAGAATCCTTTCGTAGCTTGCCTGCCTTCCACCTCGCGCACATTTGCGAGAGTGTGAATGGCCCGGTTACTTCTTCACCTTGCAGAACGTAATAGGTCGGTTTTTTCATGCCCGCCTTTCCGCCGCCTTGCTTAGGGTATAACTCTTCTTAACTCAACCGCATCGGCATCACGACGTAGAGAAACGGCCCGTTGATTTTGAGCACGCCCGGGCTGAGTTCATCAATCAACTCCACATAAACCTCGTCATTTGGCAGAGCGTTCAGAGGGTCTATGAGATACTTGGGGTTAAAGGCAATCGCCATTTCCGGCCCTTTGTAGTTGACCGCTAGACTTTCCCGAGCTTCGCCGACTTCTGGCGAATTGGCGGTGATGGCCAGGTTGTTCTTGCCGAACGTCAGCTTCACGGAATTGGCTTTCTCGCTGGTCATGATTTCAGCGCGGCGGAGGGCGTGCAGGAATTCCTCACGAACCAGCGGCACTCGTTCCTTGGCCTCCGCTGGAATCACCTGCCGGTAGTTCGGGTAATTGCCTTCAATCAACTTGGTTACAATCAAAATCGAAAAGCCCTTTTCGTCCTTTAGTGTGAAAGCGGCCTGATTTTCACTATATTTCAGTTCCACCTCCCCTTTGTCCTGAAGCAGACGATTGAGTTCGTTGACAGCCTTGGCTGGAATGATGAACTCGCCCTGGCTTTTCTCGGAAATGTCCACCTCTTCATCAACCAAGGCCAACCGCCGTCCATCCGTGGCCACCATGGTCACTTTATGATCCTTCAAACTCAGAAAGATTCCGTTCAGGACATAACGAGCTTCATCCGTAGAGATGGCAAAAGAAGTCTTCCGCAGCATCCCCCTGAAGGTTTCTTGGGGAAGAGTGACCTTCCGGTCGTCCTTGAAAGCAGGCAGTGGGGGAAACTCATCTGCACTGAGTCCGTGGATTTTGTAGAAAGAAGGGCCGCAGCGCAGGCTGCAAACGTTCTTGTCATCCACCTCGAGGTCAATCTCAGACCCATTCAACTCGCGCGCGATGCCGAACAACTTCTTCACTGGCAGCGTAGTGGCACCGCCTTTGGCGACGCTCGCTTCCACCCCGCAGGAGACGATCACATCCAAATCCGTGGCCGTCAGACTCAACTGCTGCCCCTCCCCACGCAGCAGAACATTGGAAAGGATGGGAAGGGTCGTCCGGGTGCTGACAATGTTCTGTACGGCTTGCAAACCGGTCAGGAGTTGCTCCTTCGTGATCGTGAGCTTCATGCGTGGTTAATATCTGTTTCTTTACAGAAAAAATATCCGTATTAAGGGCTGTGAATAAGGCAAACAACTCAGGGTGTCAAGGTTGCCCAAGTGTTTCCGAAGCAAGGAAACTGGAAAGCAAATCGGGATGCCAGAGAAAAAGTGCGGGGTTGTCCAGCTTGCTCACATTGCTCGCACACGCTTCACCGGGAATTGGACGGTTGTTGGTTGGTTTGTGCGCGATGGATCACCCGGGAAAGCACTGACGTGAACTTCGTCACCTCCTCTTGGTTTGAATCCCTTCCCAGGGACAACCGCACCAAGGAACTCGCCAACGCTGCTTCGAAGCCGAGCGCCGCGACCACGTGCGAAGGTCTTAGTGAACCAGCCGAGCAGGCGCTGCCACTGGAGGCACAAACTCCTTCCAAATCCAAGCCAGCCAGGAGTGAAATGCTGTCCGCTCCTTGCACGACGAACGCAATGGTGTTGGGAAGGCTATGCTCCGGCGGTACCAGCAACCGCAGTCCTTGAATCCGTTCAAGGCTATTCCGCAACTGCGCAGAGAGAGGCTGAACGTGGGATAAATTGAAAACAGGACTTGGGACGAACCGCTCCAAGGCCTCCACCATCCCCACAATGGCCGGCAGATTCTCCGTACCGGCCCGCCGCTCATTCTCATGCCCGCCGCCCAAAAGCAAAGGATCGGGATGAAGTGGAGAGCGCGTAAAGAGCAGTCCCGCGCCCTTTGGCCCGTGGAACTTGTGCGCGCAAACGGAAATGAGATCGGCATTGAACTGTTGGACACTGGTGAACGGCATTTTTCCAAACCACTGGACCGCGTCGGTATGAAACAATACCCCATGCTTGCGGCAGACCGCGCCCAGATCGGCCACGGGTTGAACCGTACCAATTTCATTATTGGCGGCCATGATGGAAACCAGGATCGTGTCCTCACAGATGGCCCGCTCCAGGTCGTCAACCGAAACCAACCCGTGTCGGTCCACGGGCAACACAGTCAACTCGAATCCCTCCTTCCGGGCGAGATACTCGCACGGAGACAAGACAGCGTGATGCTCAACGGCGGATGCAATGAGATGACGGCCTCTGTCCTTGAGCCACCGCGCCGTCCCCAGAATGGCCAGGTTGCAACTCTCGGTCGCGCCACTGGTGAAAATCACCTCGCTGGGCTTGCAGCCCAGTAATCTGGCTGATCGTTCCCGGGCATCATCCAGAAAAGCGCGGGCTTTTCGGCCCACGTGGTGAACACTGGAGGGGTTGCCCCAAATCTCGGCCAAGAACGGCTGCATCGCTTCGCGTACCGCCGGATCGAGCGGCGTGGTGGCGTTGTAATCAAAGTAAATCGTCCGCATCTTCGTAGGACAGGCCTCGCTCCTGTCTCCATTATCTTTAGAAAACAGCCTTTTCGCTCAGAAACCCCGGCGGCGGCGAGTCCGGGCGTGAGAAGCGATCTTCCGTCCACGGATCCCCCGTATTCGAGTAACCGCGCACTTCCCAGAATCCCAGGATGTCGCGGTCCAGAAAAACGATTTCCCGGATGAACTTCGCACCTTTCCAAGCGTAACGCTTGGGAATGATCACCCGCGCCGGCCCGCCATGCGCCTTGGTCAGCGGTTTGCCATTCCACGAATGAGCGATGAGCACGTCGTCATCCAAGCAGACCTCCAGCGGATTGTTTGTGGAGTAACCGTCATAACTCTTGAAGAAAACATGCGTCGCCTCGGCCTTGGGCTTCACCAATTCGGCGATGGTGAAGAACGCCACACCCTCGAACTCCATGTCAAACTGGCTCCAGGTGGTGACGCAATGAAAGTCGCTCACGTCCTTGAACTGCGGCAGGCGCATAAATGTCTCCCAATTTAAGGTGACGGGGTTCTCCACCTTGCCGTGAATCTTGAGTTCCCATTCTGCGAGCGGCACTTCCGGCTGAATGCCGAGGTCAAGGACGGGGAAATTGTGGACCTGCCGCTGGCCCGGTGGCAGTCGGTCTCTCGAGCGGACAGCGGGCGTGGCTTTTCCGGCCATCTTCTCGGCCCAGCGTTGCTTGGCGGCAATGTATTTTTCTTTCATCAATGGCGGTAGTTTGCAGAAACCATGGGCGAAGAGACAGCTTGGAGGCAACCTGCAACCGTTTTAGTGGGGCAAGATTCACTCCAATCCCCGGTCGGTCAATTCATCTTCGTCCAGCCCCAGGTAATGTCCCAATTCGTGCAGCAATGTCGTGTGGACTTCCTCACAAAAAATCTCCTCGTCGCCTTCGGCAAAGGCCCAGAGGTTTTCCAAAAAGAGAATGATCTGCGGCGGCATGGGCACAGCCTCTTCGTGCGCAAACTCCGGTCCGACAAACAACCCCAGCGTGTCGGGCTCGATGCCGTCGGCGATGAGGTCGGAGTTCGGCTGGCGCTCGAACGTGACCGGCAGTTTCCGCGCTTGTTCCCGCAGCGGTTTGGGCAAGGCGCCCAGTGTGGCCTCGACTTCGGCCAGGGCGAGGTTGTGAAGTTTGTTCCAGCCGACGGACATGGCTTTCTCCTCAGGCGATGGCGCCAAGGCAACGTGGCGACTTGGTTGTGGTTGAGGGCATCGCCTGCTGCTGCGCTCCAGCCCGCTAACCTTGCGGCCCGGGTGACCGTCGGTTTCGCCGGCGGGACTGCTCGAACGCCCGCAGCGCGGCAGGATGCTCCTCGAAGAACTGCGCCAGATCGGCCAGCATTTCCAGCGTGGCCGGGCTGAGATGATGTTCGATGCCTTCGATGTCGAGTCGCTGCGTTTCGGCGTCGAGGCCGAACAGGGAGAAAAAGCGCGACAGTGTGGCGTGCCGGCTTTGTATGCGGCGCGCAACTTCGCGGCCCTTGTCCGTCATGATGAGGCCGCGGTATTTTTCGTATTTCAGGAAGCCCGCTTCGCCGAGCTTCTTGACCATGTTGGTGACCGAGGCCTGCCGCACCTTGAGCGAAGAGGCAATGTCCACGACGCGCGCGTAACCCTTGCGTTCGATCAACTCGTGAATGCGTTCCAAATAATCTTCGGCGCTCTGGCTCGGCGATCCGTGCGTCGGCATGGTGCAGGGATTAAACACGGTTTTGGCGTGGGCGCAAGCCGGTCCGCACCCAACTTGCTGAACGGCGAATGATCAGGCAATGTGTGCGCATGAAGTTTCGTTGGCTTAATCTTCTCCCGGCGTGCGCAATCGCATTGGCGGTTTCCTGCAAACAGGATAACCAAACCGATTCGCTTTCACCAACTTCCAGCCCCGACGCTTCAGCGACGGCCACGCAGATCTTTCAGGTCAAAGGCGTGGTGGTCGAACTGGATCCCGATGGCCAGAACGTGAGGATCAAGCACGAGGAGATTCCGGGTTACATGGGCGCGATGACGATGCTCTTCGAGGCCCGGCCCACGAATGAACTCCGCGGGCTGGCGCCAGGCGACACCGTTTCCTTCCGCATGACCGTGACGGACACCGACGGCTGGATTGACCAGATCAAGAAACTCGACGCTGCTCCCGTGACGAACACGCTGCCCATGACCGGACCGTTCCGTGCCGTGCGCGATGTTGAGCCGCTCAATGTGGGCGATTTGATGCCGGACTATCATTTCACGAACCAACTGGGCCAGGCGGTGAGTTTGAGCCAGTTTCGCGGACAGGCGCTCGCCATCACGTTCATCTTCACTCGCTGTCCGTTCCCAACATTTTGCCCGCTCATGTCGCGCAACTTCGAGGAGGTCCAGAAAACTCTTCTGGCCCGGCCCAACGCGCCGACGAACTGGCATCTGCTGACGATCACGTTCGATCCCGAATACGACACCCCGCCACGGCTCAAGGGGTACGCGAAGCAATACCATGCCGATCCGGCGCACTGGAGTTTCCTGACCGGTGCGCTGATTGACATCACGGCCATCGCGGAGCAATGCGGTCTGTTGTTCTGGCGCGAAGGGGACGGCTGGAACATCAGCCATAACTTGCGCACCGCGGTGGTGGACGCACAGGGACGAGTGCAAAAAATCCTGCCGGAGAACAGGTGGACGAGCGATGAACTCGTGGCGGAGATTGTGACGGCGGCGCAGGTGAAGCCGTGACGTCGTGACGCGTGAAACACGAAGCCACGCTCTCTCGACTCAAGCTTCACGTTTTACGTTTCACGACAGACTCACCGGATCAATGTCCACCGTCAGCGTCACTCCATCTGGCAGCGCGAGCGCTGTAACAATTTTCGCAAGCGACTGGCTGAGGCGGCTCATTTGCTTCGTGCGCAGCATGAGTTGGTAACGGTAGAAGCTTTCCGCGCGCAGCAACGGCGCGGGGGCGGGGCCGCAAATGACCAAGTCTCGAAAGTGGGAAGGGGAGAAAGTGGGAAGGGGGGAGGTCTTGCTTGCGACGGCGAATCCAAGTTCGCCAGTCTCACTTTCCCGCTTTCCCGCTTTCCCACCTTCGGCCTTCACATTTCCCGTGAGCTTGTCCAACTCCTTCCTGACGTGTTCCGCCGAAAACTTCACCTTGTCCTCATTGTGGCCGCGGAGCGTCAACAGCGCCGCGCGCGTGACCGGCGGATACTTCAACTGCTCGCGGAATTCGATCTCCTGCTCGTAGAACCCGTTGAAGTCGTGGCGGCGCGCATATTGGATGGCCGGATGGAACGGCGTGAAGGCTTGCACGAAAACTTCACCCTCCACGTCGCCGCGGCCTGCGCGGCCCGCCACTTGCGTGAGCAGTTGAAACGTGCGCTCGCCCGCGCGGAAGTCCGGTTGATGCAACGCGAGGTCGGCGTAGATGATGCCCACCAGCGTCACGTTCGGGAAATGCAGACCCTTGGCGATCATCTGCGTGCCGACGAGGATGTCAATTTTACCCGCGCGAAAGTCGCCAAGGACTTTTCGGTAATCCTCCTTGCGCTTCATCACGTCGGCGTCCATGCGCTTGACGCGCGCGTGGGGGAACAGTTTTCCGAGCGTGTCCTCGACTCGTTGGGTGCCCAAACCCGAGTAACGGATCGCGGGATTTTTGCACTTCTCATTCGGGCACGCCGCCGGCACCGGCTCAAAGTGCCCGCAAAGGTGGCAGCGCAACAACTGCTCGGGCCGATGGTAGGTGAGCGAGAGGCTGCAATTCGGGCACTCGGCCACGTAACCGCACAGCGGGCACTGCAGCGACGTGGAGTAACCGCGCCGGTTCAGGAACAAAATCGTTTGCTCACCGCGCTCGAGCCGCTGGGTGATGGCCTCCTTCAGTTGCGGCGAGAAAATCAGGTTGCCCTTCTCCTTGCGGGCGGCCTGGCGCATGTCCACGACGCGCACATGCGGCATTTTCTGGTTGTCCACCCGCTCCGGCAATTCGAGCAATGTGTATTTCCCCTGGCGCGTGTTGTAAAAACTCTCGAGCGACGGCGTGGCTGAACCGAGCACGACCACGGCGCCTTCCATCTGGCCGCGAACGATGGCCACGTCGCGGGCGTTGTAGCGCGGGGCTTCCTCCTGTTTGTAAGTGTGCTCGTGTTCCTCGTCCACGATGATCAGGCCGAGCGGCTCGACGGGCGCGAAGATCGCCGAGCGCGCGCCGATGACGATCCGGGCGCGGCCCTGCCGAATCTTGTGCCATTCGTCATGCCGCTCGCCGGCGGACAGATGGCTGTGCAAAACGGCCACCAGAGTCTGATGGGGTCCGTGCGAGAAGCGGGCTTTGAATCGCTCGACGGTTTGCGGCGTGAGGGAAATCTCGGGCACGAGCACGATGGCGCCCTTTCCCTGCGACAGCGAATGAGCGATGGCTTGCAGGTAAACTTCCGTCTTGCCGCTGCCGGTGACACCGTGGAGCAGAAACACGCGCGACGGCTTTGGGGTGGCACCCGCGTCCCGCGGGTCAAATCCGGCGTCGCGCCGGATTGCGTGGCGGGTCGTGGGGTTTGGATTCGTCGTGGCCGGACCAGAAATCGTCCCTCCCACAACGGTTTCGGGCGCGACGCCCGAAACCACGGGCTGGAGGCCCGTGCCACCCGCGAAATTCATGGCCGTCCTTATTCGGTCCAGCGCGGTCGCCTGGGTCTCATTCAACGGCAAAGGCTGGCTGGGCAGGATGTGCTCGCGCGCGTACGGATCGCGTTCGGAAACCTGCGGCGCGATTTCCACCAGGCCGCGGTCCTCGAGCCGGCGCACGGTGCTGGCTGTGGTTTCCGCCAGTCCCAAGAGTTCGGCCAGAGGCAGTTCGCGTCGTTCCTCGACGATGTTCCACACTTCCTGTTGGCGCTTGGGCAGCTTGGGCAACTCGTTGCTCACCGGCAAAGCACGGACAAACAACCGCTCCCGCCAGCCGGCCTCCTCACGGCGGACCGCTTCGGGCAGGACACTCTTGAGAGCGATCTCGGGCGGGCAACAGTAGTAATCGGCGATCCAACGCGCGAGCTTGAGCACCTTGGGCGTGACCAGCGTTTGCGCGCCGATGATCTTCAGGATGGGCTTGAGTTTCGCGTGGGCGGATTCCTCGGCGAGCGCGGTCACGCAGCCCAGCACTTTGCGCGGCCCAAAGGGCACCTGCACGCGGCTGCCCACGTCCACCTTGCCCAGCAGCGCCTCGGGAATGACGTAATCGAACTCCTTGCG
>WYBW01000175.1 GCA_011525685.1 Verrucomicrobiia bacterium
GAAAATCCGGGGCGTAGGGACTCATTTCAGCCCGCCCCGATGGATGCGAAGACTCTCCCTCACCCTTTTTCCCTCTCCCGCTGGGAGAGGGAGACCGTTGCCGAGACTTCAGATCATTCACCTGTATCCTCTCAATTCCCTTCCACTGAAAACAGCGAGGAACCCTCAGATGCGCCTCCGGCGCTTCCAGTTCAAAAACTTCCGTTTGCGGCCATGCAGTTCGTTGATTAGCCTCGCGCCGATGTCCCAACGCATCCGCAGCAGCTTTGGCCCTTCCATCATCATCGCCGCGGCCGTGGTGGGCACCGGAGAATTGGTCATCGCGCCCCGCCTGGGAGCGAGTGTTGGTTTGAGTGCGTTGTGGCTGATCATTCTCGGCTGCGTCATCAAGGTGTTCATCCAGGAGGAAATCGGCCGGCACACCATTCTCACCGGGCAAACCACGTTGGAAGCGTTCAACCGCGTGCCAGGGCGACTCGGCCCGATGTCTTGGGCGGTGTGGTGCTGGCTGCCGCTGTTGGTTGGCGGAACGCTCTCCATGGGCGGCGTTCTGGCGGGCGTGATTCAGGCGATGGACCTCTTGCACGTCCCGTTCCCGGGCTGGGCGCTGGCGGTGATCGTCACCGTGATGACGAGCATCATCTTGATCGCGGGGCGCTATGGGTTGATCGAGAAGGCGGCCGGCGTGATGGTGGCCGGATTCACGGCCATGACCATCATCGCGCTGGTGTTGTTGCAGCGGACGGAATTCGCGGTTTCCTTCAGCCAGGTCCTGGGCGGACTTCGGTTTCAAATGCCCGAGCACGGCTTTGCCGACGCGGTGGCGGTGTTCGGCGTGACCGGCATCGGCACGTCGGAGCTGTTGTTTTACGCCTACTGGTGTCTGGAGAAAGGTTACGCCAAGGATCTGGCGACGGGCGCGCCGCGCGATCCGGCGGTCGTGGCGGCGCGGGTCCGCGGCATGAGATGGGACATCGCGGTGGCGCTGGTCATTTACACTTTTTCCACCATCGCCTTTTTCATCCTTGGGGCGACCATCCTGCACGGCGCGAAGGACGTACCCAAGGGTCTGGACATGGTACGCACCCTGTCGCAGATGTACACCAAGACGTTTGGTGAATGGGTGTTCTACCTCTTCGCCGCCGGCGCGTGCATCGTGTGCTACTCGACGTTCTTCGTCGCCATGGCCACGTGGTCACGCATGATTGCCGACAACCTGCGATTGATTTCCAAAGACAGATCCAGGTTCAACCCGCGCCGCGCCACCAACTGGACGCTCGGCGTGCTGGCCGTGCTTTACCTGGCGTTGTTCGTGTCGTTCAAGCAAACCCCGCAGTGGCTGATCGTCACCGGCGGCGCGATCCAGACGCTGACCCTGCCGCTGTTCGCCATCGCCGTGCTCATCATTCGGCGGCAGCGCAAGGACCCCTTCCGTCCGGGCCACTGGTACGATTATGTGCTCTACACGACCGTCACGATCATCACCTGCGCGGCACTTTACAGCGTGTGGGGTTTGATCCCGAAGAAGTGATCAGGTTGCCAGCATGACAAACTTGCGCGTGTGTGAACCGCGGAACCCGGAGGTGCGCGGCCTTTAGGCCGGTTCAATGCTCTTCTCCTGAGCGAACGCTAATGCGGCGTGAACGCCGCGCGTCAGGTCGTCAAGGACCCAGAACCTCGCCGTGACCAATCCTCTTTTCCCTTGAACGAGTCATCCCTTTCCAACACGCTCGTCCTAAACCCAACCCCAACCATGCAAACCATGAACCGTCGTCTCTTCCTCGGTGCGGCCGCGATGTCCGCCGCCACGGTCGCCATGTTGTCCCCGGCCGCCGAGCTTGCCCCCGGATCGGTCAAGATCCTCGGCCTGGCTGGCAGCATGCGCAAAGGCAAGTCCACCTCCAAAGCCGTGGAACTGGCCCTGGAATCCGCGAAGTCCGTCAGCCCCGCCATCACCACGGAACTTATCGAGCTGTCCGGACTCAACTTGGACCCTTACATCGCGGTCGGCTCGAAAAGCTCCGATCGGGCGGATGATTTCCCGGCGTTGCGCGAAAAGCTGGAAGCGCCCACTGTCCACGGCATCCTCATGGGCTCGCCGGTTTACATGGGCCTCGTCTCCTCTCCGCTCAAGAATCTCATCGAGCGGATGGTGGCCTTCCGTCAGGGCGGATTCCCGCTGCGCAACAAGGTGGGCGGCGCCATTGCCGTGGGGGGCGGACGCAACGCGGGCGTGGAACTGGTCCTGCAACAACTCATCATGTTCATGTTGTCGCAAGAGATGGTCCTGGTCGGAGACGGCAAACCGGGCAACCACTGGGGCGGCACCATCCAATCCCAAGGGGAGGACTTGTCCAAGGATGAAGGCAGCTTGAACACCGTCCGCGGCGTCGGCAAACGTGTCGCCGAAGTCGCGTTGCGCATGGCCGCGTCGGCGTAACGGCGAGCTTCAGTCTTTCGGCAGGTTTTCCGCCGGTTCTTCCACCTTCGTTGTGACCGGCGACCTCAGTGTCGCCGGGAACACTTCCCGCGGAGCCAGGTCCATCAACTCGGCTTCCTGGGTGCCGGTGACGCCCAGCCATTGCTCGCAGGCCATCACCAGATCGGCATCCGTCGGATAGACCGATGGCTTCTTGTTTTGCGAGGCCGCGGTACGACCTTCGCAGATGTCCTCGTGCCGGAGAATGTTGGCCGACTGCGGCCGGAGCAATCGCGCCCGCCGATTGGCCAGCCAGCGGATGATGACGATGCCACTCTCGGCCCGGGTTTGTCCGCGCGGGACGTTCGGCCTGGCGCCCAACTCCACCGCCGCCACGTTGCGGATGAGTTGCCAGGCATCCTTGGCCCCAAACGCGTTTTGGAGCTCCAGATCGGAAAGCAGCTCGAGGGCTTGTTGCATCTCGAGTTTGAAATCCGAAGCCGCAAACCACGGCAGACCATGACCATGGCTGGAAAGATTGACCGCCAGGGCGCGTCCGCTGACCAGCACCTCCTCGGTGCTGACGGAGCGTTCGCCAGGCGGCAGTGACTGCAGCTCGGCGGAGTACATGCCGACGATGGAGATGAAGCGCACCCAAAGCTCGTTGAAGTCACGGTTCCGCATCACCCCGGCATCACCGCCGGGCAGGCCGAGCGCGCGGGCATAGACATTGCGCCGTTGCTCGGTCGTCAGCCGATTGTGATGACCCTTCCAGAGTCGGTAAAGCGTGGCGCCGGCGCGGCTGTGGCCTACCGGCAAAAGTCCTTGGCTGAACATTCGCACCAATCGCTCCACCACATCAAAGAGGCGGGCTTCCTCCAGCATGGCCGCATAGTACACCGGTTGTAATGCTCGAAGATTGGCTGCCACAATCTCTTCCTCCGCGGCGGCGCACTGTTCAGCCGCCGGTGGGCCGAGGGAGGATTGGTCATCGCCATTCGCCAGCGCCAAGGACTTCTGCTTTCGAGCCATGCAGGTTGAAACAGCATCTCGCGTTCCTGAGTCATCGGTTTTAACTTCCTAAATCAAAAGTGGTTACGAGCAACGACACGGTTCTTCGCTGTCTTCGATGGAATGAAACCGAAAGCAAGGAGCAAGGTGGAGCGGACAGCGGGTCTCCCTCTCCCAGCGGGAGAGAGGCGGGGTGAGGGAGAGCAAGTGAAAAACCCGGGACGCAGCGACTCATTTCAGCCCGCCACCATGGATGCCAAGACTCCGGATCATTCACCTGCACTCTCGCAATCCCATTCCACTGAAAACAGCGAGGAACCAAGAAGCAGAGAACAAACCGCCTCTCCATGGAACACTTTCATTGCCCTGGTGGCCGCCCGGAGACCAGTGCGGGAATTCCCAACCCCGGCAACCTTTAGCTGTGGTTTCCTTGCGTTGCCGGGAGTCGCACAGATAATCTCCCGGACATGAAACATGCCTTGCCGGCCGCCACCGTCATTTTCGCCGCTGCCCTTACGGGCCTTGCCGACGCCCCCCAACTGCCCGGCATCGGCGCCGCGATGCAGGAGATGGTTGCCAAAAACGAAATCGCCGGCGCCATCACCATGGTTGTTACCAAGGACAAGACTCTGCATCTGGAAAACACCGGCTACGCCGATGTCGCCAGCAGGAGGCCGATGACCCCGGACACTTTGTTCTGGATCGCCTCCATGACCAAGCCGGTCACCGGGGTCGCAATCCTGATGCTTCAGGACGAAGGCAAACTCAACGTCGCCGATCCGGTGGCGAAATACCTGCCGGAGTTCGCCGGTCTGAAAACGCCCTCCGGCAAACCTGCCAACCTGACCATCGCACAAATTCTCACACACACCTCCGGCCTCGGCGAAGCCGGCGGCGAGGCGGCGCGACAGGCCAAAACGCTTGCCGACCTCGTGCCGCTCTGGCTCGCCGCGCCCATGCAGTTCGAGCCTGGCGCGAAATGGCAATACTGCCAGAGCGGCATCAACGCCGCCGGCCGCATCGTCGAGGTCGTGAGCGGCCTGACCTTCGACGTCTTCCTGCAAAAGCGGCTCTTCGATCCGCTTGGCATGTCGAACACCACGTTTTATCCCACCGCGGAGCAACGCGCCCGTCTGGTCACCGCCTACGCGAAGAACCGCGAAACCGGCCAACTCGAACCCGTCCCGCCGCGACCGGATTTCGGTCCGCGAGACCGCCCGCCCCAAGGCAATGGCGGGCTTTACTCCACCGCGACCGACTACGCGCGCTTCTGCCAGATGCTGCTCAACGGCGGTTCGCTGGAAGGTCGCCGATACCTGAGCGCAGCCGCTTTGAAACTTCTGTCCACGCCGCAGACCGGCGATCTGCCCACGGGGTTTTTCCAGAGCGACGCCTACGGCAATCGCGGCCTGAACTACGGATGGGGCATTGGCACCTGCGTCTTGCGCGCGCCGCACGCCGGCGTGGCGGAAATGCTTTCCCCGGGCAGCTACGGCCACGGCGGCGCATGGGGCACGCAAGCGTGGATTGATCCGGTGAAAGGCGTGGCCTATGTCCTCATGGTGCAACGCTCCAACTTTCCGAACAGCGACGCCAGCGACGTGCGTCGCGAGTTCCAGAAAGCGGCTGTCGCCTCACTCTCCGGCGGCATGACCAAACCTTGACCGGTCGAGGCTGCAATTCGGCGATACAGCAGGTCGGAAACTGCGCTACCGTCTGGCAGGACTGAAGTGTTCTCAGGTCTTGCTTTCTCCCTTTTCCCATTTTCTCCCTTTCAGGGAAACAGGCGGGACGCAGGAGGGGCGCATCTCAGTTTATTGCAGGCAGGCATTCCTGGCGTAGCGCAGGTTTCCCCACCTGCAGTATCGCCGACTTCCAGTCGGCTTGCCAAGATACGGCGGGGCAGGCCAGGCGTTCGCCGCGTTTGCGGATTGGAAATCCGCGATCCGGCAGACTGGAAGTCTGCGCTACTGCATTGCCTCGGCGACCCCTGCAAGAAAATGAGAAGCGCCCACGCACGAGCCCACGCGCAATTCTGACGTGACGTCGTGAGTGCTTGGCAGCCAGAATTATTGGCCTTTGCAGGGTTTTTTGCCTTGACCAAAAGCGGTTGGTGGTTTCTCTTTTTGCAAAGTCCGTAACCATCGGCACCCAAACCACCAGCATGAGTTGTATGAAGACAAAACTGTCAGCCCTACTGTCCACAGCCCTCCTGACCACCCTGTCGCTCCCGGCAGCTAATATTGCGTTCGTGAGCTTCCACCCTGCCGACGACACCCCCTCGGGTGCGGCGGCGACGGCAGGATTCACCAACGCCCCCGACGCCGGTTACACCGCACTATTGTCGGCCAATGGCCACAACGTCACCCGCTTTGTCACGGTGGACAACCTTGACACCGCCTTGCTCCCCGACGGTGTCACCCCCGTGAGCGAAGCGCTCGCCACCAATGATTTGATCATCATCAGCCGTTCCGTCCCCAGTGGCCACTATCAAGTGCTGGGTGAAGTAACCGCTTGGAGCAGTCTCACCAACCCCATTTTGGTGCTCAACGGCTACATCACGCGCGGCGGCACAGGAGGCGGTTCGCGCCTGGGTCTGACGACCGGTGAGACCATGGTGGATGCGAACGTGGATGAGTTGCGCCTGAGGATTCTTTTCACCAGCCATCCGATCTTCGCTGGCATTTCACGCAACAGCACCAACCTGATGATCAATCCTTACGCCCGGCGCATGACCTTCACCAACGCGAACACGGGCGCGACCACGCTGCAGCTCGGCATTTCAATCAACAACAACCCAATTGCCGCCGGGGGAGGCGTACTTGCCACCGTGGGCACGCCCGGCAGTGGTGGTTTGAACGGGATGGTCATTGGCGAAATTCCGGCCGGTACCACGGTGATCAACCAGGGCGGCACCTATCTGCTGGGCGGCAAACGCCTTGTCTTCCTAACCGGCTCCCGTGAATCCGGCATCACCACGGAGGGCGCGGGGATTTATGACCTGCTCGCCGACGGCGCGCAGATGTTTCTGAACGCCGTAACCTACCTCACGACGCCGCAGCCTCCCTTGGCGCCGGAAGCCACTTTGCCGCTCGTCAGTGCGACCAACTTGGTGGAGGGGGACGCTTGGACCTTCAACCCGGGGATCGTGGGGGATTCGCCGAGAACCTATCAGTGGTATAAAAACGGGCTGCCGATTCCCTCCGCCACGAATCCCACACTGGTCTTTACCAGCCTGACGGCAAGCGACGCCGGCGAGTATCAATGCTTTGTCACCAACGCGGGCGGTTGGACCAGCAGCACGCTGGCCCGGCTGGATTTCCTGACTTTCGCACCGGCCAGCATTACCAACCAACTCATCTCTTACTGGCCATTGGACAGTGTGCAGGGCACCAAGTCCTTTGATCTGGTCAGCACCTACGACATGAACCTGATCAATATGAGCGCGGCGGACCTCGTGCCCGGCAAGTGGGGCAATGCCTTCCAATTCAACGGCACCAACGCGTACCTCGAACGCATCAACAACCCGGGTGACGCCCTGCCCATTTACAACAATCCCAACTTCACCGTCTCGCTTTGGGTGCAAGGCGTTCCCCAGACGGATCGCCGGGTGTTTTCCGAAGGCTCACTGGTGAATGCCAATTCGCTCTTCAACATCGGTACTCACAACACGGCTGCCGACGGCACCGTGGACATTTTCATCCGGAACGACGGCGGCACGGCCAGCCCCAATCATGCCCATTCCGTACAATGGGCTTTTGACGGCGGACTCTGGCATAACATCGTCTATGTGCAGCGCGACGTCGGGAACGGCAACATCCGTGCCCAGCTTTGGGTGGACGGAATCCTCGATCCCGTGGTCTTCACACCCATCCGCCCGCTGACCCTGCAAACCACCACCATCGGCGCCATCCGCCGGGCTTCGGCCTCCGCTTGGTATGCCGGATTGATTGATGAAGTGGCGGTTTGGGACCGGGCGCTTTCCCCGGCTGAAATCCAAATCCTCCAAGTCACGGCCATTACCAATCCCCCGGTGCGACTCCAACCGCTGGTCGTGAGCAGTTTCAAGGCGGATGTGCCGGCCGTGGTCCCCGGCGGCTCGACCGTTCTGCGCTGGGAAGTTAACCGGGACGTCGAGCAGGTTACCATCAACGGCGTGGATGTGACCGCGAACACCCTGTTTGGCTCTGGCTCGCTCTCCATCACCCAGAACGTTTCCTCCAGCTACGTACTCACGATCAGTTCGGGCGGCAACAGCCTCTCCCGAACCACTTCCGTGGCGGTGGTCACCGGGGTCGCGCCGAACTGGACGATCCTCGACAACTTTGAGCAAGCCGCCCTGGGCAATCTCGCCAATTCCGGTTACTGGAACGACACGGCGGGCAACGTGGGCCAGGTGGTGTCGGTCAACGGTAACCGCGCCCTCCGCACGGTCGCCACGGGCACCAGCTTCCTGAACCTGCGGGACCTATCCATCCAGGAGAACCAGGCCTGCACGTTGTTCTTCCGCGTGATCGCCGGCGCCGGTAATGCCTCGGCTGTCACCAACATCGTGGGCCTCACGGACAAGAGCCAGCGCAGCTACGGTGATGCCTACGCGAACATCGGCTCGGTGGTCTATTTCGCGCCCTTTACGAATGATCTGGTGGGCGTCGAAACCAACGGCTGGTATCTCGGGGCGCGCAACTTCCCCGGTGGGGGCATTGATTACCTGGGCAACCAGGCCCTGCCGCAACCGGCGCTCGAAGACAGCGTGGTTTACAACGTCTGGGTGGACATCACGAACGCCTCCATGGCGGAATTCATCTACGATACGTTCACGGTTTACATCCAGAAAGAGGGCGGCGCTCCCCGCCAGCCTTTGTTCTCGGATTACACGAGTGATCGGGACCTGCTGTTGGTTGACGTCATCTTGGGCGGCGCCGCGCCGGTCTTGGACAAGTTGATCGTGCTGGGCAACAACGCCACCTTCAGCGCGGTCTTCGATGACTTCTACCTGAGTACGGGCGGCTACAACTCCACCGTGCCCATTGCGTATCAAACCTCGCAGCCGCCCGGAGAACTGAGCGCCACCTGGGTGGGCAACCAGATCCAAATCTCCTGGGAGAATGGGACGCTCCAGTCCTCCTCCAACGTCAATGGTCCTTACGTGGATGTGCCGGGCAATCCCAGTTCACCACATCTGGTGACGCCATCCGGCGAGCGGCTGTTCTTCCGCGCCCGCCAGTAATCCGGCGAAGTAAAACGTAGTCAGAAGCGGCTGTCCTCCGGGCAGCCGCTTTTTGTTTCGCCGGCCGCGCGCTCCTTGCGTTAACTCCGAACTCCAAAAGAGAACAGGGAGCGCGCCCGCCCCGGGCGCGGTGTTCCGTCCCGCCACTGCGGGAGAAAACCCGGACGCACTGAAAAGCTTCAAGGGTCGCGTCAGTGTGGCGCGCAAGATGCCGGCCGCGAGGCGCGCCCAGCGACGCCCGGGGCGGGCGTGCTCCTCGACTTCGGAATTCAGCTCAAAACCGGTATTGCACCCGCAGGATGCCGGCGGTGTCGCGACCGCCGTCGTCCAGCGCGGCGATGTCGTCATCGGCGATGATCCGCACGAAGCCGAGGCTCAAGCGCAGATTCCGCGTGGCATACCAGTTGAGCGTGGCCGTCAGCGAGCGAAACTCCTGCGAGGAGAGCGTGTAATCGGTCAGACCGAAGGTGTAGAAATCGCGGTCAATGTCGGCGTTGGCGTAGCGCACGGAGATTTCCCAGGCGTTGGGGCCGGGCGGTGTGACCTGGTGCTGGCCAAAAATCCGGCCATCGTAGTCCCCGCCTTTGATCATCCAGGAACCCGTGATCTGCCAGGAGGTGGTCTGGTTCTCCAAGTCACGCGTGCCGACCGGCGTCGCCGCGCCAAAGTAACCGCCAATGGTGTCTTCCCAGTGAATTCGGAACGGCCCGACCTCGAACCCCAGATTCAGGTTCAGGAAATGGCTGCTGTCGGCCTCAAACGAAATGGTGTCGAACAGGCGCGTCCCGGTTGGGCTGCGGACAATCAGTTCGCCGTCCCAATCCCAGGAGTGAACGTAACCCGCGCCGAAAAAGAATCCGCCGGCAGTCCTTTTCCACCAGGCCGCTTCCGGCTCAGCCAGTTTGCGGAGTGGCCGCACGAACGCGCGGGCGGAAACCTGCGGCCCGCGCGTGACCCGGCCGTTGGCGTCAAAACCCTCGCCAAAACCGTAGGCCACGTCCCACTCGAAGATGCCCTCACCGTGCTGCCCCTCGGCGCGCAATGCCCAGTCAGTGTGATAGTCCAAGTAGTAGGAGAAGGAGTGACTAATCAGCCAGAGGTCCTCCGGATAAGACCCGGCCTCGAGTCCCAGCGGCAGCGGCAGCAAACCGCCCGAAAGCCGCAGCCAGGGCAGCCCTTCCCAAGCCACGAAGGCTTCATAAAGGTTTGCCCGCGTCCGCGTACCGACGAGGTCTCCCGCGATGCGAAATTGCCAGGTGTCATCATAGCTGCCCTCGAGAATCGGTTTGGCCATCGAGACATAAACCCCCGAATCCGGTCGCACATGCTCCTCGTGAACCAAAAGGTCGGCGGCAAAGACCCCGCCGGCGTGGAACTGGAACTTGTCCTCGGGCGAACGCCAGCGCAGGCCGTCGGTGTGACTCAAGCTCCAATCACTGCCCCGTAGCTCGAACGAGACAGCCCCACACGCCAGAACAAACCCAGCCAGACAAGTGAGTCGCCTCTCGTTCGTGTTCATGATTGATGGAGGCGAATCTGTGCCCCGCTGTAAACACGGTCAAGGGCGATTCGCATCGGAAGCATCGTCCATGGCAAATCCCGATTGACCGGGGCCGGCCCGCTCACCATGATTTCGCCATGAATCGGCGACAATTCCTCCAAACCACCGGCACCCTTTGCGCGGGCTTCTCGCTCGGCGCGGCCAGCGGCTGCGCCACGGCGGGAAAGAACCGCGCGCAGTGGTTCGACATTTCCCTGGCCGAATGGTCCCTGCACCGGACCATCCGCAACGAGAAGAAGATGACCAACCTCGATTTCCCCCGCGTGGCGCGGCAGGACTTCGGCATCCAGGCCATCGAATACGTGAACCAGTTCTTCATGGACAAGGCCCGCGACGAGGCCTACCTGAAGGAACTCAAGACCATCTGCGAAGGCGAGGGGGTCAAGAGCGTGCTGATCATGTGCGACGGCGAGGGCAACCTGGGCGATCCATCGGAGGAACGCCGTCAACAGGCCGTCAGCAACCACCACAAGTGGGCGGATGCGGCGAAGTTCCTGGGCTGCCACAGCATTCGTGTCAACGCCGCCACGGGCAACGTGGGCAGCTTCGAGGAACAACAGCAGCGCGCCGCGGACGGACTCGCCCGGTTGGGCGAGTACTGCGCCAAACTCGGCCTCAACGCGATTGTCGAGAACCATGGCGGGCTTTCCTCGCATGGCGGCTGGCTGGCCGGTGTCATGCGCCTGGTGAACAAGCCCAATGTCGGCACGCTGCCGGACTTCGGGAACTTTGTCATCAACCGCCAAGCCGGCGAGGAATACGACCGCTACCAGGGCACGGCGGAGTTGATGCCCTTTGCCAAGGGGGTCAGCGCCAAGTCGCACGACTTCGACGAGGCCGGTAACGAGAAGAACACCGATTACCGCCGGATGTTGAAGATCGTGAAGGACGCCGGCTATCGCGGTTTCGTGGGCATCGAATACGAGGGCGGCGGCTTGAGCGAATACGAAGGCATCCGCGCCACCAAACGGCTGCTGGAGATTGTTCGCGCGGAACTGGCGTAAGCGCAGCTTGGAGAGGCGGCTTGCCAGCCGCCCGTCCCACTGGGCGGCCGGTAAGCCGCCTGTCCGGCCAACCGGCGGACTTGCAAGGAGCTGAGACGCTCCACTCAGGGTTTCCGCAACAACACGATGCGATTCGTGTTCGTGCCCTTGCTCATGTTGTCCACGCCCCAACAATTGGCGGTTTTGGTGAACTGCTGATCGTTGATCAGGACCAGCACCGGCTCGAGTCCGGCCGCCACGCCGCAGGGCAGGACATGCTCTTCCAGCTTGGTTTTGCCGCCGTGAACCTCACCGACCTCAAA
This sequence comes from Verrucomicrobiia bacterium, assembly GCA_011525685.1. Taxonomy (GTDB): domain Bacteria; phylum Verrucomicrobiota; class Verrucomicrobiia; order Limisphaerales; family JADLHS01; genus WYBW01. Next base: position 11,528 of record WYBW01000175.1, read on the forward strand.
GGCGACGTGACCGCCCGGCTTTAGAACCCGCCGCAGTTCGCACAGCACGGAAGTCATCACCGCCCGCCAGGCTTCAATTTTCTTGGGCACGGTGAGCTTCACTGACTTTGGATCCAGCCCCAAAAACCAGCACCGCAGCCAGTTGTCGTCCGCGTATTGCACCACGTCAAGAAAAGGCGGCGAAGTGACGACCAGCGAAACCGCGTTGTCCGGCAGTCGGCTTGTGGCGTCGGCCGGCGCGTTAAGCAACAGCGCGCGGTCCGCCAACTCTGTCAGTTGCCGGCGAACCGTGGGGGTAACGTCGCCCAGCAGTTGCCGCGATTTCTTGAGCAGGAGCTGGATCACATCGCGGCGGGGCGGCGTCTGGTTTCGTTTCTCGTTGATCTTGCGCTGCGATTGAACCGACACCGCCTGATTGGGCGGGAGCGTGTAAACCGAGAAGAAACCGGCCGAGTGGCCGGTGAGCCGGTTTACGGCGACCATGCACAGCCAGTCGTTCAGCGCATCCAGTCCGGCGGAACGTCGGGCCGTCAGGAAAAATTTCTTCAACGCGCAGATCTCCCGCAAAGTGTCGGGATGATAAAAGACCAGCAGTTCTTCAGGAAACTCGTCGTGGTCGGTCAGATTCACTTCCCGCAGGCGCGCCGCCAGTTCCTCCAGCGTGGGCGGGCGCAGGCGTGGCCGGGTGAAGGTCAGGCTGAGGGGGTTGATGTCGTTGCCCCAAGGAATCCGTCCCAGCAGAGCGGCTTCGACCGGCGTGGTCCCGCGGCCCATGAACGGATCGTAAACGACTTCGCCGGGGTGGGTGAGCCGTTCGATGAAAAGGCGCGGGAGCTGCGGTTTGAAGCAGGCGCGATAGGAGACTTCGTGCAAGGAACTGGCCTGGCGCTGGCGGGCGGTCCAGAATTCGTTGACGAAAGTGGGAACTTCCGTCCGGAATCCATGCTCATCTTGAAAAGTAGTGACCAGTTGCCGTGTCGGCTGCCCAAAATTCCGGAAAGCCAGAACCTGGTCGTGGAAACTGCGGCCGGCCGCGACCGCAAGCGGCTTTGGCGATTCAGGGTGCTCATGCGGTTGGCTGGAAGACAGGAAGCCGGGGAGCAGAGTTTGCAGTGTTGAACCAGTCACTTTTTCCGGCGTTCAGCAGACCAACAATTGGCCACGGCAGCAAGCTGCAACACAACCTGTGATACCGTGAGCGGAGTGCTCCAGTGCTGCGCTTCCACCAAGCCGTCAAGCCAAGCCAAGCCGCCAACGGTCAGGTCCTGCCTCCATCCTTAACCGCCATGCTTCCTCGCGGCCAGGGCGAACACCGCGTCTTGGACCGGCCTGCCATGCCCCAAGCTCCAAATCAAGCCTCCGGCCTTGCGCGCATCTCAGTTTATTGCAGGCAGGCATTCCTGGCGGAGCGCAGGTTTCCCACCCTGCGGTGTCGCCGACTTCCAGTCGGCTGGCCCAGGCACGGCGTGGCAGGCGAGGAATTCGCCGCGTTTGCGGATTGGAAATCCGCGACCCGGCAGACTGGAAGTCTGCGCTACGGCATCGCCTCGGCGCCCCCTGCAAGAAAATGAGATGCGCCCTCCGCCCTTTCAGCTCCGCCTTTTTCCTTGTTTCTCCGATGATTGCCGGCTAACAGTATTTTCAGTGAAATCCCTGTCATGCCGACTCTAACCCAGATCAGTCCGCGCTGGGTGGCCGGGCGCGTGTAACCGCCAGTTCTTGGATCAACCTCACCCTTTTCGCACATGTCACGCGTTGGCGAACATAAACCAGGAGCACAGGCGACCGTTCCGCCTCGCAGGCGCACACCCGAAACCCCGCCCGCCATTCCGGATCACGAGTTGGTCCGCTTGATTGGCCGGGGCAGCTACGGCGAGGTCTGGCTGGGGCGCACCACGGTGGGTGCCTGGCGCGCCGTCAAGATCGTCTATCGCGACCACTTCGATAATGCCCGTCCTTACGAGCGCGAGTTTCTCGGCATCCAAAAGTACGAGCCGATTTCGCGAACCAACGAAGGCTTGGTGGACGTGTTGCAGATTGGGCGCAATGACGCCGCGGGCTATTTCTATTACGTCATGGAATTGGCGGATGACGCCAGCCGCAACCACCTCGAAGCCGGTGGAAGCGAATCGAGTTGGCCGGCTGGCGCGGCCAGGCCGGGAACGGTCCTTGCCCGCCAGCAGCGTTTTTCCGCTTCCCGCTACACTCCCCGCACTTTGGCTCTGGACCTTCTCCGTCGGGCAAAATTGCCGCTGGCGGAATGTGTGGCGCTGGGGTTGAAACTCAATCTGGCCCTCGGGCATCTGCACCGGAACGGGCTGATCCACCGCGACGTCAAGCCGCCAAATGTCATCTTCGTCAATGGCGTGCCCAAGCTGGCCGACATCGGATTGGTGACCGACATGGCCGGCGCGAATTCCTTCGTGGGCACGGAGGGGTATGTGGCGCCGGAAGGACCGAACTCCGTGCAGGCGGATTTGTATGCCTTGGGGAAACTGCTTTACGAAGCGGCTTTGGGTCGGGATCGGCATGAGTTTCCGAAGGGTTTCACCGGGTTGAGAAACGGCCCGGACGAGGAGGGCTGGGCTGAACTCGAGGCGGTGCTGCTGCGCGCGTGTGCGCCCGACCCCAGGTCACGATATGAATCCGCGGCGGAAATGAACGAGGACCTCGCGCTGCTGCACAGTGGAAAATCAGTGCGGCAGAAGCACGCCCTCGAACGGCGCTTGAAGCTCACCACCCGGGTGGCCGTGGCGGCGGTGGCGTTGATGGTGCTGGGCGTCTTTCCTTATTACTGGGCCATCACCGGAGAGCGGGCGGCCCGGCTGGCCAGTCGGGAAGCGCGAGCGAGCGAGCAAAAGGCCGCGGAGGCTCAGGCTGGCGAAGCCCGCGCCCGGGCGATGGCCGAGCAGCGCCTGTACGACTCGCTTTTGGGCGAGGCTCGCGCCACGCGGATGGCGCGGCGGGTGGGTTATCGCGAGCGCGTCTTCGAGTTGCTCGAACAGGCCAGGGGGCTGAACGTGGCGAACAAGAATCTGGCCGATCTGCGCCGCGAGGCCGGGCAATGTCTGGGCGACTTTGTCGGGCTTCCGCCGGTGACTTTCAGCGACTTTCCGGCGAACACCTTGATTCGGCGGGCGGTGATGGATTTGGCGGGCCAGACGGCGGCCTTCGTGCTGAATAATGGCAGCGTTCGCTTGCGCCGACTGCCGGAGGGCGGGGAGGTCGCACACTTTCAACTGCCGGTGGACTTGCCCACGCGAAGCGTTTGTTTCAATCACGCCGGCGATCAACTCGTGTTCGTTCACATGCCGGACCGGAAGCGATTGGAGACCGCACTTCCGGACGCCACGGTTGCCATTCACACCCGGGAGGCCGACGGCCAATGGCGGGAGACCTGGAGTCAGCCCCTGCCCGGAGCGCTGGACTGCTTGAGCACACCGGAGGGAAACTATGTGACGGTTTATTCGGAGAAGCCCCGCTCCGGCAAACTCGTGGAAGTGCCCGGCGGGAAGGTGCTGCTGGAATTTGAAATCCCGCAGAACTGGATTCCTGAAGTGGCTCTCAGTCCCGACGGCCGTTGGTTGGTGGTCGAAACGGCCGAACCGGTTGAGCGTTCGAGTTTGGAAACCGCCGGTGGACTCGAGCGGGAGGATGCCGTGTTGGAGGTCTGGGACCTGAAAGCCGGCCGGCGCAGCGCCCGTCTGCGACCGCGCCGCGGCATCCTGCGCAGTCTGGGCTTCAGTTTGGAGGGAGAGTTCCTGATGTGCGCCGCCAGGTCCAGCGGCGGGGTGATCTACGAGGTCGGCAGTTTTCGCACGGTGGCGGAGTTCAGTGCCTACGCGCGCGAGCCGCTGGTGTTCGCGCCCGGTGGGCAACTTGTCGCCCTGCCCAGTTCGCAGGACAATCGCATCCGACTCTGGGATTGGAGCCGCAACCAGGAATTCGCAATGCTCGATGAACCCAAACCAGCCCACAAAATCGCTTTCGCGCCAGATGGAAGTTTTCTGCTGACGGTCAGCCTGGAACATGCGCGACTGTACCGGTTGGAGGCGCTGCCCGAGAAGTTGAACTTGAAGTCCCACGCCGGCCACATGCCGGGCGTGGCCTTTGGGCCGGGCGGCACCGGCTCGCTTCGAGTTGCCACCGTTGGTTTGAATCCCGATATCCGCGTCAGCGATGCGGCCACCGGTTGCGAAATCTGGAAGTCCGATTCGCCACAGGTTTATTGTCTCGCGCCGGCTTTCAGCCCGGATGGCCAATGGCTCGCTGCCGGCGATGTGATGGGCAAGCAGGTCATCCTTTGGGATGCGCAAACGGGAGAGCGACTGTTGGAGATACCCACGCGCGCCGGTGGCCGGCTCTGGTCGGTGCAAATCAGCCCAGACGGACGTCACCTCGTTACCGCGTCCAGCATCAGCGCCAGTGGTGAACACGGGGTTGAGCTTTGGGCGATTCACCGGACAGCGGCGGGCGAACCGGGCGGAACACTCGAGGCCAGATGCGTCGGCCGCGCCGGAGCCTCCGCTTGGAGTCCAACTTTCTCTCCGGACGGTCGCTGGGTGGCCTATGCCGATCGAGATTTGCGCGGAGTCTATGTCTGGGATTTTCAAACTTCCGCGCCTCCACGGTGCGTGGCCACCAACCTGATCCACGGCGTTGGCAGCGATCAGAGCCTGGCCTTCACCCCCGACAGTCGTCGTCTGCTCATGGTGGATCGCCACCGAAAGGTGGTGACGCTCGACGTGACCACGGGTGAACCCGTGGCGAGCTTTCCGACCATTGACGCCAGACGCACACCGGAGTGGACTCATCTGGCCGGCATTTCTCTGAGTCCGGATGGCCGCAAACTGGCCATGATTTCCGCCTCCGGTCGCGGCACGGACGTCTGGTCGCCGGCCACCGGGCGACTGGAGTATTCGATTCCCGAACAGGATGCCACCATTCACTGGCAGGCATGGGACGCCAGCAGCCAGCGGCTTGCCCTCGCGCTTGCAAACGGCCAGATCGCCATCTGGAACTTGCGGGAGTTCGAGCACACCATCGCGAGACTCGGCTTGAATCCTTGAGCCGGCGGCCCGGCGGGATTCGATCAACAAGGAGTGACGGAAGTGGAGGTTGCAGTCAGCCCAACCTCAAGACCCGCCAACGGACGGCCTGCGATTGAAGGCAACGATAGGCCCTGGTGGTGGCAGTTCTCGCGCCGCGAGAAATCCGCCCGCGTGCCAGCGGGTGGAACAATTGTCCGAAAATCCGTCAGCCTAAGCGTGAACAGTCCCACCGGTTGATCGCCACCGCCACCTGCGTGTTCTTGCTACTGCATCGAAAGCTTGCGGCCAGGGCGCGGCAAACGGTAAGAAGCACCCATGAATGGTGCGAACAAATTCCGTCTGGGCGTGCTCGGTTCTGGCAAAGGATCGAATTTCGTGGCCATTGCCGAAGCCATCACGAAGGGCTTGGTCCCGGCGGAGATTGCGGTGGTCATTAGCGACGTCGAAGCGGCGGGCATCCTCGAGGCGGCGCGCGAACGAAATCTGAACGCCCGCTTCCTGGCGCCGGGAAAATTCCGGACGAAGCTCGACGAGGAAGCGGAGCGGACCTATGTGAGAGAGTTGCAGGCAGCCCGGGTGGACCTGCTCGTGCTGGCCGGCTTCATGCGGGTGCTCAAGGGCGAATTCCTCCGCGCCTTCGAGGGCCGGATCGTGAACATCCACCCGTCCCTGTTGCCCGCCTTTCCCGGGTTGGAGGCGTGGAAGCAGGCGCTGGATCACGGCGTCAAAGTGACCGGTTGCACGGTGCATTTTGTGGACGCGGGCGTGGACTCCGGCCCGATCATTGGCCAGCAACCCGTGCCGGTCCGCGACGACGACACCGCCGAGTCGTTGCACCAGCGGATTCAGGCCGCCGAGCACGAGTTGTATCCCAGGTGCGTCGCGGCAATCGCCCAAGGCAAAGTGTCGGTTCGGGGGCGGACCGTCGTTTGGCGGACCTAACCCCTTTGGAATTCGCTGGCGTCGCGGACCAGACTCGTGCGGGCCAGGGCCGGGGCAAGGTTCTTACTCCGCGTGAGCAACAAACGCTTGGCAGCAACGAAGTGCCGCTCACTCGCCGCGGTTGCAGCTTAATGGGCGGCCATTCCCCGTTCCGTTCCGGCAGCGCTCCCGGTGAATCCCCCGGGAGCGATTTCGTGATTTGCCCCGAATGGTCAATTCCCGTCGCTGCCGTAAAGTGTCCCCGTAGTTTACGCATCGCCGATCATGAACAACACGTCACACCCATCACCTGAAATGAAACGCTTTGTCACCAGACTGTTTCCCGCTTCCGCCGCCTTGCTGGGGATTCTTTGCTCGACCATCACCGCCCAGGCGGCCAACCGCATCCTGACTTGGGGAGATTTGGCCTCCGACTTGAACGCAGGCTCGGATCGCAGCCCGCAGGTGGCCCAAATCGCCTCCGGCAGTTTTCACGGGTTGGTGCTCCGAAGGGACTGGAAGGTGACCGCTTGGGGCGACAATCGCTTCGGGCAGACCGAGATTCCGGCCGTGCTCAAACGCTCCATGGTTCGCCAGGTCGCCGCCGGAAATGTCCATAGCCTGGCCGTGCTCTGGACCGGAAAGGTCGTGGCTTGGGGGCCGGCCAATGGCCAGTTTGGCGACTTCGGGCAGTGCCAGGTCCCGGATGACCTCTCGCGCGTCGTGGCGGTCGCGGCCGGCGCCCTGCACAGCCTGGCGCTCAAGCGGGACGGAACGGTCGCGGCTTGGGGCAACAACAGTGCCGGCCAATGCGAAGTTCCGGCGGGGTTGAACAATGTCGTGGCCGTCGCCGGCGGCGCCAATCACAGCGTGGCGCTCAAACGGGACGGAACAGTCGTGGTTTGGGGCGGCAATGCGCAGGGACAGTTGAACGTGCCCGAAGGATTGCAGGGCGTCGCGGCCATCGCGGCGGCGGGAAACCACACGCTGGCGTTGAAACGCGACGGCACAGTAGCGGCGTGGGGCACCTTTGGACTGGCCCAGTGTGTGGTGCCGGAGGCGCTCAACGGAGTGGTGGCCATTGCCACGGGTGACTATCACGCGCTGGCGCTCAAGCGCGACGGCACCGTGGTGGCCTGGGGCTATGACACGGCCGGCCAGTGCCGCGTTCCCGAGGACCTGCGTCGCGTGGTTGCCATCTCCGCCCACGGCAACCACAGTTCGGTCTTGATCCATGACCGCGCCAGAATCCAACCGTGGATTCGTCGTTGAACCTTGGTGGGCCTGCGATGCCAAGCTTGCTTTTAAGGAACCGGTAAAACCTCACGCCGTGCTGTGGCCATGATTGCCGCGGCACGGCGCTTTCGCATCACCGCGCGGGTCGCCAGGGATTTCTGCGTGCGTTGAGCCGTCAGCTTGCTAACTTCCCGCCGCTTTTTATGGCCACTTTGAAACCATTTGCCGCGCTGCGGCCCAAGCCGGAACTCGCGGCGCAAATCTGCGAACTGCCCTACGATGTCATGTCGTCCGAGGAGGCGCGTCAGATCGCCGCCGGCAACCCGCTCAGTTTCCTGCACGTCAGCAAACCGGAGATTGATCTGCCGCCCGGCACGGACCTTTATTCGCCCGAGGTTTACGTGAAAGGGAGGGAGAACTTTCAGAAACTCATCGCGCAAGGTGCGCTCCAGCAGGACGCCCAACCGTGCTTCTACCTTTACCGCCAGATCATGGGCGCACATGCGCAGGTCGGACTGGTGGCGGCGGCGAGTTGCGAGGAATACCTGGCCGGTGTGATCAAGAAGCACGAGTTCACGCGGCCTGACAAGGAGGACGACCGCGTGCGGCACATCGAAACTCTGAACGCGCAAACCGGCCCGGTGTTCCTGACGTATCGCGCCACGGCAGCGATGGACGAGTTCGTGGCCAAACGAACCGCTTTGCCGCCCGACGTGGATTTCACGGCGAAAGACGGCGTGCGGCACACGGCTTGGACCATTGGCGATGCGGCGGGCATCCAATTCATCGCCGGGCAGTTCGCGCGGATTCCTTTTCTCTACATTGCGGACGGACATCATCGCAGTGCGGCGGCGGCGCGGGTCTTTCAATCCCGCAAGGGCGCGGGCCACAGCGGCGGTTTTCTGACCGTGACGTTTCCGCACGATCAAATGCGGATCCTGCCCTACAACCGCGTGTTGAAGGACTTGAATGGCCTGAACGCCGAACAACTCCTGCAAAAACTCGACGCCGTTTTCATTATCAGCGCGGACGAAGCGGCCAGACCGACCCGCAAACATGAACTCGGATTTTTCCTCGGCGGCAAGTGGCGCACGCTGCATTTCCGCCCGCGGTTTGCGGCGACGAACGATCCCATCGAGAAGCTGGACGTGACGCTGCTTCAGAAATACGTCCTTGATCCGATTCTCGGCATTGATGATCCGCGCACCAGCAAACGGATCAGTTTCGTTGGTGGCATTCGTGGCACGGGGGAATTGGAGAAACTGGTAAGCAGCGGCGAGTACGCCTGTGCGTTCAGCATGTTCCCCACGAGCATTGAGGACTTGATGACCATAGCCGACGCCGGCGGCATCATGCCGCCCAAGAGCACCTGGTTCGAGCCCAAGCTCCGCGACGCCATGTTTTGCCACATGCTTTGAACCTATTTCCTCAGCCGGGGGTAATGTTCAACAGAGGCACGGGAAACGGATGCTGAATCTCCTGTCTTATTGCCCCGACCAACACTCCATTGACGATCATGGGGCAAGGTCCAAGGCAAAGTCTTTTCGTGTGTTTCGAGTGTTTCGTGGCTTAGTCTCTCCGCGTGCCGAATTCATCGCTCACCCGTTTTGCCTGGCTCTCCATCGGAGCAGCCTTGCTGACGATCGTCCTCAAAGCCGCCGCCTACTTCATTACCGGTTCGGTCGGGTTGCTTTCCGACGCGGTGGAGTCGCTCGTCAACCTGGCCGGCGGCGTCATGGCGCTGGCCATGTTGAAAATCGCCGAGCGTCCGGCGGACGAGGATCACGCCTACGGGCACAGCAAGGCCGAGTATTTTTCCAGCGGGCTGGAGGGGGGACTGATTCTGGTCGCCGCGGTCGGCATCGGCATCGCGGCGGTGCTCAGGCTCATTACGCCAAAACCGCTGGAAGCCGTGGGGCTGGGTCTGGCCGTGACGGCCGTGGCTGCGGTGATCAATTTGATGGTCGCGCTGCTCCTCATGCGGACCGGACGGCGACAGAACTCCATCACCCTTGAAGCCAACGCCCATCATTTGCTCACGGACGTGTGGACTTCGGCGGGCGTGATCGTTGGGGTGGGACTCGTTGCCTTGACAGACTGGCACTGGCTTGATCCGGTGGTGGCGCTGTTGGTCGCGGCCAACATCGTCCGGACCGGCATCGGCATCATGCGGCGCTCGGTTGGCGGGCTTATGGACGTTGCCCTGCCCGCGGAGGACATGGCGGCCGTGCGCAGGGTGCTTCGAACTTACGAGCAGACTGGGATTCAATTTCACGCCCTGCGCTCCCGCCAGTCGGGTGCGCGAAAATTCGTCTCCACTCATGTGCTCGTTCCAGGCGACTGGACCGTACAACGCGGACACGAACTCCTTGACCAGATTGAGGCTGACGTTCGTCGGGTACTGCCGGATGCGGCGGTGTTCACCCACCTCGAATCACTCGATGACCCGGCGTCGTGGGACGATCAAACCTTCGAGCGCGGCAAGAATTCCTGACCTCTGTGCCTCCCGATCCCCACTTCAAAGGCTGGGCCAAGCCCGGGCCGATTCCGCCGGGATTGGCGGCGGTGGGCGGCGAAGGCGCCGCCGCCACCGAAACGCTCGATGCCATCAGCGGTCATTTCCGCCTGTTCCAACTGCGCGACGGTCATCGCTTCTCGACCGACGATTTGCTGGCGGCCTGGTATGGCACGAGTTGGTGTCCAGCGGCGCGCACGGCGCTGGACCTTGGCAGCGGCATCGGCACTGTGGGGATGATTTGCGCGTGGCGCCTGCCGGGCGCGCGGTTCGTCACGGTTGAGGCGCAAAGCGAAAGCGTGGCGCTGGCTCAAAAGTCCGCGCGCTACAATGGTCTGACTGAGCGTTACGAAATCCGGGAAGGCGATTTTCGCGAGCCAGGCATTCTCCGCGCTGACGAACGTTTCGATCTGATCACCGGCAGTCCGCCGTATTTTCCGCCCGATGCCGGCGTGCCGAGCGCTCATCCGCAACGGCTCGCGTGCCGCTTCGAGTTGCGCGGCGACATTGCGGACTATTGCAGCACCGCTGGGAAACATCTTGCCCCGGGCGGGCTTTTTGCGTGCGTCTTTCCTTTCGAGCCGGCCCAACTGGCGCGGGTGCAGGCCGGCGCTCGAGCGGCGGGACTTGCCATCATCCGCCAGCGCCCCGTGGTTTTCCGAGAAGGCGAGCCGCCGCTGGTCGCGCTTTTTGGGATGATGCGCGCCCACGATTTGCCGGAAGGGCTTCGTGGTCAGACCTGGACCGAGCCACCGCTCATCATCCGCACCCGTCGCGGTGACATTCACCCCGAGTATTCGGCGGTGAAACTCGCCATCGGCTTTCCGCCGTAGGCCGGGCGTCGCGCCTGTCTCCAACTTCTCCCAGAGCAATTCCATCCCGTTCCCCGCCGTGAGGCCAGGAAATGTCGTTTCGGATCTGTGATGTGCGCCACAAGCGCGACGCTGTCCCACGATTTCCATTTTGCGTTCCCCGGTCCTTCGCTGTTTAATCTGCGCCACATGAAAATCGTATTGGCTTACTCGGGCGGGCTGGACACCTCAGTGCTCTTGTCGTGGATCAAAGAAACCTACAACGCCGAAATGATCGCCTTCTGCGCCAACATCGGCCAGGAGGAGGAGCTCCACGGTCTGGGCGCGAAGGCCAGAAAAACCGGCGCATCGAAAGTTTACATTGACGATCTGCAGGAGGAATTCGCCCGCGACTTCATCTTCCCGATGATCCGCGCCGGCGCGATTTACGAGGGCCAATACTTCCTCGGCACGAGCATCGCCCGCCCGCTCATCGCCAAACGCATGGTCGAGATTGCGAAGCGGGAAACGGCCGACGCCATCGCCCATGGTGCGACGGGCAAGGGCAATGACCAGGTGCGCTTCGAACTCACCGCCGCCGCCCTCGCGCCGGATTTGCAGGTCATCGCCCCGTGGCGGGACGAGCGTTATCGCAACGAGTTTCCTGGACGCGCAGAGATGATCGCGTATTGCGAGAAACGGAAGATCCCCGTGCAGGCCAGCGCGATGAAGCCGTTCTCAATGGACCGAAATCTTCTGCACATCTCCTACGAGGCGGGCATTCTCGAAGACCCGTGGTTCGACGCGGGGAATCTCAAGAACCGCGCTTACTTCAACACGCTCTCGGTGTTTCCCGAAGACGCACCGGACAAGCCGGAGTTCGTCACGCTCGATTTCCTGAAAGGCAACTGCGTGGCGGTGAATGGCAAAACACTTTCGCCGCTCGGCGTGATGAAAGCGCTGAACAAGCTCGGCGGCAAGCACGGTGTCGGGCGCGTGGACATGGTGGAAAACCGTTATGTGGGCATGAAATCGCGCGGCGTGTATGAGACGCCCGGCGGTGCGATCCTGCACTTCGCGCATCGGCAGATGGAATCGCTCACGATGGAC
>WYBW01000018.1 GCA_011525685.1 Verrucomicrobiia bacterium
CTGGCCTGCCTCGAAGCGAAAACGCTTGATCGGAGAGAGCAAAATGTTATGAAACCAACGTCTCAGGGGTGGGTGGTTTTGAACCCGCGAAAAGTGGGTGGTTTTAACCCGCGAAATGACATTCACGGCACGCCTCCGTCCCGCCGCGAGGTTTTGGAGTGCGTCCGCCCCTGCGGCGCTTTGGAACGGCGAGGATTCACCAACACCCCCCACCGTCACCGCAACGAACCGCAGCGTGCAACTGCCGCTCACCGGCAACGCCAGATTCTTCCGCCTCCGCCAGCCGTGAGCCGTAACGCCGGTTTTCCGACCGGCGGCCGACCCGAAAGTCGGCGTTATGCAGGCATCCGAAACTCCGGCATGTTTTGGACGCCGCCGGTAGAGCGAAGCAGCGACGGCGCTTTCCCTTCGCCAAGTTTCGACGTGCCAAACCAGCGAGCTGTTCGCAGCCGAAGCGGCGTGGCATTAACCGAGCCAAAGTCCGAAGATGCGGATGAGCTTCTGTCCGATGGTGCGCCGTCGTTCTGGAGTAATCCGCCCGCGCCGATTCTTCAAATCGCTCTTGCGAGCAACCCAAATGAAATCACAGCGGACGAGCGTTTCCCAATCCATGCCATCGGCGCCGTTGATCAGGATCTCATGCTCCCGGGGCAACCGTTGGGCGCGATGGCTCTGGCAAGCGAGGACATTGATTGTCTGGAAGTCGGGATTCTGACAACGGTCCGTTGGCGAGACGATGATACACGGGTGCTTCCCGTGGGCGAATTCACAATCAAATGTGTCCCACTGCTTCACCGCTCAACGGCTTGAGCCTTCAAGCTGGCTTCACTCCACGCAGCGTCTTCGGCCAACTCGTCCGCCTTCATCTGCTTGTAGCATTTGGCGAGGGTGCCCTCCGGGTACTTGGAAAGCCTCTCCCGCTCGACCTCGCGTCGCACCAACTCGATGCCGTAGCGCACGATTTCACTTTCGTTGGTCCAGCGCCCGACCTTCAGCAATTGGCGAAGCAGTTCCTTTTGCGGTTGTGCAACAGTAGCAGCCATGCCTCACGTTTACCGCGCTTGCCATCTAATGTCAAACGCTTCGTTGGGCCGTTCGTTGGGCCGCTCAGTCCGTCTACCACCGGGTTTCGGAGTGCGCCGCCCCTGCGGCGCTTTGGAACGGCTAGAATTCCCCAACATCTCGCATCGTCACCACGACGAACCGCAGCCTGCAACTGCCACTCACGGGCACCGTCAAATTCTTCCGCCTCCGCCAGCCGTGAGGCTGACTGGAAACGCAAAGACGCAAAGGCGCAAAGACGCAAGGGAAAAGCCGTCTTGGAGCGCGGCGTTTACGCCGCTGCAATGTTCGTCAAGTCAAGCGCTCAGCAAATCTCAAAGTGTCCCGACTTCAGGCCGTTGAAGCGGCATGAATGCCGCGCTCCGTTTTGGCTGCGACGGTGCGCCTTTGCGCCTTGGCGTTGAATTCGGCTTGCGTGCTCACGCGGCATCGGCACAACGCCAAAGCGGCGGAGGTTTCACAAACAAAACCACGGCAGGGCCGTCACCTGGTCATGCAAGCGCAGCGGCTGGCCACAGCGGCAGATAATGTAGCCATGTTTCGCTTGCTTCGGGTGTTCGCCGAGGAAGGTCAGCAAGTGCCGGGCGTCGGTGAGTGACGGGTTTTCCGTCCACTTCACCTCGATGGGGGTGAACCGGCCCTCGCGCGCGATGATGAAGTCCACTTCCGCGCCGTCATGGGTGCGCAAGTAGTGCAGCGTGCCCGAGCCCAGGTATTGCAGTCGTTTCCAGAGTTCGACGCCCACCCATTGCTCGAAGAGCGGACCGGGGTTGGCTTGGACGACGTCTGCGTTGGGACGCAAACCCGCGGCGGCGTGCCGGATGCCGAGGTCGAAGAGGAGAAAGCGGTCAGTGGAAAGCAGATTCTTGCGCGGGCTGCCGGAGAACGCGGGCAGGCGGAAACCGAGGAACATGTCCTCCAAAAGCTGGTAATGGCTTTTGATGGTCGGCACGGATAGGCCGACGTCCTTGGAGATCTTGTGGTAGTTCACCATTTGTCCGGACTCGACCGCCGCGAGGCGCAGGAAACGCACGAACGCCGGCCAGTCCTTGACCATGGCCTCGCGCCGCATTTCCTCCTCCAGGTGAAGTTGCGTGTAGGCGTACAGCATTTCAGCGCGGTCCGATTCGGCGGCAGTGACGATGCCGGGCAGTTCACCGAACGCCAGCCGCGTGAGGAGGTCGGCGCGCGGGAAGGGTTTTGCCGGGCGTTTGGCGTCCGGCCAGTCGAGCGGAAATGGCGGGGGGGCATCGAATTCGGCGGGCGATTCATCCGGCGGACGCTCGGCCAGCGTGAGGGGAAAGAGGCGATGCAGGAAGCTGCGCCCCGGCAGCAGGTTCGCGCCGGTCTGCCGCAGCTTGCGGGCAGAGCTGCCACAGAGGATGAACCGCCAGCGTCTCTTGTCGCCATCGTAGAGGTGCTGCACGGCGTCGAACAGCGCGGGCACATTTTGCGCCTCGTCCACGAACACCCACGCCCCGCCTTCGCGTTGCCGCATGCCACGGCATAGGGCGATAAAGTCATCGGGGCGGTTGAGATATTGCGCGCGCACCTTGGGAATCGAGAGGTCAATCCGGGCCGTGTGCGGTGGCAGGAGCTTCTGAATGAGGGTGGACTTGCCCGTCTGCCGCGCCCCGAACACGATATGGACGTACGGCGCGGCAAACTTTTTCCGCCACAGGGACTCGGGCCAGCGGTTGAACATGGAGGAACGCTATCCAGCGAGTTATTGAAAGTCCACTTTAAAAAACAGGCGTTTATTGAAATGAGATTCGACTCACCAAATCTGGCCTGCCTCCCGAACGCTTCCTGCAACTGCCGCTCACGGGCAACGCCAGATTCTTCCGCCTGCGCCAGCCGTGAGCCTGACTGGAAACGCAAAGACGCAAAGGCGCAAAGACGCAAGGGAAAAGCCGTCTTGGAGCGCGGCGTTTACGCCGCTGCAATGTTCGTCAAGTCAAGCGCTCAGCAAATCTCAAAGTGTCCTGACTTCAGGCTGTTGAAGCGGCATGAATGCCGCGCTCCGCTTTGGCTGCCGCTTCGCGCCTTTGCGGCTTGGCGTCTTGGCGTTGAATCCGGTGGTTCTGCATTGGCCCGGTTGTGTGTAATGCGGGACTGGGGAAAACCAACGGCGTTCATTCCCCCCCGGACTCCGCATTTCCCCTGCGCCTCTGAACCGCCGCCAAGTTTTGAAATCCACCGGCAGCGCGGAGCGACGACAGCGGTAAAAGGTAAACAACCTAAACTGCCCACTTCACATTCCGCATGTCGCCGCTCTCGCCGTAGCTCAAATGCATTCCGAAGGCTGCACCCAGGCTCTGCAATGAATGGCCGTTGCCGCCGCGCGAAATGTAATCGCGCAGGATGGGCTGGTAGTCCGGGTGCGCGCAGTTCTCGATGATGAGCTTGGCCCGCGCGGTAGGCGACTTTCCACGCAGGTCAGCGACCCCTTGCTCGGTCACGATCACACACACCGAATGTTCGCTGCTGTCCAGATGGCTCACCATCGGGACAATCGTGCTGATCTTGCCGCCCTTTGCGGTCGAGGGACAGATGAACATCGAGAGAAACGCCGCGCGCGCGAAGTCCGCCGAACCGCCGATGCCGTTCATCATGTGCTTGCCCAGCACGTGCGTGCTGTTGACGTTGCCGCTGAGGTCCACTTCGATGGCGGTGTTGACGGAAATAGTGCCAATGCGCCGGACGATTTCCGGATTGTTCGTGATTTCCTGCGGCCGCAACAACAGGCGCGGACGGAAGAATTCCCAATCGGCGTAAATGGCTTCCAGCGTGGCCGGCGGCACGGTCAGCGAACAGCCGCTGGCGAAAGTCACGCGTTCCTTACGCATCAATGAGATCACCGCGTCCTGGATGACCTCGGTGTACATCTGAAAATTGGGAATCTCCGGATGCTCGGCCATCGCCATCAACACCGCGTTGGCCGTATCGCCGACGCCGGATTGCACGGGCAGGAATGTCTTCGGAATCAAACCGCGCTTGATTTCCGCCGCGAGAAACTCCGCGACGTGATCGCCGATCTTCGCCGTTACCGGACTCACGTCCGCAAATGCGCCGGTTTCATCCGGCAGATGCGTCTCCACCACACCGACAATCTTCGTCGGATCAACCTGGATGACTGGCGAACCGATGCGGTCCGACGGCTTGAACACGGGCACGTCGCTGCGCTGCGGGGGATCATCGGGTTCGTAGATGTCGTGCGAGCCGCGCAGGATCGGCGGATGATAGCGGTTGAGTTCGATGATGACATGTTTCGCCAGCCGGGCGAAAGTCGGCGACGCACCCACGGAGGACGTCAGCACAATTTCTCCATACTTCGTGACCTCACTCGCCTCAATGATCGCCGTGTGGATCGGGCCGAGAAAGCCATAGCGCACGTCCTGCGGCAGCCGCGACAGGTGCATGTCGAAGAACTGCGTCTCGCCGGCGTTGATGCTCTTGCGCAGATCGGGATCCGATTGGTACGGAGTGCGGAAGCCCAGCGCCTTGGCCCGCGCCAGCGCGCCGTCCAGCGACGGGCCGGTGGAAGCGCCGGAGATGAGATTGATTTTGAAAGGTCGCCCGGCGGCGTGTTCCGCTGCGGCGCGCGCGGCGATGGCCCCCGGCACGGCTTTCGGCGCGCCGGCGGCGGTAAATCCGCTCACGGCCACGGTTTCGGCGTTGTTGATGTATTGCGCCGCTTCCTCTTTGGTCAGTTTCGTCAATGGTTTCATGGAATCATTCAAGGGATATCGCGCAGAAGCTTCACGTCCTGCGGTTCAAAAAACTGGTTCACGTCGCCCGCCAACCGCAGCCGCAATCGCCCGCCCGCGTCCACGCCGCCGAAGTCGCCTTCGACCACCGTGCCGTCCAGATCGAGCTGCACGCGGCGCGGCAAATCCCAAAGCGCGTTGACGCGCTGCAAGAGCGAACTGTGGCGGCAGGCATCCGTGCCTGCCGTAGAGCCGGGCTTCCAGCCCGGCGGAAAAGACCGTCGTGCGTCCTGTCCCTCCGAACTTTCCGGCATCGCACTGAATTCGTGAGTCCGTTCCGGGCGGCAAGGATGCACGCCCTCTACGGCAACCAAGGATCCTTGCCGCCACGCGTTGGCCGGCAGTTCACCCCAAACGTCGCGCAAATTGGTCAACACGCGATGCGCGAGGTCATCCACCGATGGCGTCGGCGAAACCAAGTCCGCCAAGCGCGCGACATGGTCGCGTAACGCCGCCTCGCGAGCCTCCGGGTGGTTGTTCACATTGATGCCAATGCCCACCACCGCCAGCCCGGCCTGAAATTGGTCAATCAACAGACCCGCCAGCTTGCGGTCGCCCACGAGCACATCGTTGGGCCAGCGCAACCGGAGTTCCTTCACGCCACACTCTCGCAGCGCATCACACACCGCAACCCCCGTGGCCAGCGGCAATATCCGCCAGGCGGGAGAATTGGTTTCCACCGGCACTACCGCCGACAACCACAGTCCACCCGCGTCCGAAACCCAACTGCGTTGAAATCGTCCGCGCCCCGCCGTCTGTGTATCCGCCCGCACGGCGTGCCATGCGGGCAGCTTCGCCGCGATCAGATTGGTAGAGGTGACTTCCACGTATTGGAGCAGCGCCCAGTCTCGTAGGACAGGCGTCGCGCCTGTCTCTAACTCGAAGGCATCCGCGTTGTGCGCGCCACCGGCTTTGGCTCCAAAAGTTGACATAGGAAGGAGTGTTTTCAAGGAGATGGAGACAGGCGCGACGCCTATCCTACGCTCGCTTCCTCCTGCCTTGGTCACGTCCGTTTTCATCGTTCCGATTAAGCAATGCGCACCAGCACCTGCCCTTCCTCCACCGTCGCGCCGACTTCGGTTTTAATCTCCGCCACCTTGCCGTTCTTGGGCGCGAACACGAACGTGTTCATTTTCATCGCTTCCAATGTCACGAGGTGGTCGCCTTCCTTCACTTCCTGGCCGACGGTCACTACCACAGCGGTGACGCGACCGGCCAACGGACTGGGCACATCACCGGGACCGGCCGGGCCGGAAGACGCTGGGGTCGCAACGGGCGCTGGGGTTGGTAATGCCGTTGCGGGTCCGGCGGCCGGAGCGGGAGCGGGCGCTGCCGGAGCACTGGCCGCCGGAGCAGGCGGCGCGATAACGCCGGGTGCGGCGCTGGTTTCGTCCGGCAACTCGACAGTGACATCGTAAGAGTTGCCGTCCACGGTGACGCGAAGTCGTTTGATCATGCGATTTGGTAAAGGGTTCAACGGACTTTATGGGACATGAAAATCTGCGTGCGGCCTTCCACCGCCCAGACATTAAGATGCGGCACGACCGGTACCGTCACCTGTTGAACAGAAACGAGCCGATAAGGCCGATCCAGCACCACCGAAACCGCGGCCGCAATCACGGCTGCGATTTCCGGGGACACGACCGTGGCCACCTGCTGCGAACCAATTGGTGGCAGACTGGCCACGCCACCGCTGTGCGCCGTGCGTGCGGCTTCGAGAAACGAGGCGGCCTTGCTCAACGCGGATTGCACCTCAGCCTTGCGTGCCGGGTCATCGAGCCGCGGCAATACGCGGTGAATCAAAGCCAGCACCTTGCCGAGATTCGATTCGGTGGGCGATAAATCGTCAGGAGGAGGAGTGGGATTCATAATTTGGCACTGGGATTGCCTGCAAAAAGCTGCCTGCCACTAGAGGATGCACCCCTCCGCAACGCCCCATCCGTAGCGCAGACTTCCAGTCTGCTGTATCGCGGGTTTCCAACCCGCGGGTCGCTTGACAGCAAACCACTGCCGATTGGAAATCGGCGATACAGCAGGTTGGAAACCTGCGCTACGCAACCGCGGGCCGGGGTGAGGGTATTTCTCAAGTTCATGTTTCGTTACGCCCAAGGTTCACAACGGAATCGTCCCGTGTTTCTTCGGCGGACGCGTCTCCCGTTTGCTCAAGAGATTACGCAAGGCGAGCGAAACCACCGCGCGCGTTTCCGCCGGAGCAATCACGTCGTTGATCATCGCTTTCTTCGCCGCTTCGTAGGGCGAGCAGAAGTGCGCGCGATAATCGGCCACCAGTTTGGCCTCTTCCTTCTTCGGGTCAGCCGCCGCGGCGATCTCGCGTTTGTAGAGAATCTTCACCGCGCCTTCC
This sequence comes from Verrucomicrobiia bacterium, assembly GCA_011525685.1. Classification (GTDB taxonomy): domain Bacteria; phylum Verrucomicrobiota; class Verrucomicrobiia; order Limisphaerales; family JADLHS01; genus WYBW01. The sequence goes on from WYBW01000018.1 coordinate 7,195, forward strand.
GCGCCCATCACCGCGATCTCGGCCGTGGGCCAGGCGTAAACGGCATCCGCGCCCATGTCCGCGCTGCACATGGCGAGATACGCGCCGCCGTAGGCTTTGCGGAGAATCACCGTGATCTTGGGCACAGTCGCCGAGGCGTAGGCGAATAGCATTTTCGCGCCGTGCCGGATGATGCCGCCGCGTTCCTGCGCGACGCCGGGCAGAAATCCCGGCACGTCCACGAGATTCACAATCGGGATGTTGAACACGTTGCAGAAGCGGATGAACCGCGCGGCCTTGTCGGAGGCATCAATGTCCAGCGTGCCGGCCTTCACTGCCGATTGATTCGCGATGATGCCCACCACCACGCCCTGGATGCGCGCAAAGCAGATCACGATGTTCTTCGCGAACTCCTTCATCACTTCCAGGTAGTCACCCTTGTCCACGAGTCGCGCGATGACTTTGGTGACGTCCATCGGATTCTTCGCGTCATCGGGCACGAGTTTGTTGAACTCGGCGTCGGGACTCAGGTCCACCTGCGGTGTCGGGTGATGCGGCGGGTCCATCACGTTGTTCGACGGCAGATACGAGAGCAGTTTCTTCACGATGCGCACCGCGTCGGCGTCGTTCTCGGCCACGAAATGGATGTTGCCGCTCACACTGGCATGCGCCATGGCGCTGCCGATTTCCGCCATCGTGCATTTCTGGCCGGTCACCGCCTGAATGACTTCCGGCCCGCAGATGAACATGTTGGCACTGTCCTTCACCATGATGATGAAGTCCATCAACGCCGGCGAATACGCCGCACCGCCCGCGCAAGGCCCGGCGACGACCGCAATCTGCGGCACGACCCCCGACACCAGCACGTTGCGGAAAAACACCTGCCCGTAGCCAGACAGCGAATCGTCGCCCTCCTGGATTCGCGCTCCGCCGGAATCGTTGAAGCCCACGATCGGGCAGCCGGACTTCAGCGCAAACTCCATCATGTCGCAGATCTTTTTCGCGTGAATGCGACCGAGCGCCCCGCCGCCCACGGTGAAATCCTGGCTGAACGCCGCCACCGCGCGTCCATCCACGAGTCCCGTGCCCGTCACCACGCCATCGCCGGGCAGGGATTTCTTTTCCATGCCGAAGTTGTGGCAATCGTGGTCCGCGTGCATGCCGGACTCCTGAAACGTTCCGGCTTGGAACAGTTCATTGAGCCGGTCGCGCGCAGTCATCACGCCCTTCTTGCGGCGGGCTTCCAGTTTATCCGCGCCGCCGCCCAGGCGAGCTTCGGCGCGTTTCTTCTCCAGTTCTTCGAGGAATGATTTCGGTATGGCCATAAAATTGGATTTCAGTTCGGTTTCGGCATGCAGAATTCCGTCAGCACGCCATACGTGGATTTCGGATGCAAAAACGCCACGAGCTTGCCGCCCGCGCCGTCAAACGGCTTGTCGTGAATCAACTTCACGCCCGCGTCGGCCGCCTGCTGGAGCTGGCCCTGCACGTCATCCGTGCCGAACGCGATGTGATGAATGCCGCCGGCCGGATTCTTCTCGAGATACTTGGCGATTGGACTTTCTGGATCAGTCGGTTCAAGCAACTCTATGTGAACTTCGCCGCAGTGGAAAAACGCCGTGCGGACCTTCTGCGACGGCACTTCCTCCCGATGCTCGCACTTGAGGCCAAGCGCCTTCTCGTAATACGGCACCGCTTCATCCAGCGATTTCACCGCGATGCCCAGGTGGTCAATTTTCTTGATCATAAAGTTTCAAACATTGAGATATCGGTTAAAGCAATCGGCCCCAATGGCAGCAAAGGAGGCATCTCATTAACACCCCGCTTCAGCGGGGTGATTAGCGGCGCCGCAACCATCGAAACCGTTTCAACGGTTTCCCGCGCACGCGACAAACCGCTGAAGCGGTTCAATCTTTCACGCGTTGCTTGGACACCCCGCAGAAGCGGGGTGTTAATGAGAGGAGACCGGATCAGCCTCATTTCGGCTCCTCCGTTTTTGCGTTTCCATGCGCTTCCAGTAAAACATTTGCCGCCCGCACCGCCGTGGTTTCGCCGCGCAGCAACGCCGCCCGCAACTCCGGCAGCTTCGCAATCACGCGCGGATCGTGATCAAACCGCCGGCGCAATTCGTCGTGAATCAAATCGTTCAGCCACTCCAGCGTTTGTTGCTGGCGGCGCTTCGCGATCACGCCCTTGGCTTCCAGTTCCGCGTAAAACTTCTCGATGCGCTCCCAGACTTGCGGCAAGCCCTCGCCGGTGAGTCCGGAGCAAAGGGCAACTTCCGTTTTCCAGCCCGGCGTCGCCGGTTGCGTGTAGTGCAGAGCGGCGTCCTGATCGGCGCGCGCATGTTCGGCACGCATCCGATTGTCCCCATCGGCTTTGTTGATCAGGACCAAATCCGCCATTTCGACTATGCCCTTCTTGATGCCCTGCAACTCGTCGCCCGCTCCCGGCAGCAGCAGCAACAGGAAGAAATCCACCATCGAGCGCAGCGCAATCTCCGTCTGCCCCACGCCCACGCTTTCCACCAGAATCGTATCGAACCCGGCTGCCTCACAAAGCAACATCGTCTCACGCGTGCGCCGCGCCACGCCGCCCAGATTGTCGCCCGACGGCGAGGGCCGAATGAACGCACTCGGCGCGACGCAAAGTTTTTCCATCCGCGTCTTGTCGCCGAGGATGCTGCCGCCCGACCGTGCGCTCGTCGGATCAATGGTCAATACCGCAAGCTTGTGCCCGCGCTCGACCAACTGACAACCGAACGTCTCGATGAACGTGCTCTTGCCCACGCCCGGAACGCCCGTGATGCCGATGCGCTTTGCCTTGCCCGTATGCGGCAACAACCGCGTCAACACTTCCTGCGCCTGCGCCTCGTGCAGTCGTGAATTGCTTTCCACCAGCGTAATAGCCCGCGCCAGAATCGCCCGGTCGCCCGCCATTACGCCCGCGACGCAATCATCCACCGTCAACCGACGGGGATGACGAGGTCCAGCAGATGAGGTGGACGCAGTTTCGCTCATGCGGCTTTTGTTTGAGTCAGTAATCCCGAAACGCTCGCCCTCACCCTGACCCTCTCCCCCGGGGAGAGGGAACAGCAATCGCGCGGCTTGAAACCCTCGACAGGTCGCCGTGCTTTCGCCGTCTTCACTTGCTCGACCACCGACCAACAAACCAGTGCCACTTGGAGCCTCAACCATCGGCGAACGATTCTCCCTCTCCCTTGGGGAGAGGGCCGGGGTGAGGGGGAACGGTGCGACATGGCTCGTAACTCTACGGGCAAGCGACGACCGTTCCGCCGGGCTGGAAGCCGCGGCTCTACGGCAGGCAGGATGCCTGCCGCTACGACGCTGATCATTCGCTTTACCATGCTCTCTCATCAATCAATCCAACGCCTGACTCAACTGCGTCAACATCTCCTTCGCCGCATCGGGAATGAACGTGCCCGGACCGAACACCGCCGCCGCGCCGTTCGCTTTCAGAAAATCATAATCCTGCGGCGGAATGACGCCGCCCACCACGATCATGATGTCCTCGCGCCCGATCTTCTTGAGTTCATCGCGCAACTGCACGAGCAACGTCTTGTGTCCGCCCGCCAGCGAGCTGATGCCGACCACATGCACGTCGTTTTCCGCCGCCATGCGCGCCGCTTCGTCCGGCTGCTGAAACAACGGGCCGATGTCCACGTCGAAACCAAGATCGGCGTAGGCCGTGGCCACCACTTTCGCGCCGCGATCGTGACCGTCCTGGCCCATCTTCGCGATGAGAATGCGCGGTCGACGACCTTCCTTTTCCGCGAACGCATCAGTCAGTTTGCGGACCTGCTCAATTTGCGGGTCCTGCCCGAATTCAGATTGATACACGCCACTCACAGATCGGATGACGGCTTTGTGCCGGTTGAAATGTTTCTCCAGCGCGAAGGAAATCTCGCCCAACGACGCCCGCGCCCGCGCCGCGTCCACAGCCAGCGCGAGCAAATTGCCCTGTCCGCTTTCCGCTGCTTTGGACAACGCCTCCAGACACGCGTTCACCTTGGCGTTGTCGCGTTCGGTTTTGAGTTTTTGCAGTCGCTTGATTTGCGAATCGCGGACAGCGGTGTTGTCCACTTCGAGCACGTCGAGCTTTTCCGCCTTGTCCAATCGCAGCGTGTTCACACCGATGATCGCTTCCTTGCCGGAATCAATGTGCGCCTGCCGTCGCGCCGCCGCTTCTTCGATGCGCAACTTTGGCAGGCCCGTTTCAATCGCCTTCGCCATGCCGCCCAGCGCTTCGACTTCCTGGATGTGCCCCCACGCGCGCCGCATGATTTCACTTGTGAGCGCCTCGACGTAGAACGAACCGCCCCACGGATCAATCACCTTGCAGATGCCCGTTTCCTCCTGGAGCAACAACTGCGTGTTCCGCGCGATGCGCGCCGAGAAATCCGTCGGCAACGCGATGGCTTCGTCCAACGCGTTCGTGTGCAGCGATTGCGTATGACCGAGCGTGGCCGCCATCGCTTCGATGCACGTGCGCGCGACGTTGTTGAACGGGTCTTGCTCCGTCAGCGACCAACCCGAGGTTTGCGAATGCGTCCGCAGCGCCATGGATTTGGGATTCTTCGGATTGAATTGCTTGATGAGTTTCGCCCAGAGCGCCCGCGCCGCGCGCATCTTGGCAATCTCCATGAAGAAGTTCTTCCCCTGCGCCCAGAAGAACGACAGGCGCGGCGCAAACGCATCAATATCAATGCCCGCCTTGATGCCGGTGCGCACGTATTCGAGGCCGTCCGCGAGTGTGTAGGCCATTTCCAAATCCGCCGTCGCGCCCGCTTCCTGCATGTGATAGCCGGAGATCGAAATCGAATTGAACTTCGGCATCTTCTGCGACGTGAAACTGAAGATGTCCGCAATGATGCGCATCGAAGGAGCGGGCGGATAAATGTAGGTGTTCCGCACCATGTATTCCTTGAGAATGTCGTTCTGGATCGTGCCGGAGAGCTTATCGAGCGGGACGCCTTGTTCCTCGGCGGCCACGATGTAGAAAGCCAGCACCGGTAGCACCGCGCCGTTCATCGTCATCGAAACGGAAATGCGATCCAGCGGGATGCTGTCGAACAGCACCTTCATATCGAGAATCGAATCCACCGCCACGCCCGCCTTGCCGACGTCGGCGAAGGCGCGCGGATGATCCGAGTCGTAACCGCGATGCGTCGGCAAATCGAAAGCCACGGACAAACCCTGCTGCCCCGCCGCGATGTTGCGGCGATAAAACGCATTGGATTCCTCCGCCGTCGAGAACCCTGCGTATTGCCGCACCGTCCAGGGCTTCGTGACGTACATTGAGCCGTACGGTCCCCGCACGAACGGGGCGAGGCCGGGCATGGTGTCAAGGTGTTCGCACTTCGCGAGATCGGCGTTCGTGTAGAGCGGCTGCACGGCGATCTGTTCGAGTGTTTGATGCACCCAGTCGTTGAGTGATTTGCCCGTCTCCGCCTCGAACCGCGCGCGCCATTGCTCGAACGTCACCGTCGCGGGCGTCGTGTTCAGTTCAACTTTGGTGTAATCAGGAAAGGTGGTCATAATCTTTCAATCCCAACGGGATTGTGGCCTGCAGCCCAGGGTTGCGAGGAACGAGCTACCCTGGGTGCAAAGCGTTGGGAATTCAACCCCAACGGGGTTGAGGCAATTTGGTGCGACCGCGCCACAACCCCGTTGGGGTTGTGAGGTTGCGATTCGTATTCCCAGGGTAGCTCGTTCCTCGCAACCCCGGGCTTTGATCCGGAATCCCTTTGGGATTCAGTCTGGGCAACGTCAGATCGGATCGGAAGGTGGTTATGCCGAGTCTTCATTTAATCCCCAGCCTTTCATTGATCCTCGTCAGCACTTCAACCACATCCGCGCGAATGTGAATGAACTCATCCACGCCCGCTTTCTTGTGCGCTTCAATCTGCTCCTGCGGATAGCCCGCCAGGACGACAATCGTGTCCGGCTTTTGTGACCGCATTTCCTCCGTCAGTGCCGGCACCAGCTTCGGATAATTCTCGTCGGTTGAGCAAATCACCGCGACCTCGGCCCGCGATTTCAACAGCGCGGTAACGGCATCCTCCGGGGACTTGAATCCGGTCGGCGAAATGACTTCGTAACCGCCCACGCTGAAAAAGCCGCGAGAGAAATCCGCCCGCGCCTTGTGCTCCTTAAGCGGACCCATGTTGCAGAGAAACACCTTCGCCGGCCCGCCCGTCCGCCGATTCATCGCGGCGCGCAATGCCTCAATCGGCTTGGCCGCGCGCGTGATGCACACCGGCGTGATGGGTGCGCACGGCGCATCATTGATGCGCAGTGCCCGGGTGATTTCGCCCAACGTCGCCCCCGCGCTGACCGCCTCGACACACACACCGAACAGGTCGCGACCGTTCAAACTGATAACCTTGGACAACCAATTCAGTACGATCTGACTGTCCTCGTCTTCCAACGCCGTGCGATGCGAGGCCACCTGCTGCACACGCCGCTTGTGAAAGGCCTGTGGGTCCGCCGCCGGCACCTCGAGCGGTTCTTCCTTGGGATTGGCGTATTGATTCACGCCCACGATGGAATCGCGCCGGCTGGTGACGGACTTGATCTTCTTGGCGGCGGTTTCCGCCACGGCTTTTTGCGGCCCGCCCGCGCGCAAGGCGGCTTCCATTCCGCCCGCTTTCTCGACTTCCTGGAACAACGCCCACGCCCGACCGGCGATCTCCGCCGTGGCATTCTCGACGAACCATGAGCCGCCCGCCGGATCAATGACGTGGTTAAGCTCACATTCCTTCTGCAACACCAGTTGCGTGTTGCGTGCGATGCGCAGGCTGAAATCATCCGGTGGCCGCACCACTTCATCGAACGCGCCGACCTGCATGGAGTCGCAACCACCGAGCACGCCCGCGAACGCCTCAACCGTGGCGCGCAAGAGATTGTTGTAAGGGTCAACGACGGACTTGTTCCATTGCGACGTGCGGACGTGCAGCGAGATCTTTTGGGCCGTCTCATTGCCGCCTGCCGCTGCCACGGCGCGTGACCACAGCATTCGCAGCGCCCGCAACTTGGCGATCTCCAGAAAGAAATTCGTGCCGACGGTCACGGCGAAGCGCAGGCGCGGCGCTGTGGTGTTCACGTCCAAGCCGAGCTTGGCGAGTTGTCGCAAATACTCAACGCCGGTCGCCAGCGTGTAAGCGAGTTCTTGGACGGCGCTTCCACCGGCCTCGTGCCAGGCGCGACTGTGAACGCAGAGGGTCTGCAACTGCGGCGCATTCTTCGCCGCCCACTCGGTCAGAGCGGCCATCTCGCGATACGCACCGCCAAGCGATTGCGGCAATTTGCCTTCATGCACGAGCACGCCCAGCGGATCCATCTCGATGCAGCCGTGCAGCGTCGCGAGCGAGGTCTTCCGTTTCCGCGCCAGCGCCACGAGCAACGCCGCGAATGGCAGCGCCGATGCCCCCGACCGCACAAACAGCGAGGTTTTGTCGAGCAACACGCCATCGAGAGCGCGATTCAAATCATCCAGCGTCGCGATGGACAGTCCGCCGAAGCCCACGTCTTCCGGCGCGGCCCAATCCGGATCGAGTCCGTTGCGCGTCGCGCGGTCCAGCACCATGTTCAGCGCGTTGAGGCCGCGACTGATGGAATTGCGCGCGGCGAAGTTGAACTCCGTCGGACTGGCCACGGCGATTTCCTGCGACACGTCCCAGGATTCCTTCACATAACCGCTCGCGCTCGCGCCGCGTACGAACGGCGCGAAGCCGGGGAACGAATTCACATGCGGCAAATTGGCAATGTCCTCGCGGCGATAAATCGGCTTGAGCGTCAGCCCCTCGTAGGTGGCCGTGAACATCTTCTTGTCGAACGGCGCGCCCTTAAGTTCGGCCTCAACCAGCTTGCGCCAGTCGTCGTAGCTGACGGGCGGGAACTCGGAGAGCAATGGGGTGGTGGATGGCGTTGTCATGAACTGGAAATGGGGTTCGACAGCAAGGAGAAGCACAGGTATCGCGAGCGTAGCGCAGACTTCCAGTCTGCTGTATCGCGGATTTCCAATCCGCAAACGCCACAAACCTCCAGGAGCGCTCGCATTTCGACTGCTTTGCCGGCTGGAAGTCGGCGATACAGCAGGTTGGAAACCTGCGCTACGAGGCGGGGGGAACGTCGTGCGCTGCCGCAGGCTTCGGGCATTGAATTTCTCTCGGACTTGGTCATTCGGAATTCGGGTTCATCAGTCGAGCGTCTCGACGGTCACGTCATGCCGCTTGCCGTTGACGGTCACAAACAAGTGCCGGCCCTGGCCATTGGTCCGCACGGGAGCAGGAGCTGCGGTCGCAGCCGTGGCTGCCGGGGTCGCGGCGGGCGCGGCGGTCGGCTTGGCTCTCGCCTTGTGCAAATCCTCGACTTGTTGCGGGAACATCGCGAAGAGCACAACCGTCTCGTCGTCGGTGGGCAGGCCCTTCTCGCCGCATTGCTTGCGGAATTTCTCCAGGCCCGGTTCGAGCAAATCCGCCGGACGATCCGTGACGCGTTTCTTGCCGGTTTGCTTCTCGACCTGCGCGAGGACGTTGGGATCAATCGGGCCGGGCGTCAGACCATACTTGCCGAGTGCGATGTCTTGCGCGGGCTGGCAGATCATCTTCCAGCGACCGAACTTCACGTTCATCATCGCCTGCGTGCCGACAATCTGCGACGTGGGCGTGACGAGCGGAATCCATCCCAGCGCTTCTCGCACTATGGGAATTTCCTTCAGCACGGCGTCGAACTTGTCGCTCATGCCCTGTTCCTTGAGCTGCGTGCGGAAGTTCGACAACATGCCGCCTGGCACTTGATAGATCAGAATGTCGCTGTCCACGCGTTCGTTGGCGGGACTGGTGAACTTGGAAAGCTCCTTATAGACGCCCTCGAAGTAATCGCGCAGCTTGGCGAGTTTTTCGATGTCAAACTTGGGACAACGCGGATGGCCTTCCAGCAGCGCCAACATGCGTTGCGTGTCCGGCTGCGATGTGCCGTTGGCAAACGGCACGATGGACACTTCAACACAATCCACGCCCGCATCAATCGCCGCGAGATAGCTCGCCGCACCGAGGCCGGCGGTGTCGTGCGTGTGCAGCGTGATGGGGATGCCGATCTTGCTCTTCAGTTCCTTCACCATCCGATAGGCAATCTGCGGCTGGATGATGCCGGACATGTCCTTGATGCCGATGGAGTCACAGCCCATCTTCTCCAACTCGACCCCCATCTTCACGAAGTTCTCGACCGTATGAACCGGGCTGATCGTGTAGCACAACTCGCCGCGCGCATGTTTGCCGTGTTTCTTGGTGGCCTTGATGGCGGTCTGAAGATTTCGCACATCGTTCAGCGCGTCAAAAATGCGGAGAATGTCCTGCCCGTTCTCGCAGGTGAGGCGCACGAACGTTTCCACCACATCATCGGGGAAGCTGGCGTATTGAACAATGTTCTGCCCGCGCAGCAACATCAGTTGGGGCGTCTTGGGCGCGATCTTTTTCAACGTGCGCAGGCGATCGAACGGATTCTCATTCAGATAGCGCAGGCAGGAATCAATCGTCGCGCCGCCCCAAGTCTCGAGTCCGGCGAAGCCCATTTCGTCCAGAATCGGTGCGGCCGGGAGCATTTGCGCGGTGGTCATGCGCGTGGCGGCCATGGATTGATGCCCGTCGCGGAGGACCGTGTTGTTGAAAAGGACCGGTTTCGTGTTCATAAGTCACTGGCGATCAAGTTTCAGTTGGCAACAAGAACGGCCGTCGCAAGCCAGCAAGGTTGGGGCTTCGGGTTGCCCAGCGAGGCATCCCGGCCAGTCCGAGATGCATGGCACCCGGCGTTCAGTCGCGAAATCATCGGTAGCCCCGATTTGTCGGCTCCGCTAACCACAAATTGTCCTTCGTCGGCTGGATTTTGTGCGAGGCCCTAGCGATGAGCAAGCGTCTCCGTGTAAATTCTCCCGATTTTTACCGTTAATCCTGAGAGTCGCACACTTAACAGCCTCCTGATTGATGTCTGAACCTCCCAATCGAGTTGAACTGGCAACTCCCACGCGCCATTCCGACTTTGCCAGCATGTAACCGCAAAACCCTTTGACGGGGAGCGCGAGAAGACGTTGAGGAGTTACAGTTTCGGCTTGGATTACGTGCGGCTGGTGGAGGTGCAATGACCTTGCCGCCGCGGCCAGCCGGAGTCGCCGCTTCGACGACAACCCGCCGACATACACCGCTTTGACCGGATCCATGCAGTTGGTTTTGGGGAGCGTACGCGTCCCGCGTGCCGCCGCCAGCGTCGCGCCGGCGGCTTCGTGACTCCATATTCGCCGTAATGTTTGGTGCGTGATAATGGCAGGACGGAGTTTGCGGCGCGACGCCGCAAACCACACGCCAGAGGCGTATGCTCCCCGGTTTGAACCGCATCGTTCCGTTTTAAGGAAATGGCACGCGTTTCCATCGCTCGAAGCCGTGTGCTTGGCGAGACAGCTCACCACACCGGAAAGAGGCATTGAAGTCCCCGCCGGACCTGCTATGGGTTGTGCCATGAATTGTCCGGCATGTGATCACCAGTTGACGGAAACCCAGGTGGGTGCCGTGGTCGTGGATATCTGCCAGGGTGGTTGCGGTGGCATTTGGTTTGACGCATTCGAACTCAAGCGGGTGGACGAGCGGCACGAAGCGGCCGGGGAGCACCTCATCAACATCCGGCGCAATCCCGACCGACCGGTGGATCTCTCCCGCAAGCGTGCCTGTCCCCGCTGCGCCGGCGTGAAACTCAAGCGCCATTTGTTCCATCCCCGGAGCACGGTCGAGATTGATCACTGCCCGAGTTGCGCCGGTTATTGGCTGGACGCGGGCGAACTCGAGAAGATCCGTCTGGAACAAAGGTCAGACGCCACGGCGGCGAAATCCGCGCAGCCATCCCACGTGTCCATGGATGTCATCCGTTATATGTATCGGATGCAGGTTCAAATGCGGGCTTCGGCGTGAGCGGTGCCGGTCGCAGACCCACAGAAGGATGAAACTTTATCGCCTTCCCGTGTGTCATAGGCTGCGTTAGGGTGCGGGCGTGATTCGCCTTGTTCCCGTGTTTCCGGATTGTGACCAAACTGAATCAAGAACATGAAAGCCAGAATCCTTGGGTCATTTCACCCAACCGCCATCGCAGCGGTCTGCCTCGCCCTGCTGGCGACCAGCGCCCGTGCAGACCTTGAGGACCGGATTACGAAGTCCTTCCCCGTTCAACCCGGTGACAAGTTGGTCGCCGAACTGGATCGCGGCGCGATTGAGGTCAGCTCCGCCAACGTGGAGACTGTCGAGATCGAAGTCACGCGCAAAGCCGGCGGCACGAAAGCCCAGGCGCAGCGAACTCTGGACACGCACCAGGTCACGATCAGGCAAACCGGCAATCGGGTGGAAATTCGAGCCAAGTATGACGCCGAGAAAAGCATCGGCTGGTTTCGTCGCTCGCCGGAACTCCAGGTGAAGTGCCGCGTCCTTGTGCCGCGCCCAGGGCCTACGCATTAAAAGTGTTTTGAAGCGGTGAGCGGAAGTCGTTGAATGGAGCCAGCTTGCGTGGATGAAATTTAGAGGTTCCCAAACTCCTTCAAATATGGTTGATACTGCGGATGCAAAA
>WYBW01000176.1 GCA_011525685.1 Verrucomicrobiia bacterium
CGTTGCCGTTCTTTCCGACTCATCGTCAAGGTCTCCATCAGGCCGGCAGTTGCTACCGCAACTGCCGCCCAAAGGGGACATTTTCATCGAGTCCAAAAGGGGACATTCTCAAAGAGTCGAGACACTCGTCAACCTGGTTCTGAACGCACGGGAGGCGATGCCGGAAGGGGGAAAGCTCACCATCAGCACCGCGACGCTGCGCCTGGATGAGTCACAAACGCAAGGCAACGTGGAGGCCAGAGCCGGAGAATTTGTCCGCCTCGCTGTCAGCGACACCGGCTGTGGCATGACTCCGGAAATTCAGGCGCATCTTTTTGAGCCGTTTGCCGTGGCTGCGGCCGGTGGCAGGGGCATTGGGCTTGGGCTGGCCGCGGTTTATGGCGCCGTCCGGCAGATGGCCGGCTGGATCGAATACTCGACGGATGTGGGCGTGGGCTCGGAGTTCCGGGTGTATCTGCCGCCCGCCCCGCCGGCAGAAGTGCTCGCGCGGCTGCAAGCCGAGACCGCCGCCCCCGTGAATCGAGGAACGGTTCTGCTGGTGGAACCGGATGATCGCCTGCGCGGACTGGCCCGCTGCGTTCTCAATTGGAATGATTACAAAGTGATCGAAGCGGAGGACGCCGCGACCGCGTTGCTGTTGTGGCCGAGCGAGGCATCAAGAGTGGATTTGCTGTTCACCGATGCCCGTTCCGCCGGAGATATCACAGGACGGGAATTGGCCGATCGCCTCCGATGCAGCAAACCCGGCCTGAAAGTCCTCTTTGCCGGCGACTCCAGTTCGGAGCGGGCGACACCTGACGGCGGTCCCCCTCATTCAGCGATCCACCTTCTCAAACCTTTCTCGCCCGAGAAACTGATTCAGGCCGTGCAACAGCGTTTGGCTGGCGACTGACAGCCGCCCAGACAGCAGTTGCGCCCCGCACAAGCAGCGTCACCCGTTGACCCTGTTCCCAAGGGTGCCGACTGCGGGAACGAGTTTGACTAGGTTTGCGCTGAAAAGTAGATTGCTCCGCGCATGTTGGCTGCTGACACCAAAGCGGCGGCGGGGGTCGTTGAAGCGCCGCAAACCGAATCGCCCAGTTCCTGGAAACACATCGTGGAACCGGTCGAGCCTTTCCTCGAAGCGGTCAGCCAACGCCTGGCCCGGCAGGTGAACGAGTTCGACCCCGCGCTGGCGCAGTATGCCGAATACGCGCTGAATGGCAGCGGCAAGCATCTTCGGCCCACCCTGGTGGCGCTTGCCGCCAAGGCCTTGGGCAAGATTCACGATTCCCACGTCACGGTGGCCGCCATCATCGAGATGGTGCATCTGGCCACGCTGGTGCATGACGACGTGATGGACGAAGCCGAAATCCGGCGGGGGCAGTTGACGCTGGCCGCCAATTGGGGCAACGAAATCGCCGTGCTGTTTGGCGACTGCCTTTTCGCGCAGGCCCTGAAGCTGGCCGCGAGTTTTCCCACCCCGGAAATCTGCCGGTCGGTGGCCATGGCCACGAACACGGTGTGTTCAGGTGAAATCCTCCAAACCCAACACCGCCGCAACTTTGACCGCTCGCGCCGTGAGTACTTCCGCGTGCTGGAAATGAAGACCGCCGAGTTGTTTGCGTTGTCGAGCGACCTCGCCGCCTGTCTGAGCGACGCGACAGCGGTGCAACGGAGCGCGCTGCGGCAGTTTGGTCTGGCCTTCGGGACGGCTTATCAGGTTTACGACGATTGCGTGGATTTATTCGGTTCGGAGGTCAAAGCCGGCAAGTCTCTCGGCACCGACCTGGCCAAGGGCAAGTTGACATTCCCGGTGTTGCTCGCCTGGGAGCGGGCCAACGAAAAGGACCGTGCGCGCTTGGAGCAGTTGGTGCAAAACTGGCAGCCGGCTTCGTTGCCGCGGGTAAGCGAACTGCTGGCCCGCTACGGCACGCTGGGACCGACCACGGAAGTGATCGAACGCTACCTGGACCACGCCCGCGAAAGTCTGCGGGTGTTGCCCGAGTCCAGCGGACGGACGGGACTATTTGGCGTTACGGAATACCTGGCCCGGCAGACGGCCACGTTGTCGGAATGAGCCTCAGGCCGCCTGTTATGAGCGAACCGGCTCCCGACCATGAAACTGAGCCGGCACCGGCCCGACCGGTGATCCGGGCTGCGACGGCTCCTGACCCGAACGAGGAGCAGTCTCTGGTGCGCCGGTCGCAGCAAGGCGATCTGGCGGCTTACGATGAGCTGGTGCGTCGCTATCAGGAGCGGGTTTATGCGACGATCTACCACATGACCTCCAATCACGAGGACGCCAACGATCTCGCGCAGGAAACCTTCATCAAGGCCTTTCAGGCCATCAAAACCTTCAAGGGCGGCTCGAGCTTTTTCACCTGGGTCTATCGAATTGCGGTCAACAAGACGATCAACTTTCTCAAGCAGCGGAAGAACCGGACCCACATGAGCCTGAACGATTTGGATTTCAACGCGGAACACGATCCCGATCTGGTGGCGCTGGTCTCGGACAAAACGCCCCGGCGGGAGGTGAGTCTGGCTGAATTGCAGGAAAAGTTGAACGCGGCCATGCAAAAGCTGTCAGAATCTCACAGATTGGTGGTCACGCTGCACGATGTGCAGGGACTGCCCCATGATGAAATCGCGGAAATCATGGGCTGCAACATAGGCACGGTCCGGTCGCGGCTTTTTTATGCTCGACAACAATTACAGGCCCATTTATCGGATTACTTGAAGTGAGTATGCATCGAGAAGACCCGAACTTCGATCAGTTGCGCCGGTTGCTCAAGCTCAAGCGCCACGAACAACCGCCGCCGCGCTACTTCAACGACTTCTCCACCCAGGTCGTGGCCCGCCTCCAGGCGGCCCAGGCGGCGAGCGCCTACCAGTCTTGGTGGCAGCGGCTCTGGGCAGGGCTGGAATTGCGACCGGTGGTGCCCGTTGCGCTGGGCACCGCCCTCTGCGGCTTGCTCGTGGTGGGTGCGGTCTATACCGACAAGGCCACCGTTCCCCAGGAGTTGCTACAATTGAGCAGCGAAGACTCCAGCAAACTGGCGGGCAACGATGCCAATCCTTTGTTGCCTGCGGTTGCGCAAGCCGACTTCGGCTTTGCGTCCGCAGCCACCAGCACGAATCCCGTGCCTGCCAGCGGTTCGCTGTTCGACCTGATCCAGCCTGGTGGAAACGTGCCGCCGGTGCGCGCGGCGCACCCGTTGTTCAGGTGACTTCAGGCTCCGCGGGGAATTCCTCCACGGTTTCTTGGCGTGAATCCGGTGGAGAAGAAGGCCGACCTGAGCCTGGCCACTGACTTCGACGGCCCGAGCTCCCTGATTCCAAAGCGCCTCGGTCGCGCTCAGTAATCCTCTTTGACGAAGACGATCGGCCAGTTTTCGCTGCCAGAGACCGACAATCGGAAGTTCTCGATCCTCGCGGTGCGCCGATCCGTGCCCCCGGCGAAATTCAGTTCATATTCCTGGCTCACCCTGCTCCACTTGCCGTCCAGCGTTTGGACCCCGTCCGCCGGCAAGGCCGGCACATCTCGCAGGATGACATGCTGGTCGGGAGCGGCCACCAATGTGGTTCTGGTAAACCGCTCCGTCAGCAGGCGACGAAAACGCTGGACCTCGGGCAGCGGAGCGTTGGCTCGAATGCGCCGATACGCCGAAACGGTGCCGTTCAAATCGAACAACCACCGGCCAAGCAGCGGCTCAGATTCATACTTGGCCGACTTGCCACTCTCCAAAAATGACTGAAAATCTTTCAGGTCCTCGATTATGGTGGTCCACATTCGCTGCACCAAATCAGGTTTTTCCATGATGGTCTGCACGGTGGGATGGGCGAGCAGTTCTTTGACCGTGCCGCGTCGGAGCCGCAGTTGGGAGAATCCCTGGTCCTGCCCCAGGGCTTGGAACTCAGGTTGCAGCGCCAGCGGCAGGAATCCCGGATAACGCGACACCCGGGCTTCGAGCAACGGATTGGCGTAAATCGTTCCGACCACGTCCGCCACGCCATAAATCACGTCGGGAACAGGATCAATCGCCCGGGCCGCTCGGGACATTCCGGTGGTCTCCAGGTCCCGACCCATCCGGTTGAGCAGCCGAACGCCCCGCGGGTCATCCTCCGAGGATGCCACTTGGACCGTCCAGTAACTGAAGACATAAATGACCAGCGAGATCAGGACCAGATACGCGAGTCCGTTCACCAGCCCCAGGCAAAGCCCCAGACGGGAGTTGAGCCGGTTGAACAACGCAAGCCGCAAGTCGCCAGCCTTGTACTTGTAAAACACGTCCACCTTTTGATGCACCATCAGCCCGCCAATCTTGACGGCCGCGAGCACCAGCACAAACACCACGACCGGTCCCAGGGTGTATAACAGCACCGGGTTCACCACGCCGAAGGACTTGAGCATCGGTTGAACCAGCCGTCCGAGCGGCACGGCCAGGAGCGCGGCGACAACAATTCCCACCAGCGAAGCCGCCACCCGGATGGCGCCCTGCCGGTAGCCCACGCCCGCCAACGATGCCAGAAGAATGAAAGCCAGTAACCAGATCGTCATGACGGCAGTTAAGGAAGATTGACCCCAAAAAGCACGAAGAAAATTCTCCTCACCGCGGCAGCGGCACGGCAGTTCGCAACTCAACCGCCAGCGTTCGCTTCGGGTCGAGGTTCGAAATCCGAACCCCGAAATCCGAACTGCGAGCGCAGGTCTGCACGGGCAAGCAATTCGGGCTTCGGATTTCGGGATTCTTCCGGCCCTCTGATTTCGGATTCCGGCTCTTTGTTCACTTGTTTCCTGCGGGTGGTGGCTGTCGGGTTGCGACAACCCCGTCCGCGTGCAGCGGACGGAAACCGGCCCATTCACCTGCGCCCTGGCGTCGCTCCACGAGGCGCTACTCCCCGCAGCGCGAAGTGGCTCACCAGGCTATTCGCGGCTTCACTCAAGGAAGCGACACGCGCCGCCGTCATTACCCGGGTGCAACCTCCGCTTGCAATTTACGAGAACATTTTTATGCTTCGCGCATCTCAATCGCAGAGCGCTGCGCCGGTCGGGCGCTGGTGAGGGTTGAATTGACCATGGCTACACCTAGAGAACAGGAACCGCCCGCCAACGGGCGACGCGGTTTCATCAAGCGACTCCTGGCCGGCGTCATCGGCGCAGTGCTCGGCTTGGTGCCCGCCCTGGCCGGCCTCACGGTGTTGCTGGATCCGCTCCGACGCAAGACTGCTGTGGATGACGCGGTGCAGGTCACCACGCTGGATGCGCTGCCCGACGACGGCGTGCCCCGCAAGTTCCCCGTGCTGGCCACGCGGGTGGATGCCTGGAACACGTTCTCCCAAGTGCCCATTGGCGCGGTTTACCTGCGGCGGTTGAACGATGGGAAACTGCAGGCTTTCAACGTCGTTTGCCCTCACGCAGGGTGTTTTGTGGATTACCTCGCGGCCCAGGGAAATTTCCTTTGTCCCTGTCACAACAGCGCCTTCAGCGTGGACGGCCATATCGCGGATCGCTCCAGCCCCTCGCCGCGCGGACTGGACACTCTGGAGGTGGAAGTGCGCAACGACCGGGAAATCTGGGTCAAGTTCCGCAACTTCCAGGCCGGCCGGGCCGAGAAAGTCCCCGTGGCATGAAGCGGTTGCTCGACTGGCTCGATCAGCGCACCGGCTGCCGCAAGCTCACCCGCGAGGCCCTCTACGAGAACGTCCCCGGCGGCGCGCGCTGGCGTTATGTCTGGGGCAGCACGCTGGTCTTTTGCCTGATGGTGCAGTTCATCACCGGCATTTTTCTGTGGATGGCCTACAGCCCCAGCTCGCAGACCGCGTGGGAGAGCGTTTACTTCATCCAGGATGAAATGACCGGTGGCTGGCTGTTGCGCGGCCTGCATCATTATACCGCCCACATCATGACGGTGTTGCTCGTGTTGCACCTGATGCAGGTGATCATTGACGGCGCTTACAAGGCTCCGCGCGAAGTGAACTTCTGGTTCGGCCTGGCCCTGCTGGGTTTGGTCCTGGCCATGTCTCTGACCGGCTATCTTCTGCCTTGGGATCAAAAGGGCTATTGGGCCACGAAGGTGGCAACCAATCTGGTGGCCGTGGTCCCCATCATCGGACCGGCGCTCCAAAAGATCATCATCGGCGGCCCGGAGTACGGCCATCACACGTTGACCCGCTTTTTCGCGCTGCACGCCGGCGTACTGCCAGCCACGGTAACGGCGCTCGTTGTTGGCCACATTGCCCTGTTCCGAAAACACGGGCTCACGGCCAAGGAACCCAAGCGCCGGCCCGACGCCGCATTCTGGCCGGACCAGGTGCTCAAAGATGCCGTCGCCTGTCTGGCCGTGCTGGCGGCTGTGTTGTTCTTGATACTGCGTCACCGCCTGTCCGGCGCGGACGGCCCGCTCGGCGCCGATTTGGGCGCGCCCGCCGATCCATCCGAAACGTACTCCGCCGCACGGCCTGACTGGTATTTCCTCTTCCTCTTCCAGTTCCTGAAATATTTCCCCGGAAAGACCGAGGTCTGGGGTGCCATCATCATTCCGGGCCTGGTGTTCGCTGTGGTGGCGCTGATGCCCTTCATTGGCAGATGGAAACTCGGCCACCGCTTCAATGTGGGTTTCCTGTTCAGTCTGGTGGCCGGCGCCGGACTGCTCACCTTCGCCGCCGTGCGTGAGGACCGTCAGAATGAAACGTATCTCGCCGCGGTGAAAGCCGCCGAGCGCGAGGCCGCTCGCGTCCGCGTCCTTGCCAAGGCGCCCGCCGGAATTCCGGCCGAGGGCGCCGTCACGCTCCTGAGGCATGATCCGCTGACACAGGGGCCGAAGATCTTCGCCGCCAGTTGTGCCAGTTGCCATCGTTACGATGGTCACGACGGCACTGGCAACGTGCCCGCCGATCCGCAGAGTGCGCCGGACCTCAAGGACTTTGCCTCCCGCGAGTGGTTGACCGGCCTGTTCGATCCCCAGCGCATCGCGACGACGAATTATTTCGGGGCGACAAAATTCAAGTCCGGCAAGATGGTGAGGTTCGTTCAGGAAAAGGTCGCGAAGTATGCCGCCGAGCGAAGAGTCGAGTTGGAAAAGGCCATCATCGCCCTGTCCGCCGAGGCGCAATTGAAATCCCAACTGGCCGCGGACCAGCGCGATGCGGTATTGATCGAAGAAGGACGGCGGTTGCTCAGCGAGGAACTCAGTTGCACGGATTGCCACCAGTTCCACCATCGAGACGAAGACGCGACCGCTCCGGACCTCACCGGCTACGGTTCCCGCAAGTGGCTCATCAACTTCATCTCCAATCCGGCTCATCCCGATTTTTACGGTGATCGCAATGATCGCATGCCCAGGTTCGGAGATGACGGCGTGCTGACCGAGCAGCAAATCGGCCTGGTGGTGGACTGGTTGCGCGGGACATGGTATGACGGAACTCGGGCCGCCAGCCGATGAGGGAACTGGTCGGAGGAGATTCCCGCGATCCCTTCAAGCGGCGGACACCGTGGTGTTCAACCTCGGCCGGTGCTCCGGCCGCTTCGGCGATCGTGGCGAATCCGCGTGCGGGCGGTCCAGGAGTCCCAATGTCCAAAACGGTCGCGCGGCACTTTGGCGTTTTCCGGGTAGATGAAATAGGCGGCTTTCTTCGAGTGCGCCCAAGCATCTACGAGGTTGGCGCGCGGAAATGTCTTGCGCACGTTCTGCCGCGTGCCGGGGTCGTTCACAATCACGTCACCGTCCTCCGTGAACCCCACGCAAACCACCAGATGCCCGCTCGGCTCACGGCCTTTTCCGCGCAGCCGGTTGTAGCACAGCGAGAGGCCGACCGGGATGCCCTGCGCGATCCAGTCTTCCAGTTCCGCCACGTCGCTCAGACGCGCCGTGTAAGCGCGCATCCCCGGCAACGCACCGGCATAAGCGGTGTTGAAAACCCAATTCCCGGTGCCGGTCCATTTGGGGTCGTAAACGCCTTCGACCACCTCCGGCACATCGCGGTCCAGATCGGCCCGCTTCAACTCCTGGCTCCAGTATCCCAACATCATCGAAACCGTCGTGGGACTGCACAGCACGCCGCCGTTCTCGTACGCCATCTGCGATTTCTCAGCCACGTCAATCGTCCTGCCCCAAGCCGCGCGGTTCGGTGGAAGTGTCGCCGGTGTTGCCTGGCCGTTCACTAGTGAAAGGCTCAGAAACTTTAGTCTGGGCGTCTCGTGGTCATCGCCGCCCAGGCTCAGTCGAATCTGCACGCACTCGCCCGCCCGGGTCAGCACCAGCGTGTCGGTCTGCACATCGCCATCCGCATCGCGCTGGCGGCGGACACTCTCGCGCGGATGCCGGCGCGGATCGCCGGACCACAACCCCATCACGAACCATTTGGTCGCGTGATCCGGGTAGATCGCCCGCGCTTCGATCTTGAGATGGGTGGTTGGCGGCATCTCGGCGTTCCACGAGACGATGAGCTCATTCCAGGCGATGCGGGTGCGAAGCTCGCGCGAAGTCAGCGTGAACTCACCGGGAGATTCGCCATCGGTCCGTGTGAAAGTGGAGAACGACTTGAAAGCGATGAACTGTCCACCACGAGAATCAAGGGGCTGACTGGTTGCTGTCATGGAAAAGAGACAGGAGCACGCGAGCACCGCGAGCAAGCGGCTTCCCACCCCGGGGCGACCGGAATGACGGTGTTGGCCGTTGATTGAAGGTTGACGCTGGCGCACACAGCGAATGATGCCGGGGTGCCGTTCTTTGCTCCAGCCGAATTCCTATCGCGCGCCGAGCGCCAGCAGCCAAGTCCAGATCACCAGCGACGCAAACAACAGACTGAATGCCAGATTGACCAGGGTGTTTTGCGTCACGTCCCCTCCTAGAATCAGCACCGCGCCCAGCACCAGTCCGCAGACAAAACCGCCAAAATGGGCGACGACGTCTGTTCCGGGAGACAGTCCCAGCAGCACGAACAACATCAGCCCGGCAGCCACGCCACCGGCGGCGAGTCGTCCCGCGTGCCGCGCGGTTTTGAGCAGGGCGAGTGACTGTACCGCCACCAAGCCCAGCGCCCCCATTACCATGCCGGAAGCCCCCAAACTGCGATGGCTTTCGGTATGGACAAGCCACGAGGCGAGGTTGCCGCCCAAACCGGCCGCGTAGGCGGCGAACAGTCCCACGCCGGTTCCGTAACGGCCCATGCTCAGACCCAACAACAGGAAACCGAACGCGGCATTGCTCAACAGATGACCCAGATCCCCATGCAACCAGATGGCGGTGAACAGCCGCCACCATTCGCCCCGGTTCACGGCGTTGCTGTCCAGGATTCCCGCCAGCTTCAAATCACCGTTACTTTGGGCCAGCCAGAAGATGCCGATCACCAGCAGCAGCCATCCGCTGCCGGCCCAATCGAAGACCGTATGCGATTTGAACAAGGGCCGTCGCCAGGGCCAGCGCAGGTTCTCCAGCCGGTATTGGCGGATGAGCGAGACGGCCTGATCGTAATCCGTCGCCGCCACCGCAAGCTGCCAGCGGCCCTCCTCCGTCTGCTCGATCAAAGGCTCGATGCCTTGGCTGGTGAGGACCAAACTCCAATCCATTGCCTGTCTGCGCGTCCGAGCCGGAATCCAGGCGGTGTGAGAGCCAGGTTGCGGTTGCTGCGAATTCATCCGTGAGTAAGGTTTCTTTGGGCAGACGGCGCAAAGGTGCCCAACGGCTCGTGACGCGCGAAAAGGCCACGCAGCATCATGGCCGGCGGAAATTCGCCTCGATCTTGGCGTCGGAGGGCATTGTGCTCACTGCTCCGTGAAAGCCAAGGTGCTTGGGAAGGCGCGGGCTGAGGTTGCGCGCCCGGGCGCGCCCTGAGGCGAAATGGGCCGGCCGTTGGAACTGATTTTGCTTTGTGCAGCATCGTTGGTTAGTATTGCGCGTCGCCCCGCGTGAAGCAATGCGTGGCCACGGCGTCGGACTGTCAACGGTTATGACGATGAAAGTGATTCAACCCAACTGCCGCGTGCAGTTCGCGGCGGAAGACATTGATTTCATCCTCTCGGTGCTGGGGGGCAAGCTCGGCAACGCCGAGTGCCTGGTCCGGTTGCTGGCGGACGAGGAATCGCGCGACCTGATTCTCGACGATGAAGCGCTGTTGCGGGCCCTGCTCGAACGCCGCGGGTGCCTCCGCGTTTCCACCCACTTCTACTTCTACGTGCTCGTCCGGCACGTCTTCCTTCGTTCCGACATCAAGGACCGCACCGTCGCGGATTACGTGGCCGAATTGCTGGCGGAGTTCGCGCGAACCGAACGGGCACGCTGCGTCGTGCCGGGCCAGCCGAACCCGCTCGATTATTTCTTTGAGATGCTCGCGGCACTCCAAACCGCGGACGACCGCACCCGCTTTCACATCCGCGTCCACATCGGGAATCATTCACTCTTCCTGTCAGGCGTGTTTCCGGAGCGAATCCGTTTCCGCGCGGAGCAACGCGGATTTCCGGACCTGAAGTATTACGAAACCATCGGACGCACGCAGTATCGGGTCGCCAGCGACCATCGCCTGGCGCAGCGCTATGAACTTGCGAACATCCTCAGCACACTCTCCGAGCGGTTTGAAGCCACGCGCCTGGCGCTGAACGATATTTCCGACCGGCTGTTTACGTTGGGCGATTCGAGTTACGCATTGGACTCCTTGCTCCATGCGAACGAGGTGAGCGACGAAGCCGGGGAAAATTGAGCCTGGCCTCCACCGGGTTCAGACGTGGTTGAGCAGACCAAGCCGTTGCATCTCCGCCCGCGACCTCTCGGGCGCGGTCTGGAGGATAACCTGCCAGCCGCGCCGCTCCACCATCCACGTATGCCTGTCGCTCGTGAATCTTCGAGTTAAACGTCGCCCCAAAGCCATTGCGAATTCCCATCGCGAACGGACGTTTCTCCATTTACGTTTGGCAACGTCAGAACTGGGCGTTAGCATTTGCACTGCAACCTAGATGCAGCAGGCAGGGGAAATCAGACGTCGCAAAGGTGGATGCCCAACAAACCGCCAAGAAATTTCGTTCCCGGCTACGATTGGAAGCTCAACGTGCATCTTGTTTGCGGTGATGGCTCTGTTCGGCGGAGTCGGCGACGGGAATCCAGTGACCAGCCTTGCCGCGCCTGCCGAACTCGACATGGCCGCTGAATTCAGAGGTTTCAATTTCGGCAAGGAGCACGGCCTGCCCGATAATGATGTCAGGGACATTCTGCAAACGCACGACGGTTACCTTTGGATTCTCACCCAGGGGGGCTTGGCCCGTTTCGATGGCACGGGCTTCACGGTTTTCGACCGGTCGAACAATCCGAATTTCCAGAGCGACGACCCCCGGGCGCTGGCCGAGGACACCGAGGGGCGATTATGGGTGGGGGGAAAGAATCTCCTTTTGCGGATGTCCCTCAATTCGCTTCAGCGGGTGGAACTGTCGGGCAGCGAGAAAACCGTCCACGCTTACCAACTCTGTCCCGCCCCCGATGGCGGGATGTGGGTCGGCGGCGAAACCACGGTGGCTCTCATCAAAGATGGAACTTTGCACGCTTTTGGGACTGAAAGCGGATTGGAAACCGGCGGAATGGTGCGCGCGTTGCAGGTCGATCCGGCTGGCACACTTTATGTGGGCACCTTCAATGGCTTTTTCCGATGGGATGCAGCGCGGCAACAGTTCGAGCGTTTAGCGGTCACCTCGCATTCGCCGGGAAAGGAAATCGCCGCCCTGGCACTGCATGCGAGTCGGTCGCACCAGTTTTGGGGGATGTTCGCCGAGTGGCATGACCCGAGATATTTCCACGGTTTTCGTGGCTGGGTCGCGTTGCAGCGGGGTGATGCTTGGGAATCTCCTGTCCGTGGCGGGGAAACCAACTTCCCTTTCAGTTACGGGCTTTTGTTTGTTCTCGAGGACCGTTCCGCCAGCGTGTGGCTTCCGGCGAAGCCGGATGAAATACACCGGATCCGCAACGGCACTCTTGATACGTTGCGACTGGCGTTGCCTCGCGGTCCCGACGTTGCGACGCGCCTTCGCGAAGACCACGAAGGCAGCTTGTGGATGGGTACCTTGAAGAGCGGTGTCTGGCGCTGGCAGCCGCGGCGGATGCAAAGCCACTCCGCACCGGATGCGCTGCCGCACGAGAACACCTGGGCGGTGCGCGAAGGTCTGGACGGCGAGCTTTGGGTCGGGACCGACGGCGGACTGGCCCGCCTCACCGCCGGGCGTTGGGAGCAATGGACCACCGAACACGGTCTGTCCCGCAACAACATCCGGGCCTTGGCTGTGGATCGCGAAGGCACGCTCTGGATCGGCACGGGAGAAGGTTTGAACTCGTTCCGCAATGGCAAGTTGACCCGCCATCCCATCCCTGGCGATTGGTTTGAATCAAAGATTCGCGTCATCCTCCCGACCCGCGATGGCGCGCTGTGGGTGGCCGGAGCAGCCAGTTTACATCGCTTGCAGGGTGATCAGCGGAGGAAGTTCACTACGGCAGATGGGCTGGCGAACAACGACGTTCGGGCGCTGTTGCAGGATTCCGCCGGGCGGCTCTGGATCGGGACTTTCGGTAGCGGGCTGCAATGCTACGAGAACGGACAATTCACGACCCATTATTCCACCACCAATGGCCTGGCAAATGGCTTCGTCTGGGCGCTGCATCAGGATGCGGATGGCGCGCTGTGGATTGGCACGGAGTCCGGCCTGCACCGCCTGCATGATGGGCGTATCACGAGCTTTGGCACAGCCCAAGGACTGCCGGACAATCTGGTCAACTTCATCCTGGACGACGACTTGGGACAGCTCTGGATCAGCCATGACCGCGGCATCTACCGCGTGCGCCGCGCCGCGCTCGTGGACGTGGCCGAAGGGAGAACTAACTTGGTGCGTTGCGTGAGTTACACCGAAGCCGATGGCCTGCCCAGCGAGGAAACCAATGGCCAGAAAAGCTATCCACCAGCCTGCAAGACCCGCGACGGCCGGCTGTGGTTCGCCACCACGAAAGGCGTGGTGGTTATTGACCCCGCCCAACACCGTGAAGAGGAATCGCCGCCGCCGGTGGTGATTGAACGTCTCCGAGCCACGGGCGAATTGGTTTTCACCCGCGATCCGCAGGATCCGCTGTCGGCCGAGAGGGCACTGGCCTTGAACGCCAAATCGGTTCAGCGTGCCGCCAATCGCCCGCCGGTGCGCGATGGAAAGGAGAACCGCAGAGGGGCACACGCGGGAGAGTTTTACCGTTCGTCCGACAGCCCCAGTTACCGCCTTCCGCCTGGCAGCGGACGCGTGCTTGAATTTGGCTTCACCGCCAACACTTTCGTGCAGCCGGAGCGAGCGCGGTTCAAGTACCGACTGCTGGGCCTGGATGATCAGTGGATTGATGCGGGCACCCGGCGGCAGGCGTTCTTCACGAATCTAAAGCCGGGTGACTATCGTTTCCAGGTCACCGCCGCCAACCACCATGGCGTCTGGAATGAGACCGGAGCGACCTGCGTCTTCCAGATCGCGCCTTTCTTTCACGAGACGTGGTGGTTTTACCTGCTCTGTGGTGGAACGGGACTCGCCGGAGTCGGTGTGTTCGCGCTTTGGCGCGTGAGGGAGTCGCGGAAGATTCATCGGCTCGAACGCCAGGCGGCCGTGGCTGCCGAACGCTCGCGCATCGCGCAGGACCTGCACGACGGCCTGGGGGCGGACCTCACAAGGTTGAGCACACTGGCGGAACTGGCCAGCGACGCGTCCCCCCAAACCTCGCGCGATCATCTGCGGAAACTGGCCCGCACCTCGCGAGAAACCACGCGCGGCCTCAAAGACCTCATCTGGATGGCCAACCCCGCCAACGACACGCTCGACAGCTTCCTTGACCGCCTCTGCCAGAACGCCGAGGACTTTCTGCGGGACACCCAAATCCGCTGCCGCTTTGACATCGCCCCCGACCTGCCGTCGCTGCCGCTGTCGCTCGAACAGCGTCGCAATCTCTTGCTTGTGGCTCGCGAGGCCCTCAACAATGTCGTCAAACATTCCGCCGCCTCGGAAGTCAGGATCGCCGTCCAGCGCCGCGAAGGGAGTCTGGAACTCTCGATTCAGGACAACGGGCGCGGGTTTGATCCCGGTGTGGTTCACGCGGGGGCGATGGGACTTACCGGCATGCGCCGGCGCATCGAAAGCCTCGGCGGAAAATTCCGTCTGGAAAGCGCGGCCGGGGCCGGCACCAGAATCAACGTCAAGTGGCAGACCGCCGATCATGCTAAACCATCCGAATGACATCCGCGTGGCGACCATCGAGGACGACGATGATTATCGTGAGCATCTGGCCGCCTTGATCAACGGGGCCGAGGGCGTTTGCTGCGTCGGTTCGTTCCGAACCGCCGAGGCCGCCTTGGCGCGGTTCAGCCGATCCGCCCCCGACGTGCTGCTTCTGGACCTCGAACTGCCGGGCCGCAATGGTCTCGAGGTCATTTCCGAAATGATCGCCCGCTGGCCGAAACTGGCCATCATCGTCCTGACCGTCCACGATGAATCGGCGAAGATCTTCACAGCGTTGGAGGCGGGTGCCATTGGTTATCTCGGCAAACCAGTTTCCTCCGTGCGGCTGTTGGAGGCCATTGCCGAGGCCCAGGCCGGAGGTTCGCCCATGTCCACCTCCATTGCGCGGCTCGTGGTGCGGAAATTTCACGCCCAAGGCCGGTTGCGGAAAAGCCTCGATCAATTGACGCCCCGCGAAACGGAAATTCTGGACCACATCTCGCGTGGCTTGAGCACCAAGGAAATCGCCACCCAACTCGGATTGAGCGACCGCACCATCAGCAGCCATCTGCGGAAAATCTACGACAAACTCCAGGTCCACTCTCGCAGCGCCGCAGTGTCCCGTTTTCTGCAAGGTAACTCATAACCACACCCGACCTCCCTCAAGCCAACTGGCAGTTGGTAAATCAGTCCTTGCGCACAAATGCGCAAGGCGATGATTTTCTAAGGCACTTTTCCCCAACCGTTGCGCACATTGACGGATAGGCGGGTGCTCGATTTCGGGTAGGATGGGCACCGTGGCTGTCGCGCTCTCCTGCGAGTTGAATCACATCGTAAGAATATGAAACCAATGACCAACCTGAAAACTAATCACCCGCAAACTCAACTCAACATCAGACTCGGCGCCGCGCTGGCCGGACTTTGCCTCGCATTTTCGGCGGCAGCCCAAACCATCACTTGGCAGGAGAATTGGGAATCTCCCGTCGCACAGGACAATTGGTATGCCGACAACGGCTACTGGGAAATCGGTGTGCCGACTTACGGGCCGCCCGACCGGGGCGACGGTTGGAAGGCGCATCAAGGGACAAACGTAGCGGCGACCGTCTTGGGCGGGAATTACACGGATGACCGTGAGAGTCGCTTGATCAGTTCGCCCTTCTCTGTCCCACCAGCCAATCAGAATCCTCGTTTGCGGTTCTGGCACTGGTGGAGTTTTAATGCTTGCGATTATGGGCAAGTTCAAATCAGCACCAACAATGGAGTCAGTTGGGTGGCATTGTCTCCGAATTATGCAGCGGGTAGCAGTGGGAACTGGACCCGTGCCTGGTTGGACTTGACGCCCTATGCGGGGCGGATCGTTAGGCTGGGCTTTTTCTTCCACTCACACTCTTTCAGCGGGTGTGGGGGGATCGGCCCCGGCTGGTATGTGGATGAGACGGTAGTTGAAAGCGGGCCACTGGCGGGCGTTGATCCGTTGGACAGCTTTGAAGACGCAGCGGCTTCTGACCGTTGGAGCGCCAACTTTGGGATATGGGAAATTGGCGTGCCCACCAGCGGGCCGGGCAGCGCCCATAGCGGGAGCAATTGTTTGGCTACGATTCTATCAGGGAGTTATACCGATGACCGAGAGAGCCGTGTATCGAGTCAGACATTTGTCGTTCCCACTGCCGACCTTAATCCGAGGTTGCGGTTCTGGCATTGGTGGAGTTTTGGTGCTTGCGACTTTGGACAAGTTCAGATCAGCACCAATAACGGGGTTAGTTGGTTCAACCTATCTGGACAATATTCAGCGGGCAGCAGCGGCAGATGGTCGCGAGGCTGGTTGGACTTAACGCCGTACGAGGGGCAGACGGTTCGATTGGGATTTTTCATCCACGCACACTCGTTCAGCGGGTGTGGGGGAGTCGGCTCCGGCTGGTATGTGGATGAGCTAACAATTGAGACCGGATCGGAGCCAAGTTTTAGCCCATCAGAAAACTTTGAAACCGATTGGGCTGGCTGGAAAGCGGATTACATCGGAGGAAAGGCGACGGACTTTGCGATCTGGGAGATTGGGGTGCCGACCAGCGGCCCGGGAGCCGCTCATGCCGGAACAAACGTCGCGGCAACCGTCTTGAACGGCAACTACCCCGATGATCGTGACAGCCGGTTGGTTAGTCCGCCATTTGTTGTTCCCACCGCCGACCTTAATCCGAGGCTGCGGTTTTGGCATTGGTGGAGCTTTGGCGCTTGTGACTTTGGACAAGTTCAGATCAGCACCAACAACGGCGCAAGCTGGATTGCCTTAGCGACTTATAGCACAAGCAGCCCGTGGACACGACCACAGCTAGATCTCATTCCGTACGCAGGACAGACGGCAAGACTGGGTTTTTACTTCCACGCACACTCTTTTAGCGGGTGTGGGGGAGTCGGTTCCGGCTGGTATGTGGATGAGGTGCGTCTGCTCCATGATCCTTCATTGTCGTTGGTAGGATCGCCCGTCGTGCGAACTCAGGACACGGGGTGCGTTTCGCTCGCAATCGCGGTGGATTCTCCCGCATCGGGCGCGAGTTTTGTCATCGAAGCTGCAGCCGGGAATCTGAATAACGCCATTCTCAGCACGGAAGGTTGTTGGTCAGGCACCATCACATCGCAGTCCGCCACTGAATGGCTTGTCAATTTGCAGAGCAGTTGCACCACTGGCTCGGCGGGGGCGGAAACCATTGGGACGATCTGCTTCACCGCCGTTTCGCCGCACTCAGCGTTCGTGCCGTTGACCGTCAATAATCTTGTTATCAGCAATCTGCCCCCGGCGCAGGCGTTTGGGACCAGGGCGGTGAACATTGCCAACGAGCCACTATTGGAAGCGTGGCTGGATACCAGCGGGAAGCGCATGGCCACAACTTATGGCAAAGCGAATACCAGCTATGAAATCCGGTACAGCACCGACGCGGATGCTCCAAGTTCTTGGCTGGTGGGTTGGTCAAACACCGTCCCGGCTGGTCTGGTGATCCATTCGCCCGTGGGTGGCGTCATGTCGAACGCCCCCGTCCTTTTCCTCAAGGCAAGGGAGCAATCCCCATGAGACTGCCCTGAACAATTGGGGCGGGTAACACCACGCGCCGCCGGAATCCGGCGTGCGGTTTGTCTCCGACGGCAGATCAAAATCGTCAGCGGTTATGCGCAAACTAAGGGAGCGGGTCTTGATCAGTTCTGTCGCGGCCTTGCTCGTGGGGGCGGAGGGCGGGCTGTTCGCCGAGGCCTTGCCCGGCCCTTTCAACTCAGAGCTTAAGGCCAGACACACACCATGAAAACAAGTCGCAGTTTCCGTTTCACCCATGCCATTGGACGTCAAGTGGTTCAAGCGCTTGCCAATGCCTTGCTGTTGTTCGTCGGCGGTTTGACCGCATCGGCGCAAACCTATCAGCAGGAAGGTTTATTCCCCCTCACGGCGGGAAGTTACTGGATGCAAGACAATGGCCATGTAGCTGCCGTGGTCAGCGCCACTGAGAGCGGGGGCACGCTGTCAGTGTTGATTACCAACTGGAACAGCCTGGGCCAGCCGATCGTCGGCTATTTGCGTCTCGAGGCGAACGCGGCGGAGGTGCGGGGGACGGCTTACAGCAACCCGGACTACATCATCGTTGACGACGACATGGGCTACTACCCATTCCTCAAACGGCCGATGACCTTGGGGCGAACCTGGAATTCACAATGGACTTCGAACGGGTATCCCATCTACCAGACAGCGGTAGTGACGGGCACGAACCTGCTCTTGGCGATTGGTTCCACAATGCACAATGGCTGCACGGAATTAACGGTGACCACTTCCTATCCCAACGGTTACACTCCCGGGCAGGTCAAGTGGGTCAACAGCAAATACTATTTTTCACCCGGCGTGGGCTGCGTGCGCCGAATTTTGACTTCCGACACGGGCCTCAAGCAAACGAACAATGTGGTGGCTTGGCGGGTAAACGGTTTCAGCAGCCGACCCATTGGCTTTGCGACCATGCCAGTTTCTCAAACGGCAGCGGCGGGCGGTGTGACCACATTGTCCGCCGCCGCTTTTGGCCTTCAACCCCTCAAATATCAGTGGCGCAAGAATGGCACCAATCTGGTCAATGGCGGTCGCGTCACCGGAGCCACCAGCACCAATCTTTCGATTGCGAGCGCGCAGGCGGCGGATAGTGGCAGCTATTCCGTCGTGGTCAGCAACGCCTCCGGCAGTGTCACTAGCAGGTTGTTGAACAAAGGCCTTTTTTGAGGCCCGACTCATTCTAATGACTCGGTATTCCCATTTGACGCGTGATCTCAGCCGGATTTTTGTCTGTTCACGCCGCCCGCTTCGGCGTTCTC
>WYBW01000177.1 GCA_011525685.1 Verrucomicrobiia bacterium
ACTGCACTGGCTGGCCCGGCAAGGACTGCGCCAGGCCCAACGCCGCAAAGCCACCCTCGTTGCCGCCTTCTGGAAGCAGGCTGATTTGAGCTTCTGAACTCACTATATTATGCAAGTATCAGTAGTTCCGCCGCCACTTCCACCGCTGTCTCGGGACGCGCGGCAGCGTTCTTCGCCATCAAGCGTTGAATCATTTGTCCCAGCCACTCCGGGAGTTTTGGATTCAGCGTGTGCGCGGCGGGCGGTTCTTCGTCGCACACGCGGCGCATGGCGACCAAAGGCTTTTCCGCGCGAAAGGGCGAGATACCTGTCGCCATTTCATAGAGCACGCAACCGAAGCTGAACAGGTCGGCGCGCTGATCCACCGGCTCATTGCGCGCCTGCTCCGGTGACATGTATTCGGGCGTGCCGGCGATGTAGCCTTCGCGCGTCAACGAAGAATCATCCGCCGCCCGGGCCAACCCGAAGTCGGTGATCTTCACGCGCTCGACGCCATTTTCGAGCAGGATGTTGCCCGGCTTCACGTCGCGATGAATCAGCCCTTGCGCGTGGGCGGCGGCGAGACCGGCGGCGGTTTGCGCGCCAATGCGCAGAATCTCCTCCAGTCGCAGCGCGCCGCTCGCGCGAATTCGCTCGGACAAAGGCCGGCCCTCAATGAATTGCATCACGAGGTACGGCAGACCGGCGAATTCATCCACGGCATAAATCGGCACGACATGCTCGTGAACCACCGCGGCCGCCGCACGGGCTTCGCGGATGAACCGGGCCCGGGCCAGCGAATTGGCAGCGAGGGCCGGCGGCAGAATCTTGAGCGCCACGATGCGGTTCAGTCCTGGGTCGCGCGCCTTGAGCACGATGCCCATGCCGCCGATGGCAACTTGCGCGATCACTTCATAAGGGCCAAACCGACCCAGGATGCCGGGTTGGTCTGAGGACTGGAGGAAACTCAGTGGCGCCGTGGTCTCGGGTTTGACTTCCTGACCCGGAGCATGTGATTCGAGCGCCTCGATTGCTTTGTGCAGCGATTCAGAAGCGGGTGGCAGAGAAGCCCCGCGCGCCTTGGCGCGGGTTTCCAGCCAGCCGGAACCGCCGGCCAGTTCCTCGAGCCGCGCCCGGCAGTTGGCACATTCCGCCAGATGCGCCGCCAATTCGGCCTCGGTGGGGGAAGATTGCTTTCCCCGCAAGGCGGCGGCCAATTGCTCGGTGGCTGGGCAGGCGCCAGGCATTGAGTTTACTTTTCCAAAGTTGCGACCGGTTCATCGGTGACCGTCTCGATCAATTCCCGCAACCGGGCAATCACCCGGCTGCGGGCGATATAGACCGCCCCAATGGAGATTCCCAACTGACCAGCCACTTCTTTCACGGAAACTGCGTCCACCGCGGTTTTCCAGAACGCATCCCAGGTGGCGGGCTGGAATTCCGCCCGCGCCTTTTCCGCCGCCCAATCGAAGAGCCGTTGGCGGTAATCCTCCTCCCAGCGCGCCTGTTCGTCGGCGCCGGGTTCGCCGTCGAGAAAGCGCTCCATCGCGGTTTCGCTTGCGGCCTGCGGCGCTCGTTGTTGCCGGGCAAAGAACTTGTGCAGGCGGTGGCGGGTGGTTTGCAACAGCCAGCCGCGGAATTTGCCACGCGCCGCGTCGTACTGAAACTCCGGCATGGCGCCGGCCGCCACGCGCATCACGTCCTGCGCCACATCGGCAGCATCCGCGTCTTGAAGCCCGTGTCGTCGGCAATGGCTGAAGACCAACGGGGTGTAGAGTCGCACAAATTCACTCCATGCCTCCGCGTCGTCCACGTCGCGCAGGCGCAACAACAGACTGGGCCGGGTGAGAGGCGCGGCGCTCATGTAACGCAGGAGGTTGCTGGTGGGGAGACTACCCGTGTGGAAGAGCGATTGGCCAGCCGTAAATTGGCCGGGTGTGGCGGAGAACCATGGGTGGTGGAAGTTCTCACACGGCGACAAGTAGCGCCGACTTTCCTGTCGGCATCCGCGCCGGCTGGAAAACCGGCGTTAAGCCCCTGCGGTTCATGGGCTGTGAACAGACCCGCCGGGAGCACTCGCCTCTCGAAGCGGCCCGCTGAACGCGGGCCGGGTGGTCGCAGCGCGACCACCGCCACCGAAGCAGGTGCGTGGTGGAAGTTGTCGCACTGCGACAGGTGGCGCCACGTCCGTTGGCGCAACCAATCGGTGCCATGAATCGGCCTGTGGGTAACGCCGACTTTCCCGTCGGCATCCGCGCCGGTTGGAAAACCGGCGTTACGTCCCTTTCGATTCACGGGCCGGGTGGTCGCAGCGCGACCATCCCCACCGATTCGGTTCAACGCATGAACACCAGCGCCCGTTGTTCGGTGGTGTCGGCGCGCAGCCAGACGGTTTGGCCGGCATCGGGGCAGTCTATGACGCGCACGACGTCCGCCAGCGCGGCGGCTTCCGGAACCAGCTCGATCAGGTGATTCGGCGCGTTGCGAAACCAGTCGTCGTTGATCTGGTTGCCGGCCTTTTTCGGAAAATACGCCACGTAGAGCATGTCGTGCTCCACCAGGTCGTTGAAGAAGTGCGTCCCCAGCGAAACGTCCGGCACGAGCGACTCATGCATGGCGACCACTTCGCACACCACGGAAGCGCGGCTGATCTCGGTGAACGACACGGGAATGCCGAGCGACGCGCTGTGCGTGCCCCAGCGGCCCGGACCGATGAGCATGAGGCCGCGGTCCTCCGCGGGATGCAGCCGGTTGATCTGACCGATCAATCGCGCCACGGCATAACGCTCCCTCTCCGGCAGTTGCGCGTATTTCTCCGTCACGATGTAAACGACGCGGCGCAGCGGTTGTTCACGCGAGACGCCGATCACCGCGCCGTGCGCGTCGAGCAGCGTGGCTTGCGCGCCGGTCATGGCCGGGGACATCCCGCCACTTTCACGGCGAATCTGAAACGTGCGGCATTGCAGCAGGTGAATCCGATACGAGCCATCCGGCAGGAAGTTCAACGTGAACTCGATGTCCACGGGATGCTCGTAGGCCGACTCCAGCAACTCGAGCATCCGGCGCAAATCACGCGCGACGGGTGTCTCCGCCAGCAACCGGTCAAAAGTGATCAAGGGAAAGTTCTCCGCGGTGCGGGTCAGGAAGAGCTCCAGGGGGAACTCGGCGCCGTGGGCGATGACATCTTGAAACGGCAGCGAAACAAACTTGCCTGCGCGCAGGTCGAGGCAGTCCATGCGCCGTTGGGAATGTTCGCAGACGTCGTCGAAGTCCGCCTCGGGGCGGCGATTCGGCGCGTTGAGAGCGACCAGCCGCGTGTAATCGTCGTCGCTCCGGTCCACCGCGCGCGTGCCCAGGCCAAAGACCAGCCGCACCACACCCGCCTGTGGATCTATGTCCTTGTGCCAGACATAGGGATTGAACGAGAGACCCACACCGGCGGCCTGCGGATAATAATACTGGCCGTAGGGCGCGCCGGAAACCCGCATGATCAGCAGCGCCATCCGTTCCTCGCTCTCCAGCAATCCGCGGCGCCTGCGATAGAGCAGCGCTTCCTCGTCCAGCACGCTCGCATAGACCTGCCGGACGGCATCCAGCAAAGCTTGTTTGCGCTTCTCGCGCGACCCGCGATTGGCGACAAAGACGCTTTCGTACTTGCCGGAGAACGCGTTGCCCCGGGCGTCCTCGAGGATGGAACTGGAGCGCACGATGTAGGGAGACTCACCGAAGTAATCGAGCATCCCTTCGAACTGTTCGAGGATGCCTTCCGGGAAACGTCCTGCCAGGATCCGCCGGCGCCCCTCTGCCAGACCTTGCAGAAAACTCTCCGGCTTCTTCTGTTGTTCGCGCAACCACCAGACCTGGTTCTCCACGAGAAAGGAGATGAACACCTCGGCGCCGACGAAAAAGGAGTCATGCACCTCCAACCGGGCGGACAACTCGGGGTCACGTTCGCGCAAAATGGCGCGCGCCACCAACATGCCCAGGGTCTTGCCGCCGACGGAGCCGATCCCGATCATGCGGTCACGGATGGCAAGAAAGTCCTCGAGCGTGAGGAACCTTTCCACCAGCGGCGCGATGCCCGAGCGCTGCACGCGCAACGCCCAGCGCACGCGGCGCAGGATTTCCTCGCGGCGCTCGGGCGGGCAGTGGCCCGCTCGGGTTTCCTCGACCACGGTTTCCGCATCGCGAAACAGCCGTCGCCAATACCCGACCCGGCGGTCGCTTTGCAGCCGCGGCCATTGGGTGTGCGAAAGGATGGGCGCGAGCCTCGCGCTTTCCTTCACCGGCAGGAACGCCTCGCCACTCCGAACGTGGAGCGTGTTCATCACGTCGCGGGAACGATGCTGCACCTTGACCGGCCGGATGTAGAGTCGGTGGTCCAGTTGAAACACATCCAGCATGAACTGCGTGGTGTTGCGAATCGGCTCCAGGGCGTAGGCCGAATGACGGTCCCGATACAGCCCGAAGTAGGTCACCGTCTCCAGATCCCACAGGCGCGGACAGGTCAGCAGGAAGAAGTTGCCGAGACTCTGGTCCGAGCACCACGTCGCCGCCAGGTGCGAAAGGCAATCGAAGACGTAAAGTGTTCCCGGGCCCGCCCGCTCGATCACCGAATGAACGCCACGCACGAACGCCTCGAATCCCCGGGCCGGGTCGAACTCATAACGTTCGGCGCCCGAGCCGGGCGACAACAACTCGGGGTGATCCGCGAAGCGGAAGTACACCAAATGGCGG
This sequence comes from Verrucomicrobiia bacterium, assembly GCA_011525685.1. GTDB lineage: Bacteria > Verrucomicrobiota > Verrucomicrobiia > Limisphaerales > JADLHS01 > WYBW01. The sequence goes on from WYBW01000177.1 coordinate 4,717, forward strand.
TTCGCCGCCCTGGCCGCCGCAGCATACGGAGCAACCAGCGCCTGATAGTCGGCAATGGCATCCACCTCCCAGACGATGTTGTCACCGGGCTCGATCCCGCTCAACACCGCGTCCAACCCGGGCAGGCCAGTCGTGGCGAAGGGTTGGCGGGCCGTGGCCATGGCGCGCTGACGGTCAGACCAGTCCCTGGTCGAGCATGGCATCCGCCACCTTGACGAAGCCGGCGATGTTGGCGCCGACGACATAATTGCCCGGCACGCCGTATTCCTCGGCGGTCGCCTGGCAGTTGCGATGAATGTCCACCATGATGCGGTGCAGGCGTTGATCCACCTCTTCGCGATTCCAACTGAGCCGCATGGAGTTCTGCGTCATCTCGAGACCGGACGTGGCCACACCCCCGGCGTTTGCCGCCTTGCCGGGACCGTAAAGGATGCCGGCTTGCAGATAAGCATCCACCGCTTCCGGCGCCGACGGCATGTTCGCGCCCTCGGAAACAAGCTTGCAGCCGTTCTTGAGCAGGTTGACAGCATCCGCGCCGGTGATTTCATTCTGCGTGGCGCTGGGGAAGGCACAATCGCAGGGCACCGACCAGGGCCGTTCACCTGAAAGGTAGGTCGCGCCAAATTTCTGCGCATACTCCTTGATGCGTCCCCGGCGCACGTTCTTGAGGTCCATCACCCACGCGAGCTTCTCCGCGTTGAACCCGGCCGGGTCGTGAATCGTTCCGTCCGAGTCGGAGAGCGTCACGGGTTTGGCGCCGCATTGCAGGAGTTTCTCAATGGTGTATTGGGCCACGTTGCCCGAGCCGGACACGGTACAAACCTTGCCCGCAAGCGAATCGCCGCGCGTCTTGAGCATTTCCTCGGCGAAATAGACCGCCCCGTAACCGGTCGCCTCCGGCCGAATGAGCGAGCCACCCCAATTGAGCCCCTTCCCGGTCAGCACCCCGGTGAACTCGCCCTTGAGCCGCTTGTATTGGCCGAACAGAAAACCTATCTCGCGTCCACCCACGCCAATGTCGCCCGCCGGCACGTCGGCATCAGCCCCGATGTGGCGGAACAATTCGGTCATGAAGCTCTGACAGAAGCGCATGACTTCGTGGTCCGACTTTCCTTTCGGGTCGAAGTCGGAGCCGCCCTTGCCCCCGCCCATCGGCAAGGTGGTGAGGGCGTTCTTGAAAATCTGCTCGAAGCCGAGGAATTTGAGAATGCCGAGGTTGACGCTGGGATGAAACCGCAAGCCGCCCTTGAACGGGCCGATGGCGCTGTTGAACTGGACGCGAAACCCGCGGTTCACCTGCATCCGGCCCGCGTCATCCTGCCACGCCACGCGGAACACAATCTGCCGTTCCGGCTCGACGATCCGTTCCAGGATGCGCGCGTCCCGATACTTGCGATGCCGCTCGACGACCGGGCCAAGACTTTCGAGCACTTCCCGCGCGGCCTGCAGGAATTCCGGCTCGCCCGCATTGCGGCGTGCCACCACGTCCAGAACTTCGCTGATGTAGTTATTCATGTATGAATTTGGTTGATGAACTTTCTCTGATTGGAAGACCTCCTGACTGACCCAACGCCCTCGTATGCTCCGGCCGAGCTTAATCGCCGACCTCATGCCGGACTGGCTGACAATTGCTGCCCGATGCTCCGCCGTCGCCCAAAAGTGCGCATGCCCTCGAATTCATGGGCGCGGATGTTCTGCGAGTCACCGAGGACTGACAAGTCTTGTTTGCGGAGTGTCTCGACTCTTTGAGAATGTCCCCTTTTGGACTCGATGAAAATGTCCCCTTTGGGCGGCAGTTGCGGTAGCAACTGCCGGCCTGATGGAGACCTTGACGATGAGTCGGAAAGAACGGCAACG
>WYBW01000178.1 GCA_011525685.1 Verrucomicrobiia bacterium
ATCGCCGACTTCCAGTCGGCAGGGGGTTGCCGCCGTACGAACGGTCTGCGGGTTGGAAACCCGCGATCCAGCAGACTGGAAGTCTGCGCTACCTTCCTTCGCGCGCGCGAGGGTGCGAAATATGCGGTTTAACCCAACTCCTCGGGCTGGCGACCTCAGTGATGTTGCTTGTAAATCCAGCGATGATTGTCGCCACCGGATTCACCATCGAGATGACCCAGCCCGACAGCCACGCGCCCAGCGAAGCTGTCTTATTCCCTTTCGATCGTCACAGCGTCCCCTTCCGTCACGGGCTGCAGCTCGAACTCATTTCCGCCCAGCGCGACGCGGCGAATCCGGTTCTTCGCCCGGGTGGACCGGGCGCGCCCGACAGCGAATCCATGAGCTACTACGGCACGGTGCTCCAGTTCGGTGACGAGTTGCGGATGTGGTATCTGGGCCGCGGCAGGTCCGAACACGGCCCATTGCGGGTCTGCTACGCGACCAGCAAGGACGGCTTTCGTTGGGAAAAGCCCGCGCTTGGTCTCGTGGAGTATGCGGGTTCAAAGAGCAACAACCTTGTGGACCTCGACTTCGGCGGGCGGGTGATGTCGTGCAACGTGCTCTACGAACCCGACGACCCCGACCCCGCGCGGCGCTTCAAAATGTTTTGCGAAGTGGAATCCGAACGCAGCAAGAACCAGGGCTGCGTGGCCTTCAGCGCCGACGGTTTGCGCTGGAAACCGTCGCCGCGCAATCCGGTCACCCACACGCGCATTGAGAACACCGGCCTGGTGAAGCGCGGCGGTTGCTACTACGTGAACGGCCAGAACGCCGGCTTGGATCGCGCCTTCCAAAAGCGCGTCCTGCTCACGCTGGCATCCTATGACTTCGAGCATTGGACGGATGCCGGCGCGCTGGGCTTCCGGCGCGACGACGTGCCGCCGCGACCGGTCCATCTCAACTACCAAGTCGGCCCGCAGGTCCATCTGGGCGCGGGCCTGTGGGATCGCGGCAACGTCATCCTCGGCTTCTACGGCCAGTGGAACGCGCCGCTGCACTCCGACGATCGGCGGGACATGCGCATGGACATCGGCCTGCTCGTGAGCCACGACGGCCTGTTCTATCACGAGCCGATTCCCGACTTCCGCATCATCGAATCGCGCGAGGAAGGCTGGCGCACCGTCAGCCCGCAAGGCGACCCGCCGCGGCTGGCGCAAGGTCAGGGCGTGGTCAACCTCGGCGACAAGACCATCACGTGGTATTCGATCTGGGGCGGCCAAGGTGGTGAAGGCATTCGCGCCGCGTGGTGGCGACGCGACCGGCTGGGCTACTTCCACGCCACGCGCACGCCCATCGAGGGGCAGACTTGGGTGGACGAACTCAAACCGCACTTCATCAGCGCGCCGATCCGCCTGCCCGCTGGCGGCGGCAAAGTCTTCCTCAACGCCAGCCATCTCTCCGAACACGCGCGGCTCGCGGTGGAGATTCTCGACGAACAATTCCGCCCGCTGCCGGGCCGCACCGCCGCTGAATGCGAACCGTTCCGTGACGACTCCGCCTTCCGGCTGCCTGTCCGCTGGCGCACCGGCGACATCGTGAAATCCGGTCACCCTATCCGCATCCGCGTCAACTTCGACGGCCTGCGCCTCGAAGACGCGCGGGTGTATGCGGTGTATGTGGTGACTGGCCAATAGCATGGTTCTGGACTTGAAGCGAAGCCGCAAACTAATGCCGAGCTCAGTGGCTATTCTCAAGCTGAAGGCCCTCGGATTTCGAGAGGCCAAGTCGCGGACACCGAACCGCCGGAGGACGCGGACAAACGCCGATGCTTACTTCCCGCTGTTCGCTTTGGCCATCGCCACATCCAGTTCCGAGCGAAACCTGACCAGGTCGCGTTTCCGCAGCTTCGTGAAGAACTTCCCGTAGTCCTGCGGCGAGAGCATGTTGAACTGGTAGCGCGTCGGCAGGTTCTCTTTCTCCAGCCACTGGTTGAGCCGGGCAAAGTGGGCGTTGGCGTATTCGTGCTTCTTGACGTTCTCCACCGAAGGATCGGCGATCTCGCCGTCGTCCTTAATCTCGACTACGAATATCCGATTGCCCTGCTTGATGAAGAAGTCCGGGCTGAACTCGCCGCGCTTGGGATGCTCGCCTTTCTTCCAGGCGTATTCGATGGAGTAGAAGCCAACCGGCGTGTTCTTGAGCCAGGCGTCCACAGTCGCGGCATAATCGCGGTTGCAGAGTTCCCGCACGAATTTGCGCTCGGGGGTCGCGTCGGCGATCACGAGATTAGCCGGCGTCTTGAAATCGGTGGCGTTGGTGACCGGCTCGCGCCCACTGGCAAAATCGCCGTCCGGGTCTTGCAGTTCGCGGAAGAATTCTTTCTGCTCGTCTTCGAGTGTCGCTTCGCAGCCAGGCGGATAGAACACCCGCTTCGTCCCGCGACGCAGTTCTGCCGCGCTACAACTCTCCGCCTGCCGCTCGCGGGTGTTCAAGGTCACCAGCGCCTTGGGCGACAGCTTGTAAACCACGCGCTTGGCCGATTTGCGCCGCAACGTGCCAAGCGCCTGCAAAAACTTCTGCCGGTTTTCGTCCGTGACCCGGCCGGTCTTGATCTTCGCCCGCTTCAACGACTCGCGCACAATGGCCTCGCACTTCGCCAGCGGGAACTTTTTCGCGTAGGCCGTGCGGTCTTTCGGGTCGTCGGCATCCTTGGACTCTTCGTCAATGGACTTGAGCCGCTGGAACATCTGTTCCGCAACTTCCTCGGCGCTCCACGTTTTGTGCTGGATTTCGGTTTTCCATTTGGCGTGCTCGCCGGATACGGCCCGCTCGAACTCAATCGTCACATCCTCGGCCTCGACTTGCGCGGGCAGGTCCACGAAGCCCTCCTCCAGCAGCCGATACTCGCCCTTCTTGGCATATTCGCTGGTGTCCTCGTCGCGCGTGTAATCCAGGTTGTGAAGCTCGAAGTTCCATTTCGACGCCGGGTCAACGCGTGAGGTAAGCCGCCGCTCGATTTCCAGAATCTCGTTGACCAGGTGCTTGATCCGGCCCGACCAGGCGTCGTGATTGAACACGGTCACCATCGGGTCTTCGCCTTTCCAATCATCCGGCCGCCGCAAGCCGCGCCCCAACACCTGCGCGATGAGCAACTTGCTGTTGAAGGCGCGTTCCTCGTGCGGGACGATCTGGAACACGTTCTTCACGTCCCAGCCTTCCGACAGCATCGAAACCGACACGATCCACTCCACCTTGCTCGCGGGCTGGTCCACGAGCTTCAGCCTGGCCACATTCGCTTGATGCTTGCTTGACGACGTGACGGGCAGGACTTTCGCCTCCGCCTGCTCCGGCTTGAGCTTCTCCCACTCCGTCAAAAACTCCTTCAACTCCTCCGCCACCTGCTCGCACGCCCGGATGTCGCGAGTGACAATGATGGTCAACGGACGAATCTTCCTCGCTTTGAGCTTCTTCTTCCACGCTTCATGCCGCTTGTAGATGAGCTGCCATTTCTCGTCCGCGTTGTTCGTCTCCGGCATCTCGGCCACGTATTCCACCTTCTTGACGAACCGCTCCTCGATCGCCTGCCGCAGCGAATAGCGATGGACCACGTCGGCGAAATACTCGTCGTCCACGTAGCACGTCCCGGACACACCCACGACGATGCGGAAGCCGTATTCCGGGTTCAGCAGGAACTCCTTCCACTTCTTCGCCTCTGCGCCGCCCGCGTTGGCGACGTGATGCGCCTCGTCGTTCAGCACCGCCACCCGCGCGCCCTTGCCCTTGAGGCTGTCGCGGATGGACGACTTCACGTTCTCCAGAATCGCGTGGTAGTTCTCCACGCAGATCGAGCCGTCCACGATGCTCTCGGAAGCGTTGATGATTTTGGGCGCTTTGAACTTCACCCCGGCAGGCAGCGCGTCGCGCAGGTTGGCGTCCGCCGCCAGTTCGCGGAACTTGCCCAGCAGCCCGGCCTCAATCGTATTCGACGGGCACAGCACCAGCACCCGGTCCACCGCGCCTTCCGCCAGGAGAATCGCCGCCAGCCCGTAAAGCACGTAGCTCTTACCCGTGCCGGTCGCCTGATCAATGGAGCACGAAAGCTGGTCAGGCAGTTGCAGATGCCGCTCCATGCCCGCCCACGAGCCGTAACGCTGCTGCAACTCCTCGTTGTCGTCAAAGTTCTCCTTCGCCAGTTCCCGCAGGCTGGCGTATTTGCCGCCGAGCAGGTAGCGCAGCGTCGTGCGGATGGCCTCCTTCTGGTATTCGCGGCTGCCGCAAAGCTCGTCCAGAAACGCCTCGTAGCGCGACTCGTCCCACACCTGCGGGTCAATGTCCGTCGTGACCTTGAGCACCAGGTCTTCATTCCGGAACGTCCTCCGGTCGCCGCGCGTGCTCATTTCCGGCCTCCCTTCTTCGCTTTCGGCGCGGGCGCGGCGGCGCGCCCCAGCTTCTCGCCCGGAATGACCTCGCGCGCCTCGTTGCCATAAATGTCAACGAACACCGTCATAACCTGCCAGCCCACGGACTCGACCGGGAAGCGCACTTCCCAGCCCGCTTTCTCAATCGCGTCGGCGAAGAACACCGCGTCTTGGTCGAACACCTCGCCGTCGTAATCGTAATCCAGCATCACCATCGAAAGCGTTTCGCGGTTGCCCTTCTTGCGCAGCGGCTCGCGCACCACCGCCTCGCTCTTGAAGGTCTTGATGCGGATGAACGCCTCCGACAGCAGCTCGCCCTTGCGTTTGGCGACGCCGCAGTCGTAATCGAGTTCCGGCGTGCGGATGAAGTCGAAGCCAACCGCCTCCACCGTGTCGTTCACCGCCATCTCGTCCGCCGGCTGCTTGAGCGCCGTGAACTCCCGCTGGTGCAGTTCGTGGATGATCGAATACGGAATCCGCAGCGCGTAATAGCGCACGTCGTCGAGGTCGAGGTAGTCCTGCTGGAAATCGAACGTGAGCGCCGGCGCGATGATGAACAGCCTGCGGCCCACGCGCGAGCCGAGCGCCTCGTGCAGGCTGCGGACGGTTTCCTCGTCAATCCGGATGCCGGGCCGCTTCTGGTGATTGAACACGAGCACGCTGCTGCCCTTGAGGTAGCCGTCCAACGGGATGCCGCCGATCTTGTGCGGCTCGTCCCGGCACTGGAACAGTTGCAGAGCGAAGAACCGCCACGACTCCCACGGCAACGCCTTGAGTTGGGAAAAGTCGTAAAGCCCCGCGTTGTAGAGCGTGAACGCCTTGGGCTTGAGGGCCGGGCCTTTGTTCCCGATCTCCTTCCGCAAATTCAGCATCCGCTTCTGAATCGTGTAGATGGCCAGCTTGCCGCAATCTATGCCGATCCAGCGCCGCTCGTGCTTCTCCGCCACGGCCAACGTTGTTCCCGATCCGCCGAAAGCATCCAAAACCAAGTCTCCTTTTCGGGAGGATGAGCGGATAACCCAGTCGAGCAAGAGCTCTGGCTTTTGCGTCGGATACCCAAGACGTTCCTCCGCCATCGGATTGATGACCGGGATTTCCCAAACATCGCCAGCGTCCTTTTCGGTGCTCTCTTGATACAGGTATTTGCCGTCTTCGCCCTTGAGCCATTCGTTCTTGTTCAACTCTTTGTTCCACGCCCGGACAGGTTGCATTCTGCGGACCTTCACCGGGATTCTGATTGGCTCATAGATAAAGCGTTTGCCTTTCGCGAATCGGAAGATCGTGTTGTGGAAGCTATCGAATGAATCGGAATTGGCCTTATACTTGTTCGTGTAATACCAAATCACTTCGTTGATAAATCGCTTCTCCCCGAAAGCGTCATCCAAGAGGGCTCTGACGTAGTGGGATTTTTTCCAATCGACGTGGACGAAAATTGTTCCGTCTTCACTCAAGAGCTCCCGAATCATCACGAGTCGTTTCCGGAGGAACTCGAGAAACTGTGCCCCAACAATCTTGTCTTGATACGCCTTTTGATCCTCGCTGCCGTGGAACTCCTGCTTCGTGGCAAAGGGCGGGTCAATGTATGCGAGCCTGAAGCCCGGCGTGCCGTCGGCGTTGCAGAGTTTGCCGGCCTTCTTCAATTCCAGCAGGCTTTTCATCACCTGCAGGTTGTCGCCGAAGATGAGCATGTTGTGCCAGCCGTCGCCGTTCTTGCCGAAGGTGCGCACCGGTTGCAGCGGCACGGCCAGCGTGTTGGCCAGGATGTCCTCCTCGCGCTCCTTGCCGTGATAGACCAGTTCATACTCGCGCTTCTCCGGCGGGAACAGGATGCGCGCCCATTCGGGCGAGATGTCCTCGCCCTGTTGCAGCAGCCGGATGAGTTCCTCGCGTTGCTCCGGGGTCATGTCAGCCGGTTCTCCTTGCCAGTTTGCCCGCGCGCGCGCTGTCGCCGGGCGCGAGGCAGGCCAGTTCTAATTCATCTAGCAGCCCGCTGTCGGCGAAGCTGAACACCGTGTCCTCCGCCACGATGACGTGATCCAGCAGCTTCAGTCCCACGGGCCGCGCGGCGGCGATGAGGTCCTGGGTCAGCAGGCGGTCGGATTCGCTCGGCTCGGCCGCGCCGGAAGGATGGTTGTGCGCCGCGATGAGCGCGCTGGCGTTGGCCTGCAACGCGCGGGCAATGATGCCGCGCAGCGATGGGCGCACCGAATCCACCACCCCCTCGGCGATGAGCGCATCATCCAGCAGCGCGCCCCGGCGGTTCAGGTAAAGGACGCGGAATTGTTCGCCGGCCAGCCCGCGCAGCCGCTCGCGCAGGTAGTCCGCCGCCGCCCGGGTGCTCTTGATCTGAAGCTGCTTGCGGTCGCGGGGCACGGCGACGCGCCGGGCGATCTCCATCGCCGCGACCAGTTGGGAAGCCTTCGCGCCCTTGAGACCCTTGATGTCCAGCAGCGCGAGGACGGGCGCTTCCACCATCGCGCGCAGCGAGCCGAACCGCTTGAGAATCTGCCGGCCCAGTTCGACCGCGCTCGTCCCGCGAAACCCGACGCGAATGAGAATGGCGACCAGTTCCGCATCGGTGAGCGCCTGTGGCCCGCGCGAGAGCAATCGTTCCCGTGGCCGTTCCTCTTCCGGCCACGACACGATGCCGCGAGACTTGATTGAGCCTGCTGACATGGGCTGAAACGCTCGCGTGTGCGTTCAGCCCTGTCTTGTCCGCCGTAGTTTGAACGAAGGCGGATCGGGAATGGCGGTGTTTCGTTGAAGGAGTCTGTGCCTGAAAAGCGAAGGGGCGTGACCTACTCACGCTCCATCACAGGCACGGACATGCCCTCAACGAAACGCTTTCAGGCACGCCCGAGTGGGCGTGCCTTCGAGCGCCGTTCGTTGAGTCGAAATTGTCCGTTTCGTGATGAACAGCAGCCGAAGCTACGCGAAATGATATTGGTTAAATGGGTTTTCTGGTCGTCGTGTTTTTTCTCGGACGCGGGGAGAATAGCCGGAAGGAGGCCGGCGCGACAAGCGTGAGACGGCAATTCTCACTATGGACCAGGTAGGGCCGTCGGGTGAGGACAACCGGCCTAGAATGGAGCCGTTTTGTGCGGAGGCAGGCCGTGTGCCCTCACCGAGCGGGTTTTCAGACAGGCTCTCAGCCCTGCCTCCAGGGCAGCCAGCGGTTTCAGAAACGGCGCAGCGGGAGTCTTCCGCATGGCGCGCAGTTCCAAGGCCGGTTATCTGGCTTCAAGCACGAGCACCCAATCATTGCCCTCAGCCGGCGGGCCGGGCGGCGTGAAGGCCCGTTCGCCTTTGGGGGGAAACGAGTCCAATCCACGAGACTCGCCCGTGCGCGGATCGAACCACGAGGCCTTCACTTTTGCCCCGCTCAACTTGTCCAATCGCACGCTGAAAGGTCTTCCGGTTGGCGTGTAGATGAGCGCGAAGCCGTCGCCCCGCAGCGCGCGGATGTGGTCTGGGCCAGTCCCCACCTCGCCGGCAATCAATGTTTGGTCGGGCGCTTGCGTCAGGAACGGACGCGATTCGATCAGCCGCCGCAGGTGGCCCATTTGTGTTGCGCTGGGCGCGTCGAGGGCTTCGCGCCAAGTTTGCTTGGGATCGAGGATCGGTTTGCGCGGCGGCGCATACATCTGCCAGATCGAATTGTGGCCGTAGGTGTGACCGAACGCGCCGGCGAACACCGCCCAATACGCCGCCCGCCGGGCGTGATCATCGTTGGCCGGCTTTGTTGAAGGGTGCGCCGCGCGCATGTGTGTCGGCAGCCAGGCGGCGGGAATCAACGCGCCCGGATAGCTGGACTCCAGGTCAATCACCGGCTTGATGGGATGGCGATTCCAGTGCTTCTCCATGAACCGCCAGCTCTCCACCAAATCGCCGTGACTCGACTGGGCCGAGGTGAAGTCCAGCCACGGCTCGTCGTGAAGAAAATCCGAAACGTGCCCCGGACCGGACGTGTGATACGTCATCAACACCGCGTCGCAATCCTCCCGCCCCGCGACGCCCAGCGCGATGCCCCTGGCCATCGCGCGCCAGACGGCGACGGCTTCGGGTGTGGATGGCGCCTTGTCACCGCCGAGAATCCAGATGAGATTCGATCGCGCGCGCCAACGCTCACCCAGAAACCGGCCGTAAGTTTCGGCGTTGGTCATGTTGAAAAGGCCGTCCACCTTGCCGTCGAACGGGCTTGAGGTGACGTATTTGCCCCACGTCGGAAGAAAGCCCACGTAAAGCCCGTTGGCCTCCGCGAGATCGAGCACTTCGTCCACGAAATCCCAGTAGTCGTTGGCTGGCCCGTCCTTAACGGCAGGCCGTGCAGGGTCCTTGTCCTGCAATGGCAGATGACCGTAGCGGTTGGGCTCGGTCAGGCCGTTCAGTTCCGCCAGCGCGACGGCCTGGATGACGGTGAAGCCCTTCGCTGCCCGGTCCCGCAGGTACACTTCCGCTTCCGCGCGGTCGAGCCGGTGAAACAATTCCTAGGCCGTGTCGCCCAGCCAGAAGAACGGTTTGCCATCGGCGTCCACGAGGAAACGGCGGTTCTCGCCCACCTTGAGCCGGGGCAACGGACGGTGCGCACCGCGACCGTCGGATGAACTCGGGTTGCGCGCGTCGGTCGCGCTGGTACTGCCCCCGCGATACAGCGCCCAGCCGATCCAGCCACCGCCCTGCTCGGTGCGAACGTCTTCGCCGCGCTGCTCGCGCACCTTGAGCGGGTAGGTTTTGCCAAAGGAAAGCTCGCGAACGCCCGCCGCCGAAAAGGCGGCGTCACGGATGTCGAAGGCGGGTCGGAAATCGTTGGTCGCGATGTCGGGCGCGTAGTTGAACAGACCGAGAATCTCCGTCTGGCCGCCGCTGTCGGTAAGGAAACGCACGCCGCGGCCTTCGTGTTTCACACCGAGCGTCCAGAGCCGCCCGCCGTGATTGCGCACCAGGCCGACGTCGCTGTCGCCCTCGGGATTGAGCTGCCGCGCCCAGAGCGATTGGCCGGTCGAGCGGAGCTCGATGCCGCTCGGGCAATCCGTGAGGAAGATGTCGCCGCCGCCCGTGCCCAGCACTTTCAGGTCGCAGCTCTCGACCACGAGCGCGTTGGTGCGAGAACGATTCTCGACGGTCGCCGGTCGGCCGCCGAAGGCCTGGAGGTGCAGAAACTTCACGACCGGCGCGGAACGATCGTCCACGATGAACCGGCCCTTTTCGCCGCCGAGGACGCGGCCAAAGCCGAGTCCGATGATGAGCCGCACGCTGCCATGCACGCGGACTTCGCCATCGAGGTTGTACCAATTCGGATCGCCCCCGCCGATGCCGCGCAGGTACACGACCGTCTTGCCGGCGGCCGCGGCGGCATCAATCGCTGCTTGCAGCGCGGCGGTGTCGTCCTGGTTGTCACCGAACTTCGCGCCGTGGTCGTTCGCGCAAACCCAGTTGGCCGGATTGGTTTCCCACGGCAGATATGGCTCGCGCTTGATCGGCAGTTGCAGGGAAGCATCCGGCGCGTCCGGGAACAACTTCTTGACCGGATGGGACAGGTACTCCTTCAAGTCAGAGTCGGCGACGCTGCCACCGGGCGTGGTGCTGTGGAGCACCTGCTTGAAGCCGCGCGCGGTCACGTCCCGCGCGTAAAGCACGCTGCTGTTGGTGATGGCCGGTTGGGTGGAATCGCCGCCGGTGAAGCGCCCGCCCACCAGTGCCACTACGCCGCCCCACCAGGTCCAGTCGTTCGGATACTCGTTGCGCAGGGCGACGGGCGAGTTTTCCACGACGAGGTCTTCGATGCCGATGGCGGTGGAGTTCACGTAAACGCCCTCGTGGCGGGCGTGGCGCACGGTGACGCGCGACAACGTCTGGCCCCAGCTCCAAGCACAGCGCACGCCGGTCTCGAATGACCCTTCCACCAGCGCGTCCTGCACCAGGCTCGGGCCGTTCTGGCCGAGGAAACCGGCGTTGATGCCCACCCGGCCCGTCCCCGTGACACGGATGTCTTTGAGGATGCTGCTGTTGTTGCCATACCAGCGGACGCCGTCCACCGAGGGATTGTTGCCGACATCAATTGTGAGATGGCGGAAGTTGCGCATGAAGAAGTCGGCGGAACTGGCCTGCGTATCGCTGGGGTGCGTGCGCAGCACGGCGGTCACGTTGGTCCCAACGCCGTCGGCGAGCCGGAGGACGACGCCGTCGCGCGACTCGCCATAGACCCACGGACCGACGGCCGCGTGAATCACCAGGTTGCTGGTGACGCGATACGTGCCGTTGGGAATGAAGAGCACAGCGGTGCCGCCGGCCCGGCCGCGATTGGAACTCGCTTCGATGGCCGCCTGAAGCGCGGCGGTGTCATCTGCCACCCCGTCGCCCTTCGCGCGAAAGTCCCGTTTGAGGTCCAGCACGGAAGGGTCGGGGGGAAAGACAACGCGCTCGGCTGCGGCTGAAGCGGTGCGGGCTGAACCCGACAACAGGCCCGTAAGAAAGCACGCTGCGGATACGACCACTAAATGGGCTCGAAGCATCTTCATACCAATGGACTTTCGTAAGCGCTGGGACGTAGGGAGAGAATTATGGCGCTGCTTGCTGGCTGGCGAAAAAGGTAGTCACTGACCCGCCCGGGGAATCATAAACCAGGACCCCACCCGTCACCGAAAACTGGCCGAGGCGGGCATATTGCTCCTTTTGGTCGCCGGACGTGCGGAAGGCGGTGAACGCCCGGCCCGTGGACCCCTTGACGCGAATGGCGACCTTCTTGTTCTTGGCCAGATTCACCAGTACAAATGCGTCGGGATGTTGGCTGCCGTTGCGGGCAAAACCGATCACGGCGATCTCGCTGTCCATCGCCATGGTGCGGGCGATGGCCATGCCCGGCTGGCCGGCGCGGGTGATCTGTTGGTACATGTAATAGCCGGGACGCACTTCGTAGGTGCCGTCTTCACGCACGGTGAAGGCCGAACCGGGATTGGGATCGCCGCCCGCCCATTTGCCCGGCCGTTGGATGCCCGCCCAGGGGATGATCGCGTTCACCTTGGCAGTGTAAATGTTGCCGTGGTGCTCCTTGATGTTTTTGGCGTCCATCTGGCTCCAACTGGTCGAGGTCACCCAGGCGTGAAGTTCGGGGCGTCTGGCCTGCACCAGATCAATCCCGGCGCTCTTGTGCTCGCCAAACCAGTGGCCGTAATTGCCGGCGTAAAACCCGTGCGAGGTAATCAATCCCAGCTTCGCCAGCGCCTCCGTGTCATCGGCGATGGCTTCCGCGTAGCCCCAGGTGCTCCAACGGTACCAGTTGGTATTTTCGCCCGGAGTCACCCCCACGTCATCCAGCCCGGCGGCCTTCAATTCATTGGTCACCAGCTTAATAAACTCGACCACCTGTTCGGGCGGCCAAAACAGATTGTAGTCCTGTCCTTTCCACTCGGTGAGTCCCGCCTGGTTCCACCGAAACCAGTCCTCGCCTTCGTTGTGCAGCGAGACATATTTGACCGGCAGCCCTTCCTTTTCCCGAAGGAATTTCACCCAGTTGACGAGGTAGAGCGCCAGGTCGCGTTTGTGTGCCGGGTCGAGGTCGCGGCCTCGCATGACTTTCTGCCGGGTCATGTACGCCGGCGGCCCGTAAAGCGTGGTGATGATCGTCAGGTCGCGCCCGGCGGCGCGGGTTCGCTTCAAACCCTCGCGCGCGAAGTGCCGCAGCCATTTCGTGGAGGTCTCATGGTCGTATGGCCCGCCCGCGTGGACTTGATGCCACGGGTCCAGAAACATCTTCAGCAGACCCACGCGCAGACCGTTCTCGCCGAAGACCAGCTCCACGATCTTCTGGCGGTCCGCTTCTGTGAGCAGGCTGAACCCGCCGTATTCCTGCGGGTCTTTGGCGTAGTCCATCGTCTGGGCACTCTCGACGTAATTAAAGCCGAAGCCGTCCCAAGCCTGGAGCTTCTTGGAGAAGTCCACCTCGGCGCGAACGGCGGTGAAGTCGAGGTCTTGGGCCGTCAGTGTCAGCGTCCCGGACAGCGCAAGGAGAACAAACCACCAGCGCTCGGTCAGGGCCGCCGACGCGCGAACGGAAGCAGGAGTGCGCATGACGGATTGTCATAAACGCCGAGCCGGGCAGTCAAGGACGGGGAAGCAACGGGGAAGCCGCCGCGCGCAGCTCATTTTGTTGCCGGCGGCGCTGCCGGGGTAGCGCAGGTTTCCAACCTGCCGTGTCGCCGGTTTCCAACCGGCAGGTCAGGGCCAGGTGGAGCGCGTCCGGACAGTCGGCGCTACCGAAGATCCCGGCGCCCTGCCGGCGGCGCTGCCGGGGGTAGCGCAGGTTTCCAACCTGCCGTGTCGCCGGTTTCCAACCGGCAGGTCAGGGCCAGGCGGAGCGCGTCCGGACAGTCGGCGCGGCTGCGGATTGGAAATCCGCGATCCGGCCGACTGGAAGTCGGCGCTACCGAAGATCCCGGCGCCCCGACAAGAAACTGAGATGCGCCCGAAGCGGCCAAGCCGCAAATCGCCGCCGCAGGTCAACCAGCACTGGTCCCTCGCATCAATCCTTCGCCCCCGGTTTCCACCGGTAGAGCAGATTCTTGCCGCGCCAGTCTTCCTCAACCAGGACCAGATACTCACCGTCTTGCCGTCGGTGCGCTTGGACGCCCATGACCATGTCAATCCAACCCACGCCCTCACCCACGACCTTCGGGTCCGGTGAGAGCGAACCGACGTAATCGCCGGTCGCCTGCGAGTAGATGTGAACATAATGCTGCCCCGGCCCGTCCGCCTTGACCATGCCGACGAACAAGTAATCCCCCGCCCGCGCCACACTCTTGCCGGTGAGCGGGCCGCCTTTCTCGGAACCCGTCGCATTGACCGGCATGGCCGCCCGCCAGCGCAACGCCCGCTTCCCGTGACGCCAGCCATCGTAGCGGCGGGCCTCGAAACCGATGACGCCCCAGGACTCCTCCGGGGTGCCTTTCGGGTAGCCCCAAAGAAAGAGCATATCGCCCTTCGGGTCGTAGAGCACCCGCGTCACACGGTCAAAGTCGTCCGGCCACGGCCAGGTCTCCGACCGGTTCGTGGCGTAGGCGATGGAGCCGTCCGGTTGCCAGTCACCAAACGGGAGGCGCCGGATTTGCCGGCCCGGCGCGTCGCCCCACCACAAGGTGCCCTCCGGCTCGACGTCCCAAGCCCAGGCGTTCTCCGCGAGAAACTGACCTCCGGGACGGGCAAACCGCGAGTCGCGGGCGAACGGATAAAACCGAAACCCGCAAGCCAGCATGTTCATCATGAGCAGGGTGGGCCGACCGCCGATCTGGCGGAACAGCGCGGTGCCAGCATCCTTGCGGCGCCAATCCTCCGGCGGCGTGGTCACCGGGTCCAGGCTGATGGCGCGCAGGGTGGCCTCCTTTCCTGGCTTCGATTGGGCGTAGTCCATCTCCCAAATGGTGGTGCGGCCGTAGATCCAGCGACCGTCCGAGTCTGCGTCGAAACCGTAGCCGTCCACAAACGCCGCCGAGTGCAGTTCCCAACGTAACTCGCCGGCGGGTGTGAAGCTGCGCAGAAACAAGTTGCCCTGCGGCCCGCCGCTGAAACCCATCGCCACATAGAGGTTGCCGGCCGTGTCCGTCCCCGCGCCCCGCAAGGCAAAAAGCCGGCGCGGTGACACCGAGCCACCCGCGGCGGCGAGTCCGCCCTTTTCGCCAAACTCACCGATGAGCCGGGGCTGCGGCTGGCTCACGTCGTAGAACTTCACCTGCTGGTCGGCGCCATCGTCACAGACGATCAGCCGTCCGTCAGGGGCAAACGAAATCGCGGTGGACTTGGCGACCTCGGGGCAAAGGGAAACCGGCGCGCGGAGCAGCGCTGGGTTCGTCGCATCTCTTGCGGCGTCCTGCCCGGCAGTGCCGGCTTCCACCACACGCCTTACGGCATTGCTCGCAATCACCCACACGGCCCCATCCGGTGCGAGCGCCACGTCACTCACGCCGGAAACTGGAACGCTGCTCAAAGCGACGAAGCCCGTCGCTCGCCGCAATTCGACCCGATTGGTGTAAGCCACCGCCAGCGTGCCCGCACGCGCGGCCAGCCCGACCGCCTGGCCCGGCATTTCAAATTCCTCCGCGAATTTCGCCGAATCCAGTTCTCCCGGCGTCCAGGTGAAGCGCAGCAGCCGTTGACCGGTGTTCGCGACGAAGAGGTTGGTGCCGTCCACCGCCAGGGCGCGATTGCCGGTGTTCCAGCCCCAAGCGGTTTCCCGGCCTCCCTCGCGCTTCACCAACCCCCGGTTGACCTGGCCGTCCTTGTAGAGGCCGACGCAGCGCCCCGCCTCGTCCCAATCGGTGCCGGCGATGACCGTGCCGTCGGGCGACACTTCGATTTCATCCGCGCCGTTCTGCACCCAATAGCCGAAGCCGTTGGGCCCGCCATCGCCGGGAAACGAGTTGCCCAGCCAACTGGTGCGGTAACTGCCCGGCGGTGGCTGAAATCCCGCCGCGGGCAGGGTGCCGGCCGCGGCCATCGCCAGCGCGGCGATCAGGATGTCGCGGGTGCTGTTCTTCATCCGCAAGATGTGCGTTATACGGTCTGAGCGTCTTAATACGTCGAGGCGGCTTCAAGGTAAAACTCGAGATCACGGTAGGTGTCCACATCGGGGAATCCGTCGGTGGTGGGCAGGCCGGCGAAGCGCGCCTCTCCCGGGGGAAAGGTGGACTCGTCTTCCAGTTGGCGAAGGGGTGCCGGGTTCGTTGGTGGCTGTGCGCCGGGCAACATCGTGGGCGGAAGCTGGCCGTTGCCTTCGCGACGCAAGGCCCAACCGCCGTGATAGGTGTCCAGGGCGTCGGTCAGCGACGGGGGGCGCGGCGAACTGGCGGTGTTGCGATTGGCCAGCGTAAAGTTGCGGTTCGGACCTGGCTCGACAAAACCCACCATGAAAGCGTAGCGCCGGCCTGCTTGGAGGCGCGGCGCACTCGTGCCGACGAACGACCACCTCAGATAGGTCAGTTTGCCGTCACCGTGCGCCAGCAGGTTGGGCAACTGCCCGCCCCGGACCACTTGCAGAGGTTCGTATTTCACTTCCATGATGAAGTCGTCGCAGCGATGATTCGTGGAAAAGCCGTGCGTCGCCTTCGCACCAGGCGGCGTGCCGTTGTCGTGAATCACTGGTTCCCCAGTGACTTCGAACAACTGCACGAACACCTCGGCGTCGGCGGCGCCCGGCAGAAACGCAAGCCGGTCGTTGCCGGTGCGCAAGACCAAGGCGCTCAGCGTAAAATCGCGCGGCGCCGTGAAGACCTGGCCCAGATCACGGGCGCGCTGGAAATAGCCCTGCTCTTTCCAGGTCAAGGGCAGCGCATTCCGCACAGACGTGTTCCCGCCGAGATCCGCCTGGGTCTGCTGAACCACTACGCGCCCGGGGTCGGGCTGGTAGTACTTGCCGAGCGCCTGGATGCTCAGGCCGCGCACGATGCTCAATCCCGCCCCGTGGCCCGCAGCCGAACGCGCGGCGCTTTCTCGATGCACGTCCGGATTGGCCAGCACGCGAAAGAACTCCTCGCGACAACGCGGGAGATCCGTGGCGGCCTTGGGGACGACCAGCACATCACCCGGCTTCCCCGCTGGCACGGGGGCGTAACGCATGGTTGTGCCTTGGAACTCCGCCCGCCAGACTTCCGCGCCCGTCCAACACCTGGGCTGGAAGAGCCACACCAGCGGCGCGCCGTCGCCGAGTTGGTTGGCGCGGCCGAGATCGGTCTTGATCAACCGCTTCATGTCCTGCGTGAACGGATTGTTGGGCAGCCGCTCGAAGTCCTTCGCCGTAAAGACCGAATCCTTATCCCAGAACTGGCCGCCGCCCCAGTCCACCGAGCGCGTCCGTCTAGCCACGATGTAGGCCGACCAACCGTCCTTGCCGTTGTAACCGCCGGTGACGGTGAGGTTGAACACCACCAGATTCGGCGCGATCTCGGGATTTGTCAGGAGCGCGTTGGCCACCGTGGTCTGCGGCCCGCCGACGATGACCAGCAGTGGTTTGTCCGGCGATGCCTTCCGTGCCTCGGCCACGATCAGCCGACTGCCGTCGCTGGGGTGCGGCACGGTGTCCTCGATGCGCCCGCTCTCCGGGCGGACGAGCACGCGATCCGAGCCACGCGTCAGGTCCGGAAGGTTCTTCAAGCCGGAGTCGCGCGCCAGGCTCAGCGCCTTCTCGGCGTCCTGCCACGACTGCTCAAGCGAGTAATGGTAGCCCTTCTGCCAATCCCACATGTCGCGGCTGACGATGTTGCCACGCAAGTTCGCCCTGCCCAGGCTGGCCTGCGCCCAGAGGTAGTTGTTGTCGAAGACATCGAACCACCAGTCGTTGTCGTAAACGATGGGATTGGCCGGGCCAACTCCTTGCAAGTGAACGCCGCCGCCGCTTACCAAGTGTTCGGGGACGACTGCTTGCAGATGCAATGTTGGGAGGCCGAGGGCCAGCGCGAGCCAGACGCGACAGCGATATGAGATGCGTTGCATGGCTGAATTCAGGTTCAGGGTTGAATGGTGATGACCGCCCGTCGAAAGGCCCGCAGTGGTGGCGTGCCCGCGTCGCGCACTTCGAGGATGACGTGCAGGCTTTCGGGTTTACCGACTTCAGGCGTGATCAGGCTGGTTCGCCGGCCCCGGCCGGCGCTCAACGTGACGGGGAACGGTCCGCTCGCTCCGGGGCGCAACGTGCCAGCCTCGGGATAAAACCACCAGCCTGCCTCGAACTTGTCGCCGTCCGGATCGTGCGTGCCTTCGGCGGAGAGCGTCACGGTTTCGCCGGGTTTGGCGGTGAGCCGGAGCACGCGTTTGGTGCGGTCGCCGTTGAGGACGGCGATGGGATTATGGTTGGCCTTCTTGAACTCGTCGGCCACGCACCAGTCCATGCGTGCGGCGAAATCGTTCTGGAAGGCCTCGCGCCAGCGGAACACGGTGGCGTATTCGTTGTGGTAGTTCGTGCCGCGATACGACCACCGGTCACTGGCGTCGGAGAAGACACGGTAGTCGCGCAGCCGGTCGAGCAGCGGGTTGACAATCTCATAGTTGGACGATGAGCGGACATTAGTCTTCTTATTTGCCTCAAATCGTCCGCCCCAACCACCCCAGTGCGGCTGCTCGGGATCGCTCAGGCCGTTGGGTAGCAAATAGAGGAACGACGGCGTGTCGCCTTCCCAGAGATAAATGGCATCCGGGTATTGCTCGCCGAGCGGGCCGTGGCCGCGCTGGACGTTTTCGCGGATCCAGTCGGCCGTGAAAACGTCGTTGTTGCCCCCCCATGATTCGCTCCAGGCGTTGAAGCGGGGCGTGGTGCGCGAGATGCCCTTCCACAGCAGCCGGGCGGAGATCAGCTTCGCGTCCGGGAAATGATGCGCGATGTAGGCGAAGCCGTCGTCTTGCAAGGCAATCTCGTAACCACGAATCTTCGCGACCAAGCGCGCCACCTCAGCGGGCCGCTCGCGCTGGAGCCTCAGCACCGCGCCGCCCAGGGTGTTGCCGCCGCCCCAGGCGCAGAACCAAACCGGCCGCGGATCATCACGCTCGAGCACGGAGACGATGTGGCGGATGCCCTCGTTGTCGAGTTGTTCGGCGGCGGCACTCATGCCGTAGCCGTCCACGCCGCGTTTGGCGACGCTCCGCAAATGGGTGGCGGAGGGGTAACCGGGCGCGTGGCGGCGAAGATTCTTTTCCGCGATCTCGTAAGCATCCAGGACTTTTAGAATGGTGCGCAGGTCCGGGTTGTTCCGGCGCCAGCAGGAGGTGGTGGCGATCAGGCCCTCGACGTCAAACTCGTTGGCGTAGGTCAGTAAGCGCACCAGCGACTGCTGATCGTCCGGCTCGTTGCTGATGTCAGAGAGGATCACGACGCGGGGCTTGTCTGGCTGGGCGGACACGCCGATGCCGCACGCAAGCAGCCACGCGGGGTCCGTGATTATGAGGCCGTCGGTGAGTTGCGGCCAGAGTTTGACGGCGCCGGGCAAGCGGGCGGTGTTGTCGCCGAACGCGCCAAGAGTTGCCAGACAGAGCACAATCATAGGCAAGGTGGTTGGAAGGAGCGAATTCATGTCGAGGCGCACGCGGTGATCATTGGAGCAAGCACCCGTCGCTGGCTGACGTGAACAGCGGCTGCCCTTTTACTCAGCAAGGCTTGCGGGCGTGAACTTGAGCGCCACCGCGTGCCGAGATGGCGGTGACCGGATGACCGATGCTGGAAGGCGGATGGTCGTCTGGCCAGCGGCGTCCGTCTGCCACGCCAGCGGGCTTTCCACCCCGAGCATGGACACCAGTGTCCCGGTGGCTGGTTTCAAGCCGGAGAACTGGAGGGTAGCCGGCAGTGCGCCGCCTTCCTTCGGCGAGAGGTAGATCGCATAAACGGTTCGGCCCTTGCGCGTGAAGACCACCGTGCCATCCTTGTAAGGCGCGATGGCGCGAGTGCCGTAAATGGCCTCGCCATTCACTCTCATCCATGCCCCGATCTCCCGCAGGCGCTCAACCGCGACCGGCGGCAATTCGCCGTCTGGTTGCGGCCCGACATTGAGCAGGAAGTTGCCGCCCTTGCCCACGATGTCCACGAGCAGGTGGATCAGCCGGTGGGTGGATTTGTAGTGGTCATTGGGTTTGAAGGACCACTGATCGCCCATGGTCATACAGGTTTCCCAGACGAAGGGCAGAGGCTCTTCGGGCACTTCCTGTTCGGGCGTCCGGTAGTTTTCGTGGCGTCCCCCGACCGTGCGGTCCACCACGATGAGTCGGGGTTGGTGCTGCCGCGCCATCGCGACGAGACGGTCCATCTGGATGTCTTGTCGCGGCGGCCGCACCTGGCCAGCGTCGAGCCAGAGGATGTCCGCCGGCCCGTAGCTGGTCATGAGTTCCTCGATCTGGCGATGCGTGAACTCCACGAAGCGCCGCCACTTCTCCGGTTGCGCCAGCGTATCGTAATTGGGATTGCGGCTGCGGGCGGGGAACGCCGGATCCCAGTAGTCCGGGTGGTGCCAGTCGGATTTGGAGAAATAGACGCCAATGGCGAAGCCGTCCTCACGAAAGGCGTTGAACACCTCGCGCACCGCATTCGACCGCGGATGTGTGTGAAAGGGCACGTCCGGCGCAGTGATGCGGTAGTCACTCAGTCGGGTGTCGAAGAGACTGAAGCCGTCGTGGTGTTTGGTGGTGAATACGACGTACTTCATGCCGGCGGCCTTTGCGGTCGCGGACCACTTGCGCGGATCAAACTTCACCGGGTTGAAGGTCTTGGGCAACGCCCAGTAATCGCGTTGGAAACGTTCCATGTCCCGCCCGCGTTCGACCCAGGCCGGGAGGTCGTCGGGGCGTGCCCATTCGTCGTCCTCCACCAGCGGCCACGATTCGATGCAACCCCACTGGCTGTAGGGCGCCCAGTGCAGCATGAACCCGAACTTGAGATCCTGAAACCACTCCAGGCGGGCGGGCAGCCAGGCGGCCTCGGAATAACCCTCAGACGTCCAGAACGCCATCATGGCCTTCGCGAGAATCTGTTCGCCGAATTCGTTCGCATGAACCACGTCGCGGTAGAAGCGGTGCGGGTGCTGGCCCGAAGCGACGATGTATTCGGCCCAGGGCGTTGTCAGATCGAGATAGGCGCAACCCTCGGCGGCGGCCAGCGCGGCCAGCTTGCGGCCATAGTCGCCCGTGCCGGAATGGGAAGCTTGGGCGAGCGCCACGGGATCACGCGGGTCCACCGTGCCGAATGCGCCGGTCGTCAGCAGGATTTCCACGTCCGGCAAACCGGCCCGCAACTGGCGGATGACTTCCCGGATGCTTTCGATGTCCCGTTGGCTGATGCCGCCGATGATGACGAGGTCGGGCTTGCGCGGGAGAACGTATTTTGCCACCCGATCTTCCTCGCGGTAATGCTGGCAACCGCCGCCGCCCCGCACATAAACCGTGGCCTGGATGTCCGCCTTGGGATACGCCTCCCGCAGCAGCGCCACCCAGCCCGAGCGCATTGTGTCATTGATGATGCTGTCGCCGAGCGCGAGGATCCGCAGGTCGCCGCCTGCCGTCAGGATGCGGCGCGTCCGCTCCAGAGGCTTCCAATCCGCGGGCGGCGGGGTGAACCGGCCGGCTGGCATCTCCTTCTGAATCGTTTTGATTTGCTCCACCGAACGGCACGGCGAGCTGAAAATGTAATAATCGTTTTCCGCCGGCTCGTTTTGGACCTTCACATCGGGCGGATACTTTGCCGGCAGGGCGCCTTGTTTGGGGAACGTCACCGGTGAATCCGCCATCAGGCCGCCGGAGCGCGCGGCAGCCGCGCCCGATTCCTGGCCGCCAAGTGACATGGCCGGCACTCCCCAGAGCTGTACCAGCAGCGCGAACATCCCGGGATCGTGCGACTGCAACTCGTCGCGGGTGAAGGGAAAGAAATCATTCCGCCCGAAGAACGCCTCCGTGGACTCGGCGAAATACTCCATTGGATCGCTCAAGGCATAGGCGCGCTCCGGAGTTCCCGGCTTGGTGTGACTGAAGCGGCGCTCGACCCGCTCGTACTTGCCGCTCGCTTTCGCTTGTTCAAAGGCGGCCTTGATCTCCGGATTGGCGAACCCATTGGGCAGCGCGCGGTCGTGATAAGCGTGGGCCAGTTCGTGCAGGACCAGGTTCGGCATCCGGTCCAGTTCGGCCTCGAACTGCCGGACATTCGTGAACTCGACGGCCTTGGCCATCGCCG
Organism: Verrucomicrobiia bacterium; assembly: GCA_011525685.1. Classification (GTDB taxonomy): domain Bacteria; phylum Verrucomicrobiota; class Verrucomicrobiia; order Limisphaerales; family JADLHS01; genus WYBW01. Next base: position 21,088 of record WYBW01000178.1, read on the forward strand.
GGTCGCGCCCATGGGCCTTGAGCCAGCCGACATCCGGATGAAACTCCGCCGTCGGGGCGCGTCCCGGATATTCCGGAGAGAAGTAAAGCGGTACCTTCCGCAACTCCTTCACCGCGGCCGCCGGCACCACGCGAGCGATCTCGGCCAGTTGCCCGCCCAACAGTTCGAGCACCCGCTCGGTGAGGCGCGGTTCATCCTCGAGCAACTTGCGCCGAATGAAAACGTCCCAGCCCTCGATGTCCCGCCGCTCGTCCGAGGCAGCCCGCTCCGGTGGAGCGTCATGTTTTACCGTGACGACAAAATGCAGGTCGCGGAACGTGCAGACATCCGGGAAGCCGAGCGTGCCGGGGGCTTGCGTGAGCCGCGCCTGCCAATCCTCGGGGAACGCCGGCGTGCCTTCGCGACGGATGCCGTGCCCGGCGAACTTGTTGGCCGGGTCGGGGGTGTAGCTGCCGTAATACTGATTGGCCAGCGTCATCCCGCGCTGCGCGCCGCGAGCCAGGAACATCAAGAGGAAGCCGTAGGTTCGATGTGGCTCAAGCGTGAGTTCATCGTCGCCGGTAAAGTCCAGCTTGAGGTAATCGCCCTTCTGGAGCGTGTCCGGCAGACGCCCCTCGATCACGCGCAACGAGGTGTAGGTTTCACCTTCCAGGTAGTCATCCAGTTCCGGCGAAGTGGCCCGGTCAAACCGGCCCGCGAATCCCGGCGTGCCGTGATCATTCAACCGCGGCTGCCCGGTGACCTCAAACCACTGGACCGCCACACGCGCTCCGGGCGCGCCGTCCAGCACCGCAATGTCGCCGTGGCCGATGCGGAGAAAGAGAGCGTCCAGCTTCGCCCGTTGCGCGCCGCTCAAGAATGTCTGGCCCAGGTCGCGATCGCGTTGGGGCTGCTCGCGTTCCGCGCGGGCGAACACGGTCACGCCATTCGTCGGATACTTGTTCGCATCCACCTTTCTCGTGGTGATGAAGCGGAAGCTCGTGTTGCCGCCGGGGTCGTCCTTGGCGTGATGCACCAGCACCGACGAATGACCCACCGGCGGCGCGAGCGGAGTGGGCGCGGCGGTGATTTCCAAGCCCGCCCTGGCGGCAGGCGGAAGCGACAAGATTAAGATGAAGGCACACAGCCGGACTCCATTCAACCAACGAAGCATCCCCAAAATTCCTTTAATCCTGGGCCGCTGGTCAATCTGATTACATCACGAGGTCCGCCTGCATGTGGCCGCGCGGCCGGGTTGGATGCTGGAGGGGCGGCTTACCAGCCGCCCGGTCCACTGGGCCGCTGGTAAGCCGCCTCTCCGGCAGACGGCGGCATCGGTCCAGCACACTGATCTAAAGCCCTGGTTAACACTCCCACACCATTACCCATGTCCTTGCTCTCCACCCTCACCCATGTCTCCGCCCCGTGCCGGGAAACCCGCGCCACGACGAGTCGTCGCTTGCCCAATGGTGGTTCCTTCAAGATGCGGTTCAGGATTCACCGTCCTGTCAGCAGCCGTTTCCAGAGGGACGCCCGCGGCTGGTAGCGTTGCGTGGCGGCGAGGCGGAATTCCGTGAGCAGCTTCTGGCGGGCGCGCAGGCCGAAGCCCAGGTCCGTCACCAGTCCCAGCACAAACCACGTGCCCAGGAAACCTTCCCAACCCAGATCCCGGCCGCTGTGCGGCGCCAGGGCCATGAACATGACAAACGCGCCAAAGGCAATCCACGGCAGCACCAGCACGCGCATCACGGCGCCACTGAAGGCGTGCTTGGGATTGCGCGCCGAAAGCCCCTGCCACATGCCCACCCAATACAGCGCCACCAGGTCCGCCAGCAGCATCAGCGTGCCCACCATCCAGAGGGAGCTCCACTCGGAGGCGCTGCCGCCCGTCGAATCGCTGCCCGCGGTCCACATCAGAAACTCGGCGCCAAGTATCACGAGCAACGGCCCGAAAAACTGTCGCTGCAAGGCCAGTCGTTGTCCGGTCAGGATGTCCGGCACGGTGAGCGGCGTGGACAGCAGCAGTTCGAGCGTGCCCATGCGCCGGTCCTCCGCGAGCTGCCGCGAGCTTTCGGAGGCGACCCAGCCCTTGACCATGGTGTTCAACATCAACGCCGTGGCCACGTAGATGCCCTCGTTGAGCCAGTCATTCCCGAATTTGAACAGACCCCAGGCCCAGACGCAGGCCACGCAGCCCAACGCGCCCCAAACCCATACCACGCGCTGGCGCGGACGCGACGCCAGCCAGAAGAACGGGTTCACGTTCAGCAGTTGCTCACGGAATCGCCTGCGCTCGTCGCTGCTGCCGTGCGTCCATCGCTGCCATTGCTCACGCCAGCGCAAACCTTGCGCGCTGATGGGACGATCCTGCCAGGTGTGCGGCGCAATCAAGCTGGCCAGCGCCAGGAACATCCAGCCCAACCCGTGAATGATTCCCAACGACCAATAATAGCCCTTCGATTGAACGCGGAAGGGTTGGTCCAAAGCGCAGACGTAAGTGTAAACCGCCGACGGGAAATACCACACGCTGGCGATGTTGCCGGTCTTCTTGAGCCAGGCCATCCAGGCGCCCAATGCCGGGAAGCCCGCCGTGAAGAGCAGCACGAAAAGAAAAGTTGCGGCGATGGCTTTGCGGTTCGAGGTGTTGAGCGCGGAGGCCAGCAACCCGGCGCACAACGAGAAGAACAAGGTGTTCACCAGCACGAGCGCCACCCGCGCGAATTCGCCGGCCGCCACGCCCCCCATGAGCAACGGCAACCCCAGCACCGGCACCACCGCCAGCACGCCGTAGAAGGCGTTCAACGAGTTGGCAAAGAGTTTGCCCGTCACGACATCGTACCCGCGCAGGTCGGTAAGAAAGAGCAACCCCAGCGTGCCCTCCCGCTTCTCCTCGCTGAGGCAATCCGCCGTGGCGCGCAGCCCGGCAAACAGACAATAGGCCAGCGCCGCGCCGGTCAGGACGTAGAAAACCACCTTTCCGATTTCGCGCTGCGAGTCGTGCCTCGAGATCACAAAGATCCAGGTGGCCGCGACGATCATGCCCAGCGCCACGCCCGAGCGCAGCCAGAACGTGCCCCACCGCCGCGCGGTCACGCTCAGTTCTCGTCGGACGATGGGCAGGAAGGTCATCGCGTCAGGCCGGACCGGGAATTCTCGGCGGCGCCGCAGCGGGCGGGGCCTGCGGCCGCACTGTGACTTGGACCGGCGACACGGACGGTACCGCCATTTCGCGGAACTGCGAATACAGCTTCCGTCGCGCAAGCATGACGAAGAAGACGTCCTTGGCCAGAGCCAGCAAGCCCGTCACCGCCGTGAGCAGGAACGGGAAGAACGCCATGCGATTGGTGAGGGCCGTCGCGGTGCCGCTGCCGGCGGCCGCCTGCATGAGCAGTGGCATCAACACCGCAAACGTGAGCAGATACGAAGCGAACGTGATGGCGAACCAGGGAATGATTTGAACGAACAACAACGTTTTCAAGGTCGCCAGGTTGGTGTTTTTGGAAGTCATGCCCATCCACATTCCGAACCAGCAGAGGGCGACCAGGTTGGCCGCCGTGACGAGGGCTGCCCCGAACGCTGAGATGACCGTGAAGACTACTTCCTCCCATCCCGAGTTACCGGTCGACGCCATTCCCCAGAAGGCCTGTTGCGACAGGAAAACGGCGGCGAACTGGACAATGAGGAACAGCGTTAGCGGGAGGGCGAACATCCGCAACAGCGCCCGCCACTGGCCTTGCACGATCTCCCGACCGCCCAACGGCGCGGCCAGGAGCAATTCGATCAAACCGCTCCTGCGGGCTTCCACCAGGAAGCGTCCGGCTTGCGAGGCCATCGCCAGGTAGAAGATCAGGGTGACGGCGTTGCCGACGTAAACCCACACCATCCACGCCGGCGTGGGCAAATCCGCCAACAGCATGGCGCTGAACGCCGCCAGGACGAGGACGGTGGCCGCCCAGACCACCAGCGATTGCCAACGTTCCCGGCAGGCCAGCCAGAGCACCGGGTTGCGGCTCAGGAGCGTCTGCCGCAGCGAGGTGCGGCGCTTGGTCCCACCGTAACGCCAGGTGTAAGACCACGATCCGCTCGGACCAGTGCTTCGCATGGTGCTTCGTTGTTGCCAGGTGCGCGGCACCAGCCCGCAGGCCAGTCCCAGCAGCAGCCAGACGAACAACTGGTTGGCCAGCAACGCGCGCCAGTAAGTGTCGCCCCAACGATCCGCCCAGAGGAACACGAAGCCCGGACTGAAAAGACTCAACCAGGGCTTGAAGACAGTGCCCTGTGAACGGGCGAGCAATCCATCCAGGCTCGGGCCGGCAAACAACGCCAGCAGGAGTATCATCAACGTCGTGCCCATGGCCTTCTGGGAATCCCGGCTGAGGGTCGAGACGAACATGCCCACCGCCAGCGAGTAGAACAGGGCGTTCACCAGCGCCAGCACCGTCTTCCAGAATTGCGGCGCCGTCACGCCGCCCATCAACATCGTGATGGCCAGGATGGGGAAGATGGCCAGCAGGGCGAAGAAACTGCGGAGCGACGTGGCCAGCAGCTTGCCCAGCACGATGTCATAGCCGCGCAGGTCGGTCAAAAACAGGAAACCCAGCGTGCCCTCGCGCTTTTCCTCGCTTACACAATCCGAGGTGAAAAACAAACCCGCCGACAGCGCCGCGGCCAGACTGAGCCAGGTCAGCAGGCCAAACATGACCTGGCCCAGTTGTGTCAGGCCAAAGGGCAGTGTCATGGTCAGGATCAGGAAACCGCCGCCGATGGTCAGCGCGACCAGCGCGGCGGCGATGCGCAACCAGAAGGTGTTGCGCTTCCGCGCCGCCACGCGCAGTTCGCGCTCGACAATGGGCAGGAAGGTCACGCGATTGAATTAGGGGTTGAGCCGGGCGGAAGCAAACGATTTGTGAATCGCAAACTGGCTCGAGGCTTCTCTCCTTTGTTGCGAGTCCGCCGGTCAGCCGGAGCGGCGGCTTGCCAGCCGCCGAACGGGCCGGGCGGCGAGAGCGCTCGCGGCGCAGACGTCCAGTCTGCCGCATTTCGGGTTTCCAATTCGCGCACTCCTGCCTGCACCGGCGATTTCGAGTGTTGCGCCGGTGAGCCGAATGGGTTCGGCGATACAGTTGGATTGAAAACCTGCGCCACCACCGGCACCACCAAGGCAGCATGGCTCTGTCGCCCTCACGGTGATCGTTCAATCTGCTCGGAAAGGCGCTGGCGAAAATCGCGTCCCAGCCGTTCACGCGCCCAGACAAAGAGGAGCACCGCGTAAAAGAAGTCCGGGAGGAAAATCAAAAACAACGGCGGCAACAGCACGCAAAGCACCGTGACGCCCGGCGCGAGCGATGGTTTCCTCATGGACAGCGAGAGCCAGAGTCCGACACCGCCCAAGGCGAGAAAGTCCGTAACGGTCGTCGGAATCAGCATCAAACCACCTCCCGTCCAGGGGTTCGCCAGGAGATGGGACCACAACCCGGAACCGCCACCGGAAAAATCCTGCGCCAGCAGCGTCGCGAGGAAGACCGGCAACAGGAACACCAGCACCGGCCCGAGGAAGACCCGGCGCAAATGCCGCCAGTGCGCACGAATGATTTCCTCATTCGTCACCGGCGTGCAGAGCAGCATCTCCAACGAGCCATTGCGCCGGGCCTCGACAAAGAATCGGCAAACCTGCGTCACGAAAATGATTTTGAGGAGCAGCCCCACACCTTTCGCCGCGACGTAGAGCCACGACCACCGGCTCTCCGGCAGCCACTGCAACGCTGCCAAAGCCGCCACCGCCCAGGTCGCGGCAAGGCCCCAGACCAACACCTCCAAGCCGGGGCTGGCGGCCATCAGCCAATAAACCGGGTTGTTCTCGACGCGCCGGCGCCGCGCGCGTCGGCCGGCCGTCCGCAGGACGGTTTCGGCTTTGGTGACGACGGGAGCGTCCTGCCACGTCCTGCGAATGGTCAGCGTGGCCAGCAGCAGCCAGAACCAGCCGAAGGCGTGTGACGCGCAAAGTGAATTCCAAAACCAGGACGGCGCACCCGAGTAAACCACGTCCATCGCCGTGCGATAGGCGAGAAACGGACTGAGCCAGTTCACCCAGCCCAACGGCGCAGTCCACCCCAACCCGCCGGAGAGGATGACGACTGCTGGCAACAACCCGGCCAGCAGTACCATGATCCCCAGCACGGCGCCGGCCGCGCGTTGCGCGTCCCGCGACCCGGCGGACACGGCCACTCCGACGGCCAGCGACAGAAAGAGGGTGTTCCACAACGCCAGGGCAACGCGCCAGAACTCTCCCGCCGTCACGCCGCCCAACAGCAGGGCGAACGCGAGCACCGGCAGCACCGCCAGCCAGGCGAGAAACGGATTGAGCATCCGGGCGATGAACTTTCCCAGCACGATCTCGTGGGGATGCAGATCCGTGAGAAACAACAACTCGAGCGTGCCGGCGCGTTTCTCCTCGCTCAAACAATCCGAAGTCACAAACACGCCGGCCACCGCCGCCATGACGAAGACGTAACCGGTGGTGATTTGAAACAGAACACCTCCCGCGCCCGTGCCACTCGACAGCGGACCGACCAGAAGAAATCCGCCGGCGACGACTATCGCCGCCACGGTGGTCCACACGCGAATTCGCCGGGTGCTTTTCCGCCGCGCCGCCACGCGCAGTTCGCGCTCGACAATGGGCAGGAAGGTCACGCGATTGAATTAGGGTTTGGCCACGGCGGAAGCAAACGATTTGTGAACCGCAAGCTTGCTCAAAGCTCCTCTCAGTTGTTGCGAGCCCGCCGGTCAACTGGAGCAGCGGCTTACCAGCCGCCGAACGGGCCGGGCGGCGAGGCCCCTCGTAGCGCAGGTTTCCCAACCTGCTCGCTCCGTGGAGTATTTCCCTGCGCGTCCACGCAGGACAAGTGCTCGTCTTTACTCCACAAGGCAAGTATCGCCGACTTTCCAGTCGCCTCGCCCCGTGAGGTGCTTCGCCGAGAGTCTTAAGCGCTCAACACGTGCTCTGCTTCACAGGGCAATCGCGCCGGTTGGAAAACCGGCGTTACGCCCTTCGCACTTTGTTCCGGGGTTCAAAGCGCAAGCTGAGGTGGGAACAATTTCTCCCTGCTATCGCGCCTTGGCCTGTTGCGCCGATGGCGATGGCCAGTGCTTGAGCACGAACGGCTCGAACAGGCCGTAGCCGACCGTCGAGTACGCTTCGCCGGGCGGCGGGCCGGGGTTCGGGCCGCGTTGGAACATGCCCGGCCAGGCGCTGCCCAAGCCCGGGTTGCCGTGATGAGGGCCGAGGGTGTTCTTGAGCGTGCCGATGACCGTGACCTCGATGTCGTTGTCGCCGCGCTTGATCAGCTTGGTGACGTCACATTCCCAAGGCGGAGCGTCAATGTAACCGGCGGGCTTGCCGTTGACCAATACCTTCGCCACGCTGCCCCACCAGTTCGGAAGAGCGACGCGGTATTGTCCATCCGGCCTGGCAACCTTGAACCGCTCGCGATAAGCCACCCCCGCGGCGTAGAACGGATGCCCTTGTTCGTCCCAGCCGCCGGTGGTTCGGGCATTCAAGCCGCTGCCGTCCACCAAATATCGGGCCACGCGTTGATGCGAGGGCAGTTCACTCGAAGCCTGATGGATGCGGACGCCCTCGATGGGCTTTCCGCCTTCGGCAAGGAACTGCACCTCGGCCAGACCCACGAAGCCGTGGTCCGCCGGCTCGCCCGTTGCCGGGTACGAGACGCCGTTATGGTTGCTGAGGAAATCGAAACGCACAAAGCGGACCCCGCGTGCCGCCACCCGCAACGTTTCCGCCGTGCCGCCGCGCGGATTGCCGCGCTTGAGGTTGAAGGTGCCGAGCGACTGGTCAAAGGTCGGGACGGCGGCCTCGGCCGCGGCGGAGACACGGATTTCCTTGGCTCCGCGCAAGGTCAGATCGCGCACGTGCGCCTCGCAATAATTCCAGACGCGGATGGCATCGAAGCTCGTCTTGCGCCCAAGGTCCAGCACCAGGAACGGCGCGCGGTCGTCCGCGCCCTGGCCAAACCCGATGCCGCCACTGAGCCACATCGTTCCATCCGGATTGATGCCGTGGGTAAGCGAGGGCGTGGTTGTGGCCGAGGTCAGCCGCAACGGTTGATCCGGCGCGATGATGAATCCCTTGTCGGCGGCTTTCAGTGTGAAGTCGCCGAGCACGTAGGCGGGTTCGAGTTCGTGCCAGACGGTAAAGGGTTTGGCCGTGAGCGTGACGACGTTTTCGCCGACCCGCGCGGCGGCGGCGATGGCAATCTTGCCGAACGATTTGTCGAGCCACCAATCCTTGAATTCCGGACTGCTGCCGGCGCCATGCGGAATGCGCCGGGTCACGGGAACGCCCACCGGCTGGCCGTTGCAGGTGATGGTGTAGAGGTCGGGACGTTCGATGACGATGGCCAGGTTGCTGGGCACGCTGCCTTCGATGGTGAACTTGTAACTGGCCGTAAAGCCGCTGTCGGTGGGAAACGTCTTCGAGATGAGTTCATCCTTGAACTGCACGGCGCTGTCCCAGGGATTGCGCTCCAGGCCGTTCTTCTGAAAGGCGAACCGCTGCGCGTCGTAAAAGTAAATGTCCTGTTTCGATTCGCCACCGGCCGTGATGTCCACGTAGTCGAGCGTCAAGACGTTCGGTTCGAGGCGGCGGATCACGGGCGACGCTTCCGGCCGCAACGTGGTGAAGGTTTCGGTCGGCGCCGGCGCTGGCTTCCCGGGTTGATTGGACAGGAACAACAACAAGCTGCCGGAGGGCGGCAGACTGAAGCTCGCTTTCACGCCATTGGGCAATGAAGCAAAGTGATACGGTTCCACTTCGCCCGTATAAGCGTTCCAGCGTTGCACCTCCTTCTGCCGGGAGAACAGTTCGCCGCTTGAGGGCGATTCGATGCTGGTGTTGACGAGGAACAGCAATTCGCCGTCCGCAAGCTGACGCCGCATGTGGAACAGGATGCCGCGATCGTTGGCTGCCCGCGTGATCCGGAATTCGTCGTGGCGATTCCAACGGCCCAGCACTTCGACCGCGTCCTCGACCTTGGCGAACTTCCAGCCGGGTTCATTGACGCCCTCGGAGACGCGCGAGGATTCGGCGCCATCCATCCGGGCGGGCGCTTCACCCAGACAGACAATCGTGCCCCCGGCGAGCAGGAGTTCCTCACCCAGATTGGCCACGACGGAGTTGATGTTCTCCGTGTGCGGCGGCAGCACCACCACGTCATAGTCGCGCCGTCCGATGCGCAGCTTGCTGCCGGCCACCGAACCGTGGCGCGTCATCACGTCCTCGCAACCGAGGTCGTACTCGATCTGCGCGGCCTCAAGCGCCAGAAGCAGCTTGAAGAAACTGTCGCCGATGGCGTCCAGTTTGCGGTTGTTGCCCTGATACATCCAGGCCGTGGTCGTGGGTTCGAGAATGAGAATGCGGTTGATTTGCTCGCCCTGCGAGAGCGCCGCCGAGAGCCGCGCGAGATACTGGGCGGAGACGTGATAAGCCTCCCACCAGGGCGCGTGCGCGGCAAAAGACTGCGGGTGGTCGCGTTTGCGCGCGCCGCGCAGCGTGATGTAGGTCAGGTGCTGGTTGAGCGTGTTGACGCCGAGCACACTGAGCCAGTCGCCGATGCGTTTCATGTCTTCGAACCGCAAATCCCAGCCGCCTGCGCCATAGATCTCGCACAGCGTACGGCGCCCAAACTGGTTGGCCAGGCTGGCGATCTCGCGGCAGGCGCGGACGTTGCCGAACTGGGCGTGCGTGTTCTCGGCGTATTGATTCATCAGCGTGTCAATGCCGGGCCGTTGCTGCCAGGCGGACATGGCCATGTTGTCGGGCACGCCGACGCAGCGCGGCCACTCGTGTTCCCAATAGTGGCCGGTGAACTCGAGGTTGTGCTTTTCGCAATACTCGAAATACGGTCTGGCCCAGCGTTCAATGAACAGGTCGAGTTGCGTCTGGAAATAATTGTGGCGGACCTTGCGCCAGTCGCCGATTTCATGGGAGAGACTCGGCAGATGGTCCAGCAGATCGTAGCCCCAACGTTTCTTGAACTGCTCCGGCAAATCCGCCGTCCACGGCAACCCGCCGGCGGGACGCAATTCGGGTTCGTCGGTGAACGAGCCAGGAATGCGTTTTCCAAACTCGTGGCCGAAATGTTTGCGATAGGGTTCGAGCGTGACCTCGAGGAACTTTTCCGTCACGCCGGGGTACATCAAGTCCACATAGGAACGATTGGCGGTCCAGGGCGAATTCCCGGCCCGCAACAGGGTGGCGACCACGTAGCGTCCCTCGCCGAATGCCTCACCGGCTTTGACCTGGGCGGAAATGTTGACCGCCCGGGCGCCATCGAGCCGATAGACGGCAATCAGGTTGTCCTCCCACTTCGGCGGGGTTTTGACTTCGCTCAATCGCAAACCGCGTCCGCGCGACTCCGGCATCAGTTCCGGCACCCAGCCGCCCGCGAAACCGCTCGGATAGGAATTCTCGTCGTAGATCCAGACGTTCATGTCGAGGCGCTCGGCTTCGTTCAGGGCAATCTTCCAGAGGTTGAACCATTCGTCCGAGAGATAAGGCGTCATCAGGCCGGGGCGCGGATGCACCCACACCTGTTTCACCTGTTGCCCCGCGAGGTCGCGCAACGTGGAGCGGATTTGCTCCTCGGTGAGCATGTCGTTCCAGACCCAGAGCGGGCCGGTGCTGTAATCGCGCGTGGGTTTCTGAAAAAGCTTCCTCACCTGGGCGGAGTCTGCCGCAATGGCCAGGCTGAGGGAGGTCAGAACCATCCACGAAACGAGAGCGCTGCCAAGACGTCGTGACTTTTTCATGAGCCGAGCATGGCGCAGGCCGGGGAGGCGCCCATGACCTAAATCAAAACTGGCGGCTTGTCCCGCGCGACGGGCTAGTTCGCTGTGCCGCCGCCGGACTCGACGGGCTGCGGTTTGAACCGCATCAGTTCCTCGGCCACGGTCAGGCGATACACCGGGGCTTTGTGCGCGAGTGAAAGCTCCTCCATCTCGCCGTTGATGAGCGTGATGCGGTCGGGATACAACTGGCCGCCCGCGGGCGTGGTGTAGAGCGTGATGAGGAACAGTTCATCGTTGGCCAGCAGGCAGAGTGGATGGCCGCTGTCACCGCCGGCCGCCCGGCCGAACCAATCGGGAAACCATACGCTCTTGTCCAGCAACACCCCCGAGACGGCAAAGTCCGCGACGAACGCCTGTTTCCAGTGATTGAAGCCGACCACCGGATGCACCTCGGCGGGGGAGCGGTTGGAGGGATGCGAACCCGGCCGGCGCGGCTGGAACGCCTCGGGCATGATCTGCCGCCAGAGGGGTGGCACGATTCGCATGAAGCCGATGCTGGGCGGCAGGTCCGCGTCCAGCAGGCCGATGGAGAAGTCGGGAATCTGCTTCGAGTCGGAATGGGCGACCAGTTTCCGGCTGACGATCTGACTATCCATCGTGGCGAACTCGACCACCGTGCCCGGTTGCAGGCGCATGTGGGTGACCATCACCACATGCCGCGGGGTCACAGCCGTCGCCGGTCCGTGATAGGCGCCCTGCCGGTTGAACGGCGAGATTGCGGTAAGCCCTTTCACGCCGTGCAGCCAGCAATTGGTGTTGCGGGTGATGGGCCAGTTCGATTCCAGCGACCACTTCATCGAACTGAACGTCGCGCGAACGCCGTTGGTGTCCCAGCCGTTCCGGCCATGAACGCGGTTGGAAATCCAGTAAGCCGAGTTGGCCTGGAGGGAAGCCATCGCCTGAGCCGGGACCTGAGGTGTGGGCGGGGAATAGACTGGTTCGGGCGCGGCCGCGGTGGCGGGCGCGGTGGAAGGGACACTCGCGGTGCCGCTGGCCGCAGGCGGAGGTTGCGTGCAACCGGCCAGCGCGACAGCCAGCATCAAGATGATTCCCGAAGTCTTGTTCATGGTGTTTGCAGGTTCAAGCCAGTGTTGGCACCACCGTGTCGTAACTGAGGGGCGGAACGGCTCGGCCATCGCCGGTTTTGAGCGATCGGGTTTTCTCATCGAAGAACAATGCCAGGCCGAGCCGCTCCGACATCTCGGCCATGCACAGCACCGTGTGGGCGCGGATCGCGAGTTCCACGTTCGCCACCGGCGACTGGCCGGAACGGATGCAGTCGAAAAAGTTCTTCTCCAGCCGCGCAATGCTCTCGGCGGGCGTGGGATCGTTGAATTCCTCGGCGTCCATCTCCCCGGTGAAGATGCGCTCCGGCCGCAGTTCGACCCGGTTTTGGCTTGAGGCAAACAACAGTGTGGCTTTGCGTCCGCGCAACACGTCCGGCAAACCCTGCTCGTTGACGGTGCTGCCCGCCACCACCAGCGTCAGCCCGCTCGGATACTCGGCCAGCAGGTGTGTGGTATCGGTGATGTCGCGGTCGGTGGACACCTTGCGCGTGCCGGTGGCCACCACGCGGCGGGGAAACTCGGGATTGCCGGTCGCCAGCATCATCGGATTGAAGCGATGCGGCAGAAGGTTGCCGATGATGCCGGAGTTGTAGGCGTAATACTTGTGCCAACTGAAGTAGTGCTCCGGATTCCAGGGAATCTTTGGCGCCTTGCCCAGCCAGCGATACCAGTCGAGGTTTTTCTCGTTCGCCTCCTCGTCCACCGGGTACGTCCACTCGCTGTTCTTGGGATTGTTGCGACAATAAGAACCCTGCCCCCAAACCAGCGGACCGAGCTTGCCGGAGCGAATCCATTCCGCGGCCTTGTGCCACTTGGCATCCATGCAACCCTGCGAGCCGATGACATAGACCTTGCCGCTCTTTTTGACCGCGTCGTACACCTGCCACGCTTCGCCGAGATACCGCGTCATGGGCTTTTCGCAGAGCACGTGCTTGCCCGCTTCCACCGCGTCAACCGAACACTGCGCGTGCCAGTTGTCCACCGTGGAGATGATGACGGCGTCAATGTCCTTGCGTTCGAGCAACCGCCGGTGATCCGCGAATCCGTCGGCGTCGCTCAACCCAAGGTAACTTTTCGCCGCCGCCAGGTGCTTGGCGTAGAGGTCGCAGGCCGCGGCTTGAGTGATGTTGTTTTCCTTCGCGAACTTCTTTTGCGTGCGGATGTGTTCCATGCCCTGTTTGCCCGTGCCGATGTAGCCGACGGCGATGCGGTTGTTCGCGCCCGTCACATTCGCGGAGGGCGCCTGGTTCTGGCCGTAAACCGGCATCTTGAGAATTCCCGGTGTGGAAGCGACGGCCGCCAGGGCGGCAGTTCTGCGAATGAAGGAGCGGCGGCTTTCGCCCTGCGGGCCGATCTGGGTGGATTCAGCGTTCATGGTTCAAAAAGAGTTGAAGTCAGACAACGGTTCAAGAATACCACTACCCTTCGATTAGCAAAGGATTTAAGCCCGCTTCCTTTCGCGTCACCTCAATTGCCCAATCCGCGCCGTCGCCCGCCGCAAAATACGCGAAGCGAATGGCAAAAGCGGCGTAGCCGTCTGATTGCCGAGGGCGGACACTGCTTTCACAGTGCGGTAAATGGTTTCGGCCCGGTGCGACCCATCGCAGCGCGGCCGGAGAGATGCTTTATGCGCCACGACTTTCACCACCGCTGGTCGCGCGGGGAGCAGTTGCTCCGCGATCCCACGCAAAACAAGGACGCTGCCTTCACTCACGCCGAGCGCCGGCGGCTGGGACTCGACGGCCTGCTGCCGCCGCACGTGCTCACCATTGAGCAACAGGTGGCGATGGAACTGGAGCACATCTTTTCCAAAAAGGACCCGTTGGAACAATACATCGGACTGATTGCGCTTCTCGACCGGAACGAAACCCTTTTCTACCGGCTCTTGATCGAGAATCTCGAACCCCTCACACCGATCATTTACACGCCCACGGTCGGTCTGGCATGCCAGCAGTTCAGTCATATCTTTCGAAGGCCACGGGGACTGTTCATCTGTCCGGATGATCGTGGCCACATTGCGGCGCGCTTGCGCAACTTCCGGCATCGCGCTGTACGCCTGATCGTTGTGACCGACAACGAACGCATCCTGGGTCTGGGTGACCAGGGCGCTGGCGGCATGTTGATTCCGGTCGGGAAACTGATTCTCTACTCAGCGGGCGCGGGCATTCATCCCGCGCATTGTCTGCCGGTGAGCCTCGACGTGGGCACGGATAACCAGGCCCTGCTGGAGGACCCTTTCTATCTCGGGTACCGCGGTCCAAGGTTGCGCGGCGCGGAGTATGATGAACTGGTCGAGGAATTCGTGCGCGCCGTCAAGACGGTCTTCCCGCACGCGCTGCTCCAATGGGAGGATTTCAAGAAGGCCAACGCGTTTCGGCTCATGGAGCGTTATCGCGAGAGATTGCCCAGCTTTAACGACGACATCCAGGGGACGGCGGGAGTGACGCTGGCGGGTGTGCTGGCTGGATTGAAGATTACGAGCCAGCGACTGCGCGACCAGCGTTTTCTGCTCGTGGGCACGGGCGCGGCGGGGGTGGGTATAGGACGCTTGCTCTCAACCGCGCTGAAGGATGAAGGTTTGAATGGCGAGGAAATCAAATCCCACCAACTTTATCTGGACTCGGCAGGAATTGTTCACGACGGACGCGCGGATTTGGAAACGCACAAACGCGAGGTGGCTTGGAGCAGGGAACAGCTTGCCGCCATTGGTTTGCACGAGCCGCTGCCGACGGCGCTCGAACGCGTCATTGCACTTTTCAAACCCACCGTGCTCATTGGAACCACCGGCCAAGCAGGTGATTTCACCCCGGCGGCGATCCGTGCCATGGCCAATTACTGCGAGCGGCCGCTGATCTTTCCGCTGAGCAATCCGACCAGCAAAGCGGAATGCACGCCGGCTGAGGCGTTGAAGCACTCCGAGGGCCGCGCGCTGGTGGCCACCGGTTCGCCATTCGAACCTGTCGCGTTAAACGGCCGAACCCACGTCATCGGTCAATGCAATAACGCATTTGTTTTTCCCGGTGTCGGGTTGGGTGTGCTCATCAGCGAAGCCAGTCGGGTTACTGATTCTCTTTTCCTCGCCGCCGCAAGGACGCTGGCGGAGTTTACTGTCAATCAGGAATCCTGGAATGGCGCGCTGTATCCGACCCTGCGGCATTTGCGCCAGATCAGTCAGGCCATCGGCTTGCGCGTGGCACAAACCGCGCGGGATGGGGGATTCGGCCGGACACTGGATGACGAGGCGTTCAGAGCTGCCATCGAGGATTTTGTCTGGGTTCCTGACTATCCGGGTGGGTCGCAACAAACCGAAGCGTCGAGTAGCAAACAAGCAGTGAAAGTTCGCAACGCTGGAAACCGCAGCCCATAATTATTGGCAGGAACTTCATTCCCATGAAACGACGAATACAACTGCTCGTGATTCCGTTGGCGGTGCTGATGGGCTGCTCCAGGAATCCTGACGGCCCCGCGAACTCGAACTCGTCACCACTGCCCGCGCTAACGGACGAGGCTCGCAGCGCAGCGCTTCAGCGCGGCAAAGCCATCGCGATGGAAACCTTCAGTCTGCTCAGTTCAAACCTGCAAAGCGCCATCCAACAGGGCGGCGTGAGCAACGCGCTGCCATTTTGTTCGCTCGCTGCCTCTCCGCTCACGGCGGGCATGGCCGGCAAGCATGGTGTCACCCTCCGTCGCATCACGCACAAAGCCCGGAATCCTGCCGGCAAAGCAGATGCAATCGAGCTTGGCATCTTGCAGCAGTTTAGAGATGCACTGGTTGCGACGCCGACAAATCCGCCGCCTCCGATTGTGACAAATCTAACCGCCGGCACGGCAACTTTCTTCGCGCCCATTGTTCTCAACAACGAGCTTTGCCTCAAATGTCACGGTGAACCGGGCAAGGACATTCAGCCCGAGAACGTGGCGGTGATCCAACGACTTTATCCACAGGACGAAGCCACCGGTTTCAAACTCGGCGAACTCCGTGGCGCGTGGCGGATTGATTTTCCGCGGGCGACTTTGTCCTCCGGTCCTTGAATGCAGGCACAACGCCAATCGCCGGCGCGGCAAGATGACTAACACATCGTGAAAGTCCTGGTTGTCGAGGATGAAAAGAAGATCGCTTCCCTGCTCAAGAAAGGCCTGGAAGCGCAGGGATTCGTCGTGGACCTGGCGCTGAACGGAGATGACGGTTATGCGCTGGCGACGACGCGCCCATACGACGTGCTGGTCCTGGACATCATGCTGCCGGGGCGCGACGGCTTGAGCATCTTGCGCAACCTGCGCGAGCGGAAAGTCGCGCTGCCCGTCATCCTGCTCACGGCCCGCAGCGAATTGAACGAGCGCCTGGAGGGCTTGAACCTCGGCGCGGATGATTACTTGCCCAAACCGTTTCACATCGAGGAACTCATTGCTCGCATCCACGCTGTCACGCGTCGGGCCGCCGGGACCGCGCAAAGCATTCTGACCGTGGCCGACCTGACGATGAACCTGTTGACACGCGAAGTGCGCCGCGCCGGGCAGCGGATTGAACTGACCGCGCGGGAGTTCTCCCTGCTGGAACATTTGATGCGCTCGCCCGGCCGGGTGTTGACCCGCGTGGAAATCTGCGAGCGCGTCTGGGAATACAACTTCGATCCGGGCACGAACCTGGTGGACGTTTATATCCAGCGCATCCGCAAGAAGGTGGACGGCGAGTTCCCCGAGAAGCTCATCGAGACGATTCGCGGTGTGGGTTATCGCATCAAGCCAGACGCAGAAAGACAGGCCGCGAGGTGAATTCTCGGCAATACCCCTGTTTGTTGGATCGAGGCACGGGATGACAAACTTGTAATGCCGCGTGGCGGGCAGGGTTAACATTTTCCTGGTTCGCTTGGCTCAGACGTGCATGCGGCACGATGTAGATCCCTGTGGATGCGGAAAGGCATGAGAGGCCATTGATGAGAACCACAACCTGCCTGCTGATAAGTTTGCTGGCCGGCATCCAAGCGCTGGCTGCCGCGCTCGCCAATTTTGAAACGCCGATCTTCAGCGGCGCGGGCAACTGCGCGTTCTGCCACGATCCGTGGAACGAAAGTCGCGCCGGCCGGCCGGACGAGGCTGCGGTGCTCGCCTCAGACTGGCGGGCGACGATGATGGCGCACGCTTTCAAAGACCCGCTTTGGCGCGCCGTCATGGAGGCGGAGGTCAAAGAGCGACCCGGGTTGAAATCGTTCATCGAAAACAAATGCCAGACCTGTCACGCCCCGTTGGCCCGAAGTCAGGCGCACGCGAATGGGACAAACGAACTTGCCCTCGCCATCGCCGTGGCCTCTCCACTGGCGACCGAGGGAGTGGGCTGCACGCTTTGCCATCAGATTCAAGCCGGCAATCTTGGCAAACCTGCCAGTTTCACCGGTCATTTCGTGATCGGGACCAATCGGCATATTTTCGGTCCGTACGAAGACGTGCTCACCATGCCCATGCAACGGCACGTAAACTACACTCCCATGTTTGGGGCGCAGGTTCAGGAATCCGCGCTGTGCGCGACCTGCCACACGCTTTTCACCCCGATCCTCGACGAGGCCGGCAAGCAGATCGGGGAGTTCCCCGAACAGGTTCCCTACCTCGAATGGCAGAACAGTGATTATGCGCGGCGCGGTAAGCATTGTCAGGATTGCCACATGCCGCGGATGGATGAACCGGTCAAAGTCAGCGCCCGTCCGCCGTGGCTCGATCCGCGCGCGCCTTTCTGGAAACATCAATTCGTTGGCGGCAATGCGTTCATGCTTCAATTGCTCGCCGACAACGCGAAGCGGCTCGACGCGAATGCCAGCGCACGGCAATTCGAGCCAATGATCGAGAAAGCTCGCGCCCAACTCCGGCAGGCCGCGCGGTTGCACGTCAGCGGCGAGCGTGAGGGTGGCGACGTGGTGTTGCGCGTCGAGGTCGAGAATCTTGCCGGCCACAAGTTTCCCACCGGGCATCCCTACCGCCGGGCCTGGCTGCACGTTCGAGTGACGGACGCGCGGAAGCGCACCGTGTTCGAGTCCGGGGCGGTGGACAAGGCCGGGACCATTCGCGGTGTGCCTGACGGGTATGCGCCGCATCGCGACCTCATCACGCGCCCCGAGGAAGTTCAGATTTATCAATCGGTGATGGCTGACGCCAACGGCCAACCCACCTGGTCGCTCTTGCGTGGCGCAACTTACTTCAAGGACAACCGCCTCCCGCCCCGGGGCTTTGCGGCAACCGGCGCAAGTGTGGCCCACGTGGCCGTGGGTGGTGGAGCTGAGTTGGACTCGAATTTCAATGCCCAGTGCAGCGGACGGGATGAAGTCACCTATCGCTTCGCGCTGCCCGAGTCGAAGGGAACGCTGTCGGTCGAGGTGGAATTGCTTTACCAGTCGGTGCCGCCCGAGGCGGTCGCGCGCCTGCTGAATGCCGACGAGCCTGCCGCGCAGGTTTTCGCCCGGATGTATCGTCGGCAGAACAACCGCCCGGAACTGGTTCACCGGCAGCATCTGGACCTGTAAACTCGAGGACTCATGAAACCGCTGCCGTTCCGGCTCAAGATCGCCCTCCTCTCGGTGGGCATCTCCGGGTTGGTGCTGATCGCCTTCGGTGGCGCGGCATGGTTGCTCGTCAGTCGCCAGAAACTGGAGAGCGTGGACACCGAGATTCGTTCGCTCGGCGCGCGGCATCCGGGCTGGATCGCGACGCGCGGGAATTATCAACGCCTCGACGAAGCGCTCGCGTTCATCTTTGGCGAGGAGCATCCGGATGAAATCGTCCTGTTGGTCAAGGATGCGGAGGGCCATACGCTGCACACGTCCGCCGGCTGGCCGACTGATCTCGATCCAGCACAACTCGATTGCCGCCTGGCCGATGATCCGAATGCTCCTGCCTCGGCCTCGCTTGGAGAAGGGCGTGGTCCGGGTTTGGGGCGAGGGCGGGGCGGCATGGGACGCGGATTGGGCCCGGGCGGCGGTGGCGGGGGCGCGGTATTTACGAAAATTCCAAAGTTCCAGACGGTGACGACCAGCCGCGGCGAATGGCGGCTCGGCATGTTGGGCACGGCGGACACCACGCTCGTCATCGGATTGAACTATGACCGGACGCGGGCGGAGTTGAACCGGTTGCGGAATGCCTTCCTGCTGTCGCTGGCGGTGGCTTTGTTGCTGGTTGGCGTGGGCGGCTGGCTGGTGGCCGGTCGTGCGTTGCGGCCTATGCGGACGATTGCCGAAACCGCCGAGCGCGTGACGGCCAGCGGCCTGGATCAGCGCATCCCGGCGTCGAATGAAGACCCGGAAATCGCCCGCGTCATCCACGTCCTCAACCGCATGATGGACCGGTTGGAAGCGAGCTTCCGTCAGGCGACACGGTTCAGCGCCGACGCCTCGCATGAACTGAAGACGCCCCTCGCCGTGATGCAGGGCGAATTGGAGAACGCGCTGCAAGCCGCACGGCCCGGTTCATCCGAGCAACAACTGTTCGGCAACCTGCTCGAAGAAACGCAACGGCTGAAGACCATCACGCGCAGCCTCCTCCTGCTGGCTCAGGCTGACGCCGGCCAGCTCAAACTCGCGCTCGAGCCGGTGGACTTGAGCGCCGAGCTGGAAAACATGATCGAAGACGCCCGCGTGCTCGCCGCCGATTCGCGGCTGAAGTTCGACGTTCAACTGCCCCCGCAGGTCCGCATCAAAGCGGATCGCCCGCTGTTGCACACTGCGCTGTTCAATCTCATCAACAACGCCATCAAATACAACGAGCCGGATGGAAAGATCGAAATCCGGTTGGAGTCGGCGGACGACCGGATCACCCTGACCATCCGCAACACCGGACCGGGCATTCCTCCGTCAGAGCAGCCCAAAATCTTCGCGCGGTTCTTTCGCGTGTCTCGTTCAACGACTGCTCGCGTTGAGGGCATTGGTCTCGGCCTGAGTCTGGCACGCGAAATCGTGCGAGCTCACGGCGGGGAACTGTCGCTCCGGGAAAGCCGCACGGGATGGACGGTATTTCAACTCCGGCTAATGACCGCCCCAAAAACGCCGTAGGGCAGGCTGCGGCCTGCCCTGCGGTGCTGATTGAGGGGGAGGTATTACTTCTGCGTCTGGCCCTGACCATTCACCGGGCAGTTGCCTGTTCCAGCGCGCGGACCGGTGCCGTCGCGTGCGCCACGTCGCCAACCTTGTCCTTGTCCTTGCCCTTTGCCCTTGCCACGGCCTTGACCGAGACCGGGACATTCGGCTCGTGGTCCGCCTTGCGGACAGTTGCCGCCATTCCTCTCAAGACACTCCGCCTGACGCGCGGCGCGTTCTTCGTCAGATTTCGGCGGGCCACCGTAACCGCGGCCGGTTCCCGGGCCGTTGCCCGCGAAGCTGGTCATCGCCACTCCACCGAGCAGCAAGCTCACTGCGATTAGACTGCTGATAACTGTGCGTTTCATAACTTCGTTTTGTTGGACTGTTGCTTTCTTCGTTTGTCGGACGCGACCACTGCGCCCTTTTCAATTGAACAGACCACGCGCGGATTAACGGACTGCGAAGGCTGAAATTACAAAACTGTAATGGCCGGCGACGCGGTTTCGACCTTGGCACGGTGTCTCCCTGCCACGGCGCTAGGGACACCCGCTGCAGGTGGAGCAAGAATTGGTGCCAGGACTGCAAGCAGAACTGACAATGCTGCACTGACCTGCGGGCAGTTGGTTCAGCAAGCCTGCCGGACCGAAGGCAGGTTCAGAATCGTCAGGGAACACCGTCGCTTTTTCCAAGGCCAGCCTTTTTAGTGCGTATGCTTGGTTTGACTCAAGCGCACGGGGATGAAGCTGCAGAAGCTTCTCATAGCGCTCCAGCCATTCGGAGGTGGTCAAATCGCGCAAGGCCCCTTGCTGGATGGTGCAGCCGGAAACCACTTCTCCCAGGAGGGAAAGCTCCTCAATATCATAGGGAAGATTCTCTTGGAGAATGTCCAAAGACAGTACGGTTGTGGTTTTCCCCAGATTCCCGATGACGGCGTGCCGACCATCCGCGGTGATCTCGATGTTGAAGGCTTGTTGCCCGACCTTGACGGGAGGGGCGAGAATCCGTCCGCTTTGTGGTTCCCAGATCCGGACATTTCCATCGCGGCAGCTTGTGATCACCCAGCGATTGTCCGGAGTGAAAACTGCGTCGTAAACCTCGTTGGGATGCACCAACGGCTCGGTGATTTCCTGGCCCGCCCGCCAATCCCAAAGCCTGGCTTTGCCATCGTGGCCCGAGGTGAGCAGGATCCTCTGATCCGGACTGAAACGGCATCGGTAAACCCAGCGTGGGTGTTTGAGCGCCGGGGTCGCCGGAGCGCCCGTTCTTAAGTCCCAGCTCGAAACATCCCCGCTGAACGTGGTGGTCAACAGATGGCGGCTGTCCTGGGATAGGCAGAAAGACCAGAACCCGTCCGGTACCGCTTTCAATGGAGGGAAGCGCAAGTCTCCCTTGGCGGCGTCGCGGACTTGGATGTCTCCGTCTGCGCCCAGACTCACCAGCGTGTGTCCATCAGGGGTGAAGGCGGTCGCCGGATTAATGCGAGCACGGGGTAAAGCGACCCGCGAGCTCCACTGCAGGGGAGATTCGGTTCCGGGCTGGACCATCAGCAATTCTCCGGAACGGCAGATTACAGCAACACGTTGCCCGAGGGGATCCCAAGCCAAGGATGCCGGTCTTGAAGGAAGGGTGATTTTGGCCCCCACCAACCGGGCGGTGATCGGGTCATGAAATTCCAATTGCCCCAGCGAGCTGGTTTGTGCAGGGAGAGAGCCGACCACCAGCATGGTGGAGTCCGGCGACAATGCCGCCGCCTCCACACAACCGTCAAACTGAATGGTCGGCCCAACCGGTTGACCAGAAGCAACCGAACGGACAGTGATCTGTTTAATATCCGCCTCCCAACCCGGCTCCTTGGTGGTGAGGAAATGCCGAGCGCCGGCATCTGTCTGCACCGCTGTTGGCACATCGTCTTTCCGCAATCCGTGTGGGTCGGGTTCCGGGGCGAATACGGTCCAGACCCGGACCAGGCCATCTGACTGGCCAGTGGCCACCATCCGGCCATTTTGCGCGAAGGCAACCTTGTCCACATCGGTGCAATGGTGAAGCGGTGACTGGAGTTCCTTGCCGTCCTCCACGGACCATAGTCGCGCCATGCCGTTTGCCTCCGCTGAGATCAGGCTTTTGCCGCCCATGCCGAAGGCGATGTCGAGGACGCAGGCGCCTTGCGAGGGCAGCAACTGACGCGGTTTTGCTGTGACAATGTCCCACATGCCAACCTTGCCTCCCTGAAGACCGCAGGCAAAGAGTCCAGCCTCGGGACTGGTGATGAACCGGCAACTGCAACAGACGTCCTCGACCTTGAGGTAAGAGGTTTTGGTGGCCAGATCCCAAAATGTGATCTCGTAGGGACCGGTTCTCGTAAGCAGTTTGCTTCCGTCGGCAGCCAAAGCTGGCAGGCACAGGGTGGCTGCATCAAGGAAGTCCTCACGATACTTGCTCTTGCTCGCGCAGGCATCGGTCCGGATGGCGTGCCGGTGCGGAAAGTGTTGTGATTTCTCCGGCGGGGGCTCGGAGTCCTCGGGAATGGAGAATACCCGCGCCTGACCATCCTCGGTCACGCTGACTATTTGTGAGGAGGTTGCCGGGAAAGCAAGGCCCACAACCGCATTTGAATGCTGGGAGATCACCTTTGCCGGCGAACGCCCTTGCAGGTCCAGGACGTGAAGATTTGAGTTTCCGAACACGAGACGGCTCGCGTCCGGTGTAAATCCAATTGCTGCAGGTGCTGGTGAGATATGGGTGGAATGGAGCAGGGTGCCATCGGAAACTTCATAGAGCCGCACCTCTCCAGCCGGTGTCACCAAGGCCAGGCGCGAACCTTCAGGGCTCCACGCGGCGGTTTGGATCTGTCCCACCTCGAACGTCCACGCCAGGCAGCTCTGTGTTTGGGCATCCCAGAGTCGCCAACTCTGGTTTTGGGCAAGCGCAAGCAGGTAGCGCGAATCCGGGCTGAACTCCAACGCTCGAAATGCCGAGGCAAGCTTGAAGGCGCCAATCGGCAGCGGCACCTGGCTGAGCCAGCTCATGGTCCTGCGGGCGTTGACCTCGGATTGATAATCGTTCTTACCGGCTGCCCGGGCGGCATTGGCGAACCAAAGCACCGCCCGATCAAAATGATGGTCGTCGGCAGCCGCTGAACCGGAGGAAACATGCATGGCGACCATGGCCTGGTGGGCCTGTCGTTCAGCCTTGCCGGCAAGGGTTTGCGAACTTCGGGCCTGCTTGGCGCTCCGGTTGGACTTGACCGCCATGAGGCTGGTCAAGAAAGCGCTGACCAGCAAGAGACCCGCAACCGCGCTGGCCGCCAGAACGAGTTTGCGGTTGCGCCGCACCAGTTTGGTAAACCGATAACGGCGGCTGGGTGCGGCGGCAGAGACAGGCAGGTGCTCAAGGTGGCGCTTGAGATCCTCCGCCAGGCTGGCGGCGGTGTCGTAACGCCGATCCCGCTCCTTCTCGAGTGCTTTGAGCGTAATCCATTCGAGATCCCCGGCCAGGAGACGCCGAAGTTCCCCTGGCGACGTGTTCCTTGAATCGGCAATTCTGCTCTGCTCGGAAAGCGGCAGCCGAGCCAGCCGGGCCGAAGGTCCGAGCGGATCAGCAGTTCGAATGATATGACACATTCCCTCCAAGCCGGCCGCCATCAGTTCCTGGTGGTCAAAGGGCGGGTGGCCGGTCAACAATTCGCACAGCAGAACACCCAGCGAATAAATATCGGTTCGGGTGTCCAGATCCGGAGTCGTGAGTTGCGCCTGTTCCGGACTCATATAGGCAGGCGTCCCCACAAACGGCAGGCCACCGGTTCGGGGAGTGTTCTCACCACCCCAGGTGTGCAGTACCTTGGCAATGCCGAAGTCAATAATCTTGGGGACCGCCC
Organism: Verrucomicrobiia bacterium; assembly: GCA_011525685.1. GTDB lineage: Bacteria > Verrucomicrobiota > Verrucomicrobiia > Limisphaerales > JADLHS01 > WYBW01. Next base: position 44,931 of record WYBW01000178.1, read on the forward strand.
GGCCGTCGTACTGGCAGACGAGGACGTTGTCCGGCTTGATATCGCGATGAATGATTCCTTTCTGGTGGGCGTGAAGGACCGCATGACAGACCTGAATGAACAGATCCAAGCGTTGCGGGATGGTGAGCCGCTGTTGATCGCAGTACTCGGTAATGGCAGTGCCCCTTACCAATTCCATGACGAAGAAGGGTCGTCCGTTGGGAGTGGCGCCCGCGTCCAGAATCTTGGCGATACCCGGGTGGTCCATTAACGCGAGAGCTTGCCGTTCCAAACCGAAGCGCGAGATGACCTGTTGTGTGTCCATTCCCGCCTTGACGATTTTGAGCGCGACCCATCGTCGTAACGGTTCCTCCTGTTCAGCCAGGTAAACGGTGCTACTGCCGCCTTCGCCGATCAGCCCCATCAAGCGATAAGGCCCGATGCGAGTTCCCTCCTCCAAACCGGTTTCTTTCCCCGCCTTCTGATCGCAAAGGACTGCTGCGCCTTGAGGGGTGGCGGTTTTTAAAAAATGTCCGGCGGCTTCGTAGGCTCTGAGCAAGGCGTCCACTTCGTGCCGAAGGTCGGCGGCGCCCGAGCAGGCAGAGTCCAAGTAGGCGGCCCGTGCTCCAGGATCCGAAATCTCGACCGCTTCCTCGAACAGGAGGGCTACCTTGTCCGGTCGTTCATCTGCTAACATGCGTCTAACCCTTCATGCGCCACGCAGCCCTTGAGCGGGACATCCGTCTCGCGAATCCGTGGATTGCCGCCGCCCTACTTTGTCGCCCCGGTCAATTCCGCGTACAACCAGGCTCGCGCAAAAGCCCAATGCCGCTTCACCGTTCGTTCGCAAAGGTTGAGGCTTTCGCCTGCTTCCGTTTCAGTCAGGCCGCCGAAGAACATGAGTTGCACCACTTGTGCCCGGAGTGGGTGCTGCACGGCAAGTCGTTCGAGTGCCTCGTTGATGGCCAGCAACAATTCCGGATGGGCATCCGTTGCGACCTGCACCTCCTCGAGCGGCACGCGATTCCAGTTTCCGCCTCGTTTCACTCTCCACTTGCGCCGGGCATCCTCGATGAGAATCCGGCGCATGGCCAGCGCGGCGGCGCCAAAAAAGTGACCACGATTCAAGGGATCTTTGCGGTAGGTGCGGTTCAGGCGAAGATAGGCCTCATGCACCAGCACGGTCGGCTGCAAGGTCCGGTTTGGTGGAGAACTGACGAGCATGCCACGAGCCATCCCGCGGAGTTCATCATAAACTTCGCCAAACAAGACATCCAACGGGTTCGCCGAGGCACATACCATAAATCCCTAGCCATTTCGCATTTGTGGATGGTGAGTCGAGTCGCAAAATCGGGAAAGCGTGAGAATCTGGCTTCCAGCCGGGTGTTCACGGCTGCGGGGACCGGCCGGCACCGCTTTCAGAGTGGGGCTGCACCAGCAGGCGAGGTCGCGGAAGTCTCCAAGTGGATGCGCGACGACAAGGACGATCCGCAAGATGCCGTTCAAGAGCGAAGTGAGACGACGAGGCCTGACACCGCGTGGGTTGACTACAGTTTTGGCGTGTCCGCCCTGCAACGAAGTCAGAGTCCTTTCAACCAACTCAGCGGTTAGTCGAGCCCCTGCGAACATAACGCCTTGGACCTTCAATGAGCCTTCCCGACGACAAGACACTTCCTAAGGCCGATTCCACTTAACCTCAAATCAGCCCCTAATGTCAACTGTCTTTTCGGCTTAATAATTACTGCGCGTCGCCTTGACGCGTTCCTCACGCGTCCAGCCATGTCGGCGTCGCGGCGGAGAATGTGGCTCGATGGTTGATCTTCAATCTGGTAGCGACTCCGGCTGTCCCCTTCGCTGCGCGAACAGCGCATGTTCTCATGGATCGGCTAACCAAAGGACAAAACTATGAAACAAAGAATCATCACAACCATGATCGCTGGTGTCTGGCTCGCTGTCAGCACCCTGGTCGGGTCGGCCCAGACCACCCCATCGGACTTCTACTTCTGGCGGTTGGGCCACATGGATGGTCCACACGACTCCAGCAAGGCTCTGGGCATTTCCCGCGATGGTAAGACCGCCGTCGGCAGCACCTTGGTGGTGGATTTCATGCGCGCGTGGCGATGCGACATTGACTGGGCCATTGCCACCGATGATGGAGTGCCACCGTTATACAATGAGCTCCAGGTCCAGGAGGACATTGGGGTGGTTGTTCCTTCCCAGTTCAGCGCGGCGTATGCGTCATCCGACATGACCTATATTCCCAACTACGACCTGTCGGCTTTGTCCCTGGACTGGGGTGGATCGAAACCGGTCGGCACTCTCAACGTGGGAACCGTGTCCTACGCCGCTCAATGGTTGCTCCCGGTGTTGGACTCGGTTGACGAAGGCGACTATGTGACCATTCCGGATTATGGCGGCGGCCTCGCCGACATGCGGGCACTGGATGTGACGCCAGATGGCACAATCATGGTGGGCTACGGGAACAACAAGAAAGGTCAGATCGCATTTCGGGCAGACATGACTGACCCGCTCCTGCCGGTGGTGAAAACGCTGACCATCACGGACTCGTCGTACACGGCCCAGACGCTGCAAGCCAGTTGTGCGCAAGCCGTCTCCACGAACGGGCTGATCATCGCAGGATATGGGAAGACAAAGGTGGGTAACCGCGCATTCGTTACCCAAGTCGTGGACGCCAGCACGGACCCCATAACGCTCGTCAGCGTGGTCCTGCCAAACATCAGCGGCGGCAAGTATGCGGAGGCGTATGCAATGACTCCCGAGGGAAGCATCATCGTCGGCCGAAGCGACAGCCCCAAAGGCCCGCAGGCCTGTATGTGGTTTGTGGACCCCGCCACCGGACTTTGGGTAGTGAAGCCGCTGGGTGGCCTTTCGAAGAAGACGCTCAACAGCGTCGCAACCGGTGTTGCCTGGCGAGTGGGCGCAGCGGATGGCGATCTGATTGTCGTGGGCAGCAGCAAAACGATTCTCTACGCGTCGGAGGCCTTCGTGTGGGCGGGGAACCCCGTCCTGGTGGACGACGGTATTGGCTACCTCTATGACCTGGAATACATCCTTACCAAGACGGGCGTGGCGGAATTGTCCTCGGCGGGTTCCGAATGGATCATGAACGAGGCCACCGGCATCTCCGATGATGGCACCAGGATCGTTGGTTGGGGCACGAATCCGGAGGGCGGCATCGAAGCCTGGCTTGTCACAGGTTACCCCTTGGACGATCTCGAACCGCTTTTCATCAAGGAGTGACGAATCTCCCCGTGATGACCAGATAACCAGACACAACCCTCAAATAACAGGATTTCATATGAGAAAAATATTCATAACGGCGACCTTGAGTCTGGCGTTGGTGCTCCCATTTTTGGTAAGAGCCGACAACGTGACCGTTCACAATACGATCGGCATGTTGGAGGCACAATTGGTCACCAAGACGCTCGAACCCGTCGGCACGGTCGAAGTCTGGAACACCCGAATGGACTTTAACCTCGTCATTACCCCATCCCCCGGCCTTGCGTTGAGCAAGGTGTACGTCTTTCTGGATGGCGAGCCGGCGCCCGCCCCCACCGTGGGTGAGGATGGAGAAATCCAGTGGATCGAACCGGAATACGGCGACTGGCCCTACACCGTGAAATTCAAAAAGTTCTTACAGAACTCGTATGTGTTGAGCGTGAAGCTTGCGGACTTGAAGTATCTCCAGTGGGGCCAGTGGGGAGAGCCATGGTTGCAGAAGCGCCTCGTCACGGTGGCAGTTCGCGTGCAGATGCGGACCGTGTTCACCGACCCACAGCAACTCGCTCACGCGGTGAGTTGGCAAACGGCGGCCGAGGCGGCCTTAAGCAGCTCCACCGGCCCTCACACCTTCACGGCGTGGGCTCTGAATCCGTATGTCCCAATTGATGTGCAACGAACCGCCTGGGGCGAAAACACCTTTGCCTTCCGCTACGAACTCCAGCACCCCAAACATACGCAATTCGTGGTTGATGGGCCGGTCAACGGTCTGGGTTACCGTTCCCGCACTCACGAGGGAACGACTGGGGTGGACGGCGGAGCATGGTATTACCCCGGCGAGGACATCACCTTCAGCATCGGAGATCTCGACCTTGGCTATGCCAAAGCCGATGAGCGCGTGACCCCGCTGGATATTTTCCCGAACCTGGAGATATCGGACGCACCGGTCGCCAACGTGGCCCGCCTTCTACTCTCCCTGGATGCCGATCCCGGGGCACACGGCAGCATCCAGATTTCAGAAGACTCGATGACGGTGTTGCAGAAAGCCATGGCCGCTCTTCCCATAACGTCCATTGATTTCGCTGACAGCGTCACCATGGACGTGCTGCTGGCGAAGGTTGCCGAACTCGGCGCGCAGGCAGGGCTGCCGTTTGCGGCCGTCTCGGCCGCCGACGCTGTGGCACGCCTCGAGCAAGCGCTCGGGAATTCCCTGGTGCGGCGCAACATCTCCAAATCTCCGGAGTACGCGGTGGACAAACCCAAGCTGGACATCGTCCCCATCTGGGTGCCCGCCAGGAAAGCTGACGGTGCGGCGACCGTCGTCGAATACAAGGACAAGGAAGGAAACGTGATCGAGACACGCAATAAAGCGAAGCCGCTCATTGTCACCTACACGGAAGAGCAGGACAATACCAACAAGGGTATGCGCCGCGCCTCGGACATCATCACTGCCGTTTCGCTGGACGACGGAGCAACTTGGAAGCGGTTCAATGTTTCTCACATGGCCGGACATTCCTCCTTCACGCTGGGGACTGGTGAAAAGTTCCCTGGAGATTGCCGGGCGCCGCAGCAGAAGATCGCGGAGGACAAGATCCTGGTTGTGTGGGACAGCGCCTACGCGCGCGGCGGCAAGCCACGGGTCGCCATCAAGACTGTGGAGCAGGGCGACACCTACCCCTATGACGACGCCTACGCGGTTCGTGATCTCTGGGGCGTGCGCGGCAGGCAAGGATCGGTGAATTACGATCTGGACGACGACGTGGCCGACCAAGGCATTGGCGAGATTCCCTACCATGCTATGTGGGCCTGCCGTGGTGTGCTGGTCTGGGAGGGCAACTGGAGTCAATACCCGGGCCGCGCGATCGGTGACATTGTTTGGTTCAAGCCGGAACGTCTGACCAGCGGGCGAAGGGATGCTTTTCTCGCGGTGGTGGGTTCCGCGAAGAATGTCGGCTTCGGGATCGCTTGGCAGGAAGATCCGGGCGGCCTGCGACCCGGGAAGTGCAGCGCCGGTGGCCACGGCTGGAGCGGCGCCACGGTCCACAAGAAGACCGATATCTGGTACAGCTTCATCAAATACGCGGATTTCGCCTTGATCGACGACAACTTTGTCACGGCTGAACATTCATCCGATGAACATGCCGGAGAACTTGGGGAGGATTCCCACAGTCAGCAGCCCGAGATCTCGAATCGCCCCAAATGGAAGGTGCCGATGTCGCTGCCCGTTCGGGTTTCGGACAACAATACGGTCAATACCGAGAACATGAGAGTGCAGTTGGACGAGAACGGATTGCCAGTGGTTGTGGATGGGAGTTTTGTGCCACTGGCGGGAGCCGAAGAGGAAGACTGGGTCCGGCATGAGCGTGAACACGACGCGGAATGTGGCGGAGGTGACGGGGTGGTCACGGAGGATGAGGACCATGACGGCGAAGGCGGGACGGGCGGCGGTTGGGGCATGGCTCGCTATGCGTATCAACTCTCCTTCGGAACGGATCCTGTGACCGGGCAGTCCATTACCTTGGCCGACCAGTCGGGGGCGAACGTCGTTTGGGACGGGACCGTGTATGGCGAGTTCCGTCCGGGCGAACTCCCGGGTTGCCGCTGGTACCGTTTCATCAACCAACCGGGAAGGATCAAGACGGTTGCGATCACGCCAGATGGCCGGGTGCTGGATGGCGATACCGGAGCCTGCCGGCCGAACCTGACCATCATGCCGGGAGGTTGGGCCCTGCTTGGATATGAAGAAACCAAGGGCCTGGGTACGCCTCCCGAAGAGGATCATCACCTGCTGGACACCGTGGACGCGGTAACCACGTCAGTTCACGACCCGGACGATGATGAGTTCGGCGAGAAGGGCAAGGATGTCATCTACCATTCCTTCCCGTTTGACCAACCCGATATGATCAGTGCTGGAAACGTCGTGAACTTGCCGGCGCTGGACGACCAGGGAAATCTGGTTCCGGTGTTCTACAAAGACGCCAACGGCAGCGACACCTCTGTAATTCGGCAGTACGCGAATGAGAATGCCCGGCGGGTGCGCTTCATTGCCCAGGCCAAGAGCGACATGCTCAAGACGCCAGGCGCCGATACGGTTGCCTTCGTAATCTACAAACAGGGCCGCGAGGGCAACGGCAAGCCCTCGGACATCTTTGGAGTCCGAGTGGTGGTTCCGGCTGCGGAGCTCAACACCACCTCCAAGGCCAACCCATACCGGTTCCAGAACTTTGTGCGCTACGGTTCGGGTGCCGACACATCCGACCCGGGTATCATGAGGTATCAGCGCCGGCACATGAACATGACCAGCGCGACCATTGAAGCGGTGGATCCTCTGGATCTTGCGCTGGATTATCAGGGACACGTCTATGGCAAGGTCTTGCGATGGAATCAATACGCGGGCAACCTCTCGGACGAATCCTTCGCCAATCCCTACTCCGACTCCAAGGGCCATCGCGGGTTCCTCCGCGGAAACCAACTGGTCCTGGGCTACTCCTTCACTCCCAATTGGGGGCGACTGGGCGGAGATCATCTGGACTTCTACGTGCGCCGTTCCTTTGACGGCGGCAGAACTTGGACCACGGACCCGAGGTCCACTGAAGATACGGAACACACGGTGATCGAGCGCGACCTGTTTGTCCGCGGCGTTTATCACGAGCGGAAGGTTAAATACGGTCCGGGTCAACCCGAGCCGGGCCGGAACGTATCCTTGTTGAAGGGCAACCGCTTCACGGTTACGGATCCGAGGCTCGTCCCGCCGATGGGCCCGGGCACGGTCAATCCGACCTTTGTTCAGGATGACACAAACAATCCAGATGTGTACTACGTGGTGTTTGGGACCGCCGAGGTCATCCATGGTTTGGCCGATCCCATGGCCACAGATACGGTGAAAGCGGATATCTTCTACACCCGCACCACGGACGGCGGGACTACCTGGCTGATGGAGCCGTGGGTCATCAATCCGAATAGCGCCAGCCCCGAGGCCGGAGAGACGGTCTATCGGTTCCCGGTGTTGGCCCAGGGCACCCCGCACCAGGGACATGCCCAGATCCGGATGCATCCGAGCGGGACGCGGTTGTACACGATCTGGCACCAATTCACGGATGGCGACGAACTCCATGTCTCGCCGCACGACGTCGGAAACGACATTTGGTTTCGGAGGATAGACTTCATGTCATCTTCCGATTAATCCATGTCACGGCGCCATCGGGCGGGAGGTTGCATTTGCGGCCTCCCGCCATTCTTTTGAACGCTTCAGCACATGAACAAACGCCGCTGCTGGAGATTACAAAACTGTAATGGCCGATTCGCGGTCTCCATCTTGACTTCAGGCGAGGCGCGGCGGTTACTGGAAGCGGGTAAATATTGGGATCGGCATGAAAGACGGGATCGAAACTTCACTCGCAGGGTTGAGCGTTCTGGTGGTGGATGACGAGGCGATGTTGCGCCGCAGACTGGCGGCCCATCTTGAGGCATTGGGCGCAGACGTCACCGGTGTGGAGACGCTCGCCGCCGCGCGCAACGCTATTTCCGCACTCGAATTCGATTTTGTGTTGCTGGACATCCATCTGCCTGACGGCGTGGGCCTCGACCTGTTGCGAGCGGGCACAATCCCATCGTCCACCGGCGTGGTGGTCATGACGGCGCAGGGTGGGGTCGAAGGTGCGGTGGAGGCGATGCGGTTGGGTGCTCTCGATTATCTCGTCAAACCTTTCGAGCCGGCCGTGTTGCCGCTGGTCATGCGCCGGGCGCGACAGGCCCGGCAATCCTCGCGCGCGGCCGAACACGCGCGGCAGGCGGAGGGCGAGGCGCTGTTCTTCTTTGGAGACTCCTTGCGGCCGCTGCGTGAGCAACTCGAGAAAATTCTGGCCGCGGATCGCCGCCTGCAAACGCGCCTGCCGCCGGTGCTCATCACCGGCGAAACCGGCACGGGCAAGTCCAGCCTCGCCCGCTGGTTGCATCGCCACGGCCCGCGCGCCGCGCAGCCCATCATCGAGGTAAACTGCTCCGCGCTCCCGGAGTCGCTGGCGGAGTCGGAACTGTTCGGCCATGAGCGCGGCGCCTTCACGGACGCGCGCAACGCCCGGCAGGGACTATTCGAGGCCGCGCACGGCGGGACGCTGTTCCTGGACGAGTTGCCGAGTCTGTCCGCTGCGCTTCAAGCGAAAGTGCTCACGGCGATTGAAGATCGCAAGATCCGCCGGCTGGGTGGCAACCGGCAGATTGAAGTGGATGTGCGGGTGATTGCCGCGACCAGCCGCGATTTGCGCCGCGCCGTGGAGTCGGGGGAGTTCCGGGAAGACTTGTTGCATCGGCTGGATCTGTTTCGGGTGAACCTGCCGCCGCTGCGCGAACGGGGCGAGGACATTCTCAAGCTGGCGGAACATCTTCTGGAACAACTTTGCCGCCAGCATCGGTTGCCGCGGCGCCAATTGACCGCGGAAGGCCGTCGCCGTCTTCGCGCATATCGGTGGCCGGGAAACGTGCGTGAGCTGGCCCATGAACTGGAGCGCGGGTTGGTTTTCGAGGAATCGGCGACGCTGAATTTTGCGCATCTCCCCGGCAGTGCCGCGCAGCCGGGTGAGACGCAAGCTGTCCAGGGAGACTGGCTGAATGCGGGTTTCAGATTCCCGGAATCCGGATTTGTTTTGGAAGACGCCATGAACCGCCTGGTGCAACTGGCGCTCAAGCAGTCCGGCGGTAACGCGTCGCAAGCAGCCCGCCTGCTGGGTGTGACGCGGGATTTCATTCGCTACCGGCTGCATGGCGACCGGAAGGGAAACAACCAGACTTCGGAAAACCAGTGAACAGCAGAGCCAAGAGCGATTGGTTCCAGAAGTGTCTGGCGCCGACAATTGCGCCAGCGAACCGCCGCGCAGGACGCATCCGCAGAAGTCGGAAATGGGGTGCAAAACAACCATGGAAAGCTCTCGCGCTTCGGTTTTCGGGGTTGCTTGTGTTTCTGGCTCAAAGTGTCGCCGCAGCCTCCACGAATCTGTCACCCGTTTCCGTCTGGGACGTGAGTGCGAGGGTGACGGCCGGGCTTGGGTATCGTGACAACGTGCTGCGCTCGGGTCTGGCCACGGAGAACAGCGGGTTTTTCCTGTCCACCGCCGATGCAACCTTCCTCCGGTTGTCGGAGCCTGGGAGTTATCTGGCCTTTTATCTTCTGGGTGAGGACACGCGCTATTTCGATGCGCCCTCGGTGGACTATGAACAGTTCTTTTCCGGCACGGCGCAATTCACGACCCCGGCGGGTGAGCGCAATGAACTGGGCGTGGAAGCCAGCTACCTTTATCAGCACCAGATTCTCGACGTGTCGGAAACCGAGGCCAGCCCGCGGCGGGTGCTCGTTGACGGGCACAGCATTACTTTGCATCCGCACTGGAAACACGCTGTGGGACCTGATTGGGCGATTCTGCTGGAAGGGACGGGCTTTCGGCAGATTTATGACAGCGAGTTGGATGATTATTGGGACGGTAGCGGACGGTTGAGCCTGATTCGCACCTACGGAAACAGGTCGGAGGCTGCGTTTGGTTATCAGGCACTGCTGCGCTGCTTTGATACCCGCGATCAATTTGACGAGTTCGGGGTGATTGTCCCTGACACGAGTCTGTATTACTGGCAGCACGAGGTTGGCGGGCGCTGGCGGCATTATTGGGACAAAGCACGGCATTGGCGGACAACGAGCAAGTTGAGTTACATGTTCAACCGGGACAATGGGTCGGGCTATTTTGATTACGATCGGCTGCTGTTCAGCGAACAGTTGCGCTGGTCCGCGGGCAACTGGGAGATAAAGGCCGGCGCGCGCTTTGGCTGGTATTTTTACAAGGTGCAGCAGATTGGCGGCGATGATCGCGAGCGCGCATACGTTGTTCTGGATGCGCGGGTGGAGCGGCGGCTGGGCAAACACTGGCTGATTTACGCCGCGGCCGAGCGCGAATGGGACACCAGCAATGATCCACTGGATGAATACGATGATTGGATGGCTGGCGGCGGGATTGGGGTGGAGTTTTGACACAATGAGGAGCAGACCATGAATGGTGCCGCACAGCTTGAGAAAATGATGCCCCGCACGCGGCGGGCTTTCTGGCTGGGGGTGGGGCTGGCGTTGGGTGTGCTTGCGGCCACCATCGGTTCAGGGGTGCTGTTCGTGCGGGATTTGGTGCGCGAACAGATTGCGCGACGCGACGCGGAGGCCCTGCACGCAACGACCTTGATGGAGCAACTCGACGCCGCAGCGCTCAACGGAAAGGAAATCCGGGACGATGAGCAAATCGGTTTCGATGCCGCGGTGCTCGCCTCGCGGCTCAAGGGGGTGATGGGCATCCGGTTCTACGACACCAACGGGACGTTTCAGGACTCGTTTCCGGCGACCATACAACCCATGCCGATCGCTCCAGGCGCATTGGAGGCGGTGCGAGCGTTCAGACCACACAGTCGGTTTGAGTCCTTCACGCCGTTGAGCGCGGTGTTCATTTATCTCCCGGAGTTTGCCACCGGCCGGGTGGCGCGCGTGCCGACCCTGCACATCACCGTGCCGTTGCATCGGCGCGACACAGAGAAGCTCGCCGGCGCCGCGGAATTCATCGTCGAAGGGCAGGGGATTGCCGAAGAGTATGCCAATCTGGACAGGCGGTTGATTCAGTTTGCCCTGCTCACTTTTGCGATCAGCGGTTTGTTGCTGGTGTTGATGCTCTGGCCGGCTTTCCGGCGCGCTGAACAACTTAATCGCGATTTGACCCTGCGCGGCGAGCGATTGCGGCGAGCCAATGAGGAACTGGCCCTGGCGGCTCGGGCCTCCGCCTTGGGCGCGGTCTCGGCCCATTTGATGCATGGATTGAGAAACCCGCTCGCGAGTCTCTCGCAGTTCATATCCAGCCATGCGAAGTCTCAGACCACCCTGGAAAACGGCGAATTGCAGGACGCGCTCTCGGCCTCGCGCCGGATGCAGTCACTTGTGGAGCAAACCTTGGAAGTGCTCGGTGATGCGCGCGGCGAGCCGGCCTATGAGGTCGCAATCAAAGAACTGGTGACTGGCGTTCAGCAGCGCGTAGCCGCACTGGCTGCGCGCCGCCAGGTGGGTCTGGTCGCTGAGGTGGCAACAGATGGCACGCTATCCAGCCGCACGGCCAATCTCGCCAGCTTGGTGCTCACCAATTTGTTGGAGAATGCCCTCGAGTCCACGCCTGCGGGCGGGACGGTGTCGTTGTCCGTGGCACGCGAGGCGGAGGTGTTATGCTTCCGGGTGCGTGACCAAGGACCAGGATTTCCCGACCACCTCCGCGCCCACTTGTTCCTTCCGGTGAAATCCACCCGCGAAGGTGGGAGCGGCATCGGGCTGGCCATTTCCAAACAAATCGCCGATCACCTTGGGGCGCGGTTGGAACTGGAGTCTTCCTCCCCGGAAGGCTGCGTGTTCCTGTTGGAGATCACTTGTTCGGCCAGCGAGGCCTTAACTCCATGATGAATGGCCGGCGTGGTCCAACGCCCAATGTGTTCAAGTCTCACCCATCGAGTTTCAGGATTTGAGAGTGCAAAAGGCAAAGAGCGCCGGCGGGCGCTACCGCCCAGCGGCCTCCTTAATCCGCTGGGTGCAGCCGCCCACATTCCATTTTGGTAGAGGCTGGATCTTTCACAATTGTCAAGGTTTCCGAGGGATTTGTGAAGGCAGTGGTGTGGCACGGTGGTTGCAAAAGCAATTCTCGGCATAGAGCCGTCGAGAAAACAGAAAGCAGAGAGTTATGAGAATCAAAATGCTATTGGCGACCGTGGCGGCGCTGACCGTGACGGCGAGCTTGGCAGTGGCGCAGAGCACGAACGGTCCTGGACCCGGGGGCGGTGGCTCGGGCGACCAGATCCAGCAGCGCGACCGTGATCAACTCCAGACCTGCGATCCTTCCCTGGAGCAGGATCGAATTCGCCTGAGGGAGTGTCTGCCTGCCGAGGTGAAGCAGGCGGTGCAGGAGATGAAACAGGCGCGGGAGCAGTATCAGAAGAAATTGCGCGACCAGCAAAAGGAAGTCGCGGCCTGCACGGACCAGGAACGGGCACAGTTGCGCGAGCAACTTCGGGAACAGATCAAGGATCAGGCGCGGGATCGCGAGCAGTTGCGTGAGCGGTTGCGCGAGTTGCGCGAGAGCCTGCCCAGCCATCAAGAGTTGATGGAGCAGGCACGGGAGCAGTCGCGTGATCGAGTGCGCCGGGGTGAGTGAGTCGGAAATGAAGTGATGCAGGGCCTCCAGGCATGGGAATCAGGGATTGTCTGGAGGCCTGCTGTTTTCAGTCGGGCAGCCAAAGTCGGCGAGGCAGGGATGAAACGGGAAGGCACAGTGCCAGATGCGCGTGGGGTTCAGCAGGAGCAGCACCGGCTGAATCGAATCGAGATCGAGTCCGGACCCGGCGTCGCGTTTGAGGTGGCGATCATCCGGCGAAGGGCAGGTGTTCGCTCCCAGAGCCGGGCCAGCGGGCGCTCGGTGTTCGGTCGGCAGAGTGGAGCGGTTGGGTTGCTTCGGGGCGGTCGGCGAGCATGCGCAGAGCAAATGGCCCTGGTGCCCGCGCGAGTTGCGTCACGCGGCGCCGCTCATGGCCGGCCACGACGGTTTTGTGTATTCACGGTTTTGTTGCTTCTGAATCTTGCCGCATGCGCCCAGGTGCATCCGGACCGCTGGCGGTGGTCGAATCCCCTCCCTCACGGCAACAACGTGTTGGATTTGTTGGTAACCTCGGACGTCGCCCTGCAAGTGGGCGACGGGGGGACGGTATATGTGCAGCGCGCCGATGAGCGTTGGGCGCCAGCGTTGACCGGCGTCACGAATTATTTGCGAGGCGCGGCAATACTGGGGCAGCGATTGATCGTCACCGGTGAGAACGGTTGCATTCTGTGGTCGGATGACTGGAAAAGTTTTGAACCCGCGCAACTTTCGCCTCCGACCAGTGACTGGTTCGAGGGTGTGACGGCCTCCCCGCAGCGCGCCATCGCGGTTGGGGATAACGGTTCAATTTACTCCAGCACAAACGGCCTGAACTGGAGCAAAGTGACCTCGGGCACCACGGAATGGTTGCGCGGCGTCGCCTTTGGCAACGGGGCTTATGTGGCTGTGGGGGAGAACGGAAAGATTTTGCGGAGCACCAGCGGGAACACATGGAACTCCATCAACAGCGGCACCACGGCCCATTTGAACCGGGTGCGATATCTCGGGAGCGCTGGAAGCGGGCAATTCATCGCGGTGGGCGATCGCGGGGTTGCCCTGAGCAGTTCGACGGGGACCGCGCCGTGGATCTCACTCGCCAGTGGAACGACGAACGCGCTTTACGATGTGGCGATGAACGATGCCGGCTTGCTGCTGGTGGGGGATGAGGAGATCCGCTTTCGCCCGACGGGAAGTTCATCTTGGACCAATCACATTGCCCTCCCGACGAATGCGCCGCCGGCGTGGGTGTATCTCTCGGCTTACGGCAATGGCGGTTCATTCCTTGTGGCCGGCCGCACTGGACTGTTGCTCAAAGGAACGAACCTCAGCGGGGCCGATGTTCACTGGCAGCTTTCTCCGGATTCCTCCCACGCCTGGCTCTGGGACGTGACGGTGCAGAAGGGCATCTACGTCGCAGTGGGCGACCTGGCAACCATACAAACCAGCCTCGACGGGATTCTATGGGCCAGAGAAGTAGTGCCCGTCCCGCACACGAACACCGTGTTGCTGGGCGTGGGAGGCCATACCAACCTGCTGCTGGCCGTCGGCAACGCCGGCACCGTGCTGGTCAGTTACGCCGGCTTGACGAACATGCCGGTCACCAATTACGCCGGCACCAACATCGTCGTGACCAACTCGACTTTTGAGACGCTCGGCCTGGTCTGGAGCCAGCTCCCGGGTTTCACGACCAACTCCCTGCAAGGTGTTGCGGGAGCCGAGGGGCTGTTCGTGGTGACAGGCGAAGCCGGGAGAATCTTCACGAGTCTCGACGGGACGAACTGGACGCCGCGGGTCTCGCCCACGACCAACTTCCTTTCCAGTATCGCCATCGGGCCGAACGCCTGCGTTGCGGTGGGCGAAAAGGGAACCCTCTTGCGGGCCGGGCCGGACGCAGCGCAGTGGGTGGCCGTGGGGTTGGGCAGGACGGACTGGTTTTACCGGGTGCGCTGGCTGGCCGATCACTTTGTCGTGGTTGGCCAGAACGGCACGATTTACACCAGCCCCGATGCTACGAACTGGACCAGCCGAACCAGCGGCAGCACGCGGTGGCTTACGGATGTGGCGCATCTGAACGGCCAGTGGTTTGTCACAGGTTATCAAGGGACGCTCCTGACGAGCACGAACCTGGAGAATTGGACCGCGCTGCCAGTACCCACGATCAAATCGCTTTACGCCGCGGCCTCACAGTCCGGCCAATTGGTGCTCGCCGGCCTCGAAGGCGTGATTCTGAGAAACAGCGTCATTCCAGACATGTCACCGGTGAACTTCCTGGCGTACAATCGCAACCTGGTCACAGTGGCAAACACCAACTCCAGTGTGTATGAACTGTTTCTCTTCGGCGGCAGACCGGATCAGTTCTTTGAGTTTCAATCCTCCACGAATCTGGCCACGTGGCAAACCAATGCGGTGCTGGAACTCTTTGATCCCAGCGGCACGATTTACCTGCTGCGCACCCGTGCCGCCACCAACACGCCGTGCTCAGAGTATTATCGCACTTGCTTGTCGCCCTGAAACCTGCCAAGTGAACGAAGCCGGCGGGGCGGTCGTTTCCCGGAGGCTCCCGGCGGGCACGAAAGCGCCGAACCGCCGTGCAACGAAACGAACTCCGGGCGACGCGTGTTCACCGGATCACTAAATGGACTGGAAAATCCTCATCATCGTGGCGGTGGTCGTCGTGGCGTTTTTTGCCTTGAAACGGATGTCATTCGTTTCGGCGGAGGTCGCGCGACAGCATCTGGCCGCCGGGGCGCTGGTGATTGATGTGCGCTCGGCCGGGGAGTTCAACAGCGGCCATGTGGCGAAGGCGGTGAACATTCCCCTCGGCGAATTGATGGAGCGCGTCCCTCAAATCGCGAAGGACAAGAACCAGGTGCTGCTGGTTCATTGCCTGAGCGGCGGTCGCAGCGCCATCGCCCGGCGGCAACTCAAGCGCATGGGCTACGCCAACGTGTTCAACCTCGGCTCATTGGGCCGGGCCAGACAGATCGTGGAAGGCAACCGCGATTGACGTCTCAATGACCCGAGCAACCGCACGGACTCGAGAGTTCGCGCGCGGGCAAGTCGGAGACCTTGGAAATCTTCACGCGGAACTCCGTCGGGCCGCGCTCCAGGTATTCCCAGGTAAACGCCTGCCCGAATTCCGCCTCGAACTGATAGCGCAGCGGAATGGGATCATGGTCGTTCAACAGGATGAAGTATTCGCCGACCGGCAGCCCGTACCAGGTCCTCAGAATCAGACCGTGTTTGATGGAGCAGGGGATGGGACGAACGTCCATTACTTTATTGGCGTCAAGGATGTTTTCGGATTGTGTTGTCATTTTGTATTGGGGGTCCGTTGTTTGAAAGGTTCAGCGCGGCACCATGCCCACGCGGGCGCGGCCAACATCAGTCATCATGTCGGGATGCCACGGGGGGTCCCAGACCAGTTCCACCTCGACTTCATCCACGCCTTCGAGATTCAGCAGCGCCATTTGCACGCCGTTGGCGATCAACTCGTGCATCGGACAGCCCGGCGTGGTGAGCGTCATGCGCACGAGCACGCGGCTGCCGTGGATGACGATGTCGTAGATCAGTCCCAAGTCCACGATGTTGCAGTTGATCTCAGGGTCAATGACCTGCCGGAGCGTTTCGCGGATGAGTGGTTCGTCAACTTGCATGGTTGTCATGAGGCGGAAATGAGGCTCCCCAACGGGGCGGCGGTTGACCGCGCGGTCGTCGGGGAGCATGGGGGCGCTTTGACATTGAGTGGAACGATAATTGGTCGCAGCCAATGGCTCAGAATTTTGCCCACGTTCACGGCAAACGTGGCCAGGCTCAACGCCAGCAGGGCGCAGCCGGCGCGCACCCCCAGCGGGTTGGCGGCAACCGTGGCCACGCTGGTGGTCATCAAGCCGGAGAGGAACATCCAGTAACCGGCGATCTGCCACTTCGCCGAATACATGTCGGCCAACGCCGGCACCTGGCTGCGTCCGATTTCCTGGCCGTAGCTTCCGAACCACACCAGAAACGGCAGGATTTTGTAGAGCATCCCCAGGATGGCAAAACTGATGACGCCCACCAGCCCGAGAAAGCCGTAGAGGTTTTCGAGTTGTCCCGTGAACGCCGTCAGGCGCAAACCCGGCCAGGACAGCACGAGCGCCAGAATCGAGAGCGGCGCCAAGAGCGAAACCGCGGTAAGAAAATACCTCAGCCCCCAATCGAGCGATCGGCGTTTGCGGGCGCGAAGCATGGCGCGCAACTCCCAGCCATAAACCGCCAATCCGGCCACCATCAGCAGCGTGAACGCGAGCTTCCACGGGCTGCGCAACAATATCGTCATGAACGAACCCGCCAACCCCACATTCAGCAACGCGATCGAAGCGGCGGCGCGGCGATGGCTCTGCACTTCGCTTAACGTGAACATCGGAATGAGTTTGTAGGAGACCCCGACGATCATCATGACGAAGAAACCCACGCCACCGAGATGAGCATGCGCGTGCATGGCGCTGATCTGATCGAACCGCGCCATGAAGCCGGCGACCGAACGCAGGCCGTGAATCATCGCGCCCAGGATGCTGGTGGGCGAAAGCTGCTCCGCCGAGTCATAGGTGCATTTGGCCGTGGCGATGGAAAGCCCCACCACGATGGTGAGCGAAAACCAGAAGAGCGCCGCGGTCACCGCCGTGGCGACCAGGGTCCAACGGGGCACTTTCAGCAGGGTGCGAACGAGGTTAAACACGAACAACGCCACACCCAGCGCGAGCACGGAACCGAAGTGCCCGACCTGTTTCATGTTCCAGACCCAGAACATCCAGACCATGCCCGCGACACCCACCACCTGGAACACAAACTGCCATTTCGCCAGGCGTTCGCTGTGAAGTCTGGTTTCGAGCGCCACGGGTACGAGTTGATACATCGCGCCCATGACGACCGTGCAAATCCAGCCCAGGACGAGGAGGTGCGTCAGCGCGATGACGTATTGGTTGTAATGATAGGTTGCCAGAATGTCCGGCCGGACGATGAGCCAGCCCACCGCGACGAACAGCGCCAGGATGCCCGTCAGCAAGAATCGCAACGGCAAATTCATGTCCGGCGCGTTGCCGGTGGCAGGTCCTGTCGGACCGGATTTAAGCGGTGCCCTCAACATCGGCGAATGTGGGTGGCGAACGAGCCGTCGGCTTGTTCCTCGCTGGAGGCCGAAAAGCCGCGTTGTTCGAGTTGGGGATAGAGGTGCATCGGACGACGATCGGTGCGGGCGAGCAGTTCCGCGTCCTCCGGGAGGGCAGCGAGCGCCTCCAGAATTTTCACCATCGGTTGGGGCGGCTCCAGCCCGCGCGCGTCCACCTCGACGATGTGGGCAGTGGCGGCAGGGGAATCGGCTCCGCTGTGCGATGTGGCGGTCTTGGTCGGGCGGCGGAACAAAACTTCCCAGTCGCCGGAGGGGAGCGCCTTGGGGCTGGGCGAAAAACCCTGTTGCGCCAGCACGGCGAACAGGGGCTTCGGCTCGAACGGCGCAATCAGCAAGAGCGACTCGTCCTGGGCGAGTTGCGCCACGGTCTGCATGATCTTGGAAAAAGGTTCGCGCCCGCGACGAATATCTTCGCGGACATCCAACCTGACGACCTTGTCTTGCATGTCGGAAAGAGCTTAACGGAGGGCGGGCCAGCCCACTTTGATAGAAATCAAGCCTTCAACAGAAACGGCAGTTGGCGGCCTGCGCGCTCCGAAACTTGATGCCAGTGCCAACGGCTGAAACTAACGGCAGTCATTGCTGCACCGAACGGAGTCTGTGAGTGGCACAGGCGTCACCCCGTCAAATCCGGCGTCGCGCCGGACTTGTTTAGCTAGGCGCGTGGTCGCATTGGTGTTGGTCCTCGCTCTGCGAGAACTCCGCCTGCGTAGAAGCGGGCGGAACGAATTGCCGAAGATGTCCGACTGGCAGAGCCATTGCGCCGCGCGGCGCTATTGCTCGCAGCGCGAGCCATTCCACCAGTGGAGTGTCACAACCAGCCGCTGCTGATGGCGATGGTCTATCGTTCCAACTGTCGCAACAACTCTCGCGCTGCCGTGAAGTTGCGATCCAGTTCGAGCGCCCGCCGCGCGGCGGCGCGTGCCTCGTCCAGCCGACCCTGTCGTGCGAGGATGGTGGCGCGGGCATAAGGGATCATCGGCGAAGTGTTATCCAGGGTCTCCGCCCGTAGCAGGCTCTCCAGCGCAGGCTCGGGTTGGTTGAGTGCCGATTGAGCAAGCCCAAAGTTATACCAGGCCCGCGCAAACTGAGGATCGAGTTTGACCGCTTGCTCCAAGGCGGCCCGCGCGTCCTGCAGCCTGCCGACTTCGTTATAGGCCAGACCGAGGTAATAACGATACTCCGCGGAGTCCGGCGACAGTCGCACTGCTGCCTGCAATTGTTCCAGGGCTTCGGCGCTGCGGTTGGCGGTGCTCAACGCCACGGCGAGCGCGTGACGGAACGGCGCCGAGTTCGCATCCCATTTCACCGCGCGTTGAAAGTATTCGAGCGCAACCGAAAGGTTGCCGCGGTCCAGTTCGAACACCCCCATTTGCAGCGCCCCACCGGGTTGATCGAGATTGTGCCGGAGATGCGTCAGCAGGTCGCTGCCGGCGGTGGAATTTGTAGCCACGGTCTGGCGCAAGGCCCATGCTGCTTCCACTCTCACCGCGCGCACGGGGTCGTGAAGTCGGTTGCTCAACGCCGTCATCACCGGTGGACGAGCCGCTTGCGCCAGCGGCTCCAGTGCGCGCACGGCCATGCCGCGCACCAATTCATTCGTGTCCCCCGCGCCCGCCAGCAACACCTCCGCCACGCCGGGTTCCGTGGGCCAACGTCGCAGCAGATTGACCGCGACCGCCCGCCAATAGGCGTTGGTCTCACTGCGGGCCATCTTGATGAGCGAGGGAACGGCGGCGGAATCCGCCACGCGCGCCTTGGCGACCGCATGAGCGCGGGTGCGGACGACTTCGTTGGTGCGCGGTCCGTACCACTTCACGATGTGTTCCAGCGACCAATCGGCACTGCGCTCGGTGTGACAACGATTGCAGGCGTTCGGGATGCCCAGTTCCTTCGTCAGACGCGGATCGGGAATCGTGAATCCATGATCGTGCCGTGCGTGGCGCTGCATATAGACCGTTTGCGGCATGTGACAATCGGTGCAGGAATCACCGCGCGTACCGACTTTGTGCCGGCTGTGGGTTTCGGGATCAATGCGCGGTCCCACCGGCGCGGTGTTCAGCATGTTGGGCGTGATCGTGGGGAGTGGTCCGGTATGGCAGGTCAGGCACATGTAGTTGCCCGGGAGGCGCACCTTGCTCGTGTGCGGCTCGTGACAATCCACACAACGCACCCCGGCCGCGTGCATCTTGCTGCCCAGGAACGCTGCGACCTCGTAATCCTCGTCGCGAATCTGGCCGTCGGGATAAAAGAGGTCCGTCTCGTCGGTAATGGTGAGTTGATGATGGTCGTAGAAATTCTCCGGCGGACGGAAATCCCCCGTCAGTTCCGAGCGGCGCGAATGGCATTGGGCGCAGGCGGAGAACATTTCTTCGCGGGAAATCTTGCGCACGGTGGGATCGCCGGTCTTGTTCGGGTTCTTCGCCTGCCAGGCGTTGTGATCAGCCATCGGTCCGTGACACGCCTCGCAGCCGACGCCGCGTTCGGCCATGGCGGTGCGGTAGAGGTCGGCACGCTCGTCGTAATTCTTGCGCAGACGGGTGTTGTGGCAGGTGGCGCACATGTTGTTCCAATTCATGCCGCGCCCGGTCCAGTGCCCCCATTCGCCGGGCCGGCGATCTTCTTCGCCATAAACATTGAACCAGCCGGGATGATGCGGATCGAAACACAGTTCGCTCGCCTGCAAACGGCCACCTTCGGCGGGAATCAAGTATTGCAGCAGCGGAGAAACACCGATGACGCGCGTGACCTCGAAGGGTTCATTCGTTCCCCCAAGACCCTGCGTGACGAGGTGAGGTTTGCCGTCAACCATTCGTGCCTCCGAGGTCTGAGTGCCATGAGTGATTCTCCAGGGTGGTTCGAAGGCCGCGGCATCCAACGCCGGATCGAACGCGCGCTCGGCCAGCGCGTGGTGCGACCGCTCCCAATTCTCGTAAGCCTCCTCGTGACAAGACCGACAGGTGGGTGAAGTGCCGTAGGTGGCGAAGACTACTTCGTCGGTCGGACTCGCCGGTGAGGCGGTCAGGTGGGAAGTTCCGGCAGGAGGCATTTCGCGCCGGGCCGGCCAAAACAAGATCGCCGCACCGAGCACGGCGGCCGCCACGACGAGCGCGCCGACAAGAAACGGCTTTCTTGCCGGCGATGTGCTTCCTTGTCGTCGCTTGCTCACACAGGTGGATCGCTACCGGGCAGAGCGTGAATCGCCAGCGTACCGTTTCCAAGTCTGAAATCCGCGCCCGTTGGATTTCTTCCGGAGGCCTCCAACCCGGGCGCAGCGGCAATCCTCCAAGGAGACTCACCACAGTGTGTTTGTGACATTGCAAATCGGGCGCGTGGCGGCAAGCATCCGGGCATGAAATCTCTCCTGTTGGTGTTGCCGCTGTTGCTGGCCGCTTTTGCCTCCTCGACTCTGGCAGATACTGTCAAGGACCGGGAAGGGGCGGTGCGGAGCGATCGGGCCACTCTGGAACACGACGCGCGCTGG
This sequence comes from Verrucomicrobiia bacterium, assembly GCA_011525685.1. Taxonomy (GTDB): domain Bacteria; phylum Verrucomicrobiota; class Verrucomicrobiia; order Limisphaerales; family JADLHS01; genus WYBW01. The sequence continues at coordinate 65,989 of WYBW01000178.1, forward strand.
ATTTACAACGATTACCGGCGCGGGTTCGCCCTGGCCAGACAGACCGGCAAACCCTTGCTGGTCGTGCTGCGGTGCATTCCGTGTCTGGCCTGCGCGGGCATTGACGCCCAGGTGTTGTTGCAGGAGAGCGACCTGTCGCCGCTGTTGGACCAGTTCGTGTGTGTGCGGGTCATCAACGCCAATGCGCTCGACTTGTCCCTGTTTCAGTTCGATTACGATCTCTCGTTTACGACGATGTTTTTCAACGGCGACGGCACGGTTTACGGGCGTTACGGTTCCTGGCGGCATCAGAAGGATGCTCAGGACAAGACGACGGCGGGTTTCAAACGGGCGTTGGAAGGCGCGCTGGGATTGCATCGCGGTTATCCCGCCAACAAGGCCGCGCTCGCCGGGAAGCAGGGCGTACCCACGCAGTTCCGCACGCCGGTGAACATTCCCACACTCTCGGAGAAATATACGCTCGACCTGAACTGGGATGGCAAGGTGGTGCCCAGTTGCATCCACTGCCATCAGATCGGCGACGCCTTGCGGCTCACGTTTCGGGACAAGGACCAGCCCATGCCCGACGAGTGGGTTTACTTCTGGCCGGCCCCCGAAACCCTCGGGCTGACGCTTTCCGCGGATCACGTTGCGCGGGCTGAATCCGTGGCCAGCGGTTCGCCGGCGGAGCGCGCGGGGTTGCGGCCCGGAGACGAAATCCTTTCGCTCGCCGCGCAACCGCTGATCTCGATTGCCGACCTGACCTGGGTGCTGCATCGCGCGCCGGCCGCCGGTACGCTGGTTGCGCTGGTGAGAAGGGCGGGCGCGGAGCGAACGGTGAATCTCGCGCTGCCCGAGGGCTGGCGGAGAAAAGCGGACATTTCCCGACGGGTCGGCACCTGGCCGATGCGCGGCATGGTCACGGGCGGTCTGGTGTTGGAAGACCTGGGTGATGAAGAGCGCCGACGCCGCGGTCTGGATCATGAAGGAATGGCGTTGCTCGTCATAAGCGTTGGCCAGTACGGCAAACACGCGGCCGCGAAGAACGCGGGTTTCCAGAAAGATGATGTTATCGTCCAACTGGCCGGAGAGTCGGCGCGGATGACGGAGAGTGAAATGATCGGTCAACTCCTGCGGAATCACCGGGCCGGAGAAAAAGTGAGAGCCACCATCATGCGCGGCCACGAACGGATCGAACTGATGTTGCCGATGCAGTGACCGCGTCACAGCCGGCTCAGGTTGCCAAGTTCGGTCAGAATATCTTCCACGATCCAGTTCGCGCGATTGGCCTGCAAGTTGTCGGCCGCGGTCCCGTGTTGCCAGACGGCGTAACGGAGTGCGTGGTCCGGCGCCGCTTGCAATGGTGGTTGTGCCAGCAATCCGGCAATGAATCCCGCCAGCACGTCGCCGCTGCCGCCCTGCGCCAGGTGCGGGTTGCCCGAGGAGTTGGCGAAGATTTCGCCGCCGTTCCTGCCGATGAGGGTCTGGTGTCCTTTGAGCACGACCCAGCAGTTTCCGAAGCGATGGGAAATCTCCCGCAGGGCGCGTGGACGGTCCGCCTGCACTTGCGAAACGGTTGACTTGAGCAAGCGCGCTGCTTCGCCCGGATGCGGGGTGAGCACGCGGAGGGCGTTCTTGGACACCGAGCCCAGCGGCAGCCAGTCCAGCGCGCTCGCGTCCACGATGACGGGGACGAGCGCGTCGCGCCACACGTGGCGGGTCATCATGGCCATCTCATCCGGCAGATCCCGCGCGGCGAGGCCCGGTCCGATGAGAATCGCGCTGAAGTCACCCGGCAGTTTGGTGGCGGGCTGCCAGGGACTCACCATGACGGCCTGCAACTGCGAAGCGATGACGTGATAGACTGTTTCGTGCGGGAAAAGGGTGATCAAACCCGGCTGCGCCCGCTGTGCCGCGTGCGCCGCGAGGACCGCTGCGCCGTGATAACCCAGGCTGCCCGCCACAATTCCCAGGTGGCCAAAGCTGCCTTTATGCGCGGCCACGGGTCGTCGCGGTGGAAAGCCGGCGAAGTCGTCGGGCAAGGTCCATTGCAGTTCGCTGGTGAGGGGGCAGGGGAGCAACCCCACGTCGTGGGCGACCTCCATCCGACCCACGAATGGCCAGGCAGCGGGCCGCAGCAATCCATGCTTGGGCGCGCCGATGGTCAGCGTGAGGCTCGCCTCAACGGCTGCTCCTTGCGGTTCACCCGTGTCGGCGTTCAGGCCGGACGGCACGTCCACCGCCAGGACGCGCACCCGGGATTGATTCAAGCGATTGAGGAAAGCACTCCACGACCCGTCGAGTGGACGATTCAAGCCGATGCCGAAGAGACCATCCACCACGAGCGCGGGATTTTGACTCAACACGATTTCCAGCGCGGGCAGTTGCGCATCAGGCGAGGTCACGTCAAGCAACTCAACGCGGCGATCCGCCAGGTGTTCGCGTGCCGCGCGTGCGTCGTCGCCATTGTGGCCTTTGCCGGCCAGCAGCAGGATCAAGTCGCCCGACCGCGTGAGCTTGCGCGTTGTTTCGGCGACACAACCTCCGACCCGGCGAATCACCTCGGCCTCGGTCTGGCCCGTGGCCCAGGTGGCGCTTTCCCATTGCCGCATTTGCGCGATGCTGATGACGGGAACTGGCATGGCGGGAGGGTACTCACATTCGGCGGCGACAAAAGTAGAATCAGCCCGTGAACATTCGAGTGTTGAATTCGGAGACGGCGGTTGAGTGGCAGAGCGGGCAGGAGAGCGTTCTGCTCTGGTGAAGGCGATGAACCTGACCGGTTTTTGCTGGCGTTGGCGGATTCAACCAAAAGACTGAAGACATGGATGACGCACAGCGCAAGTTCATCGGCCTTCTGCACGAGGCGGGAAAGATTCTGGTGTTCACCGGCGCGGGAGTTTCGACCGGCAGCGGCATCCCGGATTTTCGCGGGCCGGGCGGCGTTTGGGCGCGGCGCAAGCCGGTATATTACCAGGAGTTCATGACCTCGGAAGCCGCGCGGATCGAACACTGGGACTACAAGCTCGAAGCCTGGCCGGCGTTTTGCGCGGCGCTACCCAACGCCACGCACCGGGCCATCGCGGAACTCGAACGCGCCGGCAAGCTGCTCCTGCTCGTCACGCAGAACATTGACGGATTGCACACCCGCGCCGGGACCTCGCCGGAGCGTTTGGTGGAACTGCACGGCACCAACAGCCTGGTGGAATGTCAGACCTGCGGTCAGCGGAGCGATCCCGGGCCGCATTTCAAACTTTTTCAAGAGACCCGCCGGCCACCCCGTTGCCGATGTGGGGGATTTTTGAAGCCGGCAACCATCAGCTTTGGACAGAATTTGCGCAGCGAGGACTTGGAACGAGCTGAAGCGGGAGCGTTGGCTTGCGATTTGGTGGTGGCGCTTGGCTCGACCCTGTCCGTTTATCCGGCGTCCAACGTCCCACTGCTCGCCGCGCAACGAGGCGTGCCTTACGTTGTCATCAACCGCGGTCCCACGGATCACGACGACCTTCCCGGAGTGAGCCTGCGGTTGGAAGGCGACGTGAACGACTGGTTTCCCCCGGCGGTAAGCGCGGCGCTGGCGCTGGGGAAACCGTGACTCTCCGCCCGGCACAAAGGAGGACGCGGGCCGCCGCCGTTCAACTCGCGAAGTCCACGTTGGGCACTTCCTTGACCGACGGGGGCACGCTGAAGAATTCAACGGGCGGGAAGCTGAACATGCCGGCGACAAGGTTGCTGGGGAAACTCTCGCGTTTGTTCCGGTAATCGCGAACGTTTCCATTGTAAAACCGGCGCGCGGCCTGGATGCGGTTCTCGGTGTTGATGAGTTCCTGTTGCAGCTTGAGAAAATGCTGGTCGGCCTTGAGTTGCGGGTAGTTCTCCACGAGCGCGAAAAGGCGTTTGAGGGAATCCACCAGTTCGTTCTCGTCCCGGGCCTGGTCGGCCACGGGGCCGTGGTTGGCGGCGCAGCGGTTGCGCAACTCGATCACGCGCTCGAACACCTCCCGTTCGTGCGCGGCATAACCCTTCACCGTGGCCACCAGATTCGGGATGAGGTCGTAGCGGCGCTTGAGTTCCGTGTCCACGTTGCTCCAGGACTCGCGGATGTGGTTGCGCAGGCCGATGAACGCATTGTATTGCACCGCGACCCACAGGGCGGGCACCAGCACCAGGACGGCGAGTATGATCAGGGCGGTCATCATGGTCAGACTTTGACAAAGAGATATTCGGGCATTCGCGCGCGCACCTCCAGCAGGCGTTGCAGGTTGAACTCGATTTGCGGGGCGGACAACCGCGACGGAAACGCCAGCGCCAGCGCGTTGGCTTCGATTTCCAGGTTCAGATCACGATTGGCCAGCAAATACTCCATCATCTGCGGATGACAGACGTCGTAGGCGAATCGCTTGTCCTTGGATCTCACGCAAAAGGTGCGCGAGAATTCCGCGGACTCGAAATCAATGTCGTCGAAGCCAAACGCCTGGGCGATCTTGGAGAGCATGCCCTCGCGCATGATCCGCAACTCCGGAAAACTCATCGGCAGCAGGAGGAGGAAAAAGGAGAAGTAGTGGTGATGCGTCTGCCGCCGGCCTTTGGAATCCGTCGAGTGGGTTTCAAAGTGATAGTCGAAGGCGTGGACCGTGTGGCCGCGATATTGGCCCGAGAGCACGTTGAACGCATAGCGGTTGCTTCCCTGGGCGAGCTTGTCCAGAAAACCAAACTGCGCAGCCAGGCTGTGGTCTTTCTCGGCCCGGAAATTCAAACCCAGCCGGGCGGCGAGGGCGAAAAGCTCCTCGCGCCGTTTGCGTGCCGCCACCGCGGAATAGATCGCTGCCGCGATGATCGCCGCTACGAACAAAACGAGAATGAAGATGCCGCCGCCACTCATGTTGACATTCCTGCCGCGACCGTCCTCCGGCTTGCGGCGGGCTGACTTTGTCCGGGAACCGCTTTACAAGAAAAGCCCGGAGTTTGTAACGCACCGCCCGCCGCTCCGGTGCTCTACGGATTGGCGAAATCCGCAAACCAGCGTTCCGGTGGCGCGGTAAGTGTGAGGATGCGCTGCTTCCAAGGGAAGGTCAGGCTGGCTGCGTGCAACGCTTGATGTGGCAACAGGAGCGTGGCGCGTTGGTTGTCGCTGAGGCGGTCTTCGACCAGCGCGAGGTACAAGTCTTCATCGCCACCGTAGAGCTTGTCCCCGACAATCGGGTGACCGAGGTGGGCCAGATGGATGCGAATCTGGTGCTTGCGGCCGGTGCGCGGCCAGACCCGCAGCAGGGAGAAGCTTTTCTGATCCCGCGAAAACCTCTTCTCCACCTCGAAGTCGGTCCGGGCGGATGCGCCGTCGGCGCGCACGCAATCCTTGATGGCGACGCGACTCTGTTCATCCTTCCCCAACGGCGCGGTGACCGTGCCTCGATCATTACGCACGTGGCCGTGGACAATCGCCAGGTACTCCTTCCGCACGGCGCGGCCCTCCCAATGCCGACGGAGTTCGCGCGCCGCGAGGTCGTGGACGGCGATAATGGTCACACCGCTGGTCTCGCGATCCAGCCGATGAATCAATTGAGGTCGCACCGCGCCACCCAGGTGCAGCCGCACCCGGCTGATGAGGCTGGACCAGGCATCGCCCTTGGTGGGATGGCAAACGAGACCGGCGGGCTTGTTCACCACCAGCAGGTCATCGTCTTCGTGAAGTATGTCCAGCACGCCGCAAGCATAACGGAAGCCTCCTGCTCGTTAAATGAGTTGTTGAAGCGAGCGCTGCGACAGTCTGAGCCTGATGGGGTGCATTTAAGTTTCTTGCGGCGCCGGGCGGTTAAAGTGGTGGAACTCGTCGCGCTGCGACGAGTAGCGCCGCGGGGAGCGGCGCAATGGGCGGCCGTGCGTGCAGCAGCCGTTTCCTGAACGCGGATGGGGCTGTCCCAGCGCGACTACCCCTACCTGTCGGAAAGTGAGCACCCCCAATCGAATCCGCTCATCAAAACGCACATTGAATCGAGAATGAGGCATCGCTAGTGTTGTCGCGCTTGCGGCCGCGACCTTGTCTGGTGGGTGCGCGAGAACTTTGGAAAGAACCAAATGCCTGTCACTGAAAAACCCGTGGCGCCGCTGGCGCCGCATCGCCCGTTGGCGGAGTTTTATGGGGCGCCCGCGGCCCGCGGCCAGTTCGTCAATCAACTGTTTGACGAGGCCGCGCCGGATTACGACTGGGTCAGTGCTCTGATGTCGTTCGGGACGGATCAGGCGTATCGTCGCGACGCCCTGCGGCGGGCCGGGCTGCAGCCGGGGATGAAACTGCTGGACGTGGCCAGCGGCACGGGATTGATGCTCAAGGCCGCGCTGGAACTGGGGTTGGCGCGGTCGGATCTGGCCGGCTTGGACCCGAGCCAGGGAATGTTGGCGCAAAATCACCGCAGAAACGGTGCGACGTTGGTGCAGGGGCGTGGTGAGCGCCTGCCGTTTCAGTCCGGGACGTTTGATTTCGTTTGCATGGGTTATGCCCTGCGGCACGTGGAGGATTTGCGCGAACTGTTCGCGGAGTTGCACCGCGTGTTGAAACCGGACGGGCGACTGTTGATCCTTGAAGTCACGCGCCCCACCCGCCCGATGGCGCTGGGGTTGATGCGGTTCTACATGCACACCTTAGTGCCGGCGCTGACGTGGTTGTGCCGGAAGAACACCGCGACGGCGAAGTTGGTGAAGTACTACTGGGTGACCATCGCCGAGTGCGTCCCGCCCGAGGCAATTCTTTCCGCGCTCGAGGCTGAGAACTTCCGCGAAGTCCGGCGGGTGACGATGCGGACGATTCTGAGCGAGTACCTTGCCCGCCGCTGAACGCCGTCGGATCGCCGACTGTCTGAATCCTTACCGACATGGGCATGGGTTTCACCTTTTGGGAGAAGCGCCAAGAGCCGTGGCACGCGGCCTCGAGGCCGCTTCGACGCCGACTTCGCAAGCCGGCGAAGAGGCGCTCAACACCATGCACCAAAGTCGGTCAGAAGTTGGGCTTAAGAAGAGTTTGAGAAAATAGTTCGACAAGAGGCAGGCCATTTGGGATAAAGCATCCAATCCCTCCAAGCCCTCCAAGCCGGACTTGGCGCGATGGGAGCGGAAAACCGGCAAAACGCTTTGGCGCAAACGAAATGGCGGTTTGTGAACGCGACGATGGTACAAGCCAAAACCCCCGTCCCGGGCGCGACAACTGCAGGCCGCAAGCCTCAGCTTTCCGACCGGCTGAGGCAGTTCGCCAAATTCTGTCTGGTGGGTGGCAGCGGGGTGGTGGTGGACATGGGCGCGCTTTACCTCCTGGCGGACCCAAAGACGCTCGCGCTCAATGTGGCGTTTAGCAAAGTCTGCGCGGCGGAGATTGCGCTGGTGAACAATTTCCTCTGGAACGAGTTTTGGACGTTCCGGGGTTCTGGTAGTGGCGCAGGCATCTTGACTGTCTCCTCGTCTGGCAAACCAAGCTATGCCCGACCGGCTGGAAGCCTGTCCCACTACCCCCGCCTGCGCCGGTTCCTGTTCTTCAACGCAATTTGCGGCCTCGGGATTCTTTTTGCCGTCCTCCTGCTGCACCTGTTCCATACGCTGCTCGGCTGGAATCTTTATCTCTCGAATCTGTTAACCATCGCCTTGGTCACACTCTGGAATTTTGGGATGAATGCACGGTTTAATTGGACAGCAGATGTCCCGTGCGTGTCGCCTTCGGACGAACCGGGTAGTCGAGATAGTGGATGCGATCTAGAGAATGGGACAAAGACAAGACAAAGCACAGCTTCGTCACATGGGAAACTGCTTCCGGCTTGCATTGTTTGGGGCCTTCTTTTTTCACTTTGTTTAAGATCAAACGCTGCCAATCTCGCCCCTGACGAGGCCGTCCGGGATTTCCTGCTTAATCCCCCTGTTATCAGCGAAGCGAAGTTTGTAATTCATCGCGAAGGTTTCCATACAGAATGGTATATCTGCAAACGACAGGCGAATGCCGCTTTTGTACGGTGGTGTGTGGACAGCAACGAATTCTACAATGTGGAGTCACCGGCCCAGAACAGGGTTGCTGCGTTTTACGACTCTTACCACTGGTGCTTTCATCGCGGGGCCTTGACCGAATGGCAGGATAGGGGACGCTTGGACGAGACGAACAACGTGGTCAAGCGCGAATTTGACAGTTACAGCACCGTGCTTCACCTCCTGATGTCGCTGGGCATTTCATGGACACCATTGGATACCCTGACGCTTTCCAATGACTTCTTCTCGTTTACAATCCCGGGAGGAATCGTAGAAGGAAGCCTCCATTTTGAGAACGGGAAGTTGGTTTCAGCCGAGGCTCTCTACCCGGTTGGTCCTGGAAGACCTGTACCTGCTATTCGGCGAAAAGAATACCGATATGCGACTGCGTTCCCGGACTTTCCTTTCCTCCCGAGTGCATGGACCTTGTACGCCAAGCGGCCCGGAAAAGACCTCAAATGGATCAAATTGGAGGAATGTGCCATCACCTCGATAAGCTGGAAGGATGCGCCTCTATCATCTGCAGCATTTTCGCCGGAGGCAGCCGGGATAACCGTGCCAGACCAGGTGTTTTGGGTTCAAGGCACGAACGTGATGTATTACGACCCCTTAAGGGCTACCAACCGAATGCTGCGATCGCTCAACGATCCGAAGGCCGTCAAACACCATAAGCAATCCAGCCGGCTTGTTTACGTCACTTTGGCGATTTTGCTTGTCCTTCCGCTAGCTGCAATTGCCTGGCGTTCTTTGATAAGCAAATCCGTGAAAACACCTACCCCAAATAAATAAAGGAAGAAATGAAAACATACGTCTCAAAGTTCAACGTCCTCGCTTGGGTAGGTCTCGCCGGCTTATCGGCATACGCGTATTCGTGTCTCGAGCAGGACACTGTTTCCTGTTTTCCCGAAGGCTGGGGCTGAGGGATCCCTGAATCAAGCAATGATTCTTTAAGTCATAAATCAAACGTGTGAGCCGTGCGTATGGCAAGGCCGTGGAGCAGAACTGGCGAAGAAAAAGGCACGATTGAAGCGCCGGTTTGTTCGGTACTTTCGGCGGAGGTTCTTCACGTGGTTGCTGGCATTATTTGCATCCTTTATGCAATTTCGCATTTTGGGTTCCTGACCATTCCGGATTACAGTCACGATTTACAGAGCAGTGTTTTTCCATTCTTGACGAACAGGCAGCTTTACTTGGCCGCAGGTGTACTCGAAGTGACGACGGGAATCGCTTGCTTAAGACTGCGAGGCGACGCTGCAGCAAACGTTGTCATTTTGACATTTGTGAGCGTCATGGTGTGGTACAGATGGGCTTTTCACTACACTGGGGGTCTCTACCAGGTTGTTGAAATAGTCTCACGCAAATTTGAACAGGCCGCATTGACTTGCGTCTGAAATCCATGCGCGGAAAACCTCAAGCCCAGCCGGACTTTCTGACGGTCATCAACCTCAACGCCA
>WYBW01000179.1 GCA_011525685.1 Verrucomicrobiia bacterium
CACTTTGAGTTCGTTCATCGCCCCAGTGTGCCGACATCCGGCAAACAAAAGGGGCGACGTCTCGTCTCAAAGGGTGGGTGGTTTTAACCCGCGAAAGGGTGGGTGGTTTTGCCCGCGAACTGACATTGTTCTGGAAAACGATGACCGGCGGAAAGCGGTCGCCACGCTCCATCGCCTCGGCATACTCCGCCACGGTGGCATCGTCAATGTGGGCACGGGTCTGCGTGCCTGCGTTGAGGCGGATCGCTTTGAGGCCGAGCTTGCGGATTTTATTCTGTGTCGCTTTCACCAGCACCGCGCATCAAGTCCCGACTTCGACTTGGGGCGTGTTCCTTGTACAATAACGGCGCATGACTGGCGACGTGATATTGCTCTCGACCCGGAGGGCCGGAGATTTATTGCTACCGGCGCAGTCAGCGAGCGACAAATGAAGCGTCGGACGTTCCAGAAGGTCCGGGTGGGTGGCCGACCAGCGCATCATCACAGCGTTTACGTGGTGCTGCTCGATCCTGCCGTTGGCAGGCTGAAGAAAGTGCGCGCCGAAAACCCAAAGCGCGATTCCAAGAAACCCTGCGTGTATGTCGGCATGACCGGGCTGACACCGGAAGAACGCTTCGCCAACCACAAGGCCGGGATCAAAGATGCCCCACTCGTGAAGCGCTACGGCATCTGCCTGCTGCCGGAGTTGTACGAGCACCTGAATCCCATGCCGTTCGAGGCGGCGGCGCAGATGGAGAAGGACTTGGCGGAAGACCTGCGCCGGGTGGGCTACACGGTCACAGGTGGGCACTGAGCACCCGCGCAATAATCCTCAGCCTCGGCAACGTCAACATTTTCTGGAGGCACGCGCTTGCGCCAAGTCGTCGCGCCCGCTGACGAATCCTTGCCACTTGAGCCGTGTGCATGATGACCAGCGTGGCCGGGTAGCGCGACTTGAACTCACGCAGAAATTCCAACCCGTCGCCACCGGCACGCCCATAGTCGGTGATGACCAGATCGAAGGTGCGGCGCTTGGCCGTACGGAGCGCCTGAGCGTTGGACGCAGCCTCGATCACCTTCGCGCCAAGACGGTGTTGCAGCAGCATCTTCATGCCCAGTCGAACGGCGGCCTCATCGTCAACCACCAGCACAACTGGACGCTTGCGGCGGCGTGAATCCGATGCAGGTCGTGAGCCAGTGGACCTTGCGGCTTTCATGGGCAGGATTCTATCCGAAGGCCGTGCGGCGGGCGAGCTTGCTGGTTTGTATACAACAGGAGTATCCTCCCTCCGGTTCGACAACAAAACGATGTAGACAAAACAACTGAGAACAATTTAGCGCAGCACGGCTGCGGCCTTACCGAAAAACCGCGAATTTTTCCCTGCAAGAGCCGCGCCGAGCCAGCGCCCCATCGGGCGCGGCTTGGCGTATCTTCTTGCATGGGCGCTTCGCGGTGCCTTCGGTAAGGGGTGCGTTGAGTTCGCGCCCCTTTTTTTGGCTGTGTCCGGCGGAGCGCTGGAGAGCAATGTCATGAGCAAAGCCGGAGATAGCCAGCCACCGAAAGGCACGAGAAGCGAAATCCACATCGATCCACCCTACGATGTGTTTCCCTTTGATGTCCCAACCTTGCTCAAGACAACCCGCGTTTTGTTCTATCCAGCCTGTGGGTTCGACTGGCGACCTTTGCGCCACTTCACATCGCCCGGACCCTTCGACTGCCAGACCATCCTGTATTGCGATTGGCACCGCGACCTCGAAGGTGAGATTGCTGCCCGGCTGAAAGACATTCCGGTCGCAATGAAAGTTGAAAGCGAGACGGTCATTACGCCGGAGCAAATCACACCGGCCAGCGCCGCAGCGCCGTTGGATTTCCTGCGGGCCGCCGAACGCGAGAAATACCGGGATCGCTACAGCGATTATGCCACAAAGAAAGGTTGGGGACGACATGTGGTGTTGCGGGGCGAGATGGGGAAGGGGCGGATTCGCAGATTGAATTTGATCTATCTTGGGGCGGAGGGCGTCGCAACTTATCTGCAAGTGTTCAACCAGCAGCGGATCGCCCCGTTCATGCTTTGCACGGTGGGCTGCGGCGCGGGCTTCGGTTACAACTGGACGGATTTCCGCGTTTATGATGAAGCGCTGGGAAGGGCCGTGAAGGAGAATCCCACTAAGCCGATGTACGTCATCAACGAGGGAGGCGAACCCTACGACTGGCCGTGGAACGAGGAAGTCCATGCCGTAGACGGGATACGCGTGTTTAGGCGGCCCGAACAAGCCGGGAGCGAGCCTATCCCAACGTCCCCATCGGTCCCGAAAAAGTATCCGAATCCGTTCCGTCGTCGGTTTCCACCGGGCAAGAAGGCCGGGCCGATGCCGAAGCCCAAAATGGGTTTTGGCTTTTTCGGGTTTCAAGCTGATCCGGGGAATGCGGATGGCCAAACCAAACCCACAAGCTAACCAACCAGACGAGTATGCCACGAGATCGAGATTGGGTTGATTACGCGAATCTGGCGTCCAACGTCATTCAGAACGCCCAACTGAGCAGCCTCAACGACAAGATGCGCCAGTTGTCGGAATTAGAGGCCACACGGCAGCTTCGTGAGTTTGAGGATGCCGCTAAGGAAGAATTCGAGGCCACGATCCGCGAAGCCGTCTTTTTCTACTCGGAGCAACTCCGTGATATAGAAGAAGTCGTCCAATCGAAGCCGGTCGAGGCGTACTTCCGCGCCAAACATCTCAAGGGCTTGTACTCCGCGTCGCCGCAGTTCAACGCCAGCCACTTTCGGAAATACGAGGACAAGGAACGCCTCGCCGACCTCAAAAGGAACTACGACCGGCTCATCGACGCGTGCGCCAGCCGGTTGCAGGCAGATGAAATTGAAGCCTGCGACCAGTGCGTCACTCATGCGCTGGAACGGGAAGACCTGCTCCGCCTGATTGCGGTTCAGGAAAAGAGTGAGCAATTAACGACCAACAAGCGGTCACCACAAGTCCGGCTGGCGGCACAAACCAGTAGGTTGCAGGAAATTGAGGATGAGCAGAAACGGCAAAGCTGTCCCTTCGTGCTTTCCGTCTCCAAGTACATGGGTTCGGCGAGCCTGCTTGGTGCGGTGGTGGTCTTCCTCGTTGGGGTCGTTCGTCCTGTGTTCCTTCTGATGTTTGACGACAAGTACACCAAGATCGGTGTGGTGGTCGCGCCTTTGGTAATCACGATTGGTTTGGGAATTGCGGGTCTGTTCCTGATCTTCATGTATTCGTCCTCCGGGCACTCGCGTCGAAAAGCTGGACTAGCCGAAAGGCGACACACCATTGAGAACGAGGTCACAACCTTGAGGGCGGAGGTTGATCGAATAGAGCAAGAAGTAAGGGAGTGCAAACCTCTGTACGCCAGATTTGGGCAGGCAACTTCGGACGAGTACCGCAGGATGTTGCGTGAGCGCGATACCTTGCTGAAGCACATGGTCGGTAGTCTGGTGAAGGGCTGGTTGAAAGAGGACTACTACAATTCTTTGGGCGATCCACCGAAGAAGATCGGCAGATGGTATCGGCGCGACAACGATGCTGAAGTCCCACCGGTCCCGGATGAGTTGGAAATGTTGGCTGCGCGTGTCGGTTCTGAAAATGCCGATTGGATCATCAAGGCGATCCGTAGCGGTACGCCTGCCGCCGAACAGGCCGCCATCGAGCTTTACGCCAAACTAGCCGGGACCGATCCAGCGGTGGCAGGCCGTGCGATTGCCGATGTCAAAAACCAGCTTTTGCCTCGGCGCGGCAGGTTCGGCACAGCATAGGACTGGCGTTTGACTGTGCCCGCGACGATTTGGTCAAACCACACACAACTGCGGCCAGCGCATCATGAGCTTCAACCTCAAGCCACTCACCCCGGAAGAAATCACGTGGACGAACCAGCAGCCGGTCGTGGGCACGCCCAGCATCAAAAGGCTTCGCGGTGCGCTGGAAGTGGCAGACTTGCGGCCCGTGGAGCTTGTGTTGCACCCCGATGGTGAGAATGTTGAATTTCGGTTGGAGCGCGGCCCGTCAGTGCGACACATGGACCGGGAGCAAACCTTGCGGACGTTGATTACGACCTTTCGCGGTTCCGGCTTCGAGGTTGGCTTCGTCGAACTTGCGGTGGCTGATTTCGACGACGACTGTGTTTCTGGTTTCACTTTGGTCGCACCGCTAGAGATAATCGGCGAGCAAAAGCCGGTGCCGGTTGAGCCGTGAAACTTCCTTGAGGGGTGTTCAGAAAACCTCCCCTGTTTTTGGCAGTCGGTTTGTTGAAGATTTCGGTGGACCCGCAGCGTGTTCTGTATACAGTTGTTTCGTGAACACCGCCGTTTATGTCCGCGTCAGCACCGACCACCAGCGCACCGACAGTCAGGAGCAGGAGTTGAGGCGGTATTGCCGCCAGCGCGGCTGGAACAACCTGACGTTCTTCACCGACCGGATTTCCGGGGCCAAGGCGTCCCGACCTGAACTCGACAAGCTGATGCAACGGGTCCGGGCTGGCGAGGTTGAGCGATTGGTGGTTTACAAGCTCGACCGTCTGGGTCGGTCACTGACGCATCTGGCATTGATCCTCGACGAACTGAACCGGCTCCGGGTGCCGTTGATCGCCAGCAGCCAAGGCATCGACACTTCCAACGACAACCCGGCTGGTCGGCTCCAGTTGGGCGTCCTGATGGCGGTGGCAGAATTTGAGCGCGGGATCATCAAGGAACGCGTCAACGCCGGTCTGGCGGCTGCCAAGGCCCGTGGCGTTCAGCTTGGCCGTCCGGCAACCATCAATGGCCGCGCCACCGAGATCAGGAAGCTTAAGGCTAAAGGACTGGGCCTCCGAGCCATCGCCCGGCAGTTGAGGATGCCGCCTTCGAGCGTCCACAAGGCGCTGAACATGGCGGCTTGAGTCAGAGCCGCGTCGACCATCAAGTGGTGCCGGTCATACTCCGGCGGCAGGATGATCTACAGGGTGTTGGTTGGCGTTCGCCCAGAATTTTTCCTCTGACCCCCGCATCATCAACAAATGCGCTATGACCTCATCGGTTGGGCACATGACACCGGCCCACGTGTCGCCGTAGTACCCGATAGGGTGCAGGCAAAGTGCGCAAAGCACGTTGGTCATCTCATCGTACTGACGGAGTGCAATCGTAGGACGACCTCGCCGGAACAAGTACGTCAGCTTGCTGCGCTTGCTGTCCTCGGCGAAATGGCCCGTCAGGAGGTACTGCTCGAAGACGTGCTCAGGGATAAGTGTGGCAAGTTTCTGCTGGGCCTTCTTTTCGGCCTCGACCGGCCAAACAGCGGCAGCCTCCAAAGTCCGCAACGTGAAGGATAGTCGGCTCTCACACCCAAGGCGGAGTTCCGCACGGCCCCGCACATCCTGCACCACGAAGACGGTCATCTGATACCGGTCACACCACCAAGAATTCACCGTGCGATACTCAGACGGCGCTGGCGGTGGTGGTTCCTCGATGGCTTGGCGCACGCCATTCTCATCGAAGCATTCCTTCCATCGGAATTCGGTCAACGCTTTCAGCTTGTAGCGCGGCTCAACCACCAGCGTCAAACCTGCTACAGGCACGGGCACGCCAGACCAGTCCTGCTCTGCCATCCTGTTTGCGGCCAGATGGCGGGAGGCTTGCGCGAGCGTCACGAGGTCTTTGCCGACCTCACGATTGGTTTCATCTCCCATGTTACCCCCCTGCTGAACGGCCCACTGCCATCGCTTTGGTTTCGGCGATTGGAACTTCTTCGGCAGGTGTGCTGCCGATAATGTAAACATTCTTGTCCATGTCGAATTTGCGAACGCGGAACGTCTCCTGCCCCTGTCGCACGAAGATGGCGTACCCACGCTTGAGCATGTCAGTGATCGTTTGTTTGGCCTTTTCGACTTCATCCGGTTTGTTCGGATCGAAGCGTAATTCAAAATCGCCGTACCCAGTGTTGAGCACGTCGATACCCGGCAGTGATTTTTCGTTCTGTTGCATATTGGTTTGTTTGTCTGGTTAACCCGTAGTGCGTAGGAGGGTGAGGAAAATGGATCGGACACCGCTACTTCACTAGCAGGTTGTTGAAATAGTCTCACGCAAATTTGAACAGGCCGCATTGACTTGCGTCTGAAATCCATGCGCGGAAAACCTCAAGCCCAGCCGGACTTTCTGACGGTCATCAACCTCAACGCCAG
>WYBW01000180.1 GCA_011525685.1 Verrucomicrobiia bacterium
CGGCCAGCAGACTGCGCTTTTGTTGCTTCATGCGTTTGGTGGGTTTGGTTTGTTATTTCCACCGCCGAGCCTGTCTGCTCGGCGGCCAAACCACCAACCGCATTTTCAACTACGCCCGGGACATTCCTCCTCGACTTGTTGTTGCCGCAATTGCTTCCAAAACTGCCGCACGACGTCGTTAGTGGTCGGCCGCTCCAGTATCGTCGCAACGGCGATTATTCATTTGCAATATATTCGCTGGGTTGGAACGAGACTGACGAAGGCGGCACGGCCGCATTTTCCAAGGACAAACGCGGCGCGAACTGGAAGGAAGGGGACTGGGTATGGCGTTACCCCGCAGACGGGGAGGAAGCAAAATGAAAAAGGCCGAAACGGTGGTTTCGGCCTTGTGCAGAAAAACTGGCGGCTACCTACTCTCGCGGAATCTATAAGACCACTACCATCGGCAATACTGTGTTTGACGGCCGAGTTCGGAATGGGATCGGGTCGGACCACAGCTTTATGGCCACCAAAAAGTAATTTCAAATTTCAAATCTCAAATTTGAGATTTCAAAGAACTTCGGCCGTTCGTTGAAAACTACACACAGGGATCATGGGAACTACAATTCGTGAGTTGAAATCTTAAACCTTTCCCCGAGGGGAAAAAGTTAAGATCAAGCCGCACGACCGATTAGTACCAGTCAACTGAACACCTCACGGCGCTTGCATTTCTGGCCTATCAAACGGGTAGTCTGCCCGTGGTCTTTAGGGACTTGCGTCCGGGAAACCATATCTTGGGAGGAGCTTGGCACTTAGATGCTTTCAGCGCTTATCTCTTCCGCACATGGCTACGCAGCGATGCCCCGGATGGAACAACTGCCACACCAGAAGTGCGTCTAACCCGGTCCTCTCGTACTAAGGTTAGAACCCCTCAAGTTTCCTGCGCCCACAGTGGATAAGGACCGAACTGTCTCACGACGTTCTGAACCCAGCTCGCGTACCGCTTTAACCGGCGAACAGCCGGACCCTTGGGACCTTCTCCAGCCCCAGGATGCGATGAGCCGACATCGAGGTGCCAAACCGGATCGTCGATGTGAACTCTTGGATCCGATCAGCCTGTTATCCCTAGCGTACCTTTTGTCCGATGAGCGACGGCAATTCCATTTTAAACCGTCGGATCATTTGGGCCTGCTTTCGCACCTGCTCGACATGTACGTCTCACAGTTAACCTGGCTTCTACCCATACGCTCGACGTACGGTTGCCAACCGTACTGAGCCAAGCTTCGCGCTCCTCCGTTACTCTTTGGGAGGAAACCGCCCCAGTCAAACTGACCCGCACGCACTGTCCCCCGGCTGGCTTCACAGCACGGGGTTAGAATCCGAATTAGCAAAGAGTGGTGTTTCACATTGCGACTCCACGAATCCCGAAGGACTCGCTTCAAAGTCTCCCACCTACGCTACGCATCGTTAATCCGAACCCAATACGAGCTTACAGTAAAGGTGCATAGGGTCTTTCCGTCCTACTGCGGGCAGGCGGCATCTTCACCGCCGTTACAGTTTCGCCGAGATCCTCTCCGAGACAGTCGTTCAGTCGTTACACGATTCGTGCAGGTCGGAACTTACCCGACAAGGAATTTCGCTACCTTAGGACCGTTATAGTTACGGCCGACATTCACGGGGACTTGGACACCGAGCTTCGCCTTGCGGCTAACCCAATGTTTTAATCTTTCCGCATTGGTCACGTGTCACACCCTATACGTCGTCTTCACGACTTGGCAGAGTGCTGTGTTTTTGTTAAACAGTCGCTAAACGCAATTTACTGTGGCTTTACGCCGCTACATTACTGCAACGGTTTCAAGCACCTCTTCTCCCGAAGTTACGAGGCTAATGTGCCGAGTTCCTTAGAGAGGTTTCTCTCGCGCGCCTGAGTGCGCTTACACTCACCCACCTGTGTCGGTTTACGGTACGGGCCGTCCGGGGAACAACTGCAAACTTTTCTCGACACAGGACCCCACCAATGCGCTTCGACCGAAGTCTAAGCTCAGGATTCAATACCCTAGTTGGTGTGATCCCATGTGTTATTCGCAGCCTTAACCCGGGCGGGCGCAGGAATATTTAACCTGCTGTGCATCGATTACGCCTTACGGCCTCATCTTAGCTCCCGGCTAACCCTGGGAGGACGAACCTGGCCCAGGAAACCTTGGGTTTACGGCGAACAGGATTCTCACCTGTTTTATCGCTACTCGTGTCTGCATTCTCACTAATCAGCGCTCCACTTTCCGTTTCCGTCCAGCTTCGCTGCACTGATTACGCTCTCCTACCACTAAATCCCGGCGAACCGGAATTTAATCCATAGCTTCGGTATGTGATTTGATCGCCAATCATTTTCGGCGCGACATCGCTCGATGAGTCAGCTATTACGCACTGTTTAAATGATGGCTGCCTCTAAGCCAACATCCTCACTGTCTAAGCAACGTCACATCCTTTCCACTTAATCACATTTAGGCACCTTAGCTGATGGTCTGGGCTGTTGCCCTCTCGGCAATTGATCTTATCACCTACTGCCTGATTCCTATGGTACTGAGACCGACGGTATTCGGAGTTTGATTGGTTTTGGCAGCCTGGTGGGGCCCCTAAGCCATTCAGTGCTCTACCTCCGCCGGGTACTTCCATAAGACTCGCCCTCAAGCGATTTCGGAGAGAACCAGCTATCACGGGGTTTGATTAGTCTTTCGCTCCTACTCTCAAGTCATCTCAGGATTTTTCAACATCCACGAGTTCGGTCCTTCACTGCATGTTACTGCAGCTTCAACCTGCTCAAGAGTAGATCACCTCCGCTTCGGGTCTATTGCCAGCGACTGGTCGCGCTGTTGGCACTCGGTTTCCCTTCGCCTGCAGTTCAAAGAACCTTAGGCTGGCCACTGACAATAACTCGCAGACTCATTATGCAAAAGGCAAGCTGTCACCACTTGCGTGGCTCCAACACATTGTAGGCATATGGTTTCAGGTACTATTTCACTCCGCTAACAGCGGTTCTTTTCACCTTTCCCTCGCGGTACTAGTTCACTATCGGTTGCCAAGGAGTATTTAGTCTTATCCCATGGTCGGGACGGATTCGCACAGAGTTTCACTTGCACCGTGCTACTTGGGATACCTCTAGACGTCCTCCCGTTTTCGCTCACCCGGCTGTCACGGTCTTTGGCCCAACTTTCCAGATGGTTAAGCTAACGCTCAGACTATCACATCAAGGTCCCACAACCCCGGGAAGACAAGTCCTCCCGGTTTAGACTGTTCCGCTTTCGCTCGCCACTACTGACGGAATCACTTCGTTTTCTTTTCCTGGGGTTACTGAGATGTTTCACTTCGCCCCGTTTCGCTTCACTGGACTATGCATTCATCCAGATGATAACCCGTTGTGACACGGGCTGGGTTGTCCCATTCGGAGATCCACGGCTGATAACGCCTGCTTGCGGCTGACCGTGGCTTATCGCAACTTGCTACGTCCTTCATCGCCTCTTGGCACCAAGGCATTCACCATAAGCCCTTAGTAGCTTGATCATATATTTGAGAAACCGTCATTGCTGACGGAGACTCAGCGAATTGTAATTTTTGCCCAATAATTTACCTATGTGTAGTTGTCAAAGAACGGGCCGAACCTTGCTCCCCGAGTTGTTTACACCCGGAGAATTTGCTTCGGTAAAATCATCTTACAGAAAGTGGTGGGCGTGACTGGAGTTGAACCAGTGACCCTGCGCTTATCAAGCGCATGCTCTAACCAACTGAGCTACACGCCCAACAAAGTTGGTGGAGCTGAGGAGACTCGAACTCCTGACCTATAGCTTGCAAAGCTACCGCTCTACCAACTGAGCTACAGCCCCATCTCGGGATTTTCGATTTCCGATTTGCGATTTTGGATTTCAAATCCGCAATCAGAGGCTCGTTAATCCGCGATTAAATCGGAGTTCGATTTCTTCCACTGTCTGTTCAAAGAGCGTGACTGCTCTCCTGAAAACTGAACTGTGCGATAAGCTTGAACCAATCCAACTCTTGCGAGTTGTTCGACCTCGGAAGTCCGGTTTTGATCCCGGACCCGTGGTTTCTCCTTAGAAAGGAGGTGATCCAGCCGCAGGTTCCCCTACGGCTACCTTGTTACGACTTCATCCCAATCACCAGCCATACCTTCGGCACCTTTTAAGGGGCGACTTCGGGTACAACCGGCTTTCATGATGTGACGGGCGGTGTGTACAAGGCCTGGGAACGTATTCACGGCGCCGTAGCTGATGCGCCATTACTAGCGATTCCAGCTTCATGCCGTCGAGTTGCAGACGACAATCTGAACTGGGCCCGGTTTTCTGGGATTTGCTCCACCTAACGGTCTTGCTTCCCTCTGTGCCGGGCATTGTAGTACGTGTGCAGCCCTGGCCGTAAGGGCCATACTGACTTGACGTCATCCCCACCTTCCTCCTCGTTGAAGCGAGGCAGTCTGTCCAGAGTGCTCCCGGTTAAGGGGTGGCAACAGGACACAGGGGTTGCGCTCGTTGCGGGACTTAACCCAACATCTCACGACACGAGCTGACGACAGCCATGCAGCACCTGTGCACACTGGTATTGCTACCTCGTCACCCTTTCAGGCTTCTACTATGTGCATGTCAAGGCCAGGTAAGGTTCTTCGCGTTGCATCGAATTAAGCCACATACTCCACCGCTTGTGCAGGCCCCCGTCAATTTCTTTGAGTTTTAACCTTGCGGCCGTACTTCCCAGGCGGCGCATTTAACGCGTTAGCTTCGCCACAAAAGGGGTCGATTCCTCTTACAGCAAATGCGCACCGTTTAGGGCCAGGACTACCGGGGTATCTAATCCCGTTTGCTCCCCTGGCTTTCGTGCCTCAGCGTCAGGAAATGTCCAGAGACTCGCCTTCGCCACTGGTGTTCCACTTGATATCTACGCATTTCACTGCTACACCAAGTATTCCAGTCTCCCCTCCATTCCTCTAGCCGAATAGTATCCGACGCAGTTTCCAAGTTGAGCTTGAAGATTTCACGTCAGACTTACCCGACCGCCTACGCACCCTTTACGCCCAGTGAATCCGAACAACGCTTGGGACCTCTGTATTACCGCGGCTGCTGGCACAGAGTTAGCCGTCCCTTCCTCTTCCGCTACTATCAGCTCACGACGTCTTAGGTCGTAAGGTTTGATCGCAAATGACAGGGGTTTACGGGCCGAAGCCATTCATCCCCCACGCGGCGTCGCTCCTTCAGGCTTTCGCCCATTGAGAAAAATTCTCGACTGCTGCCACCCGTAGGTGTCTGGACCGTGTCTCAGTTCCAGTGTGGCTGGTCGTCCTCTCAGACCAGCTACCCGTCTTAGCCTTGGTGAGCCGTTACCTCACCAACTAGCTGATAGGCCGCGGGCTTATCGAGAAGTGTCAGGCCTTGCGGTCCCCGACTTTAAGTTCCGGAAGATGCCTCCCAGAAATCACATCCGGTATTAGCTCGCCTTTCAGCAAGTTATCCCAGACTTCACGGCAAATTACCCACGTGTTACGCACCCTTGCGCCACTCCCGCTACCAAATATTGCTACTTGGTAACAGTCGTTCGACTTGCATGTCTTATCCACGCCGCCAGCGTTCGTTCTGAGCCAGAATCAAACTCTCCGTATAAAAACGTTAGTTTAATTCTTGTCCGAGGATTAATCGGACGAATTGCAATTTAAAACTCTCCTGACTTAAGGAACTAACTCCTTGAGCCAGAAGGGGCTCTCACTTATCGCACAATTCAATTTTCAAAGAGCAGCGGGTGTCGCCACCCAAAAATCGCACAATCTGCAAACTCAAATCCGTTTCCCATTTAGGGGACAAAAAACCCGAGCGCCGAATCACGTTTCTCAACTCGGCATCTCAGATTCGAGTTTTAAGAGCGCGGAGATTATCTCAACCGCACCGACTGTCAACAAGGATTTTTTACCAGGTCTCTTCCTCCCACGCGGAAGGAATATCAACAAATTAATGAGCGGCAGAATTGCTGCAAGCATTTTTTTGAAAAAAAATGCATCCAAAGCACGCTCAGCCAAATCGAGGCGGGCCTCACCATGAGTCTATCTCCAATGGAAACTCAGGACTGGCAAGTCCCTTGGACTGTTACGACCGACTATCGCCACAAATTGCCGCTTGTATCCGTTGACGTCCACATCCACCTGCACCTCGAATGTCCGACTGCGAACGTCACAAATGCGCTGAAGTTGAGCCACTGCCTGCCGGCTGATGCCCGGAACGTTGATCAGCTCCCCGGCATTACGAAATGGCGTGTCATCCTCTGTCCCATCCAACCCATCCGGTCCGGAGCGCAATTGGATGACCTCCGCGGCAATGTTCTCATCCACCAGGATCATTTGCAGTGTAGTCAGTGACGCCGTATTGATGTTGATGCGTCCCGATGATATCGGTGTGAAGAGATCTACAAAGCCCACCGCGTAAGAAACCTCACCACCTGATACGGCCGCAAACCCCGGTTGATTCTGAAAATAAGCCCTCCGCGGCTGCTCCGTGGCAACCCCGCCCCAGTAAATCGCCGGTGTCATTCCATTGATCAAGAGTAACTCCGACATATCATCAATCGGCTTGTTCTTGGCGTAATACGGCGGATCGAGAGACTCGTAAAATTGGCTTTCCGTTCCGCCTATGTGTGTGTTGTCGTCCGGATCAATCCAGTCAAGGATCGAGCCGACGATCAACGAAAAATCGCCCGCGTCAACACCCACCAAGCGCAACGCCTGTTCCAGCATGAATTCGTCGGCCACGTTGATGTTGGCCCTCCGCTCGAGATCGGTGATTTTCAGCCGCGCGGTGCCATTGCCGAGTTGAAGATCAAGTGTCACTCCCGCCAGCGGGCTGTTGCTCGTGTTCATGCTGCCGGGGCCGCCTGCCCACACCTGGTTCAGCGCATCATACGGCTCCTGAGCAATCGAAAGCTGTTGCGCCAGAATCCACCGTGCCTTTTCCACCCCTGACAGTCCAAGCCACATCAACTCCGTCTCAGAATTCGCATTCTGAGCCAGCCTGGTTTCCACCTTCATTGAATACGCGAAACCAGCCGCCAAGATGGCCAGCACCGTGATGGATATCATCACGATGATCAGCGCGATTCCGGCTGAAGTCCTTGGCAGGTGGAATTTCATGGCGCTCGTGGCTGGGGATTAGGCACTGGAGCGGGAGCAGGAATCGGCGTGGGATTCCCACCCCGTGCTTGCGCGGGCACCTGCCAAATGGCCGGGACTGTGATGGCGGGCAGAGCCACCATCCGCGTTACCTCGCTCTGTCGCTGCAAGCGGCCATGTTGCGACGACCCAAACCGCAGCGCCACCTTGACCAGCTTGGGCACCTGGTTGGTTTGCCCCCACTCATCCACCCAATCGTTCGATTGGCTGTCCCAGAACTGAAACTTCATTTCCTGCACTCCCTTGGCCAGCACCAGTGGGTGGTTTCGCTCGTCCTTGTCCAAATCCATCAGGATCGGATTCTGCCGCAAGACGAGTTCCCGCTCACCGTACGCAGCGCCGCTTTCCAACGAAAACGTGACCCGGCGCACATCGAAATCGCCGAACCGACCGCTGCGGGGAAAGGACTTCGGCAACCGCGCGACAAAACTTAAGGCGGCGCTCTCCCCGTTTTCCGCCACGAACGCATAGTGCTCCATATCCGCGGCAAACGACCGAGTGGACATGAGCGCCTCCTCGATCACCCGCACGGCAATTCGCTCCCGCTGGATTTGCGCCGTCACCGCCTCACCAATGGACTTTGATTTCAAGATCAGCGTCCAAGTCGCGTAAATGGCGGCCATCACCAAGCCAAACACGGCCATGGCCATGAGAATCTCCACCAGCGTGAATGCCCCCGTTGGTTTCGCGGCCTCGCCCTTCATGGCCTGACTCCTCCTCCCACTGGCCCGCTCAAACTACCCCGCGATTGCGGACTAAAAACAAAGAAGCTCAACTGAGATTCCAGTTGCCCGCCTGGGCGCCGCAGCACGATGCAATCCACCTGCCATAACCCGTTGGTTTCCACCTCGCGAGCATCAAACGTCCACTCATAATTTGAATACTCGCCACCAAAGTCACCCAGATCCTCGAAGGTACCTGATTGCAAACCCTCGGTAAGCTGGTTGGTCACCGAGAGCAGAAAGGCCGCCACCATGCCGGCGTCCGCAGGCTTTCGATTCTGCAACGCCCGGGCATTGTTAAGCACGGTGGATAACAATCCCAAAATCGTGAACACCGCCATGAAGAAAATCGCCAGCGCCACCATCACTTCAATCAGCGAGAAACCGCCCCTCGAACCTCGGCGCTTGGATGCCCCGATCCGACGATCTGCCACTGCCCGTGGGCCAAGCGTCTGCGTCCGAACAGTGTCTCCCGCGCCATTCATCGTTTGCCAAATCTCAACGGGTCGCTCTCCACGCTGACCCGGCCTGTCGTGACCTCGAGCGTGATCGCGCGCCATTCATTCTTTGTCGAACGCAGAATCAACGTCAGCTCATCGCTTGTGCCGTTGGGGAAAAAGCGCACCCGGGCCACGTCCGACTCGCGATACTCCAACAGGTTGATGTCCAGCATCTCGATCAACACGTCCGCCGGAATTTGGCTCGCGAAACCCGACCTCGACCTCGGTGCCGGCTGCTCCACCACAAAGTCCGCTCCCTCTTCCGCGCGTCGAACAGTGCTTCCACCACCGACCTCAAATCGCCGCTCCACCGGATAGAAAACCACCTCCGCCGGCGTGCCGTGAAATATCGCCTGCGCCCGTGCGTGATTGCACGCCTCCCAAACATCACTCACCGCTCTGCGCATTCCTTCCTTCTGGGTCAGCCGGTAGATCGAGGGAATACCGATCGTCAAAATAATTCCCATGATCGCCACCACCACCATGATCTCAATCAGCGTGAAGCCCGCCTGAACTCGCGATGCCCGAGGCGGATACGGCCGCACAGCCGCGCACTGTGCGCCCCACCCCCCCGCACCCGCCACCGCGAACAGTGCTCGCTTCGCTTTCATCGCGACATTGAACCGCCCACGTTGGAGATCAGCGAGAACATGGCCGACAAGACACTCAGCAGCAGGAACCCCACACCTACAGCCATCACCACGATCAACACCGGCTCGATCATGTTTGTCATCACCCGCAGCGCGATGTTCAACTCGTTCTCATAAGTGTCCGCCACGTTTTTCAGCGCCGCCGGCACGTCGCCGGTTTCCTCGCCGATCTTCACCAGGTCCACCATGAGCTGCGGAAAAATGCGGCTTTGCGCCAGCGGCTGGGCCAGCGTTTTGCCGTCCGTCACCGCGTCGCGCGTCTTGGCGATGGCCTCCTTGATCACCCGGTTCGGCAGCACCTGCTCCGTGATTTTCAACGCCGTCAGAACCGGCACCCCGTTCTCCAGCAAAGTCGAAAGGGTTCGCGCGAACTGCCCGTACAGATTGAGTTTCATCACCTTCCCGAACACCGGCGCGCTCATCTTCCACTGATCAATCTTCCGCTTGCCCTCCTCCGTGGCCTGAAACCGTTTGAAGATGATGTACATGGCGATGACGATCATCAGCATCAGCCACCAATAACCCGTGAACACGTTGCTCACCTGCACCAGCATCTGGGTCATCATCGGCAACTGCATCTCCATGTTTCCAAACAGCGTCAGAAACTTAGGCAACATGTAGGTCATAAAGAAGATGATGATGCCGATCCCCACCACCGCCACAAACGCCGGATACACCAGCGCCGAGCTGAACTTCGCCTGCACCGAGGCGAAACGCTCAAAATGGTCCGCCATCCGCCGCAACACGTCCACCAGCGCGCCCGACTGCTCGCCGGCTTTGACCATGTTCACATAGAGGTCCGAGAAAATCAGCGGCTGCTTCGCCATCGCGTCGGACAAGCTCCGGCCCTCCATGACCTCCTGCCGCAGTTGCCGGCTCACCTCGGAGGAAATCCCCTTGGACTCGAGGTGCGTCATGCTGTTGAGCGCCACCGTCAACGGCATCCCCGCCTGAAGCAGGTTCGCCAGTTGCTGCGTGAAGGTGGCCAGTTCCTGCAACTTTGGCTTGCGCTTCCGCAGGAGCGCCTGCCGTAACGTCGGCGGCAGCATGGCCGCCAAAGCCTCCCTGCGATTCCCCGGCTTCTCCACCGTCGCCACCGCGGCGCCGCCCTTCGCCGCATCCACCGCCACCGGAAACAGCCCCAGCCGTTCGATCTGCGTCAACGCCGCCGAACGATCCGCGACCTCCAGGACGCCCTGGACCATCTCGCCGCTGCGTCGCCTGGCCCTGTAGGAAAACTGTGGCATAAACTATGAATTCAAAACCGCTCTGCTCGAAAAGTTTCCACGCTCACGCCTCACGCCTCACGCTAAACCGCGCTGGTAGCGGCATCCTCCGCCCGCTTCAGGAGGGCTGGCTGGTTCAGACTGCCCCGCCGGTAGCCCTGCAGATCCACCGTGACATGCGCGTAACCAATGGCCTTGAGCGCCTCCGCCACCCGCACCGACAGTCCATTCTCCAGAAACTTTGGCAATTCCGCTGCGCCCACCTCGATGCGGGCGAGAGCGCACGCTTCGGATTTCGGATTTCGGATTTCGGATTTCAACTCATGATGCCTGACCCGCACATCGTAAAATCCAAAATCCTTCAACACATTCTCCGCCGCTTCGATCATTCGCAACTTCTCCGGCGTCACCGGCTCGCCGTAGGGAATCCGCGAACTCAGGCAAGCCATCTGTGGTTTGTCCGCGGTGGGCAACCCAAGCCGTGCCGACAACTCGCGAATCTCCGCCTTCGTCAGCCCGACCTCCTTGAGTGGCGCGCGAACCAGAAACTCTTTCGCCGCCTGGGCGCCCGGCCGGAAATCGCCGATGTCGCTGGCGTTCTCGCCGTAAGCAATCACCGCAAAACCCTCCGCCTTCGCCAAGGGCGCCAATTCCTCGAACAACTCGTGCTTGCAGAAGTAGCACCGGTTGTTCGGATTCGCCAGATAACTCGGGTTTTCGAACTCCGCCGTATGAACCACTCGCACCGGGAATTTGAATTCACGCGCGATGGCCAGCGCCTCCTCCAGCTCCCGCCGCGGCAGACTGGGCGAATCCGCAATCGCCGCCAGCGCCCGTCCGCCCAGTTCCTCATGCGCCACTCGCGCCAAAAACACCGAGTCCACGCCGCCTGAATAAGCGACGAGGCACGAGCGGTATGAACGCAACAAAGCGCGCAGTTGTTCTAACTTGTCTGCCGGCACAAGCTCAGAATGACATCTTCACCGCAACTTGTCGAGAGCGCGCCCGGGCGCGAGCGAGAGTGCGCATGAAAGACGCGGTCAATCCGGGTGGTGGCAGTCCTCGCGCTGCGAGCACTCCGCCCGCACAGAGCGGGCGGAACATCGCAGTGAAGGGTGGCGCAGCCGGGCGCGGTGCTACCCGTCGCAACGCGACGAGTTCAACCAAGTCATTCCATCCTCCACGCGAGAATGGGAGTAGCGCCGGAATGCGCGACCGCGAAGTTCTCCACAGGCACGCGCTACCCGAGTCTCCATTTCCCTTCCGCGAAGCTGGAGTTCACGCCTCAGCGTGTCCATTGGATTAAGCGTTGCAGTTCGGTGGCACAACGGAAAGGAGCAAGTCGCTTCGTGTAGGACAGCCGTCGCGCCTGTCCCTGACTTCCCCAGTCCGCCTTGAAGTCTCGCGCCCATGGCCGCGTTCCTGTGTCAGCTTGGCTTGCTGGACTTCACTCCGAGCCGTCTTGTGGCGGATTCACCACCCGGCACAGGAACAACACGCTGCCCGTTGTCTGGTCCAGAATGAGGAAGCGGAGAGGATGATCAGCGCGGAAGGTAGGCGTTAGGGATGCGGCAAACCCCACGCCCGTTGCCGCGGCGGCTACTGCGCCCAGCTCGTTTACTTCCACAAACGCTTTATGCACGACTGCCAAGATGTATGGCCAATGATCTGCTCCGGTTTTAGGATTCTGTTCTTCCGCGCGCGCGGGCGGAGGGAACGCCGGATGCCCAACCACCGCATTCCCTCCGCTGCTTCCAGCCTGGCCTGCCCGCTTGGCCGCGTTTGCGCTGCGGCGGAAGGCCTGGGTCAACACTGATTCAACCAAACAGTCATACCTTGCGGCTGAACCGCTCGCCGATTAACCATTCCAGTCTCTCCCTACATGGAATCCTCACGAACCTGTCACTATCTGACAGCCTTCGTTCCTATGACAACGATGTTGTCCACGGTGAAGTCATAGGCTTGGTTGTCACGGTTATGGATCCACAAACCGACCGGGCCGTCGCTCCAAGAATTCGCGATTCGCTGACTCTCGGCCACGGGTCGCTCCAAGTCCGACAGCTTGAAGAGCCGCAGCGTCAATTGATTGGCAATGCCGGAAAACTGCAGGCGATAGCCATTGCCGGCCTCAAGTTCAAACTCGGCCACCTCTTCCGTGGGTTGATCCCCATCGGCAAAGATGTTCAGGGAAGCCAGGCCAACACTGTTATTGCGATTGATCCACAATTCGCCGATATATCCTTCCGTCTGTCCCGGAAAGTTGTCGCGGTCAACGACACCGCGGGCAAAGATGCCCACCGACCGCGAGTTTATCCCGCTGCCCCAATCGAGGATGTCTACGGAGGCCGAGAAATCGCTGACCACAATATCCGATCGCGATGGCAGGAGCAAGATGTCGCCCCCCCCGACCGAATCCGGACATTCGATTCGAAGGGCACCGTCCTTGATTGTCCACGTGAACAGGCCCGCATTGCCATAGTCCCAATAATGAGGATGCCACGGGGGCTGGGAACCGTTGAAGTCCTGGGTAACGCGCGTCCCGGGCACGAGCTTAAAGAACTTCTGAGGCCCGAGGCAGGGCATGCTCACGCACAACGTGTCACTTGAGAGTGTTACCAGTTGCGGGCAAGGACGCCAGGGCCCGGAGAGCTGGTCCGCGACCATCAAGATGTGCTCCTCCAGTGGCGTCTGCCAGCTTAGCGCAATGGAACCAGTCGTCGTGGCGATCTCCAAGCGTGGTGCAAAGCGGTCCAGCAACTGAACGTTGTCAATGATCACTTCGGGAGGCTGTGCCGGCGCATTGATGGTGTTGCACCAAAGAATCCCGACGACCGGGAGCAAATCAATCCGGCTGTAAGGCGCGGCGATTCCCTCCGCTTGCATCCGGAGATTCTTAACCGACCGGTCGGGCAACACTGGATCCAGGCCGCGTGTGTCCATAGCGACCTTCTGCCACAACACATTTTGCTCCCACCGATCCAGGACCCGCACGTGGATGGCGAGATCCCCATTGGCCAGGGAGTACGCGACGGACAGCGAGAGGCCATCCTCCGGGAGATTGCTCAACCTTTCCCAGAAAAAACAGGAGATGAATGGCTCTTCCTTGCCCCAGCCCAGTTTGAGAAGGGCAATTTCGTTGCGATCCAGCAAAACGGAATAACCACACACTTCACCGCTGTCGTCACCCGTACGCACGCCCAGAATCGCAAAGGCGTCGTCCTGTTGGAACTGAACCACATCCATACGTAATTCCACCGTGCGGTCTGGCTGACACCTTACACTCCAGTTCTTCGGATTTGCTTCACCCCAATAAGGCGCGAAAGCCGTCATCGCCTCCTCGATGAATTCGGAGGAGCTGGGCGAGAATCGCCACAGCCTCAACGCAGCTTGTCCATGGGTCACCACCATTGCGCCCGGTGAACCTATCCTCATCCACTGGGGGTCGGTGTTAAAGGATTCCTTGCGAGGCTGTCCTCCCATCAACGGATTCTGACCGATGGCCAGGAATGTTACAACAAGGCCGGCCAACATGGTCGTGACCGGTCTTCGAAAAGCGCGCGCCTTTGTCGGGCTGCGGGCGAGTTTCAGTAATTTCAGTTTCATAGTTTCACTTTCGTTTCTTTGGTTTGTTTCGATTCAAAATGCTTCGCGTCTTTCTGGCAGATCTTTCTCGCACCTGGCCACACGTGCCCAGCGCGCCCACCCAAAAGTGGAGTGCAGGGAAAGGGTTGAGTCTGATCGCCGTCCACCCTTGGTCTCAGGAGCATTTCTCTTCCTGGGGCTTGGGAGGGCGAGCCGCTGCGTCCGCGAGTCCCGACCAACCCGAAGCGAGCCCGCGGACAAGGCTGTCCGCGCTCCGCTTTCGCCCACCAGCTCTCTTTCCTCACCTGCGGTCCAACAGGAAGGCCGCGCAGTACCTCTTGTGCCTCTTTCTGGCCGTTTGGTTCAGTCTTCAAAGAACAGTCCCGGCGGTTCGGGTGGCCACACGGTTCTGCCGCCCAAACCCACCGCCCGCACGTCCGTGCAGGAAAAAACTCGCTGGCAATCGAACAGATATCCCGCCGCGCAGGCATCTGCGTGCCAACCTGTGCCTCGCCTGAACGCCGCAGATCTTGGAGTGCGACGAACAACGCCGCTTTCGTTATGAGCCAACCCGCAGCGCGCCCGGCGGCCTGAAACTCGCGCCTCGATCCAAAGCGGAACTCCGTTCCGCACTCCAAGAAGCACGCGTGTTCATGGTTTCATTTCAGCCGATAAAATCGGGCAGCGTTGGGAGCGGGTGTCTCCGGGTCCACATACTCGACCGGCGCGCAGGAACCCGAGCCGGTGCAGTTGGTCAGCGTCGTCCAGTTGACCAGATCGGACGAGGTCTCGAGGCGATAGACGCGGTTGGTGCTCATCGTCATGGCCAGGTGGAACTTCCCGTCTGGCGCGAAGGCTCCTTTCAGACTCGGCTCGACGAGGGTCAGGATCTGGCGCGGGGCAATGCCGGAGAACTCCTCCACCACGCCGGATGGCCACTCGATGCGGACCAGTTGGGCGGCTGTGGCGTTACCCAAGCCGAAGTGCGGTCGCAGGTCATTCTGGTAGCTACCGCCGCTTGAAATCTCCCGCACCTGCCAGACGGTCTTCCCGCCAATCACGGCCTTGACCCGAACCTTGGCGCCGATCGCCGCGCGGTTGGACCTCGTTCCCATGAGCTTGAACTGGAGCCAGCTATTGCTGTTTCCATTGTTGTGATAAAGAGCGTTGGTTTCATCGTAGCAAAACCCTACGAACAGATCCAGGAAGCCGTCATTGTCGTAGTCGCACCACGCCGCGCATTCCGTGTGCGCATAATCAGAAGCCAGGCTGCCCGTGGTGACTTGTGTGAAGGTCCCATCGCTGTTGTTATGATACAGCAGGCTTCGTCCCGGGTTGAATCCCCCTATGGGAATGAACAGATCCAGGTAACCGTCGTTGTCATAATCCCCCCAAACTCCTCCCCTTGTTTCGTAGGCGCCCGGAGGAAAGAGAATCTTGGTGAACTGGCCACCGCCGTCGTTGTGGAATAATCGGCATTGCACATTCCATTCACCGCAAAAGAGGTCCAACAGACCGTCATTGTCGTAGTCGCCCCAAGCGAAGTACATCGGCGCGCCATTATCCTGGGGTAATGCGCCTGTGGTCATTGAGGAGAATTGGCCCGCTCCGTTGTTCCGATACTGGAAGATCGGGCCACCGCCGCCCACTACCAGGTCCAAATCACCGTCGTTGTCTAAATCAGACCAGCCACCAGCATAAGTCTCGAAGCTGCTTGCCGTCGGCCGCGAGACTGGGCTTAAGCTGTCCTTGGTGAACGTACCGTCACCCTTATTATGGTAGAGGGAATTGCGCGTGCCAGAACTACTGGAGCTCGCCACGAACAAGTCCAAGAACCCATCGCCGTCGTAGTCGCCCCAGGACACAACATCTGCATACCCCGCATCAGTCACAGGCGGGCCGTTCGTGGTGACCCGAGTGAACCGGCCACCACCGTCGTTGTGATACAGATACCTGAGCCCGGCATGGCTGGTCACGTAAAGGTCGAGCAACCCGTCGTTGTCATAGTCACCCCAGGCGCAGCCTCTCCAACCGCCTCGGTCTCCCACCACGCTACCGACGTCGTTGGTCGTCATCCGAGCGAACGTCCCATCGCCGATGTTGCGATAAAGGTGGTTCGCGGTTGTCCTGAACCATGCGCCGTCGCTTACGAACAGGTCAGGGAAGCCGTCGTTGTCATAATCCCCCCAAGCACAACTCCACATATAACCTCGGTCCGTACACATGGGGGCTGTGGTAATCTTGGTAAACTGCGTGTCCACGAACAGGTAAACGAAATTGGTGATCAACGTTGTCGCGTTCGAGGCCACCACGCTGTAGCGGCCAGCCACTTCCGCTGTGAGGTTCGTCAGATTCAGGATGCGATTCGTTTGACCGACGAGGTCCACGCCGTCCAAACGCCATTGGTAGGAGGCACCGCCCAGTGCCGTTCGGGTCAGCGAGACACTCCCCCCAAGGCTGGCGGTGGGACGCACCGGGGTGATGTTGGCCTGCTCCGTGACGGTCACGATCCGGTCCAAGCTTTGGGCGCTCAACTCCTGCACATTCCCCGAGGGCCACTCGATTCGCACGACATCCACGTTCGTAGCATCACCCAGCCCGAAATTCAGCCGAGTGTCATTCTGCATCGCGTAACCTCCATTCACCTCCTGCATTTGCCACACGGACTGGCCGGCGATGGTGGCTAGGATGCGAACCTTGGCCCCGATGGCGTCCCGGTTCGACGCCGTGCCGACCAGCTTAAACTTGATCCAATGATTGGTGTTCCCAAGATTCCGATAAAGCCGGTGCTGGCTGTATTGATGGGTCAGGATCACATCCATGAACCCGTCGTTGTCAAAGTCCCCCCATGGACAGGCCAGTGAGTTGTTCGCCACTTCCGTGAAGATGTCCGTCACACGGCTGAAGTTGCCGTTGCCGTCGTTGTGAAAGAGCCCCGGCTTCCGGGGCGTGTTCTGACCTCCCACCACCAGCAAGTCCTGGTAGCCGTCGTTGTCGTAGTCTGCCCAGGCGCCGGCGGCAACGGCCGCCAGAGTCGCCGCGAGGACAAAGCCGTTGGTGCCATCGTTCCTGTAAATCCGTGTATCGGAGAAACTGCTCAGCGCGATGTCCAAGTCATCATCACGGTCGTAGTCCGCCCAAGCCGCGTGCAGCGTTTGCGCGCTTGGCGGCAAGCCGTTGGCGACGGGCGTGAAGTTGCCGTGGCCGTCGTTGCGCCACAGGGTGCTCGCGCTGGTATAACCGCAAATAAACAAATCCGGATCGCCATCGTCGTCATAGTCGCCCCAAACCGCGTCGTTGACATAGCTAACTGCCGGCCCGAGGTTTGTGGAAGTGAACGTGCCGTCCGGCGAGGCGTGGTAGAGCCGGCGGTACGCAGGGCCGGATAGCGAGTCTGCCTCCGCGACGAAGATGTCAACCCATCCATCTCCGTCGTAATCGCCAGCTGCACACCAGCTCCTGATCTGAGGAAGCTGCGTCAACTTGCCAGCATTGCCGCTGCTAAAGGTCCCGTCACCCTTGTTCCAATAGAAATCATTACGGGAGGCGCCCCAACCGCCGTTAAGAACGAACATGTCACGGTAACCGTCGTTGTTGAAATCAAGCCATGCGCAGCCAAAGGAATCGTGCCGGTCCGTGGCGATAGGGCCGGCCTCGGCGCCAACTCGAGTGAACGTGTGGTTGCCATTATTGCGGAAGAGCGCGTTAGTTCCGGTTGTGTTAGCACCAATGGCCAGATAAAGGTCGATGTCCTGGTCGTTGTCGTAGTCGCCCCAGGCGGCGCTGATGCAATAGCCGGGTGCGTTGGTGACGCCCGCGGAAACAGTCACATCCTCAAACTGGGCAGGCAGAACCGTCAGCGTGGCCGTACGGCTATTGGTGAAGCCGCCAATGGCGTTGGAAACCCAGGCCATGTAACCGCCAGCGTGGTCCGCCGTCAGATTGGTGATGACGAGGAGAGCGTTCGTGGCGGCAAACAGGTTGGTCCCTTCATGCAGCCATTGGTACGTCATGGGCAGGTTGGTGGAGTTGGCATAGACCCGAAAGCTCACGGTTGCCCCCACGCAAGCGTTGGTGTCCATGGGGTAGTTGGTATTCGCTATCCACAGGTCTTGTGCCCGGGCGTTCAAGGCCGCCAGGCTCATCAGAGCCGCGGCAAGGTAGATTCGAGTTTTCATAAGATGTCTTCCTACGTGTACTCACGCGAAAGAAGGAAAAGATTAACAAAGAAAATGCAGAAATTTTTCAGCCGGGCCCGCAGCCTTGGAATCCCAAGAGCGCCAATAGTCCTTCGGCGTTGTAACCGCGGAGGTGACGAGGCTGATTCCTGTTGATTCCCACCGCTTTCCGCCTCCTCACGTCGGCGGCTACGATTCAGCGGTTCAATGCGCGAATCTCCATGTGCTCCTGGAGCGGTTCCGTCTGCGACGTAGCGCAGCCCGTCCCGGCTGCGAGTTAAAGCACCGTCCCGGGGCTTTGAGGGGCTTGGCGGCGAGACGCCGCCGTAACTCGCAGGCGAGGACGCCTGCGCTACCTCGTCCTTGCGGAAGTGCTCAAGCTGGTGGCACGGGCGTCCCGCCCGTTCGAATCGAAACACACGGACAAAACGCTGTCCCACTATCACTCCGTACCCGTCACGGGTTCAATGCGTGAATCTTTCTGGGAAGTCTCTTCCCAAAGCGGTGCTGGTGCACCGCACTCCACGACGCCAGCGCGATGGCTCGCCCGTTCGTCCGCTCGTTCCTGCTCTTTCGGTTAACTACTCGTCGCCTTGAGTGGGCAGACGCGTTCCAGCCGCGTCCCAAACCTCGGCCTGAAAGAATGGGGACGCGGTGGAACACGTACCGGATACGAGGACAATTGACACGGATTGAAGCTTGAACCCGCCGGCGGCGCTGGCATAGGATAACGACCGATGCACTCAGAGCCTGAGGCGAGGCGCAGGGGTGCGTTCCCCTCTACGCATTGGAGTGTGGTGCTGGCCGCCAGCCATGCCGACGGCACGACCGGTCAGGCGGCACTGGCGGAGATTTGCCGCGCCTATTGGCAGCCGCTTTACGCCTTTGCCCGCCGATTGGGGCATGCGCCCGCCGACGCCGAGGATCTGACCCAGGGCTTTTTCGCCGAATTGCTGGAGCGCCCAATCCTGGAACGGGCGGACGCGGCGCGCGGTCATTTCCGATCCTACCTGCTGGGAGCTTTCAAGAATCACCTGCTCAGAGAGCGCCAGCATGACCGGGCCCAGAAAAGAGGCGGAGGGAAGTCGCCGCTCTCTCTGGAGGTGGGCAAGTTGGAATCGCGGCTGGTCACGGAACTGGCCACGCAGCAAACGCCGGAAGCGATCTACGAACGATCCTGGGTAGTGGCGTTGATGGATGAAGCAATGCACCGCCTTGAAGAGGAGTGCCGCCACGCCGGGCGCCGTGAACTGTTCCAGAAACTCCAACCCAGCTTGGAGCGGGATGCCGAAGCCGGCCATTACGCGGACATCGCCCGATCGCTCGACACCACCGAGAAGACAGTTCAGGTGATGGTGTGCCGGATGCGACGGCGCTATCTGGAGTTGCTGCGGTCGGTGGTGCTGCCGACGGTCGGTCATCCCGATGAGGTCGAGGATGAACTTCGTCACCTGTTGAAAGTGTTGAGCGAGTGAAGACTGGAACAGTGGCCAAACAGACTTCCCAAATGGCGACCGGTGAACCTCCCATGAACCGTCGCTTCGTAGCGGGGGGGGGGGGGGGGGGGGCCCCCCGCGCCCGGGGGGGGGGGTGGGGGGGGGGGGGGGGCGGCGGCGGGTGTCTGGGGTTGGTTTGGCGCTGCGCCAGTGGGGGGCCTTCGTCGCACCCTCGGTGGTGGTGCCCCACCACCCCCCCC
>WYBW01000019.1 GCA_011525685.1 Verrucomicrobiia bacterium
AGCGCAGGTTTCCCAACCTGCGGTATCGCCGACTTCCAGTCGGCGGGCCCAGGCACGGCGTGGCAGGCCAGGAATTCGCAGCGGTTGCGGATTGGAAATCCGCGACCCGGCAGACTGGAAGTCCGCGCTACGGCATCGCCTCGGCGCCCCCTGCAAGAAAATGAGATGCGCCCGGAGGCACGCGCCGCAGCTTATTTTCTTGCGGGTGGAGGTTGTCGCGCTGCGACAGCCCCGCCCGCGTTCAATGGAAGGCCGCCGCGCGAAGTGTCGCCCGGTGCGCCGCTCTGCGCGGCGCTACTCGTCGCAGCGCGACGAGTTCCACCATTTGGCTGCAAGAAACTGAAACGCCGCTGAAGACACAGAGCGAAGGAATCCTGGCGCCCAGGTTTTTGGTTGGCTGAAAATTCTTCGTCGGCCGGAGTCTCTGTGCTTGAACCGTTATCCGTCCTCGCCTAAGTTTCGGGTGTCACAGGCGGGAGCGCCTTCGGGTCAGGGCTTGGCTCGGGAACATTTTGGCGCTGCTGTCATCATGCTGTTCAGTGCGTGCGCAAGGATTCCACGCGCGAATGGTGGTCCCGGTCATGCCAAGCGAGTCTGGAACGCAGAGTCCAACGGACGCCGCTGCAAGAATTGGAAAGCCAACAAGGTTTCTGATCAGTCTCGGGCTTGCCCTGGCACTGTTTCCCAGTGCGGTCGGAATGGGGAGAGCCACCGCTGCCGAGACCCGCGAACTCTCCCCCGCCGCCCGCCAGCAAATCCGTCTTCTGCAGGACGAAAAGGCCGCGCGCGGCCCGGCGCAGCGGAAGATGGATTCCCAACTGACCCTGGCGCTGCGCCAGCATCGGCCGGGTCTGGCGGCCCCGGGCTTGAACGCGCTGCAACCGCAGGTCCGCCTCAACGCCGACGGCCGGTTGCTGGTGGACCTGCGCGCCGCGGTGACGCCGTCGGTGCTGGAGTTCATCGAGCGCAACGGCGGGCAGGTGGTGAGCAGCTTCGCGCAACACAACGCCATTCGCGCCCTGGTCCCCCTGGAGTTGTTGGAGCCGCTGGCCGCGCGACCGGACGTGCGCTCACTCCGGCCCGCCGACGAAGCCATCACCAACGTCGGCGCGGTCAATACTGGCGGTGACATCGCCCATCGCGCCAACCAGGTGCGCAGCGCCTACGGGGTGGACGGCTCGGGCATCAAGATTGGCGTCCTGTCGGACAGCGTGGACTACCTGGCCCAGTCTCAGGCGGCTGGGGAATTGCCCGCCGTGACCATTCTGCCGGGCCAGGCCGGCTTCGGCACCGGCGAGGGCACGGCCATGCTTGAGATCATTCATGATCTGGCGCCGGGCGCGGAGCTTTACTTTGCGACGGCGTTCAACGGTGTGGCGAGTTTCGCCCAAAACATCCGCGCGCTGCACGCCGTCGGCTGCCGCATCATCGTGGACGACGTGACCTACTTTGTGGAATCGCCGCTGCAAGACGGACCGATTTCGCAGGCGGTGAATGACATTTCCGCCGCGGGCGCGCTCTTTTTCTCCTCGGCCGGCAATAGTGGCAGCTTGCTAAAAGGCACTTCAGGCACCTGGGAGGGCGATTTCAAGGACGGCGGACCGGCGACTTTGCTCGGGGCGGGCCGGTTGCACGACTTCGGCGGCGGCATCACTTACAACACAGTCCTGCCCGGCGGCGGGTTGACGCGGTTGGACCTGTTCTGGGCCGACCCGCTGGGCGCTTCCACCAATGATTATGACGTTTTCGTTTTGAATTCCGCCGACCAGGTCGTCCGCAGTTCCACCAACGTCCAGGATGGCGATGACGACCCGTACGAATCCATTTCGTTCCTCGGCGTGGGCGAGCGCATCGTGATCGTGAAAAATCCGGGCAGCGAGGACCGGTTCCTCTCGCTGATGACCCTCCGGGGCAGACTGGCCATCGCCACGCCGGGCAGCGTGCGCGGGCACAATGCCTCGGGCGCGAACAACGCCTTCAGCGTGGCTGCCGTGCGCGTCAGCACACCGCCCGCCCCCTTCGACACCTTCAGTTCCAATGAAGTCGAGCCGTTCAGTTCGGATGGCCCGCGCCGCATGTTTTTCCATCCGGACGGCAGCGCGATCACGCCGGGGGATTTCTCCGCCACCGGCGGGGTGGTGCTGGAGAAGCCCGATCTCACCGCCGCCAACGGTGTGGCCACCTCGGTGCCGGGCTTCGCCAATTTCCTCGGCACCTCGGCCGCCGCGCCTCATGCGGCGGCGATCGCCGCCCTGCTCTGGTCCCACAAGCCGGAACTCACCCCGGCGGAGGTGCGCGCTTATCTGACCGTGCCGGCGTTGGACATCGAGGCGCCGGGCGTGGACCGAAACTCCGGCGCCGGCATCGTGATGGCCGACCAGACGTTTGAACCCACTCCGCGCCTCACCCTCCAGGTTGTTCAACTCGACGACGGCAACGGCAATGGCGGCCTCGATGCCAACGAATGTGTGGACCTGCTGATTGCGCTGGAGAACGTCGCGTTGCCGATCACCCAGGTCGTCACGGGGATCACGGCAGTGCTGAAGAGTTTGTCTCCGGCCGTCACGGCGGACCCGTTGCCCCGCAGTTACTCCAATTTGGCGCCGGGCGGCCGCGCCACCAACGCAATACCGTTTCGCATCAGCACGGGGCGGGTGTTCGATTGCGGCACCAACGCGCAGTTCCTCCTGCAAATCAGCACTTCCAATCACATCACTTTCAGCCTGCCGTTCCAACTCCAGCCGTCCGCGGCGCTAACGGGAGCGCCGAGGATCTACGCGCCCGCGGATGTGCCCGTTCCCATTCCCGACCTCGGCACGGCGGAATCGGTCGTGCTGGTCGCGGGCATGGACCAGTTGCTCAAGCGCGTCCGGGTGGCGGTGCATCTCACTCATTCGTTTGATTACGATCTGCGCCTGTCGCTGGTGTCGCCGGACGGAACCGAAGTGGTCCTGAGTTCATCCAACGGCGGGGACGGCGAAGATTACGGGTCGAGTTGCGAAGCGCAGACGGTCTTCGCGGACGACGCGGTTACGAACATCGCCGACGGCTCGGCCCCGTTCGCGGGCGTGTTCCGGCCGCAACAACCGCTGACCACATTCGAGGGCAAGAGCGGCGACGCGGTCAATGGCCTCTGGAAACTGCGCGTGGTAGATCAGGCGGTCCAGGATTCGGGAGTCCTCCTTTGTTGGGCGTTGGAGCTCTCGCCGCTGGATTGCGAGGACGGTGGCGGCGAATGTCTGGTCGCCCCGGTGATCGTGGAAGGGCCGGCCAGCCAGGTCCGCACGGAAGGCGAAGTGGTCCAATTGAGCGTGCTGGCCCAGGGCACTCCGCCCTTGGCTTATCAATGGTTCTTCACGCCCACGAACAGCATGTCAGCCAACAGCCTGCCGGTGGCGACCAACGCCAGCCTGGCCATCACCAATGTCACGCCGGCCAACGCCGGCACTTACTCGGTCTTGGTGACCAACCTTTACGGTCAGACGCTCAGTTCTCCGGCAACCCTCGCGGTACAACCCCAACCGCTCCTGGTCTGCCCGCCAAACCGTTCCGTGGAGTGGGACGCGGTGTGGGAGTTCGACGAACCACAAGTTTTCGGGGATGGCACCACGGTGAATGTGCTGAACACAGTGACGAACGTTGGCTGTGGCCTGGGTTACTTTGCCACACGCACCTGGCAGGCGAGCGATACCAACGGGCTTCAGGCCTCATGCAGCCAGACCATCACGGTGCTGGACACGCGCGCTCCCACCATCACTTGCGTGCCCGACAAGACCGTGCCGTTGGGCACCGATTGGACCTTCGATCCCCCGAGCGCCACCGCCGCCGGCGCGGTGGCGGCCATCGTTTATGACAACGCGCTCAACGATCTGCTCTATCGCTACGATCCGGGACTTCTGGAGGTGGGCGATGAAATCATCCTCGATGGTCCGG
This sequence comes from Verrucomicrobiia bacterium, assembly GCA_011525685.1. Classification (GTDB taxonomy): domain Bacteria; phylum Verrucomicrobiota; class Verrucomicrobiia; order Limisphaerales; family JADLHS01; genus WYBW01. The sequence continues at coordinate 3,934 of WYBW01000019.1, forward strand.
CGGCACAGGTGGCGCAGTTCGCGTTCGAGTTCTGGGGCTTCGGGCCGGAGGAAGGCGATTTTGCCGGCAACGTGGAGGCGCGGCTGCGCTTCTATCGGAACGACGGGCCGTTGGTTTCGGGCTACGCCAGTCCCGGCACCCTGATCTTTGACAGCGGTTCATTCCCGATCCCGGCCACGCCACGCGCCGTGGTCATCTTCGAGGACTTCCACCTCGAGGTCACCGTGCCGTTGACGGGGCCGCTGCCGGAGTCGTTTACCTGGACGGTTCAGTTCAGCGGCCTGGCGGAAGGCGACAGCACCGGGCTGGATTTGTATTCGCCGCCCGTGACAGGCAACAATTACACCGACTATTGGGAGCGGGACGGCGAGGGCTGGGTGCTCAAGACCAACGCGGTGGCCTCCATGGATTTTGCCGCGCGGCTGATCGGGTTGAGTCGTGGAGTGGTAATCACGGAGTTGGCGACGGTGACCAATCCACCCGTGGCGATCAACGACAATTACCGCGGGGCAGCCGGTGGCGTGATCGTCACCAGCGCCCCGGGAGTGCTCGGGAATGACCACGCGGCCAATGGGACAGGACTGTTGGCGGTGCTCGAAAGCACGGCCCGGCACGGCACGTTGAATTTGAACCCGGATGGCAGCTTCGTTTACACGCCAGCGGTCCATTACGGTGGCCCGGACAGTTTCACCTACCGCGCCGTGAGCGGCGGCATTAGTTCCGTGCCTGCCACTGTAAGTCTGATCGTGGTGGCGACGGACACGACACCCCCGACGGCCCCGGAAAACCTCATGGCCAACGCAACCAGCCCACACACCGTCCAGCTTGCCTGGGACGACGCAACTGATGACGTGGCGGTGGACGAATACCTGGTTTCCCGGGATGGGACTTTGCTCGTGACCTTGCCGGGCTGGCAGACTCGGCATGACGACACAGACCTGGCTCCTGCCACGGCCTACGTTTACGAGGTGGTGGCCCGTGATGCCGCCGGCAATCTCTCCCCAGCGGCGTCGGTCGTCGTCACAACGCCACCCGCCGCGATGACCGCAGTCGTCCGCGTGAACACCGGCGGCGACACCTTCGTGGATGACGCGGGCCATGTTTGGTCGGCGGACTTTGGATTCAATACCGGACAGACCTACTGGAGCCCCTCGGCCATCGCGGCAACGGAGAACGACACGCTGTATCAAACGGAACGATACGATGTGCCGGCGGCCCCGGCGCTCACCTACAGTTTCAGCCTGACCAATGGCAACTACACGGTGAAGCTGCATTTTGCCGAGATCTGGTCCGGGGCCTTCGCCGCCGGAGCGCGAGTCTTCGAGGTGTGGGTGGAGGAGGAATTGCGCGTGGAGCAACTGGACATTTTCGCCGAGGTGGGCGCCAACACCGCTTTGGTCCTTGAACTGCCGGTATCACTCGTGGACGGGCAACTGGACATCACCTTCGGGCATGTGGTGCAGAATCCGAAAATTTCCGCCCTCGAAGTGCTGGTGGCCCAGCCGGTGACCGACCCGCCCGTCGCCAACACGGTGCCGGTGGCCGTTCCGGACAGTTACAGCCTCAATCAGGGCGACGTGCTGGTCGTGGCCGCGCCGGGCTTGCTGCTCAACGACACGGACGCCGATGGCGACCGGCTGGCAGCGGTGCTGGAGACCGATGTGTTGCACGGCGAGCTAAAACTCAATTGGAACGGAAGTTTCGTTTATGCGCCCCGAAACGATTACAGCGGTCCGGACTCTTTCAGCTATCGCGCCACGGATGGCATCTCCAACTCCGCCCCGGTGGTTGTAAGTCTTAATGTGGTCAGAACCGCGCCGGGGCCAAACATGACGATGCTCACGCGCTCGTGGGAGGCGGTGGATGAATGTGGCAATCGCACGACGTGCAGCCAGACAGTCACCATCGAAGATCTCCGTCCACCGCAGATCGTCGTTGAACCCCTGGACCAGATCATCCTGGCGGGCGGCGACGTGGAATTCACGCTGACCGCAACCGGTGCCGCGCCGTTGAGTTATCAGTGGTATTTCAAGGAATCACCATTGCCGGAAGCCAACGAACCCGCGCTGCGGTTGACCAACGTGCCGCCGGCCGGTGCGGGTGCTTATTTCGCCACGGTCGGCAACGCGTTCGGGATGGTCACGAGCGCGGTGGTGAACCTGACCGTGTGGGAGCCGCCGGTAATCATTCAACAACCCGCCAGCTTGGCGGTGGAAGCGGATCAAACCGCGGCTTTCAGTGTGACCGCCACTGGCACCGAGCCACTCAGTTACCAGTGGTTCTTCGGCACTACTCTCTTGCCGGATGCCACTGATTCCGCGCTGGCGCTGGAAGCGGTCCAACCGGCCAATGCCGGCGGCTACTCGGTCGTGGTGACCAACGTGGCGGGCGCCGTCACCAGCCAGGTTGCCGTGCTGTTTGTCGGACTCCCCGGCCTGCTTTGCGCGGCCGACCGCACGGTGGAACTGGGAACGCCTTGGGACTTCACACCACCGCTGACGTTCGGCGACGACGTCACGCTCCAGGTGTTGAGCACGGTGACCAACGCCGGTTGTGGCGAGGGGTATCAGGCCACGCGAACCTGGCTGGCCAGCAACACCAACGGCCAGCAATCCACGTGCAGTCAGACCGTCGTGGTGCTGGACACGCGCCCGCCCATCCTGGTCTGCGTGCCGGACAAGACGGTGCCGCTGGGCGGCTCGTGGACCTTTGACCCGCCCACCGCCCTCGCGGCAGGCGACACCGTGAGCCTGGTCTATGACAACTCGGTGAATGATTTGCTGTATCGCTTCGATCCGGGGACGTTGGAGGTGGGGGACGAGATCATCCTGGACGGCCCGGCCAATCATCTCCGCCAGTTCATCTTCGAGTTCTGGGGCGTCGGCCCCGAGGGCGGTGATTTTGCCGGGGACGTGCAGGCGCGGGTGCGTTTCTACGAAAATGACGGTCAACTCTCCTCGGGTTATCCGTCGCCCGGCACAGTGCTGTTCGACAGTGGGTCGTTCTCCATTCCGGCGGTGCCGCGGGCGACGGTCATTTTTGACGATTTCCAGACGGATGCCCCGGTGCCTTTGAGCGGGCCACTGCCGGAGGCGTTTACCTGGACGGTGCAGTTCAGCGGCATGGCCGAGGGGGATCACGCCGGGCTGGATCTCTACTCGCCTCCGGTGGCTGGACAGAATTACAACGATTACTGGGAACGCGAAAACGAAGTGTGGGTGCTGAAGACCAACGCGGTGGCCCCGATGAATTTCGCCGCGAGATTCGCAGCGGTGAGTCGGGGCGTCACCGTCACGGAACTGGTCACCGTCACCAACCCGCCGGTGGCGAACACCCTGGCCATCCAGCGCACCTGGCTGGCCACGGATGACTGCGGCAACCACGCCACGTGCAGCCAGACGGTGTTCATCGAGGACACGCGGCCGCCGCTGATCGTGGAGCAGCCCGAGGATCGAACCGTCAACGTGGGCGAAACTGTGATGTTTGGCGTCATCGCAACGGGCGCCGCTCCTTTGCATTATCAATGGCGCTTCAACCAAACCAATCTGTTGGCGGGCGCGACCGGCCCGGTTCTCGAATTGAGCAACGTTCAAGCGACCAACAACGGCCTCTACGCCGTCGTGGTGACCAATCCCTTCGGTGCCGTGACCAGCACGGTGGCGGTCCTGAACGTCTTCAGTCCTCCGTGGATCGTGGACCAGCCGGCCGATCTCAATGTATCGCCGGGCGATCCGGCCTTCTTTAGTGTTCAGGCGGCGGCCTATCCGCCGCCCGCCTACCAGTGGTTCTTCAACGAAACCAATTTGCTGGCCGACGCCACAGACGCGCTGCTGACCATCCCGGAGGCTTTGGACGAACTGGCCGGATTATACTCGGTCGTGGTCACGAACGATCTCGGATCCGTCACCAGCCGCCTGGCGAGGCTGACTCTCGGCGTGCCGGCGTTTGTCGCGGTGCCGCCGCAATCCGTGACCGTGACGCCCGGCGGCACTGCGCTGTTCGCGGTCGTCGGTGGCGGGACGCCGCCCTTGAGCTACCAATGGTATTTCAACTGCAACACGCCGCTGCCGGGTGCCACCGAGGCGATCCTCGAATTGGCCAATGTTAACCCGACGCAAAGCGGTCCGTATTGTGTGCTGGTATCCAACCGCTACGGCGCGGAACTGAGCCTGCCGGTTTCTCTGCGAGTGCTGACACCGCCCGATTATTTCACCCTCAGTCGCACGGGAATCATTGTCACACTGGAGTTCTCCACTTTGGAGAACCAGTTTTACACGGTGCAATTCCTGGACGACCTGCGGACCGCCGAATGGTCCGCGTTGCGCAAGGGGTCCAACCGACCCGGAACCGGTCTGCCCATGATTCTGCAGGACCCGCAGGCGACCGGCCCGCGCCGATTCTACCGGATTTTGATCGAGTGACGCGGTAACGGCGCGGAGTTCAGCCGCGGTCCAATTCAAATCCCCGTTCTGGGCGCCTCCCGCTGGCTGGCCTCCTTGACCTCGAAAAAATCCCGCGCCTTGAACCGGAACGCGAACGCGATGAGGTTCGTGGGGAAGGATTGCACGCACGTGTTGTAAGTCAGGACGTCTTCGTTGTATTCGTTGCGCGCCGCGGCCAGTTTGTCCTCGGTTTCCCTGAGGTTGCTCTGGAGGGAGAGAAAATTCTGGTTGGCCTTCAAGTCGGGATTGGCTTCGACGACGGCATAAAGCGACCGCATGGTGGCGTTGAGCGCGGCCTCGGCCTCGGCGCGCTCACCGACGCTGGTGGCGTTCACGGCCGCCGAACGCGCGCGCGCCACGCCCTCGAGCGTGGAGCTCTCGTGCTTGGCGTAGCCTTTCACGGCTTCCACATAGTTCAAGATGAGGTCGTGGCGGCGCTTCAACTGCACGTCAATCTGCGACCACGCCTTGCTGGTCCGGTTGCGCAGATACACCAGGCGGTTGAACGGTTTGATCAGGAACAACGTCACCACCACCAACAGCACGGCCCCAAAGCAGAGGAAGCCGCCAATGCCAATCCCCGTGCGAGCCGCGGTCCGGGACGGATACGTGGTCACCGGCGGACGGGGCGTCGGGGTCGTGGGAGGGGTCAGAACCGGCGTTGTTCCCGGTGGGGTCGTGGGCCTGGCCGCCACCGGCGGCGGCGCGGGCTGTCCGGGCAGGAGGGTGATCGGTTCAGCCTTGAAATCCTCGAAGTTCACGGCGGTGATCAGGCGGGAACCGGAGCCGGCGGAAAGTTCCATGCCGCCGGAAATGTCGGCGGTCATTTCATTCACGGTGATCACCTCGCCCACCGGGCTCCAGTTCTCGGTGTCAGGACCGAAGAAGGCGACGACCCGCGCATCCACCAGGGCGAGGCGCAAATAGGCTTCGGCCTGTCCCACCAACGTGGCGGGAATGGGCATCGAACGATTGAGCAGCAAGCGTCCGGTGCTCGTCTGGCGGGTGAACAAGGTCAGCCGGGCGGTGGCCGGATACATCACGATGCCCGCGTCCACCCCATGCGCGCTCAACAGCAGACCACCGCCGGCGCGTGGATCGGACAAGCCCGCGGTCCGGATTTTGGCCGTGAGTTGGACTTTCGACGGCACGGTTCGCAGCACGGTGACGTTATGATATCCGCCGCGGCCAACCGGGCTGGCCCCGGCCAGAGTCCATTTGCCTGCGTCATGTCGCGCCTCACCCACAAATCCTGGCTGGCCCTTTACATCCATCGTCCAGCCCTCGGGCAACGGCGCGGGAAGAGTCACGGCCGTTGCGGGCGTTATGGCCAGGTCCGTCACCCGCTGCTCGCAAATCCCGTCGCCATAAATGCCGGCATAAATTTCCGGACGCCGGCCGCCCCAGAAGGTTTTGACCGGAACGCCCACCGGCCGCCACTCCTGTCCGTCTTTGCTGTAAAAAGCGGAGAAGTAACTTTCATTGCGCGTGAGCTTCAACCAGACGGGAAAGCCGATTCCCTCCGCCTGAAGAAAGTTGGCGTAGGTGCTTCCGCGGTCACTGGCCTCGTCCCAGGTGAAGTAGATTTTCTGGCCCTGCGGGTCCATCACCAGTCCCGCCTTGCCGGCGGTCAGCGCCAGCGATGACCAGGTCATGATGCCGATTCGGGCATTGGGCTGTCCGCTTCCGTCCGTGACTTTCATGACCACCGAGATGTCGCCGCTCAAGCTCCGGCAGACGATCGCCGAGCGGGTCGGGCCGGTCTTCACGTTCCACGTGCCGGCCTCATAATCCACCACCGCGTTGGTCACCAGCGTGCCGCGTCCCAGCGCCGTCACGTGCCAGCCCGGCGGCGGCGGGCCGCCCAAAGCCGCAAGCCCTGAAAGAATAAACGTGGACATCACCAGAACCGCCTTCACGGCGAGCCTGGCTGGAACAGGAAAATGGCGTTTCATTCCAAACGGTTTCATGGTTCAGCACCGAAGGCTAGGGTCGGGAGTGAGGAAAGCCAGCTTTTTTGACCGCACGACGCTGATAGTTGTGAATCGCCATTCGGGGGTTTGCCGACTCAGGTGCTGGCAAACGGACCGTGCCAACACAACCGGTGATCTTTTCTGCAACTTGCTCCCCTGCCCCTTTTCCGCAACACTCTCGTCTCATGAAAAAGAACTCTTTACGACCTTACTCGAGCATCCTGGTGGACGGACCGGACCGCGCGCCTTCGCGCGCCATGCTGTACCCCGTCGGCTTCAAGCCGGAGGATTTCTCCAAACCCATCATCGGCATCGCGTCCACGTGGGGCATGGTCACGCCCTGCAACATGCACATTGACCAGCTCGCCCGGGAAGCCGAGACCGGCGCCAACGAAGCAGGTGGCAAATCCATCGTCTTCAACACCATCACCGTGTCCGATGGCATCTCGATGGGCACGGAAGGAATGAAGTACTCGCTGGTCTCGCGCGAAGTCATCGCCGATTCCATCGAAACCGTCGTCGGCGCGGAGGGCATGGATGGCTTTGTCGCCATCGGCGGATGCGACAAGAACATGCCGGGCGCGTTGATGGCCATGGCGCGCCTGAATCGCGCCGCGGTGTTTGTTTATGGCGGAACCATCCTGCCCGGCTGCCTCACGACGGACAACGACCGCAAGGTGGACATCGTTTCCGTCTTCGAGGCGGTGGGCCAGCACGCGGCGGGAAAACTGGACGACCGCGGATTGCAAGCGGTGGAGTCGTGCGCCATTCCCGGTCCCGGTTCCTGCGGCGGCATGTACACCGCCAACACCATGGCCAGCGCCATCGAAGCCCTCGGCATGAGCCTGCCCAACAGTTCCGCGCAGAACGCCATCTCGCCCGCCAAAAAGGACGATTGCCGCCGGGCCGGCGCGTGTGTCGTCCAGATGCTCAAGACGGGATTGCGCCCGCTGGACATCCTCACGAAGAAAGCCTTCGAGAACGCCATTGCGGTGGTCATCGCGCTCGGCGGCTCGACCAACGCCGTGCTGCACCTGTTGGCCATCGCGCACGCCGCGAAGGTGAAACTCTCGCTGGATGACTTCACGCGCATCGGCAAACGCGTGCCCGTGCTCGCCGACCTCAAACCGAGCGGCAAGCATCTCATGTCCGAACTCGTCGCCATCGGCGGCATCCGGCCGCTCATGAAAACGCTGCTCGAGGCCGGCCTGCTGCACGGCGACGCCCTCACCGTCACCGGCCAGACCATGGCGCAAACTCTGGCCAACGTGCAGCCATATCCCGCCGGACAAACCATCATCCGCCCGATGAGCGACCCGATCAAAAAGGACAGCCACCTCGTCATCCTGCGCGGCAACCTTGCCCCCGAAGGCGCGGTTGCGAAGATCTCCGGCAAGGAAGGGCTGCGCTTCACCGGCAAAGCCACCGTGTTCGAGTCCGAGGAAAAGGCGCTCCAGGCCATCCTCAAGGGCACGGTGAAAAAGGGCCACGTCGTCGTGATCCGCAGCGAAGGACCGAAAGGCGGACCGGGCATGAGAGAAATGCTCTCCCCCACCAGCGCCATCATGGGCAAGGGGCTCGGCAAGGACGTGGCCCTGATCACCGATGGCCGCTTCAGCGGCGGCAGCCACGGCTTCGTCGTCGGCCACGTGACCCCTGAAGCATACGTCGGCGGTCCAATCGCCCTGGTGAAGAACGGGGATAAAATCACCATTGACGCCGAGAAACGCCTGGTGACGCTCGAAGTCCCGGCCAGCGAACTCAAAGCCCGTCGCAAGGCCTGGAAGCCGATGAAGCCGCGCTACACTCGCGGCGTCCTGGCCAAATACGCCGCGCACGTCACCAGCGCGTCCTTGGGCGCGGTAACGGACATGGATTTGAAGCTTTGATTAGTGCGAGCGTTCGCCCTCGCCCCAGTCCCCAGGGAGAGAATTTCCCAAGCCACAATTCGCGCCCTGAGCTCCTGAACCGCCTGGGAAAGGCGTAACGCCGGTTTTCCAGCCGGCGCACCTGCCCTGTGGAGGAAAACTCGTGCCCGGCGCTCCGGGCTTTCGGCGAAATACTCCACGGGGCGAGCCGACTGGAAAGTCGGCGTTACAGACCGGCGGTTCATGCGGTGAATCATTCGCCGTCTCACGAAACAGCGTGCGCCGGGATTGGGCGGCTGATTGTCGAGCGATTGGAAGACGGGGCGCGCGACCTGCCAACACAATACCGCTTCGCCTTCAATCATCCGGATTTCGTCTTTCCTTTCCCGGTTGTTCCCCGTAGATATTCCGCTCCCGCTTGGACGGACGACACATGAAACCCGACGTGGAAATCTACGACACCACCCTGCGCGATGGCAGCCAGGGCGAAGGCATCAATTTTTCGGTGATGGACAAGTTGCGCATCGCCGAAAAGCTCGAGAGCTTCGGCGTTCATTACATCGAGGGCGGCTGGCCGGGCAGCAACCCCAAGGACATGGAATTCTTCAAACAAGCCGCCCGTCGCCGCTGGCGCAACGCGAAGATCGCCGCCTTCAGCATGACGCGCCGCAAAGGCGTCGCGGTCGAAAAGGACGAGTTGATGCGGCAGATTCTCGAAGCCGAGACACCCGTCGTCACCATCGTCGGCAAAACCTGGCTGCTGCACGTCACCGAAGTCCTTCGCGCCCGACCGGACGAGAACCTCGCGATGATCGCCGACACCATCCGCTTCCTGAAAGACCACGGCAAGACGGTCATCTACGACGCGGAGCACAGCTTTGACGGCTACAAGGACGAGCCGGAGTATGCGCTGGCCACGTGGCAGGCGGCGGAAAAGGCGGGCGCGGCGTGCGTGGTGTTGTGCGACACCAACGGCGGTTGTCTGCCGTCGGAAATCGCGGCCATCACGAAAACGGCCATGGGCAAACTGAACTGCCGCGTCGGCATCCACACGCACAACGACTGCGGGGTGGGCGTGGCCAACGCCATCGCGGCCCTCGAGGTCGGTGCGACGCACGTGCAGGGGACGATCAATGGCTACGGCGAGCGCACGGGCAATTGCAGCCTCACCAGCGTCATCCCGCTCGTGCATTTCAAAATGAAGCGGCTCGGCGTGCCGGCGAGGTCGCTGCCCAAGCTCAAGGAACTTTCCGAGTTCGTGGATGAAATCGCCAACGTGCGCCACGACCCGCGCCGGCCGTGGGTGGGTCAGACGGCGTTTGCGCACAAGGGCGGGATGCACGTTCACGCCATCGGCCGGGCGGCACGCAGCTACGAACACATCAATCCCGAAGCCGTGGGCAACTTCCGCCGCGTGCTCGTCAGCGACATGTCGGGGCGCACGAACATTCTGGTGAAGGCGCGCGAGTTGGGCTTCAAACTGACCCCCGAGACTCCGGAGTTGAAAACCATCACCGCGCGCATCAAGGAACTCGAAAGCCAGGGTTACGAATACGAAGCGGCGGAAGCCTCGCTGGCCTTGCTGATCCGCGGCATCCTGGAACACAACCCCGATCTGCTGTTTACCGTGGACGCCTATCACGTCTCCATGCGCAGTCATGGCAGGCAGTCGGTTTGCGAAGCCACGGTCAAGGTGCGCGTGGGCGACAAGGTGTCGCACACCGTGGCCGAGGGCGATGGCCCGGTGAACGCGCTGGACGGCGCGTTGCGGGCGGCGCTGGGACGGTTGTTTCCGCAACTGCGCAAGGTGCGGCTGGTGGACTATAAGGTGCGCATCCTGGACGGCGTGGCCGGCACCGCCGCCAAGACGCGCGTGCTCATCACGTCCAGCGACGGCCGGCGCGAATGGGGCACGGTGGGCGTGGACGAAAACATCATCAGCGCCAGCTTGCGGGCGCTGGTGGACAGCATGGAGTTTGCGCTCTTGCGCAAGTGACCGATGCAACAGCCTGAGTTGCACTCCCTGAAGCGGCATCCAGAAAGAGGTTGATGAGCCACCTCGGCTCGTCGGGGTGGAATCCTTCCTGGTGGATGTCTCCCGCCTGACCCGGGACAAACCGTTCGGCTCCGCCCGCCGCGGTTCTTTTGAGAAGAGTCCGGAGTGCGGGGCGCGGCCGCGGTTCACGCCGACGCTCAGACACTCAGGGGTTCACGACGCGGTCGCAGCAAAGCTCCTGCAGGGCCGCCTTGTCCGAGTTCGAGGTGATGAGCAACCGGATGATGCCAGTGCCGTTCACCACCAATTCTTGCGGAGCGCTGCCCGCGGGAGGCGGACCGGCCGTGCCCACCACAGCGTTGTTGGCATCGTACGCGGTCACGGTGACCGCGCCTTCCTCGTCCTTTAGCAGGAGCCGGGCGCGAAAACAGGGTTCGTTGCCCTGACCCATCAGGATGTTCAGCTCACCTTTGAGCTTGAGCCAGTTTCCGTTTTCGCCAATGACCGGCTGAATGATGACGGGGTCGGGCTTGGCCGTGATGGACAGCACATCGAAGTAATAAGGGCTGGCGAACTGGCCCGGTGCGGCTTGTGAGAAACTGACACAATGGGAAACCAACTGGGTTGGCGGGGACTGCGCCAGTTCAGAACAGGCGTTGAGAATCAGGCACTGTCCCTGGGTGGAAACCACCCGCACGCCATGAATCCGGCCGCGGAACGACCGCAAGGTGACACGCTGCGGCGCGACTCCAACCTCGGCCAGCGTCTGACGGTCCACCACGACACCCAGCGGGCCGACGGCTTCAAACGTCACGAGGCCAGATTTCTGGAAGACGTCCAGATGGACAACGCCGCAGTCAGCCAGCGGTTGTACCAACATCGTGTGGAGCACATCCAAGCCAACGTGGTTGTCACGGAGGACGATGCTGTTCTGCGGCTGCGCCGCGCCCGCCGCATTCAGCGCCTCAAACCTGAAGCCATTGGTTTCCCAAGGATTGGGCTGCGCCCCGGGTTGGAACGCCGTCAGGCTCAGACAATTGGTCCGCTCCAGGCGCAGGCGGAAGAACTGCGCTGACTGGCCGGGGGTGAATCGGGCCACGCGGTCGGTTCCCTCGGTCGTGATGGGCAGGCCGACGGGCGACCACGCGCCGGGTTTGAGTTCGGTGGCGGTTTCCAGCGTTTCGCCGAAGCTCGCCGGTCGCCAGCGCAATGCCAGTGTGCCGGCCTCCCGGGCGATTCGCAACTGGCCATTGGCCGGGACCGCTTCGACGCTGTCCAGCGTTCCATCACTGTTCAAATCAAGTTGGCGGGTCAGATCTCCGTGGGCCGGATTCGGCGGCAGCAGGAGTTTCACCGTTGCCAACCCCGGCAGCGAATAGGGTTCATACGCGTGATCGAATGTGCCCGCCAAGTTGTCCGTGCCGGAGAGACTCAGGCGGTAACTGAACGGCGCGGCGCCGCGATTGCGGATGGTCAGCGACTTGAACTCGTCACGCTCGAGATGAATGTCCGGCGTGAGGGAGGCCGCTCCCGCGTCCAGAATGAACACCCGGGACTGGCCCAAGGGATCGCGGCTTGTGACCACCGCGCCAAAGCCGGTCACCGGTGCGCCCGCGCGCAAACCCATGCCCTGAAGGCCTTGAGCGAGTCCGATGAGGATGCCATCCACCCGGTTGCTCGGCCCGGTGTTCGGCGCGTGGAAGCCGAAGGCGATGTCGCCCCAGCCCATGGCACCGTAGAGCAGCACCCGGCCTCCGGACGAGTAAAAGCCACCGGAGGCGGGCGCGTTGGTGGCGGGAAGGAACAGCATGGTGGTATCCAGCGGGTTGGCCGCGTCGAGCAGCAACCCGGGCGGCAGGTAGGGCAAGGCGCCTTCGTAGCTGTTGGTCAAACCGCTCGCCCCCCAGCCGATCCGTCCGCCACTGGCATCTGTCAGTGACGCCGAAGATGCCCCCACCGTCAGGAAGCGGAGGAATTCCAGACCATATCGGCCCAGGAAGATCGGGTCCGGTGCGTGACGCGCCTGGCGGTAAACGGAAACCGGCACGTAAAACAGCCCCGCCCCTTCATAAATGCCCAAGCTGCCGCCGCTGTTGTAGCGGAAGGTGTTGTCCGTCCGATTGACTTCAATGTAGCGCTCCTGTTGCGGCCAGTTGTTGTCGTAAATCTTGATCAGCGAAAAATTGGCCGCCACCACGGGCGTCACCGCGTTGGTGTCCAATCCCATGCCGTCAATCACCCCGTAAGGCGTGATGCAATGGCCACCGCCAAGGTCCCGTGTGTAAACACAGGCGGTGTAACCGAAAGGATTCGCGCGGACGCGATTCAACACATCCACCGGGTCCGCCACCGCAATCCCGCGACGCGGACCAAAGGCAACCGGCCGTTGTAGTTGCGAAAGCCAGTAGCCAAGCGCTTCGGCGGAAGTTTGCGCTCCGGCGAACGAGGTAATCCGGCCCCAAAGGTTCAATGGCCGGTAGGGCTGAAACAAATCGAAGCCGGTCCACCGGTAAGGCTTCGGGGGACATAAGGCACCGCCGACTTCGCAGGGGGACGTCCCCAGGTAACCGTTGGCAAACAGCACCCCGCGGACCCCATCGCCACCGGGCACGTCGAACGTCGCAGGCGGCAGAAAACCATCCGACATCAGGCGCGACGTGCCGGCCATCCCGTAACACGATCCTTTGCAACCGTCCATCCAGGCCAGATACACCAGCGCCCAAATGCCGTAGTACGGCTCTCGGAATCGGAACACATTGAAGATGCTGTCGCCGTAGCAGGCTTCAAATTCCTCAATGTTCGGACCATCGTCCCGGTTGACGAACTCGAACCCGTGCAACTGCGGCCAGAGCGGGGGCGATACCTGAATGGTGGGACCGTAAATCCAACTGCCGCCCCCGCCAGGGTTGTACAGGACGATTTGAAAATTGCGCGTTCCCGTGGCCACGCCGGTCAGCGCCGTCGGCACGGTGGCCACCAGCGAAAGCCCGTCAATCGTCTGCGAGACAATGTTGGCTTCGTCAAAGTCACTCGTGCAGAGACTGGGGGGAATGAGGGCGCAACCCGGGCCGCGGAAATAAACGCGCACTCCCGGGAAAAAGTTCGTGCCGGACACGGTGATGGTGCTGCCGGCGGTGGTCTTGAGCGGACTGGTGCGCACCACCACGGACGCGGGAACGGTGGTGGGGGTGACGCCGTGGACCTGCACCGGGCCCAGCGACCGGTAGCGGAAGTTGACCTTGGCGTAGGTGCAGACCGACGGGCACGACCCGTATCGGACTGAATAGGGGCTGTTGGTGGCCACGGGCACGCGGGAGGACGCGGATGAGTCTATCGCCGGATCCAGGAACACGATGCTCGACGGCGGGGCATAGGTGATCGTCAGACGGCGCTCATTCGGCGCTGAAATGCTGTTGAACGAGAATCGGCCCTGCGAATCCGTCACAGTGGAGGCCAGCAGCAAGCCGCTTAACTCCGAATCGCCCGAGTAGAGCGAGACGGTCAAGCCAGCCGTTCCCGCGTGGTTGGAAATATTCGTCACCGAACCCGAGAGCGTCACGGTGCTCAGACCGGTGTCGGCTGTTCCACACCAATCCGTCCGGGCGTAGGTCGCCGGCAGATTGGTCACCGCGCCGCGCGGACCAACCAGTTGGCTGCCGCCTCCCGCGAAATCCAGATACCGGATCATCAGCCCCACCGAGTTCGTAAAGTAGTTCAGATGCTGGGCGTGGATGCGAAACTCGTAGTTCTGGTGAAACTCGAACGCCTCCGCTGTCATGGCCTGCCAACTGGCCACCCCCTGCCCCCAACCCCACCAGGCAGGCGTGGGAAAGAGCGGGGGATTCGCCCGGTAGATGCTGCCCCCTTGGAAGGAGTCCTGTTCCAGTTGACACTGCCAGTCTCCCAGTCCCGGCCAGGCGTCGGCAACATTCACATCAGCTCGGATTTCAACCTTGGGAATCGGCGATCCGCCCTGCGGCAACGCCGGCAACCCCAAGTAAAGGTAATGGTTCGTGCCGTTGGTGGACACCATGAGATAAGCCACCTCATCCGGAGTCGTGCTGGAGGTGGTCGAGCGGAGCACAAGCGTTTCCGCGCCTCGATACTCATTCAGCATGTCAATATTCGCATTCACGGTCAGCGCATTCCCGGTTCGCGGAATGCATAATCCCGCCGGGAGGATGCCAAAACCACTCCAGCGGCTGACCGCCGATGTCCCTTGCGTCAAGCCGCCGTTGCCACGCAAATCCTCGATGTGGCCTCCCGTGCCAAACGTCGCGAGCAATCCGGCACCCGAGCGCACTTCGTTGTGCATGTTGGCAGCAATCGCTGATTGGGAGCGCACCACCGCCCATAACCGCACTTCGTCCAGATACCCATTGAACGCCCAGCCGCCGCTGCTCAAGTCTGCCGAATTCAGCACATCACGTTGCCCGCCCAAGCTCAGGCTGTTGGTGCAGTTGTTCCCCGCGTTGGCCAGCGCCTTCGTGCCGGCGCTCACGCCATCAATGTAGAACCGCGCGGTTGACCCGTCATAGGTGACCGCCACGTGCGTCCAGCGCCGCACCGCGAGCGTTCCGTCCGAATCGGCCTGCGTGCCTCCGCTGCGATAGAATCGCAGCCGGTTGCCGTTGAGTCCAAACCACAGGTTGGTCGTGTAATGCCGGGCTACAAACGCCTGAAAGCCATCAAGATCTTTGCAGTAAACCCACGCCTCGACCGTCATCAGCACGGTGTTTGTGTTCATCCAAGCCTGTACAGGGTAGTAGATGATGTTGGTGTAGTTGCCGTTGTAATCAGTGCTGCGCGGCACGGGCGGAGTAACGGCGAGGCTCTGCAAGGTCATGCTCGCCAGGAACGCCACGATCAAAGCTGGGATGAATGTAAAACAATGCATAGGTTCTGCGATTCAAGCTTGTTGGATTTTGAAAATGAAAAATAGAGAATCTCGTCCATCTTGCGAACAAAAAAAATCCATGCAAAGCATCCGGACGAGATTTTTGTTGGCCCCCCTGTGTTTTTCTTTTCGCCTTTCGCTGGAAATCCGTGTTCAATCCCCGGTCGAATTCTTTGAACCATGGCCGAGATTCCCAAAGCCTACGAACCGCAGTCCGTCGAGGACAAATGGTATGACTTCTGGCTGAAGCAAAGCTGCTTCACCGCCGACCCGGCGCGCGTCAGCGACCAGCGCCCCGCCTATTCCATCGTCATTCCGCCGCCGAACGTCACGGGCATGCTCCACATGGGGCACGTGCTCAACAACACCATCCAGGACATCCTCGCCCGCAAGGCGCGCATGGACGGAAAGGAAGTCCTCTGGCTGCCCGGCACGGACCACGCCGGCATTGCCACCGAAGGCATGGTGGCGAAGCAAATTTGGAAGGAAGAAAAGAAGTCCAAGCGCGACATTGGCCGCGAAGAATTCATCAGGCGCGTCTGGCAGTGGAAGGAAAAGCACGGCGGCATCATCATCGAGCAGCTCAAGAAACTTGGCTGCTCGTGCGATTGGACGCGCGAACGGTTCACGATGGACGAGCACTACGTCCGCTGCGTGCAGCGGGTGTTCGTCGCGCTTTACAAAAAGGGCCTCATCTATCGCGGCAAGCGCATGGTGAACTGGTGTCCCGCCACGCAGACCGCGTTGTCCGACGAGGAAGTGGAGATGGAATCGCAGAAGGGCTTTCTGTACTACTTCAAGGTGCAGGTGGTGGATGCGACGCCCTCGTCGCGGGCTGGAGCTTCTGGAACGGGGAGCGAGGGCGCTCCCGGCACCTCCTGCGACGGGGGCGTCGCAGCTACGTTCCTCACCATAGCCACCACTCGCCCGGAAACGATTCCCGGCGACACGGCCGTCGCGGTGCATCCCAAGGACACGCGTTACGCACACCTGATCGGCAAGCACGTCATCCGCCCGCTGCCGGCCGAATTGCCGACGGAGAGGAAGCTCATCCCGATCATCGGCGATGAATACGTGGACTTCGAGTTCGGCACGGGCGTGCTCAAGGTGACGCCCGCCCACGACAAGAATGACTTCGAGATCGGCCAGCGCCACAAGCTCGCCGGCGTGGACATCATGAACCCGAACGGTTCGATGAACGACCTCGCGGGCAAACATCTTGCGGGTCTGGATCGTTTCGAGGCGCGCAAGATCGCCGTGGAAAAGCTCAAGGAACTCGGCGCGTTGGAAAAGGAAGAGCCGTACGAAAACAAAATCGGTTTCAGCCAGCGCGCAAGAGTGCCCATCGAGCCACGATTGAGCGAACAATGGTTCTTGAAATATCCGGCGGTGGAGCAATCCAAGGCGTGCGTGGAGCAGGAGGGGAGCACGCCCGCCACGGGCGTGGCTGACCGCGCCCTCGCGGGCAGCACTGGGGACATTCAACAATCGGGCAATGCTACTACATCCGCGCGCGCGCGTGCGACGGACGGGGCGTCCGCCACTGCGCCCGGGGCGGGCGCGCTCCCCGGAAAAATGCGTTTCCATCCGCAGCGGTGGGCGAAGGTTTACGATCACTGGCTGACGAACATTCAGGACTGGTGCATCAGCCGCCAGCTCTGGTGGGGGCATCGGATTCCGGTGTGGTATAGCGAGGGCTGGAAGAAGCTGCCCAGGGTCATGGTCGTGGTGGAACTGCGCGGTGACGAGTTAACCGGAAGCAATATCAAGGAACTGCGCCGCTCCGCTTTCGCCTTCGCCAAAGCCAGAGGAATCATCGGCCAGGATTTCCTGAACTTGGACACGGGGCAGACCATCACGGTTCACAAAGCCAGTCTGGAACACGCCTTTTCGAATTTTGGCGTCGCCAACGTAAAGCTGGTTCCCGGTTTGCCGGAATTGCTGCGCCACGCCATTCGGGTTTCGGTCGAACCACACGTGCCAGCCAGTAACGATGTCAAAGCGGTTGAAACCTACTTTGGCGCGCTCCATCTGGGTGACCAGTTCTTTCGCGTGAAGTTCCGCGTCAAGGTGTTTGCGCCGAACTTCCGCCTGTACGACCACCAAACGCTTCTGCTCTGGAAGGAAAAAGCAAACGAGCCTGACGGTAACAAGTCTCCGGAGGCCACCGCCCCGAAAGGCGAAACCTCACGGCCTGCATCAGGCTCGCGCATTACGCTAGCCGACCTGGTTTTGGATGTCAACGCCGACGCGGCCTTCACGCGCTGTCAAATGGAAGCCCCGCACGAGAGCTGGGAACAAGACCCCGACGTGCTCGACACTTGGTTCAGTTCCTGGCTCTGGCCGTTTGCCACGATGGGCTGGCCACAGCAGACCGACACGTTGAAGAAGTTTTATCCGACCACCGATCTCGTCACCGGGCCGGACATCATTTTCTTCTGGGTCGCGCGCATGATCATGGCGGGCTACGAGTTCATGGGCGAGCTGCCGTTCCGCAACGTCTATTTCACCGGCATCATCCGCGACAAGCAGGGCCGCAAGATGTCCAAGACGCTCGGCAACTCGCCCGACCCGCTCGAGCTCATCGCCAAATACGGCGCGGACGCCCTGCGCTTCGGCACGATGCGCAGTGCGCCGCTGGGCCAGGACGTGTTGTTCGACGAGAAGGACGTCGAACTGGGCCGGAACTTTTGCAACAAGCTGTGGAATGCGTGTCGGTACCGTCAACTCGTAGGACAGGCGTCGCGCCTGTCTCTATCTGATTCTGGAACACCATTGAAGAATGAGACAGGCGCGACGCCTGTCCTACGTGATGAAGTCCAGGGCGAAATCAACCCATCGCTGCTCACCAACGATGACAAGTGGATTCTGCTCAAGCTTCATCAGGCCATCAAAGAAATCACCGAGGCGTTGGACACTTACAATTTCAACACCGCGGTGCAGACCCTCTACCGCTTCTTCTGGAGCGAATATTGCGATTGGTATGTGGAAGCGACGAAAGCGGTCCTGTCACGGCCAGCTTCCAATGCGTCTCCCTCTCCCCTCAAAGGGGAGAGAGCCGGGGTGAGGGATGAGCAAAAGAGTGATGCTTCGCATAAAACCGAGACCCCACCTCACCCTGACCCTCTCCCCCCCGCTGCGCGGGGCGGAGAGGGAACAGCAATCGAGCAGTCCACGAACATTGAAACGTCCTCCGGCTCAACGCCTCAACTTTTCAACACTTCAACGAGTGATGTCCGCCGCACGAACACGCTCGCGGTAATTGATTTCGTTCTCTCGCACACGTTGCGTTTGTTTCATCCGTTCCTGCCGTTCATCACGGAGGAACTGTGGCACGGCATGGGTTACGCCGACGACATGCCGGAAAACCAGGGCGGCAAGACCATCATGAATGCGCCGTGGCCCAAACCGTTCGACGGCGATTTCCGGGATCACTACGCGCTCGATGATTGTTACCTGGAGTTTGCGCAGGCGAAGTATGATCTCGTCACCGAGGGCCGCAACTTGAAGCGCATCGGCAACATTCCCGGCGGCAAGAAGGTTAGATTCATCTTCAAGCCGGTGAACCCTATCCGCCCGCACGACGCCGAGGTCGTCAAGATTCTTCTCAATGCCGAGGCGCTGGAGATCGTCGAGGATTACCAGCCGAAGAAAGGCACGCCCACCGCGCACACGCCAATGGGCGAATTGTTCCTGCCGCTCGAAGGGCTGGTGGATGTGGAAGCCGAGAAGGCGCGGCTGAAAAAGGAACTCGAGAAGGTGCTGGCGGAAATTGCCAAGGTGGAACAGAAACTCGCCAATCCGGCGTTCGTGCAGAAAGTTCCGCCGCAGGTTTTGCAGGAACATCAACAACGCCTCGCCGACTGGCAGGCGAAGAAGCAGAAGCTGGAGGAGGCTTTGAAAGGATTGGAAGGTTAACAACCCGTCAAAGAACCCCTTCCATCGTAGGCAACGAGGTAACGAGTCTCCGGTTCACGCGATTTCGCCGAGGACTGTCAGAGACTTCTGACGTCGTCTCCTTCATTCTTGACTGGCTGCTAAACGCGGGACCGTCTTGGTTCAACTGCGACCTTTCATTGGCACCGGGCTTCAGCCCGGTGGCCCGCGCACAAGAGTCGCCAAAGCCGTTTCAACGGCTTCGAACCTTGATGGGGTGCCCGGCGTGGAAACGGTTGAAACCGTTTCCAGACATCGTCGCGGTCACCACCCGGCTGAAGCGAGGTGCTAATGAGAGCGAGCGAACCTGGAAAAATCCGAAAGGCGAAGCTTGAGCACGAGCGCAGGACCAAAGTCTTCACCTCCTAGCGCAGGATTCCATCCTGCTGTGTCGCGGATTTCCAATCCGCCTCGCCTCCGACTCCGAGGCGGACGGCAGCGTTGCCCACAACTTGCCGAATGAAATTCGGCGATACCGCAGATTGGAAAACCTGCTGTATCGCCGACTTCCAGTCGGCTGGCCTTGGCAAGGCGTGGCACGCCCGGGGGTTCGCGAAGTTTGCGGATTGGAAATCCGCGATACGGCAGACTGGAAGTCTGCGCTACAGCATTGCCCGACGGCCCCCGCATGAAACTGAGATACGCCCCCCGTTGTGTCCGCCCCATCTTCTGCCTTTTCTTCCGCAGCCCGGGGTCCTAGCTTCAAGCCACTCTCAGCCATCATGCCGAGCGTTTATATCAAAACCTACGGTTGCCAGATGAACGAGCGCGACAGCGAAGCCGTCGCCGCGCAGCTCGTGGCCAAAGGCTATTCGCTCGCGGCGTCCGAACATGTCGCGGACGTGGTGTTGCTCAACACGTGCAGCGTGCGCGACAACGCGGAGCAGACGGCGTTGGGCAAGATGGCCGCCGTCATCGGCGACGCCAAAAAGAACCGGCCCGGCCAAGTCTTCGGCTTTCTGGGCTGCATGGCGCAGAGCCGCGGCAAGGAACTGATTGACCGGTTGCCGGACGTGGACCTCGTGCTCGGCACGCAGAAGTTCCATCGCGCGGCGGAATATCTGGACGATCTGCTCGCGGGCAAACGCGACCAGGTCGTGGACGTGGAGGAGGAGTCAGGCAGCGAAGGCACGATTCGCGAGCACCTGCTCAATGGCAACGCGAAGGCCAGGTCCGTAACCGCGTTTGTGAGCATCATGCAAGGGTGCAATCAACACTGCACTTTCTGCATCGTGCCCTACACGCGCGGCGAGGAACGCAGCCGGACGATTCCCGACATCGTGGCCGAATGTCGCGAATTGGTGACGCAGGGCGTGAAGGAAATCACCCTGCTCGGACAGATCGTGACGAGCTATGGAAGGCGTGGCCGCGACGCCTCGTCGCCGAACTGTTCGCGCGATGGAGGCGGCGCGCTTCACGCCCTGCGACGGGGCGTCGCAGCCACGCCGTTCGTCCAACTCATCGAAGCCGTTCACGAACTCGAGGGGCTGGAACGCATCCGCTTCACCTCGCCGCATCCCAAAGGTTACGGCCAGGACCTGGTGGAGGCCTATGGCCGGTTGCCCAAGCTGGTCGAGAGCGCGCATCTGCCGGTGCAAAGCGGCAGCGACCGTGTGCTCAAGCTCATGCACCGCGGCTACACCCGGGCGCGTTACTTGGAGATCATCCGCCAGCTCCGAGCGGCCCGGCCGGGCATCGGCATCACCACCGACATCATCGTGGGTTTTCCCGGCGAGACAGAAGCGGACTTCACGGAAACGCTTTCGCTGTGTCGCGAAGTCGAGTTCGACAACGCCTATCTCTTCAAGTACTCACCGCGCAAGGACACGCCCGCCGCGGCCATGCCAGATCAACTGCCCGAGGCGCTCATCGAAGAGCGCCACGCGCGTGTGCTCGGACTGGTAAACGAAATCGGCAAACGGAAGTACGATGCCTTGGTGGGACGAAAAGTGGAAATCCTCGTCGAAGGCCCGAGCAGGAAGAACCCGGCCCGACTGACCGGCCGCACGCGCTGCAACAAGATCGTGGTCTTCGAGGGGAGCGAGCGACACCGCGGTGAGTTGCTGGACGTGAAGATCACCCGCACCGGCTCGTTTACTCTCTACGGCGATCCGGCGATCGTGAACCTCTAAGTCCCCACGGCGCTTGCATCCTCAGCTCACTTCGGCAGGCTCGCCGAGCGCCTGACTGATCACTTCGAACAGGCCGTCATGGTCGAGTGGTTTGTGGAAGAACCCGGTGGCGCCGATCTGCCTGGCCCGGGCTTCATACGTGGCCGGGTCGCCCCCGGTGATGACGATGATGGGAACATTCACCGCCTCATCCATGCGTTTGAGCCATTGCATGATCAGGAA